>DJJR01000076.1:26873-88031 GCA_002434245.1 Pelosinus fermentans
TCCTTTATCAACATACGTCTTGCAAGTATATTTTATCATGCAATCTAATATATATTTGGTGTGACAATAAAATTCTTACTAATGTATTGCTTTTTTCTTTACTCTGCCGCCCATGGCATCATGTACATCTGTTATTGTAATGAAAGCATTTTCGTCCTTCTCCTTTACAATCGCTTTGAGTTTAGCAATTTCAAGTCGAGTAAGAACAGAATAAAGAATTTTTTTATAATCACCTGAGTATCCACCTTCACCATGAAGAATTGTCACTCCCCTTCCTAAACGAGCCATTAAAGCATCAGCTATTTCATCTGGATTATCCGAAACAATCAGGATGCCTTTTGACTCATCTAACCCTTCAATGGTTATGTCTATAACCTTAAAAGCAATAAAATAGGCTACCAAAGAATACATTGCTTTATCCCAGCTAAAAATAAACCCTGCACTAGCTAAAATAAAAATATTAAAAAACATGACTATTTCACCTATAGAAAACCCCGTTTTTTTATCTAATATAATAGCCACAATTTCCGTGCCATCTAAAGATCCACCATATCGAATAATTAAGCCAACGCCAATTCCAATAATAATCCCGCCAAAAACAGCTGACAAAAAAGGATCTCTCGTAACTTCTGATATAGGATGAAAAATTGAAACCCAATAGGCTAAGGAAAATATTGAAAAAATAGTTGATATGGCAAATGTTTTTCCAATCTGTGTATAACCTAAATATATAAAAGGTAGATTTAACAGTACCAGAAATATACTTAAAGGCATTGAAGTCAAATGACTTGCCATAATTGATATGCCCACAATACCGCCATCAATGATTTGATTTGGAACCAAAAATTCCTCTAATCCCACAGCGGTAAAGATAGATCCGATAAAAAGCATGATATACTTCTTAAATTTTTCTATCAGTAATTTTCTTTTTTTTAACATAAGACGCTCCTCTCATATGTATTTCCCCTTATTTCTAGCAATACGATTTACAGCAGGATAAAAAATATCAATTTTATGCAGAAATAATCCCTTGCTTTACAAGACCACTCTATAATTATTTTCTATTTTAATTTACGATTTCCTGTTATGCCCTACAAAAAAATACAATTTCCTCTAATCTATATACGCCTTTCTAATAAATCTTACGATTCGGGAGGATGCAATGAATGCGATTTACTGCCGTGTAAGTACAGACCTTCAAGCAGAAATAGGCTATTCGATTGGTGACCAAATTCGCACTTGCCATGAGCATGCTGCTAAACTTGGATTGGAAACCTCTAGCAGCTCCGAATATATTGATGATGGTTATAGCGGCGAATATTTAGAAAGACCTGCCCTCGATCGTCTAAGAGATGATCTGCATAATAAAAAAATAAAAAATGTCATTGTTTATGATCCTGATCGTCTTAGCCGCAACTTAACGAATCAATTGCTATTAGCTGATGAAATTGAAAAATTGAATACAAAGCTACATTTTGTAACTGGCAGCTACGATGCTTCACCTGAAGGGCGTTTATTCTTCTCGATTCGTGGTGCCATCAGTGCCTTTGAAAAAGCTAAAATTCGTGAACGTACATTACGTGGTAAACGTGCCAAAGCACGGAGCGGCAAGATGATTCAGAAAAGTCGTGCCTATGGCTACGACTGGGATGATGAGAATAGTACATATATCATCCACCAAGCTGAAGCTGCAGTCGTACAAATGATCTATGATTTGTATCTTAGCAAGAAAGTTACAATTAAAGATATTGCTATCTTTCTGCGTCAGCAAAACATCATGAACCAGCGGGATAAGCCTTTCACTCTTTCTATGATTTATCGAATCTTAACAGATGAAAAATACGCTGGCACCAAATGGTCTTTTAATAAATATGAAAAGAAAATCAGTCAATATAAACGTAAAAAAATATCTAGACCACAAGAAGATTGGATTCCAATCCCTATTACTCCAATTGTAACAATTGATCAATTCCAAAAAGTACGACAGATTCTAACTGAAAATAAACGTAAAAGCCCACGTAACACAAAGCATGAATATTTGCTGCGCAACTTCCTTAAATGTTCAGTTTGCGGTTATAGCTTGTCTGCTCATTCTAAGAAACATTCATCTGGTAAAGAATATACCTGGTATAAATGTAACTCAGGAGGAAGTGATAAATCGCTAGTCCCCTGTGGTAACCCATCAATTTCATCACTTGAAATTGATGAAGTCGTATGGAAACATCTCTGCACTATTATAAAGAATAATAAAGAACAGCTTTTGCTTGTCCCACAAAATAGTACGGCGTCTAATGCTGACCAAATAAAATCTATCAAAAATCACCAAAGTGAACTTCAAAAGAAACAAACAACAATTCTTCGATGGTTTAGTGAAGGCATGCTAACTTCTAATGATGCAGAAAAAGAACTTAATCATTTGAAAAAAGAACTTCAAACGCTTTCTGAGTCGCTTATTAAACTTTCTTCGAATCCAAAAAGTACTGCAAAAATACATCCTGAAGATTTTTTTGCCGCAAAATCCTTTATTGAACGGCGGGCTATCATTGAAAAACTAGGTTGGAAATTCTACATTGATCATCGCGTGGCACCGATAAAAATCCGTTTTAAGGTGTAGTCTTTATCAGAATTTTTATCTTTTACTTCTCACCATAACTGCCATTGTGCCGCAGCCTAATCCCAAGGCGAAAGGAATTACAGCTCTGCCATTTAATCCAATTTTTTTAAATATAAAATCCATTAACATGGCTAAGCGAGGTAAATATCCACTATCTTCTAGAATGGCAAACATGAAGAAAAAGGTACTAACAATCGGTAAAATAATAATAAATGCATAGCGGAACCCTAAAGTAAAAAATCCATATTTCCCCATTATTAATGATTGTAACCAATCCCAAGGCATATATTGATATACATAATATTCCATTAAAGGATTTATATAAGGAACAAAGAGATTCAGATCTAAATACTCAACTAAAAACCCTGCGCCAAATTTTCCTACAAATTGATAGATTCCAAAAAATATTACTAAACATAAAATAGGTATGCCTGTAGCAGGCTCTCTAGTTAAACGGCTTAATGTTTCGCCCACACCCCGCGAATATATCATTCTTTCCTCCAGAACAGAGTCACAAATACGATCAATTGCACGCTGCCGCTCTACAGCTAGAACATATTCCATATCATATTGGTAATAAGAATTAAGCTTATTGACCTCTGCTAAAATTTCTGGAAATGCACATTCCTTATGATTTGCCAATGCATACAATATTTTATCGCCTTGTATAAGTAAAAGAGCTGTCATACGACGAGATAAGCCATACTCTCCTTTTATTTTAGCACTGATAGAATGAATAGCTTGTTCTATCTTAGGAGAAAACAGTAAAGAAAAGCGAGGTTTACCACACGAATACTTTTGAACTTCTTCTTTAATCTTTCCTAGGCCAAGACCTTTTGTGGCAATGGTAGCAATAACTGGAATCCCCAAAATTTCAGATAAACACTCTAGTTTTAAATAAATACCATTTTTCTTTGCTTCATCTATCAAATTTACAATTAATATAACAGGGAAACCCATATCAATAAGCTGCAGCGTAAGATGCAGCATTCTACGAATATTTTTAGCATCAATTACATGTAATACAATATCCGGCTTCTCCTGACACAATAACATTCGTGATACTCTCTCTTCCTCTGTAATGGGTATAAGAGAGTACATACCCGGAGTATCAATAAATTCATATACTTTGCCATTTATTTTGCTATATCCCCGAGATATATCAACTGTAGTTCCTGGATAATTGGATACTGCCACATATTGACCAGTTAGGTAGTTAAATATTACACTTTTACCAACGTTAGGCGAACCAACTAAAACTACTTTTGCCAATAGTTCCGGCCCCCCACTCTTAAAAATTATGTTGCTATTGTCTATTCCATCAGCAACATAATTAGAACAAAAAAACAACCAATAACAGCATTTGCTGGTATTGGTTGTCCTACTTTATAATATTGATGAAATTTTATCACTAATAGCAGCTTTCGGCATAAACCCTAATAATTTATCCACCTTTTCTCCATCTTTAATTAGAATCATAGTGGGTAAACTCATTACACTATATTGCTGCGCCAGTGCTCTATTTTCATCTACACTAATTTTTACCACTTTAACCTTATCTCCCAAATCAGCAGCTAATTCGTCAAGTATTGGAGATAACTTCGTACAATGGCCACACCAAGGTGCCCAAAAATCTGCTAAAACAGGTAATTTTGACTCCATTACTTCACTTTGAAAATTTTCCTCATTCACATGAATTACATTTGCCATTGATTATGCCTCCTTTTTCCTCATTTCTACCATGACACATGCATGATGAACAACATTGAGTCCTAACTCTTCTGCTGCGTGGATAACCTGGGGAGCATCTGCTCCAGGCTGCAACCAAACATTATTTATACCAATTTCTGCACATTCATGCATAATTTTTTCGCCAACTTTAGGAGGTACTACTATATCTACAGCCTCTGGCTTTATTGGCAAATCCTTTAGTGTTGGATAACATTTTTGTCCAAGGATCTCTGCAACACCAGTATTAATAGGATATACTTCAATTCCAGCCTCTAACATTACTTTGAAGATCTTATATCCAAATTTCTCTTTATTATCAGTTGCTCCAACCACTGCCCAAGTTTTTAAGTTTAGCATAGTGTCAATGTTACTCAAAGATTTACCTCCTTATATTAACTTTTAATTACATTATATTACCTTTGGGTATTTCTGGTCAACCTATGATTATTTTTCAAAAAATAAGGCGAATAAGGATAAACAAATTTCAATACCAATTAATATGATAACCGCCCATTCTAAGCGAGTTCCCCTTTTGGAATGAGCCAATCCTGAAAAAACTTCTATAATATCCATTAATGTATCTATTTTATGACGAAGTTTTTCATAACGATCCGTTAATTCAAATAATATAGTAAGTTCATCAAATAATTCACTAGCCCCCTCATTATTCCAAGTAATTGCTGGTTTGTCCAATAACATAACATACGAAATGGTGCTTAACTTAAATTCTAAAATGCTCGCTGACATTTTTGCTAGTTTTTCATCTGATACTGTTAACTCTCCACGGTATAAATTATTGACAACTTCTTCAATCTCATCTAAAACCCGAGAAATATCAGATTCAATTTTTTCTAAAGCTACAGATTTTGCTAATACCGTAGAAACAATATCAAATTGATATTCAGCTATTTGCTTCGTAACCATATAATCATTATTAATAGCCGATTCACTTTCTGAATTAATTTCAATCTTATATTCATCAACATACTTAAATGTATTTGTATCATGTATACCGTTTTCAATCGTTTTTAAATAATTGATAACATCCATAATTTCATGATATTGAAAGTTTAAAAATACAATACTGCCAAAATGAAATAAATAGACTCTTTTTATTTCTATTTCACGAACAATGCCTTGTAATTCAGTACCTTTTAATATTAAATATTCTTCCCATTTTAGTTTACGATTACTACCAAAATGTTGAGAAATTTTATTTAAATTAATTTCATTATTTAGAACAATTGCTTTAAACTCCGTTTCAGCCATGATCTCACTCTCCATTTGAGCTACTTCTGCTATTTTACCTCATGTAATAGGTCATTCTTAAACAACCTATTGATTTAGTTATAATTGCTTTTCTCTGTATAATAGGATATTTTATTAATAGATACTACCATAAAGAGAGGTCTATTTATGAACATTCAAATCTTTGGTACAAAAAAATGCCAAAATACTCGTAAAGCTGAACGATATTTCAAAGAACGAAAAATCCCCTATCAATTCATTGACTTAACTTTAAAGGCCTTAAGCAAAGGAGAGTTAAGTAGTATAAAAAGATTTATTGCTTTGAAGGACTTAATTAATACGGAAAGTAAAGAATACGAGGCAAGTAATTTAAAATATATCATCCATAATACAGAGGATATTTTATTGAACAATCCTTTATTATTTAAAACACCTATCGTAAGAAACACTTCTAAAGCTGCAACAATTGGCTACTGCCCCGAGGTTTGGAAACAGTGGCAAGCTTAAACCTCTAATTTTCTTATAAAGAAACCATAAAGGTGCAATCTTACCTGATGCTCATATGAGTAACATGTAAAGACAGCACCTTTTTGGCTTCTTTTTTATATTCTTTTCGATGACCAATGCAGGAAAATAATCTTGCTTATAATCTTACCAATAAAGATTTTATTTCTTCTAAGTAATTATTTACATCGAAATACAATACTTCTCCTGTACGTCTTACTTTCACTTCAATTATATTTTCATTAATTGTTTTAGGTCCAACAGTAACTTTTAAAGGATATCCAATCAGGTCAGCATCTTTAAATTTCACTCCAGGTCGTTCATTACGATCGTCAAAGACAGCCTCAATACCTGACGCATTTAATGTTTTATAGATTGAATTTGCTAAAGACATCTGTGCCTCATCTTTAGGGCTAATCGGTACAATGACAACATGATACGGTGCTATCGCTGCTGGCCAAATAATTCCATACTCATCGTTATTTTGCTCAATTGTTGCAGCCATAGTGCGGCTCACGCCTATGCCGTAGCACCCCATAACCATAGGCTGCTCTCTGCCATTCATATCCAGATAGGTAGCTTTTAATGCATTACTATATTTAGTATGCAGTTTGAATACTTGACCGACTTCAATCCCTCTGGCAGTTTTCACTGGTAAGCTGCAATGAGGGCAAGGATCATTTTCCTGAATTAAACGAATATCAGCAATGATCGTAGGAGAAAAATCACGTTTAGCATTTACGTTGCAGTAATGTTTATCAGAAGTATTTGCCCCACAAACAGCATTATATTGGTTCATAACAGTAGAATCAGCAATCAGCATTGGAGTTTTCATTCCAACAGGTCCAATAAAGCCCGGAGTACTACCCAGAGTTTCCACTATTGTCTTTTCATCTGCTAACTCAATTGTTAAACAATCCACTAGATTCTGCAATTTAATTTCATTGACTTCGTGGTCACCACGAACTAAGGCTACTACAACGCCCTTATCAGTATTATACACAAGAGTCTTAATTGCCTTATCGGCGGTAATTCCTAATAGAGTTGTTACGGCTTCTATCGATTTGGTCCCTGGTGTATCGACCATACTTAAGGTTTTTAATTCCTCTTTTGATGTTGAGATCGCTTTTAATTCTGCTTTTTCCACATTAGCTGCATATTCACATGATGGACAATATACAATAGCAGCTTCACCTGAATCAGCAATAACCATGAACTCATGCGTACCACTGCCGCCAATTGCCCCACCATCAGCTTCCACAGCCCTAAAGGTTAACCCGCAACGATTAAAAATAGCAGTATAGGCTTCATACATTTGATCATAGCTTTTGTCAAGACCGTCCTCATCTTTATCAAAAGAATATAAATCTTTCATAATAAATTCGCGACCACGCATTAATCCAAAACGAGGACGTCGTTCATCACGATATTTATTTTGAATTTGGTAAAGCTTCAAAGGCAATTGCCGATACGAGCGCACATCTGAGCGTACCAATGTAGTAATCATTTCTTCATGAGTAGGTCCAAGGCAGAAATCCCGGTTATGCCGGTCTTTCAACCTGAACATTTCATCACCGTATACATCCCATCGCCCAGTTTCCTGCCACAATTCTGCTGGCTGGATAATAGGCATCAATAATTCCTGACCTCCTTTAGCATCCATTTCTTGGCGCACGATATTTTCAATTTTTCTAAGTACTCTCAAAGCCAATGGCATATATGTATAAACGCCACCAGCGGCTTTGCGAATCATACCAGACCGCAGCATTAGCTGATGGCTAACGACTTCGGCTTCCGCTGGAGTTTCCCGTAATGTAGGAGCATATAATTGCGATACAAGCATAGTTTAATTGTCCTCCTCGATGAGTTTGTCAATTTCTGTGAATAATGCTGTTACTAACTGATCTTCTGAAACTCTTTTTACAATTTCACCTTTACGAAATACTAATCCTTGCCCCTTGCCGCCTGCAATTCCAATATCCGCTTCCTTTGCTTCACCAGGGCCATTCACAACACATCCCATAACAGCAACTTTAAATGGCTTACGTACTTGGCTAAGTTTTTGCTCAACTTGTTCTGCAATTTCCGCCAAATTGATATTACACCGTCCACAAGTAGGACATGAAATTAAAGTTGGTCCATATTCTCTTAATCCTAAAGACTTTAATATTTCATTTGCAGCTTTTATTTCTTCCACTGGATCACCTGTCAGGGATACGCGAATCGTATCGCCAATACCTTGTGCTAATAAAGCACCAATACCTACCGCTGATTTAATCATTCCCGATTTTATGGTCCCAGCTTCCGTAATTCCCAAGTGCAAAGGATAATTAACTGTTTCAGACATCAACTGATACGCATTAATGGTCATAGGAACATCGTTGGCTTTTAACGATACTTTAATATCTCGAAAGTCTAATTTTTCTAAGATAGCAATATGCTGCATCGCACTTTCTACCATGCCAGCAGGCGTAGGGTGCCCGCCATATTTCTCTAGAATGCTTTTTTCTAAAGAGCCAGCATTCACCCCAATACGAATCGGAATGCTTCGTTTTTTTGCTTCTTTAACAATGATTGCAACATGAGTTGCATCGGCAATATTGCCAGGATTAATCCGCAGAGCATCAATACCATTCTCCATTGCAGCAATTGCTAAACGATAATCAAAATGTATATCTGCAATTAGAGGTATCTGTACTTTTGATTTAATTTCTTTTATTGCTAATGCTGCTGACATATCGGGTACCGCTAAACGTACTATATCACACCCTGCTGAACCCAGCTGCATAATTTGAGCTACTGTACCTGCTACATCATCGGTTTTGGTATTTGTCATCGATTGAACAGAGATAGGAGCCCTGCCACCAACCATTACCTTGCCAACATATACAGGATTGGTCATTCTTCGTTGCATAAATTCTGTCATTTCTTCACCTCAAAGTCTACGATCTAGCAGCAATTAATTTACTTAAATTCGGCCCTTGATTTTATTTCTTCTAAAAAGTTATCTCATTCTTAGAAAATCTTTAATCTGGAAATATCTTTAAAGGTAGCTACTAAAAATAAAAGCATCAATAAGGCAAAGCCAATCATTTGTATAAATTGCATATGCTTTTTCTCTAAAGGCTTCCCTCTTAATCCCTCTACAACTAAGGTTACAAGATGTCCGCCATCAAGCATGGGTACTGGTAACAAATTAATCAGCCCTAAGTTAATGCTCAAAAATGCAGCAAACTGCAGTAGAGGAATCAAGCCTAATTGCGCTACTTCACCCGCCATTTGCGCCACACCAATTGGTCCAGCTACTTCCGCAGCAACCTTTCCTGTAATCATTTGGGCAATGCCAACCACCATACTGCTCGCTACTGCATATGTTTGCTTAGCAGCTAAGCCAAATGCTTCAATAAAGCCGGGATGATATTTTTCTATTTGTGGCATCACCCCAATAATGCCTCGATTGGCTTTTTCGTCAAATTCCGGAGTTACTACCGTTGTTTTAACTTCACCATTATGTTGATATGTTAATGATAGTTTATTACCAGCATTTATTTGTACAACATTTACAAATTCTCTCCATGATGTAATTTCTTGATTATTTACTGCAATGATTGTATCACCAAGGGATAATCCTGCCTGCGCTGCAGGCTTATCAGCAAAAACATTACCGACAATAGGAGAGCTTGAAGGAGTATCAATACCTGAGCTCAAAAAAATTGTCAAGAATAATAAGATTGGCAACACAAAATTCATTGTTGATCCAGCTACAATTACTAACATCCTGGCAGGAATTGATTTTGCATTAAAAGAGCGATCATCTTGCTCCTCATCAGGATCCATACCTGCAATTTTATTGAAACCGCCTAATGGTATAATGCGCCAAGAATATAGCGTCTCACCATGCTTATAACTAATTACTTTAGGACCAAAGCCAATCGCAAACTCGTCTACTCGCATACCAGTCATTTTTGCGGTAACAAAATGTCCTAATTCATGAACAAATACCAACAGTCCAAATACAAAAATGGTAGCAACGGTTGTCATCAACAATAGAATCACTCCTATTTTCTTATTATAAACCTATTTAATAGCTTTTAGAATTTCTTGCGCCTTTACGCGCGACCACAAATCAGCACTACAAATGTCATTTAGATCAGGTACCATAGTGACCTTATGATTTTCCATTACACTTTTTATCACCAAGAAAATATCAAGATAACGAATTTTTCCTTGCAGAAAGGCATAAACGGCTTCCTCATTGGCTGCATTGAATACACATGGCAATGTTCCTCCTGTATTCCCTGCAGCAAAAGCAAGTGGTAATATGGGAAAGTTAACCATATCAGGTGCGGAAAAAGTTAATGCAGATAGTGTTGTAAAATCAAGTTTAGGATACTCTGCAGCAACTCTTTCAGGATAAGTAAAGGCATACTGAATCGGCACTCTCATATCCGGTTTTCCTAACTGAGCCATAACAGATCCATCTACAAATTCAACCATGGAATGAACAATACTTTGAGGATGTACAACAACCTCAATTTGAGAATATGGGATATCAAATAACCATCGAGCTTCAATTACTTCTAATCCTTTATTGGCTAGCGTAGAAGAATCCACTGTAATTTTTTTCCCCATTGACCAATTCGGATGCCGTAAGCAATCCTCTATAGTAACATGCTCTAATTCTTCTCTTTTCAAACCATAAAAAGGACCGCCTGAAGCTGTAAGAAGAATGCGATTGATTTTTTTTCTACTTTCCCCCTGCAGACATTGAAAAATTGCACTATGTTCACTGTCTACGGGAAGAATCTTTACATGATTGTCTTGTGCAAGCTGAGTTACCAGCTCACCAGCAGCTACCAATGTCTCTTTATTTGCTAATGCAATATGTTTGCCAGCCTTGATTGCTTCCAGAGTAGGTTTTAAACCAGCAAACCCAACTAAAGATGTTAATACGGTATTCACATTTTCGTGAATAGCTGCTTCTAATAATCCTTCCTCACCAGTTAAAATAACTGTTGACCCCGAATACCTTCTAGTAAGCCTGTCTGCTGCATTCTTATCTACCAATACAGCTATTTTGGGGTTAAAATATTCAATTTGCTTCTCTAATAAAATATCATTATGATAAGCAGCTAGTGCAGTTACACAAAATTGATCTTGATTATCTGCAATAACTTCTAAAGATTGTGTGCCAATAGAACCAGTGCTGCCTAGAATCGCTATAGATTGCATTGTAAAAGTCTCCCTTAACCTACTTAATGATACACTAAAATAAAAAATAAATTAACGTAATAGAAACATATGTATATAGTAATAGACAATAGGCACTGTAAATAATATGCTATCAAACCGATCTAAAATTCCGCCATGCCCCGGCAGTAATTTTCCAGAGTCTTTTACTCCTGCAAAACGTTTTATCGCAGATTCTGCTAAATCTCCAACAGGCGCAATAACACCAACTACTATACCCATGATTATACTATGACTTACTGGTAACTTAAATAACAATCCTAACAGGGTAATTGCTAAAATACTGCCAGCGAGTCCCCCAATAGAACCTTCTACTGTTTTTGCTGGACTGATTGCTGGGCATAGCTTATGCCGTCCAAAACGTGACCCTACAAAATAAGCAAACGTATCATTCGCCCATGTTCCAATAAAGGCTAGCCATAAATAGCTCGCTCCCATAGATAACGTCCCCATAGAAGTCGTTATATATAAAGAATTATCCGTATATCTTAAAAGCAATAAATGGGAAAAGCCTACTCCAATATAAATTATGCCAAGTATAGAAAAAGCTACATCAGCAACAGTAGACTTATTTCCTGACACTACCATATTTACTAGACATAATAGAGCAGCAAAAACTAATGTCATAGTCATTTCCTGAGAGTTGCCCAACCAGGCGCATCCTAATATCAAAGCATTCATTATAATTCCCAAATTATAAAATACTTTTACATTCTTATTACCCAGCATTGTATAAAATTCATGCCATGCCAATAATGTAAGAATCAAAATAGCAGCAGCAAATAACCACTCACCATAATGAATTACATAAATAGTAATAGGTATACCTATTACTGCCGTTAAAACCCGTCTTCCCAGCATTCAAGCACCTACCTGTAGCCTTATTTTTTTAATCCCCCAAATCTTCGTTCTCGTTTCTGATAATCCACAATAGCTTGTAGAAAATGATCAGGCTTAAAGTCAGGCCAATAAATATCAGTAAACCAGAATTCCGCATACGCTGATTGCCATAATAAAAAATTACTGATTCGAAAATCACCGCTAGGTCGAATGATCAAGTCAGGATCAGGTAAACTGGCAGTGTATAAATTTTCTATTATGCTTTTTTCACTAATATCGCCAGGTAAAATTTCGCCTCTAGCAACCTTCTCACCAATCATCTGAACAGAACGTACAATCTCTGCTCGCCCACCATAATTGACTGCTAAATTAAAAACTAACCCTGTATTATTCGCAGTATGCATCTGGGCCTTTTCAACTTTTTGCTGTAATGCAGTAGCTAATTCATCTATTTTACCAATAAAGCGAATTTGCACATTTTTTTGATGCAATTCATCTATTTCGCTTTCAAGATATTCAGAAAATAGCCGCATTAATAAGTTTACTTCATCTTCTGGTCTTTTCCAATTTTCAGTAGAAAATGCATATGTGGTCAATACCTTCAAATTCATATTAACAGCCGTTGTAACAATATGGCGTAAACTTTCTACACCTGCTCGATGTCCAAGAGTGCGCGGCAATCCTTTTCGTTTTGCCCATCGCCCATTTCCATCCATGATAATAGCAACATGTTGGGGTAAATTTCCTTGTTCCACTACTTTGTCTACATCAATCTTCTCATTTTTTTTATTAAACCATTTTTCCCACATGTTATGACCTCCAAGATAATCTAACAAGCAACTAAACCCCCTCTTGCGAGGGGGTTCCAGTCATGGAGCCAAAATAGCACCAACAGGGCAAACCGCCGCACAGGCACCGCATTCTACACATTTTGCTAAAATGGTAAATATGACATTCCCTTCATTCAAAACATAATACTTACAGAAAAAGTTACTTTTTAACAATTCTCAAAGTTATGTTGTGTTTATCACTACAAGTTAACATTTAACACTTTCTTTCCCCATCTTAGCAGCAGCAACCAGATGATACACGCCATCATGAAACTGCTGCCGTATAACATAAAAGCAATCCTCTGCTAGGGCCGATATGTGGCGTGTTGGACGAGTCACAATTACCGTATATTGTATCTGTGCCTCATTTAGCTGCTTTTCTGCTGCATATAAGGACTTTGCTACTACATCTATCATATTATACTTCCATGATCTCTTTTTCTTTAGTATTCATAATCGCATCAACTTCTTTTACGTACTTATCAGTCAATTTCTGCATATCGTCCTGAGCTTTCTTTACATCATCTTCGGATATCGCTTTGTCTTTCTCAAGTTTTTTTATTGCATCATTTGCATCACGCCGAGAATTGCGAATGACGATTCGGCTATCCTCAGCTTTCTTATGAACAACTTTCACTAGTTCAATACGACGCTGCTGCGTCAACTGCGGTATATTCAAGCGAATGACAACTCCATCACTGTTAGGTGTAAGTCCTAAATCTGATTTTAAAATTGCTTTTTCAATTTGAGCAATCATCGATTTTTCCCATGCTTGAATTGTAATCATCCGTGGTTCAGGTACAGCAATGTTTGCCACTTGATTTATCGGTGTCGGCGTACCATAATAATCGACTGTAATCTTATCTAACAATGCAGGCGTAGCTCGCCCTGCACGCAAAGTAGATAATTCTCTGCGCAAAGCATCAATTGCTTTCTTCATTTTTTCGGTATTACTATCATATATTTCTTTAATTAACATTTTTATCCCCCCACAACAGTACCAATATCTTCTCCAAGGGCAGCCTTTAAAATATTCCCCGGCTCGTCAATACTAAACACAATAATGGGAATTTTATTATCCATACACAAACTAGTGGCAGTTGAATCCATAACACCTAAACCTCTTTTTAAAACCTCAATATATGCTAACTCTTTAAACTTTTTAGCTTCCGGATTTAAACGAGGATCAGAATCATATACACCATCCGTATTCTTTTTCGCCATAAGAATTACATCTGCTTCAATTTCCGCTGCTCTAAGCGCAGCAGTTGTATCCGTAGAAAAATAAGGATTACCAGTACCTGCAGCAAAAATAACTACACGATTTTTTTCTAAATGGCGAACAGCCCGACGACGGATATATGGCTCAGCAATTTGACGCATTTCAATTGCCGTTTGCACACGAGTGTCCACATCACATTGTTCTAAAGCATCCTGAAGAGCCAAAGAGTTCATTACAGTAGCCAACATTCCCATATAATCAGCAGCAGCTCTATCCATTCCTTTAGCACTTCCAGATAAGCCACGCCAAATATTTCCGCCACCAACGACCACTGCAACTTGTAAGTTTGTATTTCTAATTTCTTTTATTTGGCGAGCGATAGAGTCAACAATAACTGGATCAATGCCATATCCCTGCTGCCCAGCCAAAGCTTCACCACTTAGCTTCAAAATTACACGCTTATATTTTGATGTAAGCAAACATACCCCTCCATCCTTCCATTGAATTCTACAAAACTGCACTAAATCCTCTAATACATTTAAGAAAAGACAAAGCCTTTACCTTATCTGATAAGATATAGAAATAAGCTTTGTCCTTCCTCATTTGAAATCAAAATTTAATATACTCTGATTCCTTAAAAATAAGAGAACACTGCAGTGTTCTCTTATTTTTTAACAGCAGCCATTACTTCAGCAGCAAAATCATTGCTTTTTTTCTCGATGCCTTCACCAAGCTGATATCTGGTAAATCTGCGAATGGAGATATTCTCACCAATTTTAGAGATATTTTCATTAATAAGTTGAGTAATTGTCTGATCTGGATTTTTAATAAAAACTTGTTCCATTAGACAGACTTCTTTGTAATATTTTTCAACCCTGCCTGTAATCATTTTTTCCACAATATTGGCAGGCTTACCTTCATTTAGAGCCTGCGCCTTAAGAATTTCTTTTTCATGCTCTAACACTTCTGCAGGTACTTCTTCACGACGTACACATGTGGGATTCGTAGCAGCAATTTGCATTGCAATATCTCTTGCTAAATCTTTGAATTTATCTGTTTTTGCAACAAAGTCAGTTTCACAATTGATTTCAACCATTACACCAATACGTCCGCCACCATGTATGTAAGCCTCAATAACACCTTCCGAAGCAATTCGGTCTGCTTTTTTAGCAGCAGCTGCTAAGCCTTTTTCACGTAAATAGTCAATGGCTTCATCAAGATTACCGTTTGTTTCAGTTAAGGCTTTTTTGCAATCCATCATGCCTGCACCAGAACGTTGGCGCAATTCTTTTACCATTTCAGCAGTTACCATATATAAAGTCCCCCTATCTATTATTAAAGGTAAGAGGGAAAATTATTATTTTTCCCCTTACCTTTATCTAAATACAATTACTCAGCTTCTTCTACTTGTTCACCTTGTCTAGCTTCCAAAACAGCATCTGCCATTTTAGCAGTAAGCAATTTAACAGCACGAATAGCATCATCATTGCCTGGAATGACATAGTCAATTTCATCTGGATCACAATTAGTATCCACAATCGCTACAATAGGTATACCAAGCTTCTTTGCTTCAGCAACAGCAATGCGTTCTTTACGAGGATCAATAATAAATAATGCTCCTGGTAATTTAGTCATATTTTTAATACCGCCAAGGAACTTTTGTAATCTTTCCATCTCATGACGAAGAGTAATAACTTCCTTTTTAGACAGTACTTCAAACAGCCCTTCTTCTTCCATTTTTTCCAATTCTTTCAAACGCCCAATACGTTTTTGAATGGTCTGAAAGTTTGTCAACATGCCACCGAGCCATCTTTCATTGATGTAGTACATGTTGCTTCTAACTGCTTCTTCTTTTACTGCATCTTGAGCTTGTTTTTTTGTTCCAACAAATAAAATTGTCTTATCTTGTGCAATTTCGCGCACAAAATTATAGGCATCTTCCACTTTCTTGACTGTTTTTTGCAAGTCAATTATGTAGATACCATTACGCTCCGTAAAAATATAAGGAGCCATTTTAGGGTTCCACCTTCTAGTTTGATGTCCGAAATGAACACCTGCTTCTAAAAGCTGTTTCATAGAAATTACTGACATACTTACACCTCCTGTTAAATTACCGCCGCAATCCGCATCTTTCATTTATCACCAACATATTATTGTTAGCACAGTAAATAAAATTGGATTGCGTGTGGATTTACAATACGAATCATTATATCATAGTTATTTTTATATAACAAGATATTATACAAGATCTTTGTATTTTTTTTATACTTCACTTACTTTTATGTAACTGCAGTAGCAGAATGATTTCACTTTTACTTATTCCTGTCGTTTTTGCAATTTCAACGCTACTATATCCTTGTTCAGCTAAAGCTAATACAGAGCTACGCTTATGGTTACGCATGATTTCTTTATCTTTATCTATCACCTTATCGTTTTTATCTATAGGCTCTTGTATCGGATTTAGTTGATGAGAAAAGGTTTCTATATTTTCTTCTTTCTTTTTTTCTGAAAAATTCGACAACTCTCGAAACAAATGATCATCCTTAATCTCTTTATCTAAAAGCTTTTCCGCCATCATAATTTTTTTATCTAATCCCGCAATCTTTACATCAGCAGCGATTAAAATATCCTCTAAGCAACGAATTTTTTCTTCCAATCGTTGAATGATAACATCAGCTGTTTCCTCTATCTGCTCTTGAAATTGAGTCGCAGAAGATGCAACAGTAAGAGAAAATAAGTTTAACAGCATTTGTCGCTTATACAACACAAAAACAATAAGAAATATAATAACTAGTACAACAATAAAAAGATTAGAAAACATACTCTCACCTCATCAGTTCTCGATAACAACACATTGTTTCATGTTTTTATATCAATAATATGACCCCGAACGGGATCGTTATTAGAAGCCCGATTTACCTTGTCTTTCCCAGTACTGCTCTCATCATTCTGCCTAGAGTTTTGTTCCTTCGGAGAATGCTTCTCTTCCTTAGGCTCCTTCTCGCGTCCAACTTTACCGCCTTCATTTTTAGCTGCACTTTGTACCTGGTGCTGACGATTTGTAGAAATATCATTCCATTGCGCAGCAACATGTTGCTGCTGTAGAGTTTCTTGACGATTGGCAAGATTTTGAGCCTTACCTACTTCAGTAGCTTTGGGAATCAACACTTGCAACTCTATTGGATTTATAGACATTTTGCCACCACCTTATACCTGATACAAAAAATCCAGTTATATTATTTAAAGGTACCAATTTTTATTTCACCATCTTCTGCATATAAAGAGCTAAATTTCAAAATATCCCGTATTGGCTTAACCAATGTACCAATAACAACTTTAACTCCGGGATACATAATATCAGCTACCTTTATGCGTCCAGCACGCATTTCTTCGAACTCCCCTTCAATGGCGACCATTCGAGTACGCATTGTTTCAACTTGTCCTACCAAATGAAATTGGGCTTTTGTTAATTTCAAGAGCATTTCTCGTTTTTCAGGAGGTATTGTATGTTGATCCATTGATCGCAAAATACTTAACGCCTTTTGCGCCTGTTCAAGGTTAATTTCAACTTTTTTCATTTCACGACGTATGTGTTGATATTCTTCCCGCAATGATGGGTTTACACCAACTTCTAGTTCTGTACTCGTTGACATCTGCGTGCCAATCACTTTAGCGCGGATTTCTTCTCCAGCCATAATCGTCCCACCAGTAATCAAACCACGGCGTCCCTCTACTAATATTTTCTTCCCCGCAGTTATCCGAGAATGAAGTATAACATCACTAACCAGAATATCCACTCCTGCATGAACAGTAGCATTTTCAATAAACTTAGCAACTACGTTTTCTTTCGCTTTAACGTAACCGCGATGCATTCCTTGAATGCCCATTTTTATCACTACATTCTTTCCTTCTACAATACCGCCACTAACAGTGCCAAAAATCTCCACATTACCTTCAGCTTTTACTGAGAATCCCGGCTGCACAGATCCGCGTATGGTGACATTGCCGATAAATTCAATATTACCTGTCGAAACATCTACATCTTCTTTAATTTCAATAATAGGCATCACATTAATTTTATTATTGATCATTAGAATTTGTCCTGCTATATCAGCCACTAAGGTATTGGTATCTACAACACTTACATTTTTCCCTATGGGAAGCAGCATATCTTTGCCCGGTTTTGCAATAACGTTATTTCCCAATACATCCATTCCGGCAATTCCTGGTGTCGCTGGAATCTTTTCTGCCAAAAGATCGCCTTGCTGCACCGTCGTAAACAAATTTAAATTTTTAAAGTCTACACTACCATCTTCCATTTCCTGAGGGCGACTTTTTGCAGCCAGTATAAAATGATGTTTAATTTGGGCATTTGTACCATGAATGGGTTGTTGACCAGTAGCAAATACCACTTTTGTACCAGGAGACTCATAAGCCTGCTGAATGGCTTTATCATCAATTCCGAAAACAATGCCACTAGCCTTGATTTTCTCAAGCACCGATTCCATGGTTAAAGGTGTACATCGTGGCGGTAACACAATTTCTAAAGTTGCTTCCATTTTGTCACGTGCCAGATTCACCTGGATTTCTGGATCAGGCTGAGGCTCTACTATAGGCTTTTCTGCTACTTTTACGGGTTGATCATCCGCTGCTTTAATGGCAGCAATAATTAAACTACGATTATAATCCGTTACCCCCTGCTTATTTAATTGTTCAAATATAGCTATTTCGTTTACAGCAGATGTGCCATCTGCAATAGAATGTATTTTTACAAATACACCACTATCATTGATATCAATTGAAAATCCAGGAATTTCATCATTTTTTTGTCCATCTTGAACTTCAACGTGTTCATCACCAATCATAGCTTGATATTCCCCCTTAACGGTGTCAAATAAAACTTGATTTAATCCGTGATAATGCTCCTCTTAATCGAAAAATTGATTTAGTATGCAGCTGTGAAATACGCGCTTCAGACAATTTCAAAATTAAACTGATCTCTTTTAACGTTAATCCTTCATAGTAGTACAAAGAAACAACTAATCTTTCTTTTTCAGGTAATTTATCAATTGTTTTGGCTAAGGCCTGCTTTACTTCTTCTATTTCAATTTGCTCAGAAGGGTTCGTAAGGTGCGCGGAAGAGGTTTCTGTTTTTATAAATTCATCTAAAGGCATGATTGTACTAGCATTGAGCTGATTTAATAGAACATATAGTTCATTAACTGAAATACTAAGAGCTTCAGCAATTTCATTATCAGTAGCAGCACGCCCTAATTGATTTTCAAGTTTTGATACTGTTTGTTCATATTGTTTTGCCTTCTGACGAATACTGGTTGGTACCCAATCTTGTGCACGAATAGCATCAAGCATAGAACCCCGAATACGAACAACGGCATACGTTTCAAACTTAATTCCTCGCATCGGATCATATTTTTCAATTGCATCAAGTAAACCAAAAAAACCATTACTAATTAAATCGTCTTTATCTACATATTGTGGTAAGCTAATCGCAATGCGACTCGCAACTAACTTAACTAAGGATAAGTAGTACTCAATCAGCTTTTCTCGTATTTCCACTTTTCTACTTTGCTGATATTCTAACCACAATTTCATAATTTCTTCTAATTTAGCCTGCTTATTATCTAACATCTATGATTACCCCCATAAACCCACGTATATCTTATTCTTTGGGGCGCGTTATTTGTTCAAAACTAGTAGAGGTAAAAGGAGCAAATTCTGAATTGTCGGTAATGTCGTCATCTGAAGATTCATTTTCTTTTAGCCTATCCTCTTGAGACTTTTCTTCTAACTTCTTTAAAGCAATATTTTTTAAAAATCTTTCCACTATAAGTCCTATGCCATAGCCAATAAAACCAAAAATAGCAACTGAGACAATGATACGATAAATAATCGTTTCTAACCTAGCACCTTGCAACACACCATTTAGTAGTGTCAGGGTACCAACAATGAGTGCTAAGCACAAAGCAGTACGCAACTTAAGCACCTTCATTCCTCCCTGATTATAGTTCTTTTTCACCTTTAGCAATTGTTTTTATGAGATAAATACCTGTATCCAAATGTAACACTACAGTACGCCCATAATTCCCACCAGTATCATCTGCAATTATTTTAATATCCATTTTTTTTAATAATATACGTACAGCTTCCGTATTACGCTCACCAACACGCATAACATCTGTTGCATTTGCAAAGGTAAACATTTGAGCTCCACCAGCAATTTTAGCTAAAACACGTTTTTTTGCAGCGCCCAATTTAATCATTTCATCTAACATCAAAGGCAAAGCCGTATTTGCAAACTTAGCTGGATTTTCAGCTGAACGTGCTTGTGTACTATCAGGAAGCATAATATGAGCCAAGCCACCAATTTTAGCAGCGGTATCATATAGTGCAATGCCAACACAAGATCCTAGACCATAACTGATAAGACTAGAGGGGTTACTACCAACTTTGTAATCAGCCATTCCAACTTTTATTAGTTCTGACATTATTCCTTCACCCCTATTGCCGCCAAAATGGTATTTAACGAACCAGGATCAGGGATCAAGAAAAAATGTCCTTTTACGCCATCACTCTCAGTGGTAAATTCGGTTTCAATTACGAGTGCATGATCTCCCATTTGTCCTAATTGGATCAAAATAACGCTTAAGATAGCTCCAGCCATATCCATTGCCAAGGCTGGAATCGACGGTAATAGCGTCAAAGAGGTAAAGTGAGACAACGCATTGAGATAAGCACCTGCAAGAATATTACCGATTTCCATCAAAGCAGACTCATCCATAGAATTTAATGAGGTTGTATGCCCTTGCTCTCTCCCCATTAGCATATCGACTAAATAAAAAGCACTGTCACGAGGTAACAAAAACAAAATACTACTGGGAGCAGGACCAAATACGCGTAAATATACACCTGCAACCATTGCATCTGGACCACCAACTACATCTGGCACCTCCCCGAGAGGCAGAATAGCAATTTTAGGGACTGTCATATCAATTTTACGATTAATAATTTGTGATAATGCTGTGGCGGAATTTCCAGCACCAACATTGCCAATTTCTCTTAATGCATCAAGCTGCAACATTGATAGTTTTAATATTTCATCAGACAATAGTTCCACCTCATTTTAAACTCAATAATTATACTACTTTTGTTTCTTGACCAACACCAATAATCTCTTCTAAATTCAATAAAATGAGTAATCGATTGTCCAATTTGCCTACTCCACTGAGATAGCTTGCTGCTACACTCCCCGCTACAACATCTGGTGAATCAATATTTTCCTGGTCAATTGTCATAACTTCTGAGACAGCATCTACGATCATACCAACCGATAATTCATCTACTTTGACAATAATAATCCGCGTATCTTCTGTCAAAACTTGTTGAGGCAAATTCAAGCGTTTCTTTAAATCAATAACTGGTAGAACACTGCCGCGCAGGTTAATTACACCTTTAATATAATCTGGTGTATGAGGGACTCTTGTAATATCAGTAATTCGTTTTATTTCTTGCACTTGCAAAATACTAACACTGTATTCTTCTTTACCTAGTTTAAAAACAACTAGTTGTACTTCACTGCTTGCATAACTTTTTTCCAACATACGCTGCTCCTCCTTATTGGATTAATGAACCAATATCTAGTATAAGTGCCACTTGACCATTACCCAAAATAGTTGCACCAGCAATAATTTTAATTCCGGCTAAAAGTTTTCCTAAGGATTTTATTACAATCTCCTGCTGCCCTATTAGATTATCAACAATAATTCCGGCACGCTGCTCTCCAATATGTACAATAACCACGAACAATTCTTCTTCCGTGTGTTGATTGTTCTCAGAATCAGGTATGTTAAGCACATCTGCTAAACGTACAATAGGGATAATTTGCCCTCGGAGCAGAATCACTTCTTTATTTTGTACTGTTTTAATGTCAGAAGGTACAATATTGATAGTACTGTCAATTGATCCTAACGGAATTGCATAAATTTCTTCTGAAACTTTTACCAACAACGCTTGGATAATGGCTAGTGTTAACGGCAACCGAATTTTAAACTTGCTGCCTTCATTAACCTTGGTCTCAACATCGACCATACCACCAAGGGATTCAATTTTATTTTTTACAGCATCCATACCTACACCGCGCCCAGAAACATCCGTAACTACGGCAGCTGTAGAGAAACCTGGCAGAAATACTAAACGAACAGCTTCATTGGCGTCCATGGCATCAGCCTCACCTTGAGAGATAAGCCCTTTCTCAACAGCCTTACGTTTAATAATATCAGCGTTAATCCCCTTACCATCATCTTCAACCATAATAATTACATTATTACCTTCATGACGAGCAATCAGGCGAATTTCACCAATAGGATTTTTACCTTTTTCTTCTCTTTCATTTGGATGCTCAATACCATGGTCAATGGAATTGCGCAATAAATGAACAAGTGGATCACCAATTTCATCAATAACAGTACGATCAAGCTCTGTTTCTTCACCTTGAATGATAAGATTGATCTCCTTATTAAGATCCCGAGACAAATCTCTAACCATTCTTGGAAAACGGTTAAAAACTTGACCTACAGGAACCATCCGCACTTTCATGACGACAGCCTGCAAATCAGTGGTTACTCGATCCATTTGTTCAATTGTTTCTACTAAATCTGTTAGCTTATGGGTAAGACCAATTTGCTCCAGTCGAGTCTTATTAATTACTAACTCACCGACAAGATTTAACAAGGTATCTAGTTTATCAATATCCACACGTACTGATTGACCGCTTTTATTTTTCTTTTCTACAGTGGTTTGGGTATGTACAAGGGCATTTCCAGCTTTCTCAGCTTCGTCATCTTTTTTTATCATTGATTCTATCGACTTCGGAACACTGACTTCTGCCTTAGTATCATTAGGCAATACACATGGCAAAACAACCGCTTGGTCAATCTCTGAAATCGATAATACCGTGTGTTGAATTTTCTCTGCCTCACTACCCGATATCACAATCACTTGGAAGCTAAGGGAAAAATTTTCTTTTTCTAGTTCTTCTACCGCCGGGATACTTTTTATTACTTCACCAATTTCATCTAATGCATTCATAACCATATAAGACCTTGCAGACTTTAAGAGACAACCTTCACGCAAAGAAACTTGTACCTCGTATGCCTGCATACCTTGATCACGTGCTTTTTTTATAACGGCTATTTCTGTATCACTAAGCTCGATTGAAGAAGACGCCACTGGTGCTATGCTAATGGCCTCTGCTTTTACAGTAGCATCCAAAACAGCCTCCCCTTTAGCTAAGGCTTTAAGCTTAATAATTAATGGCTTGCTGTCAATAGAACTTTCATTATTTGATGCAACGCTTTCTACTAGTTGCTCTAATGTATCAACACATCTAAAAATAGTATCAATAATATCATGACTTGCCTTTAATTGACCCTTACGCAATAAATCCAAAATATTTTCCATCTCATGTGTCAATTCTGCAATGGTTGTAAATCCCATAGTAGCTGACATACCCTTTATTGTATGAGCACTACGAAAAATTTCGCTAAGTACAGATAGGTTTTCAGGATCATTCTCTAAATCTAATACACAACTATTAAGCGTTTGCAAATGTTCTCGAGATTCTTCCAAGAACATTCCCATATACTGATTTGTATCCATCATTTCCACCTCCATAATTATTTGACAATAGCTTTCACAATTTCTGCAGCAATCGTTGAAAGTGGCGCTACTTTATCAACCACGCCTAGTTCAATCGCTGATTTAGGCATACCAAATACAACCGCTGTAGATTGGTCTTCGGCAATAGTGTAGCCGCCTTTTTGCTTGATAGCCTGTATACCTTTAGCACCATCATGACCCATCCCCGTAAGAATTACACCGACAGCATTCTCTCCATAAACCTTGGCAACAGATTCCATCATAGGATCTACTGCTGGTCGATGCCCACCAATAGGAGGGTTTTGATTCAATTTCACAACTTTTTTATTACCTTCACGCTCGATGCTCATATGATGATCACCGGGGGCGATTAGAACTAATCCCTCACGTATAATATCATTGTGTTCAGCCTCTTTCACCGTCAAAGAAGATAATGAATTTAAACGTTCAGCTAGGGATCGCGTAAATCCTGGAGGCATATGTTGAACAATAACTACACCGCAAGGTAAGTTACCAGGCAATCTAGTAACAATCTCCTGGAGAGCCCTAGGACCTCCCGTAGATGTACCAATCGCTAAAATAGGCTCATTCGTGGATTGTTTAAAAGACTGAAATGAAAGATTCGTCATAGATGGTACTGTTACCTTTACTTTACTTAATTGTAATACATTTGCTTTAATTGCCGCTCGACTTTTGGTTACTATTTCAGTACCAATACCAGCTATATTAGAAATAACTCCTGCAGTCTTTGCCACAAAATCAACTGCACCTAACTCTAAAGCACTTAGCGTTGCATTTGCTCCAGCACTAGTAAGACTACTAAGCATCACTACAGGCGTTGGTATTTCCTTCATAATAATTTCTAGTGCTTGCAACCCACTCATAATTGGCATTTCAACGTCCATGGTAATTACATCAGGTTTAAATTGTTTTACTTTCTCTACAGCTTCTTTACCATTTCGCGCTGTACCAACTACCAAAAAATCTGACTCAGCAGAAAACAGATCAGATAATAGCTTACGCATAAAAGCAGAATCATCAACAATTAATATTTTGATCATCATTCTACCTCCTGTAAGTTAGAGACCTCTTTGACGATGTTCCAACTGCTTTCTAAATATAAATCTACTTATTTTATCACGTACAATATTACGGGTATCGACAAACTTGATACTGACCCAAAATAATTGTCGATCTTTTTGTGGTTTCTGCACTCGGATAACTTCACCATCTACCTCAAGGTCACCTTCTTCTGGAAGAGTCAGCGTCATATTTACTTTTGTCCCTATTTTTATTGATTGCTCGCATATAGCTTGCAACCCGCCACCGCTAAGGTCCCGAGTCATTACCTTAAGAGTAATAGCATTCTCCGAATCATCATCTAAAAAATACTCTATCTGCAAGGGCTGAGATACATCAAAACGAACGAAAGCTCTTTGCTGTGTTTTTTCAATTTCATAAGGCAATGTAACGACCCATACCGGTAAAGGATACATTCTCTTACTCAGAAATTTACTTTTAAAGATATAAACGCCACTTTCAGTAATGATTTTGCCATAAAATCCACGTCCGCTTTCCAGAATAATCGGACGTCCCTTTTGCATCGGCATGGCAATTACCATCTCATCAGAAGTGAGTTCTTCAACACGACTAGTAAAACGTGGGGTATTGTTATTTTTGGATAACATAATTTCCAAACGTTGATTTACTTTTACTATCTGTTCCAAGCTAATAACTCTTTCCTCCTTACTAACACAAACTTCACCGCATTAATCCTAATAGCTTATTAAAGAAACCTTTAACGCCTGTAGTCTTACTACTAGCAACCCGATCTAATAAACGATTGGCTATCTGTTCGATACAACGTGCTGATGCAGTATTAGGAAATGCCAATAATAACGGTGTTTGTTTTTTTACAGATTTAACTAAATTACTATCTTCATAAACAAAACCAAGGCTGCTGATTGTTAATCCCAAAAACTTAAGTGCTACTTTAATCAGCTTATCGGCTGCAATCTTTCCTTCATCAGGCTCCATTACGCGATTAATCACTAGCTTTAATACAGCAGTTCCAGAGTGACTTACATAGGTCTTCACCATCGCATAAGCGTCAGTAATTGCCGTTGGTTCTGGAGTTGTTACAATAATTACTTCATCAGCAGCTACTACAAAATTCATTACACTTTTACTGATGCCTGCACCAGTATCAATCAAAATGATATCTGCTAAATCATCTAATAACGTAATTTTATTAATAATATGCGTAAGCTGTGAATCGTCTAAATTTGCCAAATTATAAAGCCCAGACCCACCTGACATAAATTTTATTCCAAGAGGTCCCTCTGTTATAATATCAATTAAAGAAAATCCACCATCTAGCAAATGCAGAATATTATAGGGTGTTGAACGCCCCAATATTACATCCACATTCCCCATTCCCAAATCAGCATCTATGATCAACACTCTTTGTCCTAATTTAGCCAGTGCCAGTGCTAAATTCACGGTAAAATTAGTTTTACCAACACCACCTTTACCACTAGTAACCGTAATAACTCTCGCATTGGTACGATTTGCCTTAATAACGGAGCTGTTTTTTTTCCCAGATGAACTTTGCACCATTTTTCTTAATTTTTCCGCTTGATCCCACATCATCACAAATCTCTCAAAATCAGTGGCGTTAACCTATTAATATCAACTAACTCTATGTCATCGGGAACATTTTGCCCGTTGGTTACATATGAAAGTGACAGTGGAAACTGGTACAATAGATTCACAATAGTGCCAATGTTTCGTGTTTCATCAATTTTGGTAAAAATGACTTTATGAGGTATACATATAGAAAATTTTTTTACAATATCTAATGCATCCTTATACTTAGTAGTAGCACTTAATACTAAATATTTTTCAATCACATCATCAATATGTAAAAGCTTTGTCAACTCATCTAACTGCTCATCATTATGAGGACTTCGTCCAGCTGTATCTATTAATATCAGCTGCTTGTCCTGATTACTATCTAATACCGCTTTAAGTTCATCAGCTGCATACACCACATGAATAGGTATCCCCATAATATCAGAATACGTCTTTAACTGCTCTACAGCAGAGATACGATAGGTATCAGCGGTTATTAGCGCAATTTGGTATCCATCTTGAATCGCAAATTTAGCTGCCAATTTTGCAATGGTAGTAGTCTTACCTACCCCTGTTGGTCCAAAAAACGCCACTATCTTTCTACCTTGTTCGGGGATTTTAATACCTTCTACACTTTTGAAACAAGTTTGGATCTGTGTAATAAGCAGCTGTCTCAGCTCTGGGCTCTCAACGTCAAAATGCGAATAATCCATTGGTAAATCATTTATAATTTGTTCTGCAATCTTTATATCAATGTCATTATTCATTAACAGATCAAGAACAGAGGAATGTTCACTGCCTTGAGGCATTTTAGATATTACTTTTTCAAGTAAACTACGCATACTAGCAAGTTCAGATTGTACGGCAACCTCTTCTTCAACATAAGGCTCTGCCTTTTGAGGAGGTATAGTAGCAATGGAAGTATCAACAGCTGCTGTAACTTCCACCTCCTCCTTAGAAAAGAACCCCCAAAGACCGCCTTTACGAAATTTTCGTGTATGTAAAATAATAGCATCACGCCCCAAAGCACCTTTTGCCTGGGCGATAGCATTTTGCATAGAATCAGCAGTAAACACTCTAACTTTCAATTATACTCTCACCATCCCTAATGATTGCACATCAACCTTAGTCTCTAGCTCCGCATAAGATAAAACAATTAAATTAGGCACACTGCGTTCAACTAATTTGTAAAAATACGTTCTGATTGCAGGGCTGGTAAGAATAATGGGTTGATAACCGATGTTTGTTATTTTGGGCAATTCCTTTGATATACTCGATATAATGCTCTGCAGTACCTGTGGCTCAAGTACTACATAAGAACCACTTTCATTGCGCTGGACTGCACCTGCGATAAGATTTTCCAGCTGCGGATCAACGGTTATGCAGGTTAGCATATTATTCTGCGCATACTGCCGCGATATTTGCCTAGCTAATGCATGACGCACATATTCTGTTAAAATATCAGTATCCTTAGTAAGTTGAGCGTAATCAGCCAATGTTTCAAAAATAGTCACCATATCTCGAATGGAGATTCGCTCATGCAATAATTTTGCTAACACTTTTTGAATATCGCCAATGGATAATAAGGCAGGCGTCAACTCTTCTACTACTGCAGGATTATGTTGTTTTACAGAATCAACTAAAGTCTGAACTTCTTGACGGCCTAAGATTTCAAAAGCATAAGATTTGATAACTTCTGTTAAATGAGTGGCCAACACTGACACAGGATCTACTACCGTATATCCTGCAAGCTCAGCCTGTTCACGATTCGCCTCTTGAATCCATAAAGCTGGTAAACCAAAAGCCGGCTCTACTGTTTCAATCCCATTCACCTCTTCAAAAACAGTGCCTGAGTTCATCGCTAAATAATGATCTAATAATAATTCGCCTTTCGCGATCTCGATTCCTTTTAATTTTATTACATATACATTCGGTTTTAGTTGAATATTATCCCGAATGCGAATAGTAGGTACGATAAGTCCTAATTCTAGGGCGCATTGCCTACGAATCATAACTACCCGGTCTAATAAATCTCCCCCTTGAGAAATATCAACCATCGGTATTAAACTATACCCAATCTCTAACTCCATTGTATCAATTTGTAATAATGATACAATGTTTTCTGGATTTCGAACTTCTTCATTTTCCTTTTCCTCTAAATCCGTCTCTTGTGAATCTTGTTTATATTGAATTGTCTTTTTCAATATATAACCAACTGCAAAAGAAATAAAACCAAGACTTATAAAGGGAATTAGAGGTAAACCTGGAACAAACCCCATCACTGCCAATACCCCTGCAACAATAAAAAATACTCGTGGATTCGTAAAGATCTGTCCTACAAGATCGTGACCTAAATTGGATTCTGATGCAGCTCTTGTTACTACGATACCTGTTGCTGTGGATATTAAAAGCGCGGGAATCTGGTTCACTAATCCTTCCCCTACCGTCAACAATGTGTAACTATGTAAGGCTTCTAACACGCCTAAATCCCGCTGAACCATACCGATGATGAAACCACCAACGATATTAATCACAATAATAATGATTGCTGCTATCGCATCACCTTTGACGAACTTACTGGCACCATCCATAGCACCATAAAAATCAGCTTCCCGCTGAATCTTAACGCGGCGCTGCCGCGCTTCATTATCGGTAATGGCACCAGAATTCAAGTCAGCATCAATGCTCATTTGTTTACCAGGCATAGCATCCAATGTAAATCTGGCAGCAACCTCGGCAACACGCTCAGAGCCCTTAGTAATTACTAAGAATTGTATAATAATGAGAATAACAAACACAATAAAACCAACGATGGCATTCCCACCGACAACAAAATTACCAAATGCCATAATCACTTCACCAGCATAACCATCCAGCAAAATAAGCCGGGTAGAAGATACATTCAGCGCTAAACGAAATAAGGTGGTAATCAATAATAAAGAAGGAAACACTGAAAATTGCAATGGTTCTACATTGTAAACAGCAATCATTACAATCACAAGAGCCAAGGAAATATTTAACGCTAATAATAAATCTAATAAGAATGTTGGCAAAGGAATGATCATCATAATAACAATGGTGATAATTCCAAGGGCTACTATAATATCACTATATTTAGTTAGTTTACTTAAACCTGGAAAAGGCGATGTTTGCGTAGCCATTTTTTACTCCTTCTACAACTTAGGACAAGCGTTTTTTTAATTTATAAACATATGCTAAAACTTCTGCAACAGCTTGATATAATTCTGGCGGTACAGGATAACCAATATCCACTGCGGCATATAAAGCTCTTGCTAAAACTTTATTCTCAACAATTATTACTTTATTTTCTTTGGCAATCTCTTTAATTCTTTGGGCAATTAGATCTTGGCCTTTTGCTACGACAATGGGAGCCGCCATGGCTTTTTCATATTTTAAGGCAACAGCAAAGTGAGTAGGATTGGTTACAATGACATCTGCTTTTGGAACTTCCTGCATCATACGCTGCATGGACATTGCTCGCTGTCGCTGTTTTATTTTCCCTTTAATCAGTGGGTCACCTTCGGATTGCTTAAATTCCTGTTTAATATCATCTTTACTCATCTTTAAACTTTCCTTGTGCTCCCACCATTGATAAAAATAATCAAATGCAGCCAAGACAAGCATTACTGCACTAATTTGAAATACCAGATTTAAAATTAAGGATGCTGCTAAATGTAACGAATCAATGAGTTCAGCACTGATTAAGCCAGGAATCTGCTCAATTTGCTTTCTCATAAATCGATATATAAAGTAGCCGATAATGGTTATTTTTAATAACGATTTTACGAGTTCCACTAATGAGCGTTTTGAAAATAAACGTCCAAATCCTGTAATAGGGTTAAGTTTGCTAAGTTTAGGCATAAGAGGCTCAAAAGAAAAAAGAAAGCCAACTTGAATAAAATTAATCGTTAATGACACAATCAAGATCACACACATAACTGGCAATGCTGTCTTAATAAACACGATAGCAAAGCCAAGGAATATTTCCCGAATGGAATTAATCGTCATATCGGCTATTGCAACATTAGAAAAACTAAGTTGCATGTATCTCGTAAGCTCATCATAAATATAAGAACCTATTAACTTTAATGTAAAAAATGCTGCTAAAATAATAAATACCGAGTTAACTTCCGTACTTTTAGCAACTTGTCCTTTTTGACGAGCTTCTCCCTTTCGCTTAGCTGTAGCCTCTTCTGTTTTTTCTCCGGCAAACAGCTGCAAATCGAAAGATACACTCTTAGAAAAGGGCTGTAACTGTGCTTTGTTAAAACATGGAAAGGAATCGGAAAATATCTTTATACATCCCATTAAACGCCATCTCCAAAAAAAATATATAAAAAGGTAATGCTAAAGATAGAACAAATAAACCGACAAGAATTTTCCCTGGTACACCAACCACAAATATATTCATTTGCGGCATCGTACGGGCCAAAATACCAAGAGCCACATCCGTTATTACCACCGAAATAAGTATAGGCAAACTAATTTTCATGGCGATAATAAAAGTACCTCCCACCATATCAACTACAAAATTTGTTAGAGCCGCTTTAACTACCACACCAGTGACTGGCATTAACTTAAAACTGACAAACAAAGCAGATAGTAACACATGATGCCCATTTGTTGCTAGAAAAATAATCAACGCCAGCATATGCTTGAAGTTACCAACTAAAGGTACTTGACCGCCAGATTGGGGATCAATAATATTAACAACCCCAAATCCAATCTGCATGTCCAGTAATTGTCCTGCCATTTGTATAGCAGAAAAAACCAATGAACTTAAAAAGCCTATGGTTAATCCGATAAGAAGCTCTCCTATTACCATAAACATGTAAGGAAGGAAATCATTAGGTATTACAGCACTATCATTAAAAACGATCGGAAATAATATATAGGTAAGGATTAATGACAAACCAGCTTTGATACTAACTGGAATGTTTCGGCTGCCAAAGATAGGAGTCATCATGAAGATGCCAGTTATACGAACAAAAATTAACAAGAAAAAAGCTACTTGATTTTGCAGAAGTGCAAAAAGATCCACAAATAATTACTCCTTACGTTAACGTACCAAGTTTGGTAGGTTGATAAAAATCTCGCGAGTATAATCAACCATCAAACTTAACATCCACGGGCCAAAGACCAATATTGCGATAAAAATTGCTATAATTTTAGGAATAAATACCAAGGTTTGCTCTTGAATCTGAGTAGTCGCTTGAAAAATACTTACTAAAATCCCCACTAACAAACCTAATCCTAACATGGGAGCAGCAATCAGCATTACCATGGTTAATGCCTCACGACCAATTTGTATTGCTAAATCACCTGACATATTTCCTCCTTTAGTGGAAACTATTAATTAATGAGAGAACAATCAAGTGCCAACCATCCACTAAGATAAATAATAATAACTTAAATGGCAGAGAGATCATGACTGGAGGCAGCATCATCATCCCCATGGACATCAATGTGCTTGCAACCACCATATCAATAACAATGAAAGGAATATAAATCAAAAATCCTATTTGAAATGCCGTCTTTAGCTCACTAATTATGAAAGAAGGTATTAACGTAGTTGTCGGAACATCCTCTGGTGAATTAGGCCGAACACCTTCTGATAAATTTACAAACAAAGCCAAATCATTTTCCCGTGTTTGCTTAAACATAAACTCACGCATTGGTTTTAAAACTTCCGTCATTGCTGCTTCCTGAGTAATGCTGCCAGCTAAATATGGCTGCAGCCCATTTTGATTTGACTGCTCAAGATAGGGAGACATTGTAAAAAAAGTTAAAAATAATGCCATACCAACCAGAACTTGATTTGGCGGCATTTGTTGTGTTGCAAGAGCACTGCGCAGAAAAGATAAGACAACAATGATGCGTGTAAATGAGGTCATCATAATCAAAATTGAAGGAGCTAAGGTTAATACCGTCATCGTAAGTAAAATCTGCAAACTAAGCGCAACATCCTTAGGCTCAGTAGCAGCCCCTACTTCAACATTAATATTAGGAAGAGGAACTAAAGGTGCGGCATCTGCCAATGCTGGTATAACAAATAAACTAATGAAAACAGTAACAACAATCATAGCATTTCGAATTTTAGCCACTTACCTCTTCCCACTTTCATGTTTTTGTTTACTCTGCAAATCACCAAAAGCAGTAGGAAAAGTTTGTGAAAATCGTTGCAGAGAAGCAAGCTGCTTTTGAAAAATAGTATCGAATTGATTTATGGGTACTGTTAATTCTTCTTGTTCTGCTTTCATTTTTTCAATTTCCTCGGGGTTTGTTATTTCCTGCAATACAGTAATCACATGATCAGTAACACCCAGCACCAAAAATTTCCCTGCAATTTCCACTGTATAAACAGCTCGATTTGCACCAAATGATAATGTATTAATGACTCTACTACTGCCACTAGCAGATAAGCTTCCCAATTTTTTTCCTAAAAAACGGGAAGCGAAATATGCAAGACCAATAACAGCTGCAAAGGTTATTAGTAAAGAAAAAACATAAGAAACCGTAGAAATCCAAGACGTTGAAGTCGCAGGCTTAGGCTCCTGGTATTGTAAATAATCGCCATTGGATTCTGCCGCATAAACTTGTCCATTAAAAAAGATTCCAATGCAAAATAGCAGTAGGAAAATCCTCCAAAAAACTCGATATTTGTTCTTATTCATTATTAACCAACCGCTTTGCGAACAGCTTCCAATACTCGATCTGGCTGAAAAGGCTTAACAATAAAATCGCGAGCACCTGCCTGAATCGCTTCAACAACCATTGCTTGTTGACCCATAGCACTACACATAATGACTTTTGCATTAGGATCAATTTTTTTAATTTCTTTCACTGCAGTGATACCATCCATTTCTGGCATAGTAATATCCATCGTCGTAAGATCTGGTTTTAGTTCCTGGTACTTTTCCAACGCCTTTACTCCATTTTCCGCTTCACCTACGATCTCATATCCATTTTTACTCAAAATATCTTTAACCATCATACGCATAAATGCAGCATCATCAACAATCAATACTCTAGTCGCCATTTTTTTATCTCCTCCTGATTACTCTATTATCCATTATCAACAATCATAACTATTGTAAACTATAGGTCCGCTCTAGTGGACTTATAATATCAGTAATTCTTACACCAAAATTTTCATCTATTACTACAACTTCCCCCTTGGCAATCAGCTTACCATTCACTAGAATGTCTACAGGCTCACCAGCTAGTTTATCCAGCTCTACTACTGAACCAGGTGCCAATTCTAGAATGTCACGAATTAATTTACGAGTTCTGCCAAGTTCTACCGTCACTTGTAATGGCACATCCATAATAAGATCAATATTCGTATCCGTGACCGGCATCGTCCCCTGTACTAAAGGAGCAAATTGTACAGGTTGTACATTAACAGGCTGTATGTGCTGTTTTGCGACTGAAGCAGCTGCCACTTGCTGCTGGGCTTTTGCAGTCTGGGCTTGAGATGCTGATGTATCTGCAGTCTTGGGAGCTTCTGCAACTGGCGCAGCTGCTGGTGGTGGCTGTACGGCATTCATAAGACTGTCTACCATTTCTTTTGCTACATCAATCGGTAAAATTTGCATAATTTCACTATCAATTAAATCTTCAACTTCCATACGAAAAGCGACACGAACAATGTTGTCATCGGTTCCAACAGCATTCGAAATGCTGGAAGCAACTGCAAAATCAATCAAATTAACATTGGGCGGAGCAATGTCTATTTTCTTCCGGAACATAGTTGACATGGAGGTCGCTACGCCACCCATCATCTGATTCATAGCCTCACTCACAGCACTCATGTATAATTCATTTAATTCGGTAGGTGGATTGAGTCCGTCCCCTCCCATCATTAAATCTGCAATAATTAATGCGTCTTGTTCTCGAATCGCTAACACATTAGTCCCTACAATGCCATGTGTATAGCCAACTTCAATAACCAAGTACGGCAAAGGATATTGCCCCTTGATCTCTTCTAAATTGGAAACGGATACACGTGGTGTAGTAATAGATACCCGGCGTCCAAGCAATACAGACAATGTAGTTGCCGCACTTCCCATAGAAATATTACCAATTTCACCAAGGGCATCTTGTTCCATTGCGGATAACTCAGGTGTTGAAGAGGATGAAGTAGCTTCTCCCCTTAGTAAGGCATCAATCTCGTCTTGGGATAGAAAGCCTTCAGTCATAATTTTCATCTCCTTCTGAAATTACTTGTGTTATTTGTAATGCAACCTTATGTCCTGAGAGTCCTGGCTTCCCTCTAAACTTTTCGCGTTGACCTACAATTACATTCAGATCATTTTCTATCTTACTCTCTAACTGCAATACATCATTCACTACTAAACCTAATAATTCCTGCACAGTAACCGTCGTTCTTCCTAATTCCACATATAGAGGAATAAAAGCTTTTTCTAGCTTACGCTGTATTGCATTAATATGCTCAGGCAATGCTTGTTTCGCAACGGAAGAAGCAACCCAGTAGGTAGTCGTCAATTTCGACATGATGGGTTCAAGCACTAGATACGGAATACAAATATTAACGAGTCCTTCTACCTGACCAATCTTTACATGTAATGTAATAATAACGACCATATCATTAGGCGGAACAATTTGAGTAAATTGAGGATTGGATTCGATAATTTCTAACTTAGGCTCAATTGCAACCACTTGCTTCCAAGCGTCTGAAAAACATTCCAGTGTTTTGTTTATTACTCTTTTAACAATCGCTTCTTCAATGTCAGTTAATGATCGTGTTTTGGCGGGAGGCAAGCCGGGACCGCCAAACAAGCGATCAATAATTGAAAAAATCACATTCGGATTTAGCTCCAAAATTGCATTCCCTTTGAGAGGGCGCATTTGAAACACACCGATAACACTTGGATTCGGTAATGAACGAATAAATTCTTCATACGTTAATTGATCAACAGAAGCTACATCAATATGTACAAGCGTCCGAAGATGTGCGGAAAGGTAAGTGTTCATAAGACGAGCAAAATTTTCATGCAGCATATATAAGGTACGAATTTGGTCCTTAGAAAATTTATCTGGGCGCTTAAAATCATATACTTTTATTTTTCTTTGTTTCTGCTCATCTTTTATTTCTTCGGCTGATACTACACCTGTAGATAATGCAGATAACAGATCATCAATTTCAGATTGGGATAACACATCTGAACCTGCCAATACGTTCTCTCCTTTCCACTACTCTATTACATATTATAATACGGCATACATTCTAAATCTACTGCAAAACAAAATTGGTAATATATACGTCATAGACGCGGTCATCACCAAAAGACTTATTAATTTCATTTTTCAAAAGTTCTTTTAACTGTTCTTGCTTAAGAGGATCAAAATCTTCGATTTTTAAAGATCGTAATACATAAACAGCTGTATCTGCAAGTTTGATTTCTTCCGGTGAAGGCATTTTGCCAGTAGCAGCTGCAGTAGCAGCCTTTTTGTCAGGTCTTAACTCTACAATAAGTCCAATTTTCAAGTAACGTCCACTACTTGCACCGCCAATATTAATCAGCAGCCCATCTTTTGCATCACCCAACTTTACAAAAACACCTGGTTCACGTTGGGAAGATTTCTTATCCACCGCTTTATCAGCAACAATTTTAGTCGCAATAAAGTAGGAAATTCCCCCAGCCAATAATAAACCAAACACAATCATCCCTACCATAAGCATCATCGGAAACTTCTTTTGACCATCAGCCACTGTTACACCCCCATTTTAGACTACACATTCAGTTAACTTAATACTAATATATTTAACTACAAACTCTTACTACTTATCCTTTAACTTATTAAAATGACAATAAACCTTTTATTTATCATATAATTTTCATTCGTGATAAAAAGATCATATCTTTAGTAATGATATCTATCTAAACTTGCCAAAAATAGCTCGGCGATAATCCATTACTTTACGCACCACTTCATCCATGGTTTCTTCTACAATCAGCTTTCTGCCACTCGTAAGAGTAATTACGGTATCAGGAGTTTCTTCAATTGTTTCAATCAATTCCGCATTTAGTACAAATTCCTCTTGGGATTTAAGACGCGCTACTTTTATCATAAAAAAGCCTCCTATTTTATAGAAGGGGGGGATTTCTACCCCCCTTAATTAATATTAACGTTTAAGGTTCACAAGTTCTTCCAGCATATTATCATCCGTCGTAATAATTTTAGAATTGGCCTGGAATGCACGCTGCGCAACAATCATATTGGTAAATTGCTGTGCTAAATCTACATTGGACATCTCCAAGCTGCCAGGAGTAAATGTACCACGTCCCCCTGTTCCTGCCGAACCAATTTGAGCCTCTCCTGAATTGGTGGTTTTTGTATATAAGTTACCGCCCGCAGAAAGTAAACCATCAGGATTATTAAATACAGCCAAAGCGACCCGTCCAATGGCTTGTGTTCTACCATTGGTAAAGCTACCAATAATCTCACCAGTAGAAGAAATGGTCTTTCCATTTAAAGTACCAGCAGCATAACCATCAGTATTGCTAATTTTCGCAGTAGAATCACTGCCATTTTGGGTCATCGTCGAACCACTAGGCTGCACGGTAAAAGCACCTGCACCAGCATATGGTCCCACACTTGGATCAATGGTTAAGGCATTAAATACAGTACTGGTATCAAAGGTTCCATCTGCGTTAAATTTGATAGTAGACGATCCTCCGCTAACATTGGCAACTACGGTTTTCCCATCTGTACCACCAATAATTGTCTTTGATGGCGTAAATGTCCAAGTATTAGCGCCTGTTTTGGTAATAGAACCAGTTAATGTATATTTATTCCCTTGGGTATCATATAAATCATAGGAAATTGGTTGAGCCGAATCATTTTCTGCTGCGGCAGTTGCTGAAGTTACAGCTGTACTTGTAGCATCAGAAAGTGTCGTAGCTGAGGTTACAGCTGTACCTGCAACAGCAGAAAAATTTCCAGCCGCTGTAACAACATTACCTGTAGTAGTTCCATCAGCGCCTATTACAGCTGCCGATGCAGTTGCTGCTGCTGCTGCTGCAGTTGCTGCTGTTACTACAGCGGCTGCTTTAGTTTTTGCGGTTGTTGCAGCTGTTGCAGATGCATTAGCTGCAGTTAGAGCTTCAGCTGCAGTACCAGTACCAGCAACCAACGCATCCGCTGCTGTTTTAGCTGCATCTGCTGCTGTTTTAGCCGCGTTAGCTGCAGTTAGAGCATCATTAGCTGCAGTTAATGCATCATTAGCTGCGGCTTGAGCAGCTAATGCGGCCGTTAAAGGCGCCCCTGCAGATGCAGCAGCAACTGCTGCATCTGCCTCTGCCTTTAATGTATTTGCTGCTGCAACTGCATTAGTAGCTTCTGTTACTGCAGTCGTAGCGTCAGTCGCTACAACTGCAGCATCTGCTGCCACTGCTGCAGGATCTAATGCCGTGGCACTTGCATTTAAATTGCCAGCAAGGGTAATTGTAGTGGATACTTTAGCAGGCATTGTTGAACCTACTGGGATCTGCAACGCTGATATTGGCTGGGTAGTATCAACAACGCCAGAAGCATCGGCCGGCCAGCCTAATACACTGTATCCTGCACTATTAACGAAATTTCCTTGCTGATCTGTTGTAAAATCACCACTCCGGGTATACATTTGATTCGTAGGGGTACCTACAACGAAGAATCCATCACCTGAAATCGCCAGATTTGTTGATATACCAGTTGACTGTGTGCTGCCGTCAGTAAAATTGGTACTAATACTGCCCACACCCACACCCAGACCTACCTGCATGGGATTTGTCCCTCCCTGAGTGCCTGAAGGACTGGAGGCTCCCTGAAGTGTTTGACTCAGCATATCTTGAAAGGTTACGTTAGACGCTTTAAAACCGGTTGTATTTACATTAGCAATATTATTACCAATGACATCCATATAAGTTTGATTCCCTTTTAAGCCAGAAACAGCAGCGTACAAAGAACGCATCATAATAAATCAACCTCACTTTTTTAAAATTTGTGACTGTATCAATCAGTCAACAGTCAAAGGCTCTCCATCAGAGGTCCAGCCTTATACAATTACTGCACTATCAATATTCGTAAATACATTATCTTTGGTATTTGCACCATCCATAACTGTAATCACAGTTTTATTTTTTACACTCACTACTAAAGCTAGATTACTATTACTCATAAACACCAAAGACTCATTCGAACCTTTTTGTGAAGCTTTTTCTACGGCCTCATTCAATTTAAGCAACTCCGTCTGCCCCAGTTTAATATTCCTGTTTTGCAGCCGTTGCAGAGCATGCTGAGAAAATTTTACACCTGCTAGCTCTTGGGATAAAATTTGGTCGAAAGGTGCAATATTTTGTTTCCCTTGACTATTTTTTGCATTATTGATTAACTTTCCAGCAATCGGACTTACAGGAGTCATAGACTGTTGCAGGCGGTATATACTATTGTCAGTCATATCTTTTACCTCCTGTCAACTTAGCTATTTTGTAGTCTCAGTTACTTTACTCAAATCAACTGTTGTTGGAACAATCAATCTAGTGATTTGCTGCGATGCAAAAGTACTTGTCACTATTTTTCCATCTGAATCCTTTAACGCTGCTCCACTTGAATCCGTCTCTACTGCTGTAACCTGTATAGTTCCATTACTGTCAACCGTTGCACTCTGAATTACTCCTGAATGGGAAACCTTGCTGCTATCAGTCCAACTAACTGCGCAATTAACTAAGTCGCCTGTTGTGGTAGGAAGATAAGCTGGATATTGTACAGCATCTACTCCAACAACCAAACTAGTCACCCCAGAAGAGGTGCTTGTTCCTCCCACTATTCCCGTAATCAAATTGCCGCTGTCATTTGAGAAATTAATCGTACTGCCGATCAGATTGCTGGCATGCATATTAGCCATAGTAGCATTTAAATTTTGCATCTGCTCCAGACTGGAGAATTGCGCCATCTGTGCTACAAATTCTGTGTTATCCATAGGATCCAATGGATTTTGATATTGAAGCTGTGTAACAAGCAATTTCAAAAAATCATCTTTTCCTAAAGAACTATTTGAGTTTGCCGCTGTTGCACTGGTAGATGTACCAGTATTAGCTGCACTATTAATTACATTGGACATAATATCATCTCCTTTATATACGATAATCTACGCCAGACTCTGAAGTAGATTCCACTATACTGGTAGAATCGTCTAGTGCATCAAGAAAATCTTCTTCAATCTTTTTATTTTGCACTTTCACTTCCGGTTTCTGTCGGCTTTCGTGGTGTCCATTAGAAAAGAAGTCTCCTAAACCCGCATATACGTCTACATTTTCAATTTTTAATCCCTGATTCGATAACTCTTGCTTTAATTGCGGAAGAGACGCTTCAATAATATTACGGACTTCACTATTATTCGAATGGAAGCTCGCACTAACCACACCACTTTCGACGGTTACCTTAAGAGTCAGTTCTCCCAAATGTTCTGGTTTTAGCTGAATAATCATTTCCGTATTCTTTTGACCAGAAATTAAGCGAGCCTGATCAACAATTTGTGATGCAACATGGTAAGAATCCTTTACTGGTTGCTGTGCTACTTGTTTTCCATCAGAAACAGCAACTTGACCTTCATTTTTCATTGTCTGCTGATTTAAGGCACCTGCAAAAGTCTCTGTGGTATTTGTGGTTTGATTTGGCAGTAGACTCTCTACACTTAATTGTTTTTTACCACCTAATAACATAGTACCGCTTTCACTCTCATTCTCCACTGCACTAACAACATTAGTTAATAAGGGAGATGTTGTGACCGGTTTTGCATCAACCGAATCAAGCAGCTGAGTACTATCAAGCGTCGCACTTCCGGTTTGAGTTGGTGTTGTTTTTTTGTTATCAGCTTGTGGCATAGTATTAGTTTTTCCTGCTGCGTTACTGTTAACAAGAGCAAAAGAAGGTACAGCTTCTAATAATGCATTATTAGTTGTTGCGCTTATTTTGTTTGAAGAAGAATCACTAATCTGCGTTTGTTCTGCCAGCTGCTTATTTTGCAGTACTTCTTGTAACTGCATTGTAAATTGCTTAGCATCAGTATTGCCTGCTGCCATATTTACATCTGTTCCTTTTGTCAACAAGGCTGCCAATTGTTTTTGCGAAGTGTTCATACCAGTAGCTACATCTAATCGAATAACATTCTTTCCTATTAATTCAGTTAGTTGATTGGCATTACCCAATTGCCCTCCAACATCATCTACAGGCAGCTCTGCAATAAGGTTCTCATTATTTTGAATTGGAACAGCATTAACCTGTGCATTTAAGCCCATCATTCCTGAAATTAATTGGGCTGTAGTAGAATCCGTTTTAGTACTTACGTCTTCTTTTTCGCTTTTATTGGATTGATTGTTTAATACCTTGCCAAAATCCACTCCAGACTTATTACTAGAAGAATTATTTTTTTTGCTCGTAGATGTTTGCGAGGACGTGTTAGGTTTAATCTCTATGGGAGTTATATTTGCCATTATAGCCATTTTTTTCACCTCCTTTCACTACTTACTTACCTGCTAAAGTTAATTCAAATTCCCACCCCTAAGCATGGCTTGAGTAAGAATAGCAGCACGTTCCGGGCTAAATAACGGTAAGATTTTGGAAACTTGTTCATCTTCCATTTTATTTAAAATCGCCAATACAGAAGGATCATCTAACTGATTCAAAATAACAACGGCCTCGCCAGGTTTCATCCCACCATATAATCTTGCCAATTTAGAAATACGTTTTGCCTCTTCTTGCTGCTTTATCTTAGCCTGCTTTTGCAGTTCAGAGTCATCCACAATTGCCGGCACCGCAGGAGATAGATTGGGGACTGCTGCTGGCGGCACCAGGTTTGCCTCAGTAGGAGTTTCCACTTGGCTTTGTTCCTCTAATTCAACAGTCTCAAAATTAGTTTTAGGCTGAGGAAAATACTGTCCAACCACTGGATATTCATTTAATTTCCATTTTTCAGTCATGCCCTTCATATCAATTAAATTTAAATAAACTCCTAGGGCAAAGCCAGCGACTGCTATGAATAAGAGTATTATGATTGCGATTAATACTTTAATGATTGTTCCTAGCTTTTTCTTAGGTTTTTCAGGCGTACTCATATTTATTTTCACTTGCGAATCTGGCGTCACTTTTTTTGCCATATTGTTACCTACCTTTGAAGACTGTTTCACCCATGTAATTCATGTTATTTTACTAATGCCATTACTTTGGCTACATAATCTTTTGTTTCTGCGTAAGGAGGAATGCCATTATATTTTGTTACGGCTTGGGGTCCTGCATTATAAGCAGCTACTGCCTTCGTTATATCACCATCAAAAGAGGTAATTAATTGCTTCAGATAGCGAACACCACCATCAATATTGTCACGTGGATCTTTACTATTACGAACACCTAATCCTTGCGCAGTTTCAGGCATTAATTGCATTACACCTACTGCACCTGCCGACGAAACTACATCCGGCGATAAATTAGACTCTACTTTGGCAACAGCCATAACCAGCTTAGAATCGACTCCATATTTTTTAGCTGTATAATCAATAATTTTACTAATATCATCAGAAGCAAAGCTTTTCCCATGTATAGGGTCATTTGCTTGAGCTCCTGACAGCACAGCAGAAAAATCATGCCCAATCATAGAAGAATGATTAAATCGTTGTTCAATGGTATTAATCCGTTGTAAAACTTTGCTTATACTCTCCATTTACTCACCCTACTTTTCTCTTACATAAAGCTGTAATCCTATTTCATCTAATATTTTTTGTTCTTCTTTTAATAATTCTGCTTGATAATCTTGTATTTTTTTCTCGCGAAATTTTTCTACAACTTTATGACTTTTTACTGCTTCTTCAAGGTTTTTTAAACATTCTTGTCTATATTCATCAGCACGTTTAACAGATTCATTTTGCTGTTGAATTTCTTTTTTCATTTTATCAAAATAATGATGAAAGGACTTAAAGGTTTCAATCGATAATAAATTTTGCTGAAAGTTGCGCAGCAAATTCATATTTTCCAGTACATTTTCTTCTAACTTTGCCAATTCTTCTTTTTCGATTCGTAATTGATTCGTAGCTTGCCAAAATGAAATTTGTGCCTGTTCTTCCTGCATTTTACGAAACTTAAGTAAGGCTTCTAATCGAAATTTAAATGACTTCATTTTATTTCACACCTCAAAGTCTTACACTTAAGATGTTAACGACAGCAATTTTTCAATTGTTTCATCTGCAGACATTTTTTCGTAAACATCCTGTTGCAAAAAAGCTTTAACAGAATCAATAGCAGCAATCGCATTGTCAATATTACTATTACTGCCTGTTGCGTATGCACCAATATTAATTAAATCTTCAGCTTCCCGATAGGTTGCCATAATGGAACGCATTTTTTGTGCTGCCTTATAGTGTTCATTTTCTACAATGTCTAACATTACCCGGCTTACACTTCCCAGAACATCAATGGCTGGATAATGATTTTGTGCAGCAATACCACGGTCTAATACAATATGTCCATCTAAAATGCTGCGTACAGCATCCGCTATGGGTTCATTCATATCATCCCCGTCTACCAGAACCGTGTAAATACCAGTAATTGAACCATTCTCACCCGTCCCAGAACGTTCTAACAGTTTAGGCAACATCGCAAAAACTGATGGAGTGTAACCACGAGTAGCAGGAGGTTCACCAACGGTTAATCCAACTTCTCGTTGCGCCATGGCAAAACGGGTAACCGAATCCATCATTAAAACAACATCTAAACCTTGATCACGAAAATATTCTGCAATAGCTGTAGCAGTCATTGCACCTTTGATACGTACTAAAGCGGGTTGATCAGATGTGGCAACAACAACGACTGAGCGCTTCAGTCCTTCCTCTCCTAGGTCTCGTTCAATGAATTCTCTAACTTCTCTTCCCCGCTCACCAACTAAAGCAATAACATTAATATCTGCTTCCGTATTGCGAGCAATCATACCTAACAATGTACTCTTCCCAACTCCACTGCCTGCCATAATGCCAATACGCTGCCCTCGTCCTAAGGTTATTAAACCATCAATCGCCCGCACTCCTACTGATAACTTTTTTTCAATGCGCCTGCGAGACAAAGGATGAGGCGGAGCACTATGCAATGGATACTCTTCTTTTATCGCTAAAGGTCCTTTATCATCCATAGGATTACCTAAACCATCCAGGATACGTCCTAATAAATGATTCCCTACATTAACTCTTAAGGATTGATGAGCTGAAAACACCTCACATCCCGGTCCTACTCCTTGCATTTCACCAATCGGCATCAGTAAAACCCTATTATGACGAAATCCAACGACTTCAGCAGGAATTGCGCTTTCTGCATTTCGAGGAGTTATATAGCATAAGTCACCCAAGTTAACACTAGGACCTTGGGATTCAATCACCAAACCAACAATTTGCGTCACTTTACCAGCTATTTTCATTGTCTCAGCACTATGTATGACATCTAAGTATTTCTCATTATGAAAGGATTTCATGGCAACACTCCTTGCAATGCTTTGCGAAGTGCATCAAACTGAGTATCAATTTTAGCATCAACCAGACCATAGGATGTATCAATTATACAACTGCCTGCTGTAATCGTACGATCGGCTACAATTGTCAGCGCCTGCTCACATCCCACCATGTTTTGGAATTCTTGTTTCGCTTGCAATACGATATCAAAATCATTGCTACTTACTCTAATAACAATTTGCTCCTGATCCTTGACTTTCTCCAACGCATTTTTGACAATAGGCAGCACAGTCATAGGATTCTCTTCAATTTGGCAAGCCAACACTTTACTGGCAACAGCCAGTGCAATTTCGACTATCTGTCTTTCTGCAGCTAAAATCATTTCTTTTGCTTCTTTTTCCCCAAGAGTTAACATCCGCTGCGTTCTTTCAACAGCATTATCAATCATTGATTGCATTTCTTCTAATCCTGATTGTTTTCCTTGTTCAACTCCTTGCTGATAGCCTGTCTGATAGCCATCATCGTGAGCTTGTTGTTTTAATTGCTCAACTTGCTGATTTGCCTCATTTATGCATTGAATTGCATCTTTCTTAGCTCCATCAATAATAACCGCCGCTTCCTTTTTGGCGGAAGCTATTATTTCATCCGCCACAGAAGTATCTATTGAAACCTCGTTCGACTCTTTAGTTGCTTCAACTTCTTCAACTATTACCATATTATTATTTATTATCAAAGGTTCCACTTGCATACAAGCAAATCGTATAATATTAGCCAATGATCTCGTCCCCTTTACCACGTGCCACAACAATTTCTCCAGATTCCTCTAGACGACGGATAACATTAACAATTTTTTGTTGAGCTTCTTCAACATCTCTTATTCTTACTGGTCCCATATATTCAATTTCTTCACGCAACATGTCAGCAGCACGTTTCGACATATTTTTGTAAATTTTATCAGCCACCTCATTTGAAGACGCTTTAAGTGCTAATGCCAAATCTTTACTCTCAATCTCACGCAGTACCAATTGCAAGGATCTGTCATCCAACAATACAATATCTTCAAAGACAAACATGCGGCGTTTGATTTCTTCTGCAAGTTCAGGATTTTGCACCTCTAAGTTTTCCATAATCGTTCTTTCTGTTGATCGGTCAACTCGATTGAGTATTTCTACAATGGAATCAACACCACCAGCAGACGTAAAATCTTGAGTAACCATAGCTGATAATTTACGTTCTAAAATGCGCTCAACATCTTTTAGTACATCAGGAGATGTACGATCCATCGTTGCGATCCGTTTTGCCACATCAACCTGCCGATCCGGCGGTAAAGATGACAAAATCGCTCCTGATTGTTCCGCTTGTAAGTATGACATGATTAAAGCAATCGTTTGCGGATGCTCATTTTGAATAAAATTCAGCAATTGTCCCGGATCTGTTTTCCGTGCGAAATCAAAAGGCCTAATTTGCAAACTTGAAGTTAACCTATTAATAATAGATACTGCTTTTTCTGCACCAAGCGCCTTTTCTAAGATTTCACGAGCGTAATCCAAGCCACCAGAAGAAATATAATTATTCGCCACTAACATTTGATGAAATTCAGCTAACACTTTTTCTTTTTGTTCCTGTGTTACTTTTCGCTGATTAGCAATTTCTAGAGTAAGCTTCTCCATTTCATCCTCTTTAAGATGCTTAAAAACCTGAGAAGAAACCTCGGGACCAAGGGCTATCAATAAGATAGCCGCTTTTTGCTTATTACTTAATTCATTTGATTGGTACATACTTACCCCCGCTCTACTCTTCGGACAACCAAACTTTAATTAACTGCGCTACCTCTTCAGGTTTAGCTTTGGCCAGCCTTTCAAGTTCTTTACGCTGTTCAGATAATTGTATTTCCTGAGCTGTCATTTCAGGCGTTTCTATCGACATTGATTCAGTTGCAGCAGCAATTTCTTCTTCCATTCTTTCTTCTTCTTGCTTCTTGCGAAGACTACGCATACGAAGAATGTATAGAATTCCTAAGACCGTTGCTGCGGCTAATGCAATCTTTAACCACAAAGCTTGCCTTTGTTGACTTTCAGCTTCCATTTCTTCTCTGCGCTGTCTATCTGCCGCCTCTGTATTAAAGGTTATACTCTCAACGGAAACAGTATCGCCTCTTGCATTATTAATGCCAATTGCAGAGCTTACAGTCCTTAGAATGCTATCCTGCTGTGCCCGATTCACACTCGCATCAACTAAGACTGCCACAGTGAGTCGTTTTATAGACCCCGGAGTTGCTACCACTTTTTCTTTTGTTTCATTAATTTCATAATTGCGGATTACTTCTTTTTTCTCATAGTTGGACTGATTCGTGTTGGCCGTCACATAACCAGGTACATTTGTAGTCGTTCCCGGCACTCCGCCTGGAGTATTTGGTGCACTGCCGGTAAAATTTTCATTCATTTCTTGAGAACTGCGTATAATTCCTTTGTCATCTACTACTGGTTCAAAAGTTTGCCGATCTAGAACACGTTGATCGAAATTCAACTCAACATTTACCCTTGCCGCAGCTTTATTAGCTCCTAAAACCTGTTCTAACAGAGACTGCACATCTTTTTGCAAACCATCTTGTACTTTTTTAGTCATTTCAATTTGCGTTAATGTCACATTTGCTCCAGAGACTCCATTAGCATCATTCTCTTCGTTAAGTACACGAGCCAGCTGATCTACCACAGTTACATTCTCAGGTTTTAACCCTTGAATACTATGAGCTACTAAATTAACAACACCTTTTATTTGTTCCTTTGATAATTGAGCCCCCGTACGCAGCTTTAGCATAATAGAAGCTGTTGCAGGTTTTTCATTCTTCTTATATAAACTATCTTCCGAAAGAACGATATGTACCCTAGCTTTTTCCACCTCTGATAATTGTTCAATCGTACGAGCTAATTCGCCTTGCAATGCTTGCACCAAATTCACTTTATTTTGAAATTCAGTAGCACCAAACTTACTTTGTTCAAATATTTCAAAGCCCTTATTGCCTCGTGGCAAACCTTGACTAGCTAAATCCAGCCGTATGCGATAAACATCTTTTGCAGGAACCATAATTGCATTTCCATTACCACCAATTTCATGGGTAATTTTCATTTCCTTTAATTTTGCGCTTACCTCACCAGCATCTTTAGCTTCCATCTCAGTAAATAAAGGTACAAGATCCGGGCGACCACCCCACCAAAAACTCCACGCTAAAATAATTGCAAATATAAGTATAGCCGAGCCAAGAATCATATATCTTTCTTTTTTACCCAGGTTTTGCCACAAGCGCAGAGACTGCTCTTTCCAATCTGCCATTGTCTCCACCCTTTCAAATCAACAAAAATATTGTCATAATTATACCTGCATACGCATAATTTCTTGATATGCGTCAACCACTTTATTACGGACCTGCATCGTTAGCTGCATTGCAATTGTTGCTTTTTCTGCCGCTATCGTCACTTGAGAAATATCTTGCAAATTCCCTGCTGCCAGATTAAACGAAGCCTTTGCCGCATCTTGCTGCAAACTATTGACTTCTCCAAGCGCCTCTGTTAAGAATTCTCCAAAGTTTTTCTTACCCTCTTCTATTTGAGGCGTAACTTTTTCAACCATACTCGAATTCACTGGCGTTAATTTAAGTGCCTCTATACGCACAAATGTCAACCTCCATTATTTTCCAATTTCTAATGCTTTAAGAGCCATACTTTTCGCGGTGTTAATTGTAGTGACATTTGCTTCATAAGCTCTAGTAGCTGTAATCATATCTACCATTTCAGATACAACGTTAACATTCGGCATTTCCACATATCCATCTTGATTTGCATCGGGATGTGCGGGATCATAGATTAAGCGAGCTGCAGAAGTATCTTCGGTAATTCCAACCACTCTAACTCCATTTCCAACATCAGCACCTAACTTTTCAGATAAAACCTGGGAAAACGTTGCTTGATTTTCTCGCGGAGAAAACACAACCATTTGACGTCGATAAGCTCCTCCTTGGCTAGTACGAGTGGTATTAACATTAGCAATATTATTAGAGATTACATCCATTCTAAGTCGTTCTGCCGTTAAACCTGACGCTGCTGCATCAATAGCACCAAACATTCCCATACTTATCCTCTCCCTTCTTTTATCGCGGACTTAATCCCTGTGAAATAACCACTTAATTGTTGTACTACTGCATTGTAATAGATATTATTCTTTGACAGATTCGCCATTTCAATATCAATATCTACATTGCTACCATCACTTCTAAAAGAAGTTTTATCAATTACCTTTACTGCAGGAGTTGGAATCCCTTTTCCTTGCAATGGCAAATGCTGACTATTTGTTTTTGTCATCTGTAATTTACCGCCATCTATGGCATTTTGCAGAAAATCTTCAAAAACCACTTCGCTCTTCTTAAAACCCGGCGTGTTAACATTGGAGATATTATTACTAATTACCTTTTGCCTTAAAGACGATGCTGATAAAGCTTGCTCTAACACAGACACTCGCGGCGACGCTAGAATTGAATTTAACACACACAATCCTCCAGTATTATATATTACATGTAACATAATTACATTTTATTACACAAAATGTAGAACTAAGCATTACTATTCTATAAAATCCTTCAAATACCTTTGTTAAAATACTATTTCCAACAAATTTTACACAATTATAACACACTTATAATTCTATAAAGTGACAGAAAATCCTTCATAATCAAAAATCAATCCTTGTTAATGATATAATACTTTTCTCTTTTGCACATCTACCAAAAGATATAGAAATCCCTCTATCTACAAATTTTTACAACAATCATTTTATTTCTTAAATCACACCATAGATAAAAAAGAACTGCTGCTATTGAACATATCTCAATAGCAGCAGTTCTTTTGTTTTTGTATTACTTTTTAAGTTTTTTCAGTTCTTCAAATAAGCGTTCATTTAATACTTTTATATAAGTACCTTTCATTCCTAATGATTTTGATTCAATGACTCCTGCGCTTTCAAATTTACGTAAGGCGTTAACAATTACGGAACGAGTAATACCGACACGATCAGCAATTTTACTTGCAACCAATAAGCCTTCATTACCCTCTAACTCATTCAAAATGTGAATAACAGCTTCAAGTTCAGAATAAGAAAGGGTACCAAGAGCCACTTGCACTGTGGCTTTCTTACGAGCTTCATCTTCAATTTTCCCGCTACGATCTCTTAAAATTTCCATACCAACAACCGTTGCTCCATATTCAGCCAAAACAAGATCTTCATCTTGAAACTCAGTATGGAATTTAGCGACAATTAATGTGCCAATTCGTTCTCCCACACCGTGAATAGGCACGATAGTAGTAAACTTATCTGTGAATATACACCCCGTATCTTCACTAAAGGAACAAAGACCTCCTTCAAGGCTTAGATTTGGAGATGTTTCATTAACCCGCAGTAACCATTCTATATACCGTTCAGGAAAACATCCTTGTAATAATACTTTATCACGCATTAAATCACATTCAAAATCACCTAACAAAGCATATCCAAATATTTTACCATCTTTAGCAACAATATACACATTTGCTTCCATCACTGTACTGAGCACGCGAGAAATTTCATCATATTCCACTTTCTCGGATTTTTGCAATAATTTATTAATTTTACGAGTACGTTCTAACATCGTTGTCATAATACTGCCTCCTACCCTTCATTAGGTTATATAACCTAGTTTATAATATAAAATGACTTAAATCTGGATTCACTACAATATGCGCTAATTTGGTCTTGACATAATCTTTATTAATTAAAACAAATTTTTCATTTATATCAGGTGCTTCAAACGCTAAATCTTCTAGTAATTTTTCCAAAATAGTATGCAAACGTCTAGCACCAATATTTTCAGTTTGAGCATTTACTTCAAAAGCAATTTCCGCTAACTCCTCAATAGCATCATCAGTAAATTGAATTTTTACATTTTCTGTTTCTAACAGGCTCATATACTGCTTAATTAAGGCATTTGCTGGTTCTGTTAAGATTTGTTTTAAATCGGCTTTTGATAAATTCGTTAGCTCTACTCGAATAGGAAAGCGTCCCTGTAATTCAGGAATCAATTCCGAAGGCTTTGCCATATGAAAAGCTCCTGCAGCCATAAATAATATGTGATCCGTTTTTATAGGACCATGCTTGGTAACTACAGTAGATCCTTCTACAATAGGCAAAATATCACGTTGTACGCCCTCCCGTGATACATCAGGACCAGACGATTTTCCACGACCTACGATTTTATCAATTTCATCTAAGAAAATAATCCCGGAGTTTTCTGCTAAATCTAACGCGATGCTAGTCACTTCATCCATGTCAATAAGCTTTTGCGCTTCTTCTTGAATAAAAATTTTACGGGCATTAGCAATTGTTACATTTCTCTTTTTTTGTTTTTTTGGCAAAAAACTTCCAAGCATATCTTGTATATTAATACCCATTTCCTCAATGCCAGCACCAGAGAATGCACCCATCATAGGATTTACAGAATCTTCTACTATTATCTCTATAAACTCATTTTCTAATTCACCATTATCTAAACGTTTTTTCCAATATTCCCGATTTAAAATCGGACCCTCAATTTTCTCGTCAATTACGTGATTTGCTGCTGTATCGTTGTTCGAAGTTGTGCCACCAAATAATATTTCAAAAGGATTACGCGGTGTTTCTTTTTTAGCCGATGGAACAAAAAACTCCAATATACGTTCTTCTGCAAACTGATGTGCTTTTTCTGTTACTTCCAGCATTTTCGCATGCTTAACCATACGAATAGCTGTTTCTACCAAGTCTCGGATCATTGATTCAACATCACGGCCTACATAGCCGACTTCAGTAAATTTCGTGGCTTCCACCTTTACAAAGGGTGCATTGACTAACTTAGCCAGACGCCTTGCGATTTCAGTTTTTCCTACACCAGTCGGTCCAATCATCAAAATATTTTTAGGAACAATTTCATCTTGTAAGGTTGCTGTTAATTGTTTACTACGCCAACGATTACGAAGTGCAACCGCCACTGATTTTTTTGCTTGCTGCTGTCCCACAATATATTTATCCAATTCTATAACAATCTGTTTAGGTGTCATCTCAATCATACTGTCACCCCTTTTTATAACTCTTCAACTGTAATATTACCATTTGTATACACACAAATACTTGCTGCAGTTTGAAGCGCTTCTCGAGCAATTTCAGAAGCAGATAAATTAGAGTGTTTTACTAAAGCCCGAGCTGCTGCTAAGGCATAAGGACCACCTGAACCTATGGACGTAACATTGTCATCTGGCTCAATAACTTCACCATTTCCTGATATGATTAACATATGATCTGCATCTGTAACAATAAGTAAAGCTTCCAAGCGACGCAATACTCTGTCTACACGCCACTCTTTGGCTAATTCAACAGCAGCTCGCATTAAATTACCATTGAACTCTTCCAACTTTACTTCAAATTTTCCAAATAAGGTAAATGCATCAGCCACAGATCCGGCAAAACCGGCTAACACTTGACCATGATATAAACGTCGAACCTTTTTAGCGTTATGTTTCATTATCGTATTACCACCAAAAGTAACTTGACCATCACCAGCAATTGCCGTTTTCCCTTGCTTTTTTACAGCAACAATGGTTGTCGCGTGAAACATAAATACCGCCTCCTATGCACCATATATGCATTATGATAGACTGTTTTTAATTTTTCTTTCGCTACATGAGTAAAAAGAACCTCCTCAACACTTTGTAATTTAGCAAATTCGACAAATCCCTCGATATCTGCCTAATAATTCATTACAGAGTGCTGTGAGGCATTCTTTTCAATCTTCAAATATAAGATAAATAGTACAATTGTCGAAATAACAATGATATGATTCTAAATATGTCGAAGCATGAAACACTACTAAAACTGGCTCTCTCGTTTGTCAAGCTATGTAGGAAAATTTATTAATTCATACTAGCACAATAACATTAATTATGCAAGATTATTGTATAATTCTTCTTTAAATTTATCAATAGCAATTAAAGAGCGTTGAGCAATTAAATGATTTTTTATTTTTTTATCTCGTATTCTTTCCTCCCAAGGTGGTAATAGCCCAAAATTTATATTCATGGGTTGAAAATGTTTTACCTCGGCATTCGTAATATAGTGGCACAAAGCTCCATGGGCTGTTTCCTTGGGGAATACCACTGGCTCAAGTCCTGATAATAAACGACTTGCATTAAGTCCTGCAACTAATCCGGAAGCAGCGGACTCCACATATCCTTCCACGCCTGTAATTTGTCCTGCAAAGAATATGTTGGAGTTTGTAATCATTTGCAATGTAGTAGATAGAATTTTAGGTGAATTGATAAATGTGTTGCGATGCATAACACCTAAGCGAACAAAGTCTGCTTTTTCTAAACCAGGTATCAACCGGAAAACGCGCTCCTGTTCAGGCCATTTTAAATGTGTTTGAAATCCAACAATATTATACAAAGTAGCAGCAAAATTATCCTGGCGTAATTGTATTACCGCGTAAGGTCTTTCACCAGTAATTGGATTTTCTAACCCAACTGGTTTCAATGGTCCAAAACGCAATGTATCAATACCACGACTCGCCATTTCTTCTACCGGCATACATCCTTCAAAAAAGATTGCTTTCTCAAAATTTTTGACAGGAGCCGTTTCTGCATGAGTCAACTCATGCCAGAAACGTTCATATTCAGCTTTATTCATGGGACAATTTAAATAGTCATCATCCCCTTTACCATAGCGAGAGGCGCGATATATTTTATTCCTATCAAGAGAATCCCCTAATAGAATCGGAGCCGCAGCATCGTAAAAATACAAATATTCATTGCCTGTTATTTTTCCGATAGCTTCTGATAAGCTTGGAGATGTTAAAGGCCCGCTGGCGATAATTAGTAATTGTTCCTGAGGAATGTCAGTCACTTCACCACTTACAATTGTTACTTTGGGATGACTTACAAGAGCATCCGTTACAAATTTGCTAAACGAATCACGATCGACGGCTAAAGCTCCACCCGCTGGTACTTTACTTGCATCCGCCGCTTTCATGATTAAAGAGTTCATTTTTCGCATTTCTTCTTTTAGTAATCCAACAGCATTTTCAATTGCAGCCCCCCGCAATGAATTACTGCATACTAACTCTGCAAATTGATCCGTATGATGAGCCGGCGGCATAACATGGGGTCTCATCTCATGCAGTTCCACCTCATATCCCGCCTCCGCAACTTGCCAAGCTGCTTCACTGCCAGCTAAGCCAGCTCCGATAATAGTTACTTTAGACACGATTGTTCCTCCGATTATATCTTTTATTCTGATTTAGTTTTTTTAGTTAGCGGCGTACTTTTAGATTTTCTTGGAGTTGTTTTGCTTTTTTTAGCATCTTTTGTTTTTTTTGTACTATCATTCGTTTTTTTCTCAATATCATTTTGACGTGTTTGACAAGATTCATTGCTGCATATGATATTAAATTTTCCATTTTTTAAATTGTGCCGTAACATAAAGCCACCACAAGCCTGACAATTTTCTTTTAAAGGTATATCCCATGTCATAAAGTCACAAGCAGGATAATTTTTGCATCCATAAAAGGTTTTACTGCGTTTCGTTCGCCGTTCAACAATACTTCCAGCACATTTGGGACATTGTACTCCTGTTTCCTTTAAAATTGGCTTTGTATTACGGCACTCTGGGAAACCAGGGCATGCTAAGAAATCACCATAACGGCCATGTTTTACCACCATTAATCTACCACAATTCTCACATGGTACATCAGATACTTCCACGGGAAGTTCAACATGACCAATTTCTTTTTCTGCTTGTTCTAAGTCTACAGCAAACCAAGCATAGAACTCTCGTAATAAATCAATGCGGGAACCTTTGCCATCGGCAATTTCATCAAGACTATTTTCCATTTTAGCTGTAAATTCAACATCTACGATTGCTTTAAAATATTGCTTTAACAAATCAAGAACGACAAAGCCTAATTCTGTTGGTTGAAATTTTTTCTCTACTTTAATTACATAACCTCGTGCTAATATGGTCTCAACAATTGGTGAATAAGTACTTGGGCGCCCAATCCCTTTTTCTTCTAGTACTTTTACTAAGCTGGAATCTGTATATCTAGGCGGTGGTTCTGTAAAATGCTGCTTAGGAGTAATTTTACTAACCTTTAATTTCTCTCCAATCGTCAAGTTAGGCAATGTAATATCTTTCTCTTTTTCTTCCCCATCTTTACTTTCCGTATATACAGCCATAAAACCAGGAAACTTAACCGTCGAACCTGTTGCTCGTAAAGAAAAACGACTCGCGGCAATATCGATGGTTAACGTATCATATATTGCGGGTGCCATTTGACTAGCAATGAATCGTTCCCAAATTAAAGTATATAATCGCAACTGATCTCGTGAAAGATACTTGATTAACTTCTCTGGAGGAAATTCTAAACTAGTAGGACGAATAGCCTCATGTGCATCTTGAGATTTTTTTGAAGAATATACTGGAATCTTTTCAGGTAAGTAGCTTTCTCCATATGTGACTGTAATGTACTTAACGGCTTCTTGTTGAGCTGACTCAGCTAAACGCACCGAATCAGTACGCATATAAGTGATAAGTCCGACTGGACCTGAGCTGCCAAGATCTAGTCCTTCATATAATTGTTGAGCCACCATCATTGTTTTGCGAGAAGTAAAGCCTAATTTGCGTGATGCCTCTTGCTGTAAACTGCTGGTAATAAAGGGGGCAGCAGGATTACGTCGTCTTTCTCGCCGCTTTACATCTGTTACTGTAAACTCAGCCTTTTCTAATTCTTCTTGTATACTTTGAGCTTGCTCTTCGTTATCAATTTTAGCCTTATGATCGTCAATTAAAATAAGCTGGGCGTCAAATAGTGCGGTTTTGGGTTTTCCCCGCAATTTTGCAACTACTGTCCAATATTCTTCTGAGACAAAAGCTTGGATCTCTTTTTCTCTATCACAGATAATTCCGACAGCTGCCGACTGCACTCGTCCTGCGCTAAGACCTTTTCTTACTTTCCTCCAAAGCAGTGGACTTAATTGATAACCAACAATTCGGTCTAATAACCGCCTAGCTTGCTGTGCATCAACCCTCTCCATATTAATAGGCCGAGGTTTTTTTACAGCATTTTGAATTGTAGATTTTGTAATTTCATTAAACTCAATTCGACAGGCCTTATCTTGAGGAATATTTAATATATGTGACAAATGCCAAGCAATTGCTTCGCCTTCCCTATCAGGGTCAGACGCCAAATAAACAGTATCTGCTGCCTTAGCAGCATTTTTAAGACTTTTTATAAGATCGCCTTTGCCACGAATATTAATATATTTAGGCGCAAAATTATTCTCTACATCTACACCAAATTGGCTCTTAGGCAAATCCCGTAAATGTCCCATAGAAGCCTTAACCGTGTAGTTTTTTCCAAGAAACTTCTCAATCGTTTTTGCTTTTGCTGGAGATTCAACTATAACTAATGCTTTGCTCACTTAACTCCCTCCTTAGCGCAGCGCAAATAGCGTTTACCGCCATTCTCTGTCACTAAACCACGTAATTCAAACTGAAGTAATATATATGTAATGACTGCGGTACTCAGCTTTGTTTTCATGACGATATCTTCAATCCCTAAAGAATTCTCATATGTAAGAATATCATAAACCATTGCTTCCTCGCTAGTGAGGTCGATTCTTTGCGTCTCTTTCTCTTTAATAACAATGTCATATTCTTCCAATATATCAGCAGTACTATCAATAAGTTTAGCACCCTGTTTTACAAGTCGATGTGTCCCTTTGCTAGATGGTGAAAAAATACTGCCAGGCACAGCAAAAACATCACGTCCTTCTTCTAAGGCAAAATCGGCTGTAATTAATGCTCCGCTTCTTTCTGCAGCTTCCACCACTACCACCCCACGGGACAAACCATTAATAATTCTGTTTCGCGCTGGAAAATGACCAGGATGCGCCATGGTACCAGGAGCATATTCAGAGACTACAGCACCACTCTCTGCAATTTGGTTTATCAATTTACCATTTTCCGGTGGATAGTTAATATCCACTCCACAACCAAGAACTGCTATTGTATATCCATCTTTCAATAATGCACCCTGATGAGCAGCTGTATCAATACCCCGGGCAGCACCACTCACTACCCATACTCCAGCTTCATTAAGCTCCGCTGCTAGTAACTGTGCAACATTTTTCCCATAGGATGTAGCCTTCCTCGCCCCGACAATGGCAATAAGATGATCAGTAATTGGCAATGCACCGCGATAAAACAAAACTTGAGGTGCATTGTAAGTATTTAGAAGCAGCTTAGGATATTCGGAATCATTATGAGAACAAATCCGAATTCCTTTTCTTTCCCAATCACATGCTAATGTATATATATCTATTTTTTCCCGATGTATGAGTAATTTATTATAGATTGCTTCATCTAAATGCCCACATAACAATAAATCACGCTTATTAGCCAGCCATGCCTGCTGAGCGCTTCCAAAAAAAGAAACCAATCCTTTAAGACGTACGTTACCAATTCCAGCTATCATCTGTAATGCTGCCATGTATATTTTTTCCATTTTTCCTCCAACATGATCACATTTACCTAATCACATAGTTATTCAGGAAAATCAGTATAAAATAATGGTAATTATAGCACACTTCCACAATACACACCAACAAAAAATGCCAGTTGGGAAAACCTTACCACAGCGATCAGCAATTCCTTCTTATTTCAGCTTGAGAATAAATGTAATCAGCTATAGTCACAGCAGCCTCAGGTCGTCCTATTTTCAAAGAATTCTGTCGCAATCTTATTAATTCATCTGGCTGCTCCATAAATAACTTTTCTATGATTAGCTGTATATCAAATAAAGAATCTGCCCTCAAAGCCACTTGCTGCTCAATTAAATAATTTGTATTTGCTTCCTCTTGCCCTGGTATAGGTTGATAAATGAGCATCGGTATACCTGCACATAAGATTTCTGCACACGTTATTCCTCCTGGCTTCGAAATGATTAGATCTGTAATTGCCATTAATTCATTAACATAGTCAACATATCCTAAAACTTGGACCTTATTGCGCAGCCTAGGCCGTAAATTCATCACTTTCTGGTACATTTTTTTATTCTTGCCTGTAACAACAATTATTTGTAATAGAATGCCAATATTTTCACAACATTGAACAATTTTATCCATGGGTAGAAGTCCTGCTCCGCCACCCATAATCAGAATTGTTTTTATCTCACTACAAAACTGTAAATTTTGCATTACTTTTTCTTTATCAGATACTCGTGAAAATTTTTCATCAACAGGAATTCCCATAACCTTTATACCATTACCATTTATACCGTGGTCCAATAAGAATTTACCCATTTTTTCATTGGCAATAACATAATGTTGAATTTCAGGATAAACCCACAAGCGGTGAACAACAAAATCTGTGACTACACCAACTACCGGAATGGCAATTTTCCTATCTTTTAATAAAGAAGCAATAATCCCAGCAGGAGTAGCATGAGTACATACAATAATATCTGGATTATACCCTAAAATGTATTGTTCCATTCTTTTGGCCAAATAGCGACTAATGATCTGACGACCTACTAGCGCAAGCCGACTATCATTTCCCCAGCCATAGGCCATCCCATACACGTTAGGAAATAATTCTAATACTTTGAAGTAAATAGCTAAAATATTTTTACCAACAAATATATTTAAAAAATCAAATACATTTACTAGTTTGGTTTCAACGTGATTATATTGTCGGCACATTACTTCAGCAATTGATTGGGCTGCTTTTATATGGCCTGCCCCTATTGGAGCACTAATAAATAACACTTTACATGATTTAGCCAACTTTCGTTAGCCTCCTATCTTATCGTTATAAAAAATCTAAATTTATTTTTTTATAGAATACGACATCATCAACGTCATTCATTGTTTGCAATAGTTCTTTAGAAGTTAATCCTTGATATACAGGAAGATCATATGCAATCTCTTGCAACGGTATAAGAACAAAGGCTCTCTCATGTAAGCGGGGGTGAGGTAATTGCAGCACCTCATCCCGGATAATATGGCTATGATAAACAAGAATATCAATATCTATATTTCTAGGACCCCAGCGCTGCTTACGGACTCTGCCTAATTGATGTTCTACATGTAGACATTCTGTTAGCAACTCATAGGGATTTAACATAGTATTAATACTAATAACTAAGTTTAAAAAGTTGGGTTGATTTACAAAACCAACAGGTTTTGTTTCATATAAAGATGATATGTTATTAATAGTAATTTTACTCTGCTTATCTAATTCGCTAATCGCCGACTTTATATACCTTTCGCGGTCTCCCATATTAGAACCTAATCCAAGTATAATCATTACTTTATTTACTCCGGCTTATTTCTACCTGAACAAAATCTAGCGGTCCAGGGATAGGTACAGCAGGTTTACGAATTCTTATAGTAACATCCGTCGCAATGCTTGTCTTTAAAATTAATTCTGCAATATGTCCGCCAACTGCTTCTAATAGTTGGAATCTTTGATTCTCCATAACGTCTTTAATTTGAGAGTAAACCATCGTATAATCAATTGTATCAGTGAGCTTATCCGTTTTAGAAGCTTCACTTAGATCCGCATGTATTTGGGCATCCACATAGAAACGCTGCCCTTGTTCGCGTTCATATTCATAAACACCATGAAACCCATAAAACACCATATTTTCTAATAGTATTGTATCCTTCATCATATATCACTCCTCATCATCGCATCTGTCATTCGTGCGATTCTAGTCATTGCTTGTACATTGTGTACACGAACAATATTACTACCCTTCATTATTCCAATTGACACGGTAGCACCTGTCCCTTCAACCCGCTCTTCTACTGGCAGGCCTAGCACTTCACCAATAAATCTTTTATTAGAAGTACCAAGTAATATCGGGCAGCCTAATGATCTTAACTCATCTAAACGCGACATTACTATCAAATTTTGATCTGGCGTCTTTCCAAATCCAATACCCGGATCAATAATAATGTTATTAGGATCAATACCTGCTTGAATGCCAATAGAGATACTCTTTTGCAAAAAATTATATATTTCTGACATAATATCTTGCTGATACTGTGTAGTATCTTGATTATGCATGATAATTACAGGCACATTATACCCAGCTACTACCTTCGCCATATTATGATCCTGCTGTAGTCCCCATATGTCATTGATCATATGAGCCCCTAATTTTAACGCCTCCAGCGCAACGCTGGATTTGTATGTGTCCACCGAAACAGGCACTGTAGATATCGATAAGACTCGTTCTAATAAGGGACCTAATCGATTCATTTCTTCTTCAGCTGATATTTTTTCAGCTCCAAAATAGGGTCTAGTAGATTCAGCACCAATATCAATAATATCAGCACCACACTGTATCATCTCTTCAACATGATACAGAGCTTTGTCGATGGTATTATATTTACCGCCATCTGAGAAAGAGTCTGGTGTAACATTTAAAATCCCCATTATTAAAGTGCGCCTTGGCATAATCTTTAGAGAATGATGCTGCCAATCATATGAGCGTTGAGGAAAATTCTCAATATTATTTAAAGCTTTCTCAATAGCCTCTGCAATTGCAGGTAAACCCAATGGTTCTACCTGCAATTGAGCAACAGCCATTTGAAATTGTTCTATTGTTGCACACAACAAAACATCTGCATATGCAATCTCAAGATCCATTGTACTTCTTCCTACAATGACCTCTCCACCTTTAATCAAAAATGCTTGCTTTAAAAGGTTAGCATTTTTCATTGAAACATTTTCTAATTTTATTACCCTAAATACAACTTTTTCATCCATAACCGGAATGTTAGTCTTATCATAATTTATCCTAGCTAATTCCATCTCAGCCTGCTTTAGATTATCAATTCCTAAAATACGTACATTAAATGTCATTTTTTCCTCCTTCTGCACACCAACATATCCCTTATTGTACCACAGCTACGACTTTTTTTATGAATACTTTTTAGTCAATTCGATTATATAACACAATCGAATCGACTTTTAGCAAATCCAATTATAAAAAATAAGGAAAGACTTGAGTAAAACTGAAGTCTTTCCTTACTTTTATTACACTATATGTTCAATTGCTTCAAAAGCCTCAACTAATTCTCGATTAGTAATAAACTCAATGCGTTCTATTTTTTTGTCTTTATAAATAAACTCAAGAGATTTATTGTCTTTCACAACTTTCAATAACAATGTATAGGATATTACCAACCATCGAAATTCTGTCATAACCGCATATTTATATATAATGTATATATTTTTATTCGTTATAACCAGAATCCCTTTTTTACTTTCCCCATATTTAATAGAAAAGACATTGGTAATTTGATCGCCTATCCACAAATTCATTGGCAGACCTTCAATAGCTTTTTGCATTTGTAAATTCAGCTTACCAAACATGGGAAATAATTCATTCAAAGAAGGATTATTGTTAAATTCACCTGGAATAATACTAACGCTTGCTTGACCTCTTAGAAAAGCAGTATGTAAGTTTATAATATCGTCTCGTTTAGCCTTATAAATAATAATACTTGGCATGTTATCCACAGCTAAGCGAAGGGCAAAGGCACTCCTCACTAGTATCTTTTCTAAAACTCTTATTAGATTCACTTTATCAGTTGTATACTTCAATATGATACTGTAATATTCATCATCCATTTGTTGCCGTAAGGTATCTCTCACGTAAATCTCATTCTTTATCTTCTTCTCTTGGCTAACATTCTTTGATAACGTGTTTTCTTTTATAACTTCATGTTGAGTAAGCTCTAAAGATTTTTTTCCACAAAAGGGACAGAATTTCATCATATGATTTTGCGGCAACTCTTCACCACAAAAAGGACAATATTTAAAACCACTATACGTCATCCTCTTCCACCCCGCTTATATAAAAAATCCAACTTTTACTATATTATCAATTTTATATTATTGTACAATAATAGTAAAAAGACCGCAATCAGAACTTATCATTCTAATATTTTTAAAAACAAAACACCATTCACTTGCGTG
>DJJR01000057.1:0-6102 GCA_002434245.1 Pelosinus fermentans
ATTTACAATAGCATCTTTTATCTTGGTGATCATGCCTGGGCCAAACACGTTATATGTCATTACCCGTGGGGTAACGCAGGGTAGGAGAGCTGCCCTAATCTCAGCCTTTGGTGCAAGCCTAGGGCAGCTTTTATATGCAATATCTACTGCATTAGGATTGGTTGTTATTCTTCAACAGTCGGCAGCTGCATATAGTATAATCAAAATAATTGGTGCCTTATATATATTATACATTGGGGTTAAAACCATCAGAAGCAATGAGAATATTGTTGATCATACTGAACTGCCGAAAGAGGAGCTAACGAGAAATTTGTTTCTAAAGGGCTTTATTACTGCGGCGCTAAACCCTAAGACTGCAATATTCTTCGTGAGTTTTCTCCCGCAGTTCGTAGATGCCAGCAGTGAATCTGCAGCTTTAATGATGCTGATGTACGGTTTCATATATTTCTTGCTTGGCTTATTAGTACTCGTCTTTTACGCAAGAGCCTCTGGCCTTGTAAGACATTGGCTTGTCGCCAAACCCGTGCTGGAACAATATTTCCGCTGGATAACCGGCACTATATTTATAGGATTAGGAGTTAAATTAATGGCGCCAGAGAATAAATAACCTCTAAGGGTTCACTCTACATCTGTGAAAAAGAGAAACCGTAAATAAGTGTTTTTTTAGATAAAAGATTTGATTAACACTTAAATGCCGCCTAATAACCCTATACGGAGGTTTTAAATGTCGATTTTCTTTATTCAATTAAATGATTGGTTATCCAAAAACATGTTTATTGTAGTGCTTTCTGGGCTATTCTTAGGATTTTTCCTTTCTATTACTGATTCCCCGGCTCTACGGAAAATTGTGGTGATTTTATTCGCTTACATGACCTTTATCACCGCCTTAGGCACAAGTTTTAAGGAATTCACTACTGTGCTAAAGAAGCCCTGGATTCCTATATGGGTGCTGATTTTAGTTCATTTTGTTACACCGTTGACAGCCTGGGCGGTTGGCATGATCTTCTACCCGAATGATCCTGACATTCGCCTGGGCTATCTAATCGGTTCTTCCATTCCAATTGGGGTTACATCCATCATCTGGACTTCATTAATCAAAGGTGATTTGGGCATATCTTTTGTGGCAGTAACATTGGATACTTTTATTGTACCTACCGTATTACCGCTATTTTTTCATCTTGTTGTTGGTCAAACCATCAACATTAGCTATAGTAAAATGGTTATCGACCTTATGCTCATGGTTACGGTGCCTAGCATCATTGGTATGCTCCTGCATGATTGGACAAAGGGGAGGAGTGTTAATTTCGCTAACAGCATCGGGGGTGCCACATCAAAAGGAGCACTTTTTCTGGTCATCCTAATTAATTCAGCTGTCGTAATGCCACAAATTAATTGGGATATCTCCATACTAAAAACATTGCTCGTTACCTTATTTGTTGTATCAGCAAGCTTCTTTGTCGGTTACCTGGGATCATTTGCATTAAAAGAACGAACGCAGAGTATTATACTAACGATGATTTTTAATGTGGGCATCCGTAATAACGCTTGTGGACTCGTCATTGCGCTCACCTATTTTCCGCCAAGGGTTGCAGTTCCTATGACACTGGCTATTTTATATCAGCAGCCACTCGCGACAATTGTAGCTCATTTATATAAACGTTTCCAAATAAGCTAATCTTTGAAAGCTTAATAGTTTTTCTCTTTATTTTATGATGAATAGCGAAATATTAAATAAGATCAAGAAAACTGATTAAATTTATCGCTACGCAATAAGTAAGATATATGGTATTATCCAATTAGGGATTAGAAATCCTGTGAAAATGGTATGATAAGCTTTGAAGTGAATTTCATTATTGGATAATTTAATAATTTATTTCATAGGAAAGGCTATGAAAAGGAATAGTATCCACAAATTGATTTCAGAAAGCTGTTGGATGATGCGAAACAGTATGAGAAATGTGGTGAACTCGCCTTGGAGCTTCTGGCTGAAATATAGTAGGTCATGACGGGAGTCCTCCGTTATCGGGATAGGCATGAGTAGTGTCGATGAGTGTATGTTGATCATGAAATAGAGTGGTACCGCGAGAGCTTCGTCTTTCGTCTCTATAATTCCTTATTATGGATTATAGGACGGAAGATTTTTTTATGCTGCATGCGGTGAAATAAGGAGGATATTATGAAGAATTTTGAAAAATATGAAAGGGCATATTTTATGCCGCCCCAAGTATCTTATGACTGGGTTAAGAAAGATCATATCGATAAGCCCCCAATCTGGTGCAGCGTTGATTTAAGAGATGGAAATCAAGCACTTATCGAACCGATGAGCCTGGAGGAAAAAATAGATTTTTTTCAAATGCTGGTGGACATTGGTTTCAAAGAAATTGAGGTGGGTTTTCCAGCGGTATCAGACACGGAATATAATTTCTTAAGGGCATTGATAGAGAGAAACATGATACCTGAAGATGTAACCATTCAGGTACTAACACAAGCCCGAGAACATATTATTAGAAAAACATTTGAAGCGGTTAAGGGAGCACCCCATGCTGTAATTCATTTGTACAATTCCACATCTGTTGCGCAGAGGGAGCAGGTGTTTAGGAAGAGTAAGGAAGAAATCAAGCAGATTGCTGTTGAAGGAGCAGAGTTATTAAAGAAATTGGCAGAAGAGACAACCGGTAATTTTTCATTCCAGTACAGCCCGGAGAGTTTTCATGGAACGGAAGTGGATTATGCCCTTGAAATATGTAATGCAGTATTGGATGTATGGAAACCCAATTCGGATAATAAAGCAATTATTAATCTGCCAACAACGGTAGAAAATGCAATGCCCCACGTATTTGCAAGTCAAGTGGAGTTTATGAATAAGAATTTGGAATACAGAGATTCTGTTATATTGTGTTTGCATCCTCACAACGATAGGACCTGCGGTGTTTGTGATGCGGAACTGGGAATGCTTGCGGGTGCCGATCGCATTGAAGGAACCTTATTTGGCAATGGAGAGAGAACAGGAAATGTTGATATTATTACATTGGTACTGAACCTGTTTTCACATGGTGTTGATCCTAAACTTGACTTTAGCAATATGCCGGAAATATGCCCAAAATATGAACTTTTAACTCGAATGCAAGTGCATGCTCGCCAGCCATATGCAGGCGAACTCGTATTTACCGCTTTCTCTGGATCCCATCAAGATGCAATTGCTAAGGGGATGAATTACAAGACAGAATATGAGTTTTTTGATTAAATATAAAAACTCAAGTATAATAATTATGTATCAAAAATTTCGGTTATGAAGTAATATAACTACAAAAAATAAACACATCAATCTATATCGTATAGCCCATGGTGGTGCAATTGCTTCTACTCATTTGGGAAGGTTGAAGGATCGTGTGTTGTGAATGGCAAGCAATATAGCTTGCTCATAGGACAAATAACTGTAGAAAGTGATGATTATTATGAGTCGAATTGTATTTATATCTCCTTATAAAGATATGAAAGCCATGGCCCTTGCCATTGCCGATGAACTCTCGATACCCTTGGAAGTTTATGTAGGTGGAATGGATGATCTTCCTTCTCTGCTTAATCAAGTTAAGAAATACCCTCCTGTGGATGTTTTTATCAGCAGAGGTGGTAATGCTGGGCTATTAGAAGAATTGACAGGTACACCAGTTATCCAAGTCAGAACGGGTCCTTTTGACGTGCTGAGTTGTATTGGTATAGCTAAGGAGACTTCTATAACATCGCTTTAACATCCTATCAAAAACCATTTATAGGTACAGAATTGATGGAAAAAGTGATGGGTGTCATGATAACTCCAATTATTTTTTCTACTATGAGTGACTTGGAAAGGCAGATACAGCAAGTCGCTGATGAAGGCGAATATTGTGCATTAGGCGGAGGACCATCCATTCGATTTGCAAAAAAATATGGTTTGCCAAGTGTTTTTTTGAGTACCAGTCCTGATAGTATCAAAGATGCTATTTTACGAGCCGTTGAAATCAGTATTTTTAATAAAACCGAAAAACATAAGAATTCCAGATTAAATGCAATATTAGATTCTATCTATGATGGGGTTATTGTAGTCAATCAGGAAGGACAGATCGAATTGATTAATCCTGCAGCTGCCCGTATTTTTCGATGTGATGTTTTTTCTTTAATTCATAAAAGCGCGACTGATTCTATCCCCAATACACAGCTAGATAAAGTATTGCGCAGTGGGCTTGCAGAGATCGGAGAAATTCAAACTATTCGTGATACTCGTATTGTTGCCAATCGCGTGCCGGTTAAAGATGGTGAAGAAACAGTCGGGGCAGTAGCGACTTTTCAAGAGGTTTCAGGAGTTATGAAGGCGGAGCGTAAGGTACGACGTGAAAATACGGAAGGTCGTTTCAGAGCTCGGTTCAATTTTGAAGATATTATCGGTTCGACTCCCATCATGGAAGAAAAAAAAGAAATGGCAAAGTGGTTTGCAAGATCGGATCTGACGGTTCTCATTTATGGTAATTCGGGCATAGGAAAAGAACTTTTTGCCCAAAGTATACACAATTATAGCTCGCGCTCATGCAATCCCTTTGTTGCTGTTAATTGCGGAGCTTTGCCCCCTTCTCTTCTGGAAAGTGAGCTTTTGGGCTATGAGGAAGGGACTTTTACTGGCGCAAGTCGTAAGGGAAAAAATGGTTTATTTGAATTAGCTCATACTGGGACGATTTTTTTAGATGAGATTGATGCATTACCCATCGAATTGCAGGGGCGATTACTTCGGGTTCTACAAGAACGGGAAGTAATTCGCGTTGGAGGAGAGCAAATTATACCTGTTGATATTCGGATCATTGAGGCAACGAATCAACCACCCGATCGACTTGTGGCTGAGAAAAAAATGCGAGCGGATTTATTTTATCGTTTGAGTGTATTGTATTTAGAAATTCCTTCTTTGGCAGCACGCAAAGCAGATATTCTATTGTTGTGTCAGCACTTCTTAGGTTCTACTGCTTCTGAAGAGCTAAAACCTATTATGAAAAATCTGATGCATTATTTTACTGCTTATAATTGGCCTGGTAATATTCGTGAATTATATAATATTGTTAAACGGCTATCTTTTTTTCGAGAAATACGAAAGATACGGTGGAAGAAATATTACAGCAAATCAGTCCAGAGATATTGGAGGAGATAAAGTTCAATACAATGAAGAACCTGTGACATGTTTACGTAATGAGTTAGCTCTGCATGAAAAAAATATATCCATGAAGTCGTAAAAAACTCAGGTAATATGGAAGAAGCTGCAAAAAAGTTAGGAATTGGAGTATCTACTTTGTGGCGAAAAGTTAAAAAAATTCGTGAAGAGGAAGTAACGTAATCGTACTGGAATATGACGATAAGAAGTAGGGGTGAAGGGGAGTGAATCCATTTTGGACGCAGGAAGAATTAGGGCGTATGCTAAAATATGGACGTTTGCAAAGGTTTCCTAAAGGGCAAATCATCTTTTCTGAAGGAGATCATACCAATGATGTATATTATGTTGATAAAGGTTGGATAAATATTTATCGAATGACGCAAGACGGCAAAAGAGTATCTATCGCACTAAGAAATCATGGTGACTTTATTGGCATTTCTGAGATGTTTCGTTCAAGCCCACGCGACTGTTTCGCTGAAGCATTAGAAAAGGTTGAGATATATGCGATTGGAGTCGATTATTTAAAAGTCATCTTAAAGGAGTACCCTGAGATGCTTGGCAAGTTTTTAAATTTAATAGCATACAGGCTTCACGAAACACATACTACGCTACTAGATTTTGCCTGCAATCAAGCTCCGAGACGAATGGCGATTACATTACTTCATATAGCTGAGAAATCAGGTATAGAGGAAAATGGAAAGGTAGTCGTTTCTATCAAATTGACGCAAGAAGAATTAGCAGCTATTATTGGGAGCTCACGACAGGTGGTAAATGGCTTATTAAAGACATTCAGAAAAGAGGGGTGCATTGAGATGCAAGGGAGACAGATTGAAGTGCTCCATCCTGAAAAACTTAAAATTTGGTTATCTGTCTAATCTAATTAAAATAATTCATTGAAAAAGATAATAGATGTTATAGTAATAAATGGGGCT
>DJJR01000057.1:6304-15392 GCA_002434245.1 Pelosinus fermentans
AGCCCCATTTATTACTATAACGAACAACAGATTGTCAATAAAATGACAGTTTACTATCATTAACTTAACTTAGAATTGTTATGTTGTGGACAGAAAGTAAAATGGCAAAATATTATAATAATATTGTAAATGTAGAGTAGGAGGAATTATTTTGAGTAGTTATGAAAAAATCACAATTCCATTTTCGGACATCTTCTCTTGGGCAAACGACATTTTTTTGGCAGTTGGTATGGATGAAGACGATGCTAAAATATGTACTGACAATTTAGTGACTGCTGATTTACGTGGTGTTTAGGTGATACAAACGAGGTGATTTCCATCTCCTTTACACCAGATGTAATCAACGACTCAATGATTGCAATTTTTTCTTGAGTTGGAATAAAAGTTTTTACATTTTGAAACCCATCTCTTGGTCCGACTTCCACAACGTCAATTTTTTAGGTAATGTCTGCATATAATTTTTCCCCTTGTTTTATTTTTCTATGAATATACTTTGCAAGAAACATGCCAAGATTAAACGACATCTAGTAACACCAGTGCCATAAATTCATCTGTTCTATACAAGACAATCAAGAGATTGAGCTGTTCCGGAAACAACAATATGAGATACATCTAATTAGAAAAATCCAACATGAGGAAAATAACTTGGCAATGAAGCAGCGAGACATAAAATCATTCCTACTAATAATGAGACAAAACCATTCTCTTCTCTCAAAAATGAGATAGCAACCAAGAAGAATGCTTTAAAGCGGAGGATGGGGTGGATATTAATATAAAAGAATAACATACCAATAAAGAAGACATTTTACTGGACTGCAAAGAGTACAATCTTCAATAATGAGAATATTTCTAATATTTGGCATAGAAATTGTACTAAATGATCATATGCAATTTCTATAATATGCAAAAATTATGGTTAGGCGAGGGAGGGTAGAGAGAAGCTGATCTCGGAAGTTCTATTAATGAAAGGGGTAGAAAAATGTCACAAGAAAATAACATAGCGTTAGGGAAGAGGTCAAATTATCGTTGGGTAGTCATGGCATTGATTTTTGTCGTGTATACCATCGCTTATGCAGATCGTGCCAATCTCGGTATTGCCTTGCCGTATATCAAGAAGGAGTTCAACATGAGCAATACGGAGGCTGGAGCACTGGTAAGCTTGTTGTTCTTCGGGTATTCCTTCTCACAGATTCCAGCGGGTTATATTTACTCCAAACTGAAAGTACGGTCGGTGTTCCCTATCGCCATGATTTTAACATCCGTCTTTACAGGATTGCAGGGTATGACGAATTCCGTATTTCTGCTGAAAATATGCCGTTTTGGTTTGGGCGTGTGTGAAGGTCCCCTGCCGATTGGCTGCCTGCAGACCATCAACCATTGGTTTCCTCCCAAAGAAAAAGGTACAGCTACAGGCTTATACCTTGCTGCCTCCAAGCTCGGTGCGGTTATCGCTCCGCCCATCGGTGTAGCTATCATGGCCCATTTTGGTGATTGGCGGACAATTTTTTATTTCTTTGCCATACCGGGTATTATACTATCTGTTATTTGGTATTTTATGGTTCATAGTACACCAGCGGAAAGTAAGATGGTATCGCCGGCAGAGCTTGCATACATTCAATCGGAACAAGTCGTTATCAAGGATACAGTAACAGTATCCCAGTTTAAATATAATTTTGCTTTGTTAGATAAGCTTATCCGAGCGAAGAAAGTCGTTCTTGTCGATTCCAATAATGGTATATTCCGGTCTTGGAACATTATCGGCAATGCCTTAGCCTATTTTTGTATGGTGGGAATTGTAAATGTCATCATGTCCTGGATTCCAACCTACCTGGTAGATGTGAAAGGTTTTGCCAACATTAAGATGGGCTTCTTGGCCTCAGCGCCCTTCGTTGGTGCCGTTGCAGGAAACTTCCTCGGCGGTTTAATCTCCGACCGCCTCTTAAACAAGCGGCGTAAACCAGTAATGATGTTTACAGCACTGTGCACTTCATTCATGATGTACAGCCTTGTGTATGCACCGAATGATGCAACATTGTTGGGGTTATTACTGTTCCTGACAGGCCTACTCCTCAGTATCGGGTATTCCGCCTACTCCGTTTACGCCATGGGTGCGACGACGAAAGAAGTCTATCCAATGGCATACGGTCTTGTCAACATGGGCGGTCAGCTTGGCGGAGCCGTTGCCCCGCTGGTAGTAGGGATGATTCTGGATGCCTATAATTGGAATACGGCGTTCATGTTCCTATCTGCAGCATCTGTGCTGAGTTTATTCATTGTCGCGACGATTGATGAACCAATCAATGATATTGAAGAAAAAACTGCGTAACAGCAACATTTTCAAAAAACAATACCGAGGTCACTAAAAAAAGTCTTTTTTTCAGAAATCATACTAAAAGCAAAAGATTGTTATGGGGCTAGAATGCCCTGTAACAACCTTTTTATATGCTATACATTTCAGTGTATAATCCAGAATTTTGAATTATTAAAGTCCTGATAAAGCAAAAAACAAGTAATCCCGCGTTTATTTGACGGGTCAGATCTAATACGGTTAATCCTTCTAGAGCTCCTAAACGTTGCATTTGAAAATCCTCCTGCTAGTTATTGATATACAGCTGATTATAATGCAAATTTCATGTCAATGAAATAATCGACTGATCTAACCGACAATCCTTGTTAATATACGTTGTTTCGAAAAACGTTAATCGTAAAAAATATCAACAAAGAGAGTATGTATCTCACAATAGAGAAAAAATCTCTAGATGTGAGATTTGAAATGTTGTAGTTGCAACTAGGAAAATAGATTTTACAATGAAAGATAACAAAGAGGTACAAAGGATATGAGTGATGTGACGATAAAAAATAGCCAAACCTTCTGTCTTTCGATGGAAGGTTTGGCTATAGAAATCTCGATAGGCAATTTGGTGTAATTTATGTCATCTATTTGACAATTAAATGACATGAAATTTCCAATATAATGTAAACATAAATGCAGATAATTACTCTCCATAATGTTAAGATTATTCTAAGTAAATTGTTAAAGGGGAAAACATACGCTTTAATATTGCAAAATTGCCGGGAGATGGCATCCCACGTATTTCAGCTAGTGTTAAAAAGAAATGGCCGTTTACATAGCGGCAAAAAATTAGTCACTTGTATTAAGGAGGAGTAAGAATGAGAAAGTTTAAAATTGCTGTCATGCCTGGAGACGGCATAGGAAATGAAATCACGAGACCTTCAATGGATTTGCTTATTCAGACGATAAAGGGCTTTAATGTGGACTTAGAGGCAGTATATGTAGAAGCAGGCGCTGAGCTCTATGCGAGGACAGGAGAGGCTTTCCCGGAAGAAAACTTCAAGGAAGCAGCCTCGGCAGATGCAATTTATCTCTGCGCCATGGGTCTGCCGAACGTTCGCTATCCAGATGGCACGGAAGTCGGTCCGCAGCATGATCTCAGAAAGCGTCTCAATTTGTATGCTGGCATGAGACCGTGTATTACGATGCCTGGTCTGCCGCTTCCATTAAAAGATGAAAGGGCTAATCACTTAGATTTTGTAATTGTTCGTGAATCAACGGAAGGCATTTTTGCCAGTCCTAGAAAGTCCCAAAATGATACGGAAGAAGCCGCTTATAATACAATCAAAATAACAAGGGAAATATCTGAAAAGCTTTTTAAGTTTAGTTTCCAGCTAGCAGAAAGTCGCAAAAAGAACGGTGGTAAGGGCAAAGTAACTTGTATTGATAAGGCAAATGTTTTATCTTCCATGTATTTCTTCAGAAGTATTTTTGATGAAGTTAAAAATGCATATCCGGATATCGTGGCAGATTATTCTTACGTTGATGCAGCGGCTTTGACAATGCTTAGAAAACCGTGGGATTTTGATGTATGCCCGACGGAAAATCTTTGTGGCGATATTCTTTCGGATGCAGCGGCTGCTCTTATGGGCGGAATGGGCATGGCTCCATCTGGGGAAATCGGGGATAATCATGCAGTGTTTCAGCCATGTCATGGAACAGCACCGGATATCATAGGGACAGGAAAGGCAAATCCGACAGGAATGATTCTCTCCGGTGCTATCATGCTAGACTATTTAGGAACAAAATTTAATTGTCAGGATGCGGCTAAAGCCGGTTCACAGATTATGCAGGCCGTGAAAAATGCATATGCTACAGGAAATCTTCTGCCTTATGAGCTTGGTGGCTCCTGTGGATATGATATCATTTTTAAAACTGTTAATGAGCAGATAGAAAAGCTCTAGGAGTAGATTTATAAATTCTATAGGAAGTTTTACATTTCAAACATGATTTGAGAATAAGCAATAAGGAAATTCTGTATTTCTATTCACAAGAATTTTCTTAGAAGGAGATTGAAGGTGTCACAATGAATGAAAAAGAATTTTTTTTAATTGGTGTGGTTGCTGATGACTTTACCGGTGCCGGAGATGTAGCTTCTTTGCTGTCAGAAAATGGTTTACGAACTTTATTGTTGACCCATCTGGATGATACTATTGATATTGAAAATTATGAAGCAATCGTAATTGCTTTAAAATCTCGTTCGCAAGAAGTTGATGCTGCTGTAAAAGCTTCTCGGGAAGCTTTTGACTGGCTAAAAGGCCTTGGTTCCAGTAAATTATATTTGAAATATTGTTCTACTTTTGATTCAACGCCAACAGGCAATATCGGTCCAGTTGCAGATATGCTTTTGGATCATTATAATATCGATTACACAATTTTGTGTCCAACAATGTTAGAAAATGGACGTACGGTACGTGATGGGATACTGTATGTTCAGGGAGTGCCTTTAGCAGAAAGTTCTATGCGCAATCATCCGTTAAATCCGATGTGGGATAGTTATATTCCTGAGCTTATGAAGCCTCAATCAAAATATCCTTGCTTTGTTTTTGATGATAAATATTTGCAAAATAAAGAGGTTGGATTCGCGTATATTGAGGAATTAAAAAAGCAATATAAACGCTTTTATCTGGTTGTGGACTATTACAATGGAGAGCAGGGTAAACAAATTGCCGAGCTATTTGATGCGCTGCCGCTATGGACAGGCGGATCAGGAATATTAGGAGCATTTGCAGAATTATATAGAGGAGATCGGAAGGAAAGTGCAGAGGATGTCTCCAAGTGTTTTCGGTATGGCAGACTCATGTTTTCAGGCAGTTGTTCAGCCATGACACAAAAACAGGTTGAATCGTGGTTAAATTGCGGTGGTATGGGAATTAAACTCGAACCAAAACGGCTCGCTGATAAATCGCAAAATATTGAGGAATTAAGCAGACTTGCGATGGATGTACTGACAAATAAACAGGATATTTTATTTTATAGTAATGGAAGTGTCGGGGAACGAATGCAAGGTAGTACAGAGTTCGACAGTGCTTCTATTATGGAAAAGACAATTGCTGATCTCGCAAAGGTAGTTATGGAGAAAATAAATATAGAGAGGTTAATTGTCGCAGGAGGGGAAACTTCTGGTGCGGTGACGCAGGCGCTGGAGTATTCTGCTTTTACTATCGGTTCGTCTGTGGCACCGGGTGTACCTATCATGTATCCGTTGGATTCCCCAGGAAGACAGATTGTTTTAAAATCAGGGAATTTTGGGGCGGAAGATTTTTTTGTTAATACTTTAAGATGAAATTTCAAGGAAAGGGTGATGGTGATGGTTGATGAAATAGATTTAAATGCAAAAAAGCAAGAGACTATCTGGGTAGCACATAGTCTCTTTAATCGGTGCAAAACAAGCGGAACAACGGCAAATATTAGCTTTTTGCATGATAATACTATTTATATTTCATGTAGCGGGTCATGCTTTGGAACATTGACGGAAGATGATTTGGCGGGAGTTCCGTTATATGGAAATTCATCAAATGAAAATATAATGAAAAAACCGAGTAAGGAATTACCGCTGCATAGAGTTTTATATCAAAAGCATGTGGATGTTAAAGCCGTCATTCACACGCATTCTCCTTATGCTACGCTTTGGTCTTGCCTGCCACATCCTGACAGCAGAAATATAATACCAAATTATACACCGTATTTACGTATGCAGTTAGGTAAGGTTGTTGGAGTTCCCTATGCGGCACCAGGTTCGGAGGAGCTCTTTACACTTTTTGAACAGTGTGTTGGTGATGAACGAGGTTATCTTTTGCTGAATCATGGTCCTGTTGTCGGTGGGGAAACCATGATGAAGACTTTTGCAGCACTTGAAGAGCTTGAGCAGAGTGCTTGGATTGCATGTTATATCAATGAAAACAAGCATTTGAATATTAAAGAAATTAGTTGAAGAGGAGAATTATGCTACGTAAAAAAGATGTTCGTAAAGTTACAGAGTTAAAAAATCTGTTTAATGGTTCCGGTTTTTTTCATCAGCAGCATATTTTGACTCAAGAAGAAATGGATGGTCACGGCAGATTATTTGCCGATTGTAAGTTATCCTTTGGTGGCTGCGTCGGTGGTCATGTTCACCATGGTGATAGTGAGGTTTGTTATTTCCTAAGCGGTAAAGGTCGGGTCACGGATGACGAGACCGTTTATGAGGTTGAGGCTGGGGATACAAATTTTGTCAAAGATGGACAGTACCATAAAATTGAAAATATAGGTGATGAAGAACTGCGTTATATTGCGTTGATATTATATACGCCTAAGGATGCATAATATCTGAATGATAGTATTGCAGTTTTTAGGAGTTAAAGATTCAACTTATAGTGATGAAAAACTCCGCGCGTTTATACGAGGCCACTGAAAAACATAGTCTTCACAGATAGCTGTGGAAATAAGTACCTAAAAGACGACATTCATTCACCTATCTGGGAATGAATGTCGTCTTTTTGGGAGGCGCCCGCTGAAGATGCGATTTATTGCCCCATCAGCTTTACTATCCGTTTTAGATTCACTGCAAATATTGCCATCGCTCCTTGAATTTCCATGCCAAACAGACCCGAGGAGGATGCAATATCATACCCGTGTCTATGTTTGAGTTCACTATTCTTAGCCTCAATCTTGTACCGTTCCTTGGCTTTAAAGGTTTCACTTTCCTGAAACGTAGCCTGAACCAGATGCTCCTGACTTTTTATACTCACAGAATAGGTCTTGCTTTTTGCGCCGTCCTTGTAGCAGCCTTCCCGAAATTGGCATCGTTTGCATTTCTCCACGTCAAAATAATAGGTGTCGGTCTGATTCTTTCCTCGGCCTTCTTTCCCTGTCGCGCCCGACGAATGGCCAGATGTCCAGCCTTGCACACATACCGTCCCGCACCTTTATTAAATTCAAACTCGTCTTCTTTTTTTCGATTCCCTTGGGTAATCAAAGGATTTAATTTCGCCACGAGTTCGATTTCGTTTTGAGCACTGTAGAGCAGATTGTCCTCTTCGGAGTAGGCTGTATCTCCAATCACCGTCTCCACTTTCATTCCTGTTGCTTTGCTTTTTTCAATCAGTGTTTGAAGTTGCTTACCGTCGGGCTGTTCGCCTGTGGTAACCATAGCTGCCGTAATGATTCGCTCTTCACTCATTGCGATATGAGTTTTGTACCCAAAAAACGAGGAGTCTGCACTTTTGTGACCGACTTTGGCATCTGGATCAGCCGAGGTTTGCAGGTGATCTAGATCGTCTGCGACCGTTTCTTTCAGCAAGTTTAATGGTTCCCTTACCTTAGGCAGCCCAGTAAAACGTCCATCTTGTTCAATCACTGCGATCAATTGTCGGCAGTATTCGATTTCATCTTCAATCACATCTGTAACTGGTTTGGACGGAAAGATGTTTTTTATCGATTCATCCAGCGTGTAGATGGTTTTTCTTAATTTTTTAGAACGTTCCCTCAACACTTCTTGTGGAGTCTTTTGGGTATAGCGGGCTTTGGTATGCGTCGCATCTACAATAATGCAAGTGCTGCGAATCACACCTTTTGCAATGGCAATTTCCACGGTCTTGTCGATGAGCAGATCGAGTAGCTTCCTATCTTTAAGTCGCAACTTACGAAACTTGGTCAGCAGACTGGGATTGATGACTTCTTCCTCTGGCGCCATATGCAGGAAAAACTTGAAGGATAAATCCGTTTTGGATCGCTCTACCAGATCGACGTCCGACAAGTCGAAGATGGATTTTAGTAGCAGATATTTAAACATCCGGACCGGGTCCACGGCGGTTCGCCCGTTATTATGACAATAGTTTTCATTCAATTCCTCGTAGACAAAGCTAAAGTCCACCAACTCGTCCATTCTCCGCAACAGATTATCCTGGGGAATGAGAATTGTATAAAGTTCTGTATACGGACTCAAGATCAATCTGCTGTTTCGCAAGCATCAAAAACACCAGCCTTTTATTTGATACTTTTAGTACATCAAATAAAAGAGACATTCTCCTCAAAAAAATGAGGATATGTCTCTTTTGGCTAATGAAGGACTTTTTCAGTGGTCTCCGTTTATACGTGCGGAGTTTTTTATTTGGCTTCAGCCAGTGGAGCGTATGAAATTTGTGCTCCATAATAAGCTGAATTTGCAATAAGTCCTTCTGCTGATTTAGGGACTAATGCCATGCAAATCTCCACTTAGTCCATAGTATATTCATGATAATTCCGTCGCATAAGCATACGATGTTCGGTTTAATCCAGCTTTAGCGCAAACATAGATTTCCATTGAATTGGAATAATGAGAGACTGATTAGCGAGCTCAATTAGCCGAATATTCTCAGGGGCTTCTTCATAGCTAGAGTCTTGTTTTATAGCTATAACGCTGCTCATCAGGCAGCGTAATTGATTCATAAATAGCTGAATCAAATGGGGCGCGTATGATATTAGCTTCGATAATACCTTTATCTAATAATTCTAAGATGCGAAAGCCATCACCTTTCCATAATTGGAAGGTAACATTGAGGTATAAATTATGAAATCGATCTATCAAATTTGGCAGTAAATAGTTCGTGAGGTAGTTACCGTATCTATCGAAATAGTTCCGGCTGCACCAGAATTGAGTTCAGTGATTTCATTCATTGTATCCTCAACTAATCTAAAATTTGTGATACTTTTTTTGTTTAACAGTTATCTTTCTACTTGTGTTTTAAAGACAATGCTGCATAGCAAGTTCGGATA
>DJJR01000013.1:0-7963 GCA_002434245.1 Pelosinus fermentans
TGGCTAATCAACATTCATGATGTAATAACTAAGCTGGCTTATTTAGTATTTAAATACGCTGGATCCGTTTTAAGCATTTCACGAATCCTCGCGGAATTATTATAATGAATGTAAAGAAAAGAGGGAGAAGATCAAAATGGAGAATTATGAATCGACTAATGTGGTGAAGAAAAGTGGTAATATCGCATGGACCTTAGGTGGTTTTGGGGTTGTGTTCACGATTGTTTCCTTATGGGTAGTAGAGATCGTTCATAAATTGTATAGTTCCTTCTTTGGATAATGAATTTATATCTTCTCAACCGAAGGTAGATAAATGACTGGTTAGTTGGTCTACAAAGTATAGAAAATGGATGTACAAATGTTAAAAATCAAGAAAGACCCAACAGGCAGTGAAAGAACTGTCTGTTGGGTCTTTACCTGTAATTTTATAGTTCCATAGTTGCGGAAAGCAATAGGGTGCGTGGTGCGCCGATGGCTAAAGCTCCTCCGGTGGTTCCCATCCAGTGACGTTTGTTCAATACATTGGTGACTGTGGCACGCAGGGTCACTGGAGTGCCGCCTTGGTGGAAAGTGTAGCGAGCGCCCACGTCAAAGCGAGTCCAGGGAGAAACTTTCAGGGTATTGGCATTATTTAAGTACTGCGATCCGTTATATACTGCCCGCGCTGTTAAGGTCAGGCCCGGCTGAAAAGGGGTATCCCATTCGGCGCCGAGGGTGGCTGTCCAGCGTGGCGTTCCCACAGGCGTATTGCCGTCAAAGGTGCCATTGGCTGTACGAACCAATTCGCTATCCAGCAGCATGACGCCGCCTAGCAGGCGCGTGCCTTTGACGGGTTCACCGAAGACATTGAGTTCCAGACCGCGATTGCGCCTTTGACCATCCATGCTGTAAATGCGGGTGACCGGATCGGTCAAGCCACTGGGTTGTTTGATTTGGAAAGTACTCATGGTTGTTGCGAAAGTGCCTTCATCGATCTTAATCCCAGCTTCATATTGTTTTGATTTGTAAGGGGCGAAAACTTCGCCGGCATTGGCTGCTGCCTCAGGAGCACTATTACCTCTTTGTAAACCTTCAATATAGTTGGCATAAAACGACAGATTGTTTCTGGCTTTCAAGACCAGTGCTACGGCTGGAGAGGTAGCGCTTTCATTATAACTGGAGGTTTTAGTGCCTGTGTTGTTAAAGCCGTCTGTTTTCACTTGCTGATGGCGGGCACCCAGTGTCAGCTGCCAGCGTTCATCCGGCGTAGAAAGTGTATCTGTCAGCACTATACTGGATAAATCAGTGGCTTCCCCTTTTGGCAGCTTCCCGAAATCTGAAATATCTGGTCCCGAACCCCAACCAGGGTTGTACAGATTTGACAGATAGTCACCAATAGATGCTATCTTATAATATCGTTCATAGTGATAACGGGTACCGCTTACTGTTAGTTGATGGAGAAGAGAGCCAGTGGTAAATTTGCCGCGGATTCCAAGATCTTCAGTATGAGTTTTTATTTTGATTGGGAAGGCTTCGACGCCAGTGGTAAAGTCGCCCTGGTTGTTATTCAGAAAAGCATCGCCATAGATGTATTCAAAGTCGTTACGCTTAGCACCGGCTGAGGCAAACACCGTCCAGTCCTGGTTCAGGTCGAACTCGCCATGGATAATGCCGAAGACATCTTTGCTATTTACATAAGTCCAAGGTGGATTGAAATTAAAGGTGTTTTTGGGAACCTTAGGTATGGATAAGGCATCTCCCAGATACAAAGAGCTGGTAGGGGCATCAATATTCCTTTGCTGGTAGCCGATATCAGCAGAAGCACGAAAACGTTTATCGCGCACATCAAGACCCAGGGTGGCGGCGCTGACCTTTTCTGATTCACCGTCAAACCGTGTGTCGCCATTGCGGTAAACACCATTAAACCGGATACCAAATTTATGATTCTCCCCGAAGCGGCGGCCGATATCGAGGTGACCACCTAACTGATTGTTGCCGCTGTAGCTGGTGGTTAGCTTAGTCAGCGGCTGGTCACCTGCCCTTTTTGGGATCAGGTTAATGCTGCCGCCAATCCCACCGCTGATTGGTGACATGCCATTCAGGAGCGCGCTAGGTCCTTTCAGCACTTCAATTCGCTCGACAAACTCAGTTCCAGAGGAAAACTGGGGAACAATGCCATAGAGACCGTTAAAGCCAATATCTGCGCTATTCAGAGGAAAACCACGAACTGTCCATGATTCTTGGTAGGTTGAGGCTGCATTTGACCGTACTGACGGATCATTAGCAACTGCTTCGGTGATGCTTCGTGCCTGCTGGTTTTCCATCAGTTCAGCAGTATAACTGGTGATGTTAAATGGCGTATCCAGGAAATCCTTATTGCCCAGTACCCCAACTTGTGCTCCCCGGGCGACTTGGCCACCGGCATAGGCTGGCGGCAAAGCATTTGAATGCTCGCGGTTTGCGGTTACTTCTACGCCTTCCAGGGAAAATTCACGCTGCCCGGTTGTTGCGGCAGTAGTTTCTTCCGCCGCATAACCTGGCGCCGGCAGGTGCCAGAATAGACTACTGCTGAGTAAGGCACACAGCAGGCTTTTTTTAATAAGAAAGATTTTCTGCATAACTTCAGCTCCTCTCATTTCCGTAAAAAAATAATTGCTCTAATGCAGCGAGATTAATGTTGAAAAAAAGAATCATTCTCATGCTGACATTTGTCCCATTATAGCAAGGTGATTTTATCAGCGTCAACCATTACATAAGCAGCTTGGATAAGCAGAAAAACAGATAACTGGCTGTGCGGGGTGAGAAAAATTCTCAATTCACACAGCCAGTTATACTAAGAATATTTCGTTGAAGTAGAGTATAAGTAAGTTGATGAGGTTCACTAATTTATTTGCCGGCTTGTTTCCTTTAAATTCAGCATATGCTATCATAAACAATATAAGTTCATATTACAGAGAAACTGGGAGAAGTTGCTCTTTTTTGGAAAAGGATGATGGCGTGTGGGCACAAATGAATACAGATTAGGCAATGGCGGATTCGCCGCACAATTAGGTTGTAAACAATCAAATTATGGCAATGGCCTATTATATAATCTGCCGCCAGAAGCTGGTGACGGTTGGATTGTCGATATCCAGCCAGCGTCGGGGTTGTTCGTAACTACTGCTCGCTTTACGCTGCTGCAGCCCATTACACGCGTATATGACATTGCGCCAATGGGCATGTGGTTGTGTCTCTTGGAATACGGCGAAATTACGATTATTGAGAAAGGCAAGAAGGCTAGGCGTTTGCAGAAGGGAATTCATTTGCTGACTCACCGGGGACAGCCTGTTAAGATCAGCTTTAACACTGCTGAGCCGATTCATTATACCAGTGTTTTAGTGTTTGATGACTTTGTTACCACTTATGTAAAGGACCGACCTTTTGAGCAGCCTTTTACATTGAAGGATACTTTGACCTGGAGAAGTCCGCAGTACAATACACCCGAGCTGGTTATGGTATTGCAGCAAATTAAGTATGCTGTGTGGGATGCAGTGGTGCCTCGGGTATATTATGAAGGTAAAGTGATCGAAATTTTGATACTCATTCTGCGGAATGTGCAGCAGGAAGGATATTGGAGAAAATTAGAAGGGGGCGGTGTGCGCCTTTCTTATGAGAACAAAATAGATGTTTTACTGGTAAAGGACGAACTGGATAGGAATCTTCTAAATCCGCCGACAATAAAGCAGCTTACAGGCATTGCAAAAATGGGAACGACCAAACTTCGCCAGTGCTTTAAGTTATGCTATGGAGTTTCGATTAGCGATTATGTACAGCAGGAGAAGATGAAGCAGGCCATGCGATTGTTGCCTCATGACGACATGAGTATTTGCAGTATTGCCAGAGCTATGGGGTATAAAAGTGCAAGCAAATTTGCTGCTGCTTTTAAAAAAGTTCATAATATTACTCCTCGTGATTTTAGAAAATCTTTTATGGGATAATAATGTTTCTTGGTTTATTTTTTTGACGATGAAATAATACCACAAAGGAGACGTACTTTTTAGTAGATTCTTAAAATAGCAAAGTCAAAAGCTTTGTCTAAAAGTTTCAATAAATTCCATATATAAATTTTTATGATCTGCTCTCTTTACCTCTGGCTCGCTCAGCTTGATGATATCTCCGTTTACACACAGCATTTTAATACTGTAAGTACAAACGATTTCTTTATGAGTGCATTTATCCTCAAGTACATCCAATACCGTTTCGATTTTTATAATATCCTTTTTGAAATACTCAATCATATTGATTTGGTCAAAGGTTAAGCAAAGACTAATCAGACTGGTGTTTGTTAAATACCATGCTTTAAACAAACAGTTTTCATAGTTGTTATGATCGATGAATTCTTCAAGATACCAATTGCAAATGCAATTATGCTTATGGTTCAGTGCTAGATTTACTCTGGCTTTTACCCATTCAGGAAAGGAACTTAGACATTTGTCCTTTTTCTCCATTGAAAGCCCTCCTTTTCTATAAAATTTTTGAAGGTAGTAATTATATGTTTTTTCGTAAAAAAAAAGCACCTCAATGCATGAAAGCTTGTATATGGATTGTTCCTTTGCCGAGAATGTGATCCTGACTGCTGCGTAGTATATTTATTTTAATATAGAGTCAGATAAATGGATTGTGAAAGTATTTTTATTAATGTATAATGTATAATTATACGTTAAGGGAGTGGTATAAGTGCTTTATCGTAAAGCTACATTCAAAGATGTAGAAACCATGTACACATTAATTAACGCTTATGCTGAACAAGGATTAATGTTAGGACGTTCCCGGAATATGCTGTATGAATGCCTGCGGGACTTTGTTTTGGCAGAAGATAATGGAGAAGTTGTTGGCATGGGGGCGCTGCATTTAGTGTGGGATGCGCTTGCGGAAATTAGAGCAATGGCAATCGCGCCTCATGTCACGAAATCAGGCATTGGCCGCAGTATTGTACAGGCACTAATTGAAGAAGCAAAGACCTTAGAGATAAAGACGATCTTTACCTTGACCTATCAGCCTGGATTTTTTATAAAACAAGGTTTCAAAGAATTATCAAAAGATCAATTGCCTCATAAGGTCTGGAAAGAATGTATTAACTGTACTAAGTTTCCCAATTGTGATGAAATTGCTTTGAATATAGAAATATAAAAGAATGGGTAGTACTCAAGAGAGTATTGCCCATTCTTTCTTTATAGAATCGGAATATTTAAGTTAGCATTGCTCTAGTGTGATGCAGTCGGAGCACTTTTTTTGTGCAGTGCATTGCTTGGCATGAATAGAGCAACAATTGCCAGAACTACCAATATAATAGCGACGAAGTTATAAGCATCGCGATAGGCAAGGATATTGGCCTGTTGGATAAGTTCCTGATAGATTTTGGCGATTGCCATTGTGGATGCCTGAACGGCTGGCACACCCAAATTTATAATCGACTGGGTGTAGCTTGCAATTGCGCTTTGATAGCCAGGATCAGCCGTGGTCAAATGCTGTACCAGATGTGCTTGTTCAATCTGCTGGCTGTGTATAAGCTTGTTCGTTACCAGGGCAATGCCAATACTGCCTCCTAAATTACGCATTAAAGAAACAATTGCTGAGGCATTACTGCTGCTTTCTGGAGAAATTTTCGAGAAGGCGAGGGTACTGGCAGGTATAAATAGAAAGGGGATACCGACTGTTTGCAGGGCACGTACCAGAACGAAGGTACTGTATCCCGTTTGCGGTGTTACAAGTCCAGTTGCCCACATGCCAACGGCGCTTATCAGCATGCCAAAAGAAATGAGGTATTTTGCCTGAATTTTGTTTACCAATTTGCCGACGATGGGCATCATGATCAAGGTGGCAATTCCGCCTGGTGAAAGTACCAGTCCCGACAAAGTCGCGTCATAACCGAAGCTCGTTTGCACCAGCATAGGTAATAACATGGCACTGGAGTAAAGAGCAAAGCCAACAAAGAAAATCATAATGCAGGGTAAACTGAAACTAGGAATGGCAAAGAGCTTTAACTCAACTACCGGGTTTTTCTGCCGTAATATCCAAAAAACAGCTAAAATAAGACCGACGGCTGCAATAATCGCAAAGATTATGATAAAGGAGCTGTCAAACCAATCTTCCTGCTGTCCTTTATCCAGAACGATTTGCAGGGCTCCGAGGCCAAGGGCAATTAAGCCGAGGCCAATATAGTCGATAGAATCGACTTTTTGTTTTTGCGCACTGGGCGGGTCTACAACCAAGCTATTGACAAGAAAGGCCGCCAGCAGGCCAACAGGTACGTTCATAAAAAAAATCCAGCGCCAGCTAAAGTTATCTGTGATGAGACCGCCTAGTGTTGGTCCCAATATAGGAGCTAATACGGTTGTTATTCCTGTGATAGCAAAGGCCATTCCCAGCTTTTCTGCAGGGAAACTGTCTTTGATGATGGCCTGCTGACTAGGCTGCAAGCCGCCCCCTGTCAACCCCTGCAATAATCGAAATACAATTAGCATAGGCAGTGAAGTGGCAATACCACATAGAAAAGAGGTAAGGGTAAATCCTAAAATACAGAAGATAAAAAAGTTTTTGCGTCCCATCAGGGCGGATAACCAGCCGGACAGGGGCAGAATAATGCCGTTGGCTACCAGGTAGGAGGTGAGTACCCAGGTGCTTTCCTCAGAACTGGCGCCCAGTGATCCGGAGATGTGAGAAAGTGCAACATTGGCAATCGTTGTATCCAGCACTTCCATGAAAGCGGCAAGACTAACGGCGGTTGATATCAAAAGAGGGTTTACGGGTCTTAGTGCATCGTCACTCATGACGATATACTGCATTTGCTGTGTGAACCGTTGGTACTACCGACATGCCAGGACCTAGATGAATGGTATCTGGCAAGCTGTCAAATACGATTTTTACGGGAACGCGCTGTACGATTTTAACAAAATTCCCGGTAGCATTCTCAGCAGGGAAAAGAGAAAAATGAGAGCCTGTACCAGCTTGGATGCTGTCTACCTTGCCATGCAGCTTCACATTAGGGAAGGCGTCAATCTTGATATCAACGGATTGTCCAGGCTGCATATGTTCTAATTGTGTTTCTTTGAAATTGGCAACAACCCATAAGTCTGTGCCGACTAAAGAGGCTAATTGGCTTCCTGCCTGTACATAATTGCCGATTTCTACACTGCGGTTTGTAATACGCCCATCGATAGGAGCTATGATTTTGGTATTTGCCAGATCATTTTCAGCTTGTGCAAGATCTACTTCGGCCTGCTTTACTTGGGCCTCTAATTGCTCACTTGTGCCTTTGGCGGCTGCGATCACGCTCGGTGCTGTATTGGCTGAATGAAGACCAGCGCGCATTTGATCCAAGGTGGAACGAGCTGACTTTTCTGTTGCCACTGCTTGATCCAACTGCTGCAAAGAGCAGGCACCAGAGGTGAATAAACTTTCCATGCGTTGTCTATCAGCCAGTGTTTTCTCCCAAGTTGCTTGTGCAGATGACACCTGAGCGATTGCCGCATCAATGGTAGAGGGAGCCGAAATAGCAGCCGTCTCCAAGTTGCTATGGGAAGCATTTGCCGCTGCTTGAGCGGCAGCCAATACAGCCTTGGTCCGATCCCGCTTGACAATATAATCAGTAGGATCAATTTCCAATAGCACATCGCCGGACTTTACTAGCTGATTGTCATGCACATTCAAGGCTTTCACATAGCCTTGTACTTTCGGACTTAACACTACTGTGCGTCCGTCAATGCCGGCGTCGTCTGTTGATACTTCACCGCGTTGTGAATAGTAATAGGCGCCGATCCCGCCAAGTATGAGCAAAAGTACAATCATAATTTTAACGAATTTTGTAGTAACTTTCATAATATCACCTTTTCCTAAATATTGAGATTCATATACTGGAGTAAATACAGCAGGATTTTCGCGAGAGGGAAGTTCCTTTATAAGGAAAGAAAAGTAGTGCAATAGGTAATGTTAGCGAGATGTTTAC
>DJJR01000013.1:8112-9260 GCA_002434245.1 Pelosinus fermentans
GTAAACATCTCGCTAACATTATTTTTCTTTTCCGATTCTATCAATGTACTCTTCGACTTCATGCATGATATCATGAAACATAAGTAATTCGGATTTTTGTAATGAATTGAATTTCTTAATAATACCCTGATCCAGTTTTTTGTGAAATTCAGTATGGCTTTGAAAAGCCATAAGCCCTTTTGCAGTAAGGGTGAAGAGGACCATTTTCTTATTGTTTTTTTCTTGATAGCGATAGATCAACTGTTTTTGGAGGAGCTTTCCAATGATCTTAGGAACCGCTCCCTTCGTAATACCTAATTTATTGGCGATTTCTGTTACATGGATTCCTGGATTTCGGCCAATAACGTCAATCATGTGGATTTCAGAGGCATATAAAACTTCGGTCCCAAAAACTCGCGGCTCGGCCATAAATTCTGAGGCTTTATGGATCATTCTCAGCATTGTGTCCAGTACGCACTGACTTTGGTTAGGCATTTGCTTACTTCCTTTGCTATTATAAGATGCAATTTTTTATTTGCATAGTAGTAGTATACCAAGTAAAAGATAGGTGTCAAGCATTAACTTTATTGCACTGTAATCGGACAGGATGATAAGCAGAAAGTTCATTCTATTAATGGAATGAATTGTGAATTTGATTAAATATGGTTATATAGCGTATATATGAACCACAAAAGCACAATGCCGCACTGCGGCACATAAAGGAGTGCGCCAAAAAATACGAAACTGCGAAGGTAATAGGTCGAGAAAGTATGTTTACTTTGTGTCCTTCCTATTCTTCGCGTCTTCGCGGTTCAGAAGGTTTTTTTTGAAAAGCGTAGCAATGGCTACCGAATTGCTAGATTGATTATAGTATAATTGGCCTAATCAGAGTGCATGATAATCAAAATCAGTAAGGGGTGACGTAATGTATCGTTTAGGTATAGATATAGGTTATTCCACATTCAAATATATCATCTTAGATGACAATGAACGAGAAATAGGCAGTGAATATTTGTTTCATCGCGGCAATATCGATGCAGCATTTAGGAATATGCTGCAGAAAATAGAAAAGGAATATAAGGTCGAAGAGTTTTATTTTCAATGCGCGAGGTAAAAACCCCCGACTTCCAGTCGGGTAGCTTCCAGCAAAAAAAAGAAAGAAATGGGGA
>DJJR01000024.1 GCA_002434245.1 Pelosinus fermentans
TTATTTTTTATTGTCCTCTTGGCGGGTAGCACACCAAAGTTTGATAGACTTGTAGACAGCCTGATTTTTACTAATTATGGTAGTAAATTGGCAGCGTTTAATGCTTACCAGCGCTCAAGCCCGTTCCTGCAAAGGGGCTTGAGGCTGCTATTACATCATGCCGCCCATACCGCCCATGCCACCCATACCGCCCATGCCGCCCATAGCAGCAGCACCAGCACCACCGTCTTTTTCTGGTTTATCAGCTACTAATGTTTCAGTAGTCAATACCATTGCAGCGATACTAGCAGCATTTTGCAATGCAGAGCGAGTAACTTTTGCTGGATCAACAATACCTGCAGCAATCATGTCAACATACTCTTCAGTTAATGCATTGAAGCCCATGCCTTTACCGGCTTTTTTCACGCCTGCAACAACGATGGAACCTTCAAGGCCTGCATTGTTAGCGATTTGGCGTACAGGCTCTTCAATTGCACGTTTTACAATTTCAACGCCTGTCTTTTCGTCACCAATTGCTTCAATGGCATCAAGAGCTGATAAGATATCGATGAAAGTAGTACCACCACCTGCGACAATACCTTCTTCAACAGCAGCACGAGTTGCATTCAAAGCATCTTCAATGCGATATTTCTTTTCTTTCAGTTCTACTTCGGTTGCAGCACCTACCTGAATTACAGCTACACCGCCAGATAATTTAGCAAGACGTTCTTGCAGTTTTTCTTTATCAAAATCAGAAGTGCTGTCTTCGATTTGTGTTTTGATTTGGCTAACGCGAGCTTTGATTAAAGTTACATCACCAGCGCCATCAATGATGGTGGTTTCTTCTTTGGAAACACGTACTTGACGAGCACGTCCAAGATCAGCAAGCTCTACGGTGTCAAGTTTGCGGCCAATTTCTTCTGTAACAACAGTACCGCCAGTTAAAGCAGCAATGTCTTCCAGCATTGCTTTACGACGGTCACCAAAACCAGGAGCTTTTACAGCTACAGCTTTAAAGGTACCGCGTAATTTATTCACAACCAAAGTTGCTAATGCTTCACCTTCGATATCTTCAGCGAGGATCAAAAGTTCACGACCTTGCTGCACCACTTTTTCTAATGTAGGAAGTAAATCTGCAATGGCACCAATTTTACGGTCAGTGATCAAAATGTAAGGATCGTTTAAAATCGCTTCCATTTTGTCAGTATCCGTTACCATGTATGGGGAAATGTAGCCACGGTCAAATTGCATACCTTCTACTACATCAAGACTAGTTCCCATACCTTTAGATTCTTCAACGGTGATAACACCGTCTTTACCCACTTTTTCCATAGCTTCTGCAATCAAATTACCGATTTCTTCGTCAGCTGCGGAAATCGAAGCAACTTGTGCAATCGCATCTTTTGTTTCCACTTTCTTAGCAGATTTTTTAATTTCTTCCACTAAGGTTTTCACTGCTTTTTCGATACCTTTTTTAATGATCATAGGGTTTGCGCCTGCTGCCACATTGCGCATACCTTCACGAATCATAGCTTGTGCAAGTAAAGTTGCAGTAGTAGTACCATCACCAGCCACATCATTGGTTTTGGTAGCAACTTCTTTAACAAGCTGAGCACCCATGTTTTCAAACGGATCTTCCAGATCAATATCACGTGCAATGGTTACACCATCATTTGTAACAGTAGGAGCACCGAATTTTTTATCCAGAACAACATTACGACCCTTAGGTCCAAGTGTTACTTTTACTGCATTTGCAAGTGCATTTACGCCTCTTTCTAATGCGCGACGTGCGTCTTCATCAAATAAAATTTGCTTTGCCATTATATGTAAACCTCCCAAATAATTTTATTATTGTACAACTGCTAAAATATCTCTTTCACTTACAATCAGATATTCTTGCCCTTCATATTTCACTTCAGTACCTGCATACTTGGAGAATATAATTTTATCGCCAACTTTTACATCAAGAGCTACGCGTTGACCATTGTCCAATACTTTGCCAGTACCGACCTCGATAATTTCACCTTCTTGTGGCTTTTCCTTAGCAGTATCAGGTAGTACGATACCACTTTTTGTTTTCATCTCGCCTTCTAAAACCTTAATGACGACTCTGTCACCCAATGGCTTAATCATTGAAATTTCCTCCTCCACGATATGTAATGATATTAATCTTGTTAGCACTCATTGTTAGCGAGTGCTAATCACATAATTTATGATATAAAATTCAGCAAGAAAAAGCAAGTGTTTAATAGGAAAAATCCATATTTTTTTCAAAAAAAATTTAGATTCACTTCTCACTGCGTATAATACGTGCAAAAGATAAACGTTGCTTTTGGCTGCTAGTAAGTAGAAAAGTGCCCAATTAGGCACTTTAGGCAGGCTATGTTCTTTTCGTTGCTGCTTCTACAATGGATTCAGCAACATCTTTAATCGATTTGCGTTTACTCATACTATATTGTTGAATACGACGATAGGCTTCTGTTTCGCTAAGATTGTAAGCGTCCATCAAAATTCCTTTCGCACGGTCAAGAATTTTTCGTGTCTCTAGGGATTGTTTCACATTCTCGAGTTCTTGCTCTAACTCAGCAAACTCTTGAAAGCGAGACAAAGCGATCTCGATAGCAGGAAATAAATTCACTTCTTTAACAGGTTTCACTAAATAAGCCAGTACACCTGAATCCTTCGCTTTCTCCACAATATCCTTTTGACTAAATGCTGTTAACAATAAAACAGGAGCAAGCTTCTCATTGGAAATTATTTTTGCTGCTGTAATACCATCCATCTCAGGCATCTTAATATCCATAATAACCAAATCAGGCCGATATTGACGAACTAAATCAACGGCCCTTGATCCGTCAGAGGCTTCTGCCACGACCGTATGTCCTGCCTCTTCCAAAAGCTCTTTTAAATCCATCCGAATAATTGATTCATTATCAGCTATAACAATCCGCAATGATTCCATTCTAAACTCCTCCTTTCGCCTTACGGGGAATGGTAATACAAGCATGAGTACCATTATCCGTGTATAATGCAAAACTACCGCCAACATCGCTCTCAATCAGTGTTCGTACAATCTGCAATCCCAAACTGTTGGATAATTGAGGATTAAAGCTCGGTGGCATGCCAATGCCGTTATCATAGATTTCAATTTTATATTCATCTTCCAGGGTACTAATGTCAACCCCGATGATGCCTTCATGCCGACCTACAAAACCATGCTCGATGGAGTTTTGGATCAGCTCATTAATAACCAGTGCCAAACTGCTAGCCTGTTCCGAAGGAAATACCACTGTCTCGCCATTAAAAATAGTTTGCAAATTAAAGTCTGGTTCCAGCATATTTTGAATAACTAGGTCGAGAATATTTCTAGCCACTTCTGCTACATCAATAAATTCTGCATCCTGCTGTGATAAGAATTCATGAACAACAGAAATACTCGAAATCCGATTCACACTTTCCCGTAGAGCAGCTTTTACTTCCTGGGATTTCGTACGCCTTGACTGCAGCCGCAGTAAACTGGCAATGGTCTGTAAATTATTTTTCACCCGATGGTGTATTTCTTGAATAACTGCTGATTTTATTAAAAGTTCTTTTTCTTTCTTTTTTACCTCGGTAACATCTGTTAAAATTACAACCGTACAGGCTGTAACTTGGTTTACAATAATAGGAATTGCCCTTTGTACCAATACCATATTGCCTGCTGACAATTCTGCCTCACAAGGCTCTTGAATGGTCATAGCCTTTTGGGCTAACCCCATATGGGCCTGGCGCTCATAAATGCGCCGTCCGACAATATTTCCTACAGCTAATACCTTATATATACTATCAGCGGTTGAATTAGCAAAAATGATTTTACCATGCTCATTCACAATGAGAATACCATCACTGGCGGACAAGGAACGATATTGCTTACTGCTGCTTGGTATTTTCACTGTCGATAAAAGAAGTTGTGCTGTTTCAACCAAGAGTTGATGCCCATGCACGTGAGCTTCTTCCATGCTAGATTCAAAACTGACAGCAGCAATTACATTACCGCTAGCATCCCGCACCGGGTAGACCTGCATTTCCATCCACATCCCAAGAGCCCATTCCCGTTGTCCATGAATCGCTTCTCCCATAGAAATACTCCGCCAAATAAGCGGCTCTTCCAAGGCATAAACAGTTGTCCCCAATAAGCTGGGCTTATGCTGCACATAACTAGTATTGGGTTTTATTTGCGCCGCAATAACCAAAAAGTTCTCCATACGCGCTTTCGTATATAAGGTAACTTGAGCGTGCGCCAAGTCACTTGCTAATCCCAATACGGTGCAAATTGTATCTAGCACTGCAATTTGCGCTGGGGCTAATGTAGTTACTTTCCGACAAATATCTCCAGCCACTCCCATTTGTACCTCCAACTATTACTTCCAAAATAATTGCGAATACCTGCTCTGTTACTTTGTTTATACTTATTCCACTTATTATATAAAAATTCCTTGTCGTGGAATTTTCAAACTTTTATTTTACATTTTACTCCATATGTTAAGTCACTGCTTCCCTTGCACCTAATTTTAAAGAAGGTTTTGCATTCAAATGCAAGTCGGCATAATCACCTACTTGATGCTGATAGTAGGCCCTGCAAGCAATCATGGCAGCATTGTCAGTGCACAATATAGGATCTGGATAGTAGAAGGATATCCCTGCCTGTTGGCATTCATACCCTAATTTAGCTTTAAGACCACTATTGGCAGCTACACCTCCAGCAAGAACAATCTGCCCTACACCAGAGACAGCCGCAGCTTGAAGACTTTTACTAACCAGTACATCAATGACAGCTGCCTGAAAACTGGCTGCTACATCCGCTGTATTTATTTCTTCTTGTTTTTGCGCTGCACTATTTAAATAGTTTAACACTGCTGATTTTAATCCGCTAAAGCTAAACTCAAAGCTGTTTTTTCCTGATAGTGCACGAGGAAATGCAATGGCTTCCGGATTACCTTTAGCTGCCAGAGCATCAATATAAGGACCTCCAGGGTAAGGCAGTTTCATCACCCTTGCGACTTTATCAAAAGCCTCCCCTGCCGCATCATCCCGCGTTTGGCCTAGTAATGCAAATTCATTATATCCCTTCACATGTACTAAGGAAGTATGACCTCCCGATACTACTAAAGCCATGAACGGCGGCTCTAATTTCGGGTGAGCCAAAAAATTGGCAAAAACATGCCCCTCCAGATGATTCACGCCGACGAGAGGTATCCCTGCAGCAAAAGATAAGGCTTTTGCTACTGATACACCAACTAATAATGCTCCCACCAGACCTGGTCCATAAGTAACTCCAATGGCTGAAATATCGGTTAATACTACCCCAGCCGCCTTTAGTGCTTGATCGATCACGGGGAGTACATTTTCAATATGTTTACGAGAAGCAATCTCAGGCACAACTCCACCATATTTTTGGTGTACTGGAATCTGGGAAGAAATAATATTTGATAAAACAATGCGTCCATCAGCCACTACTGCTGCAGATGTTTCATCACAACTGGTTTCTAGAGCCAGTGTTAAACAAGGTTTTCTGGTTTCTTGCTGCGTATTTTCCAAAACAAAGGCCTCCATCTTTCTATCATTACAATCAATACAATAATAGTCACATTCTTACCCACTATGACATATTGTAAGTATCATCAATCACCCTATAAGCCACGAAAGTGGCTCTTTTTTTATTTATCGAACTTTCCTTATAACTTTTCGCACCACATAATGAGTGCATCTTCTTTGGTATCCGTATAATAATTACGCCGTCTTCCTTGGGAAGTAAAACCAAATTTACTATATAGACCTTGAGCAACGATATTAGAAGCTCGCACTTCCAAGGTCATTCTAACCGCTCCCCTATTCTTCGCATGTTCAAGAAGAGCGGTCATTAATCTTTCGCCTAGCCTTTTCCCTCTATATGCAGGTAAAATCGCTACATTCGTAACATGTGCTTCATCTACAATGAGCCACATACCTGCATAGCCAATGATTTTTCCAGCCTCTACCATCACCAGATAATAGGACAATTCATTGTTCATTTCATTGACAAATCCCTCCCGAGACCAGGGAGTTGTAAAGGATTGCTGCTCTACTGCAAGAACACCATCAATATCAAGTGTATTCATACGCCGTATCATCATTACGGTCATTTGGCGACTCCATGACGACACTCCCACAAAACCTCAGCTTCTGAACGTCTAATATATAAAGGTTCTAAACCCATTACATCATGTCGCACTCCTTGCTTAATCAGCTTGTAACCTAAACCGGCAACACTGCTGGCTCGCTGGATAACCACATGAGGTGCAGCAAGTATTAGATTTTTACCAATCTGTTCTATTTTTTCACGATACATGACCGCCGATTCTCCCATTACGATTACAGGTCTTTCCTGCTGACTCAAACTCTCTAAAGCAGCAGTAACCTCTGTTACAATCGCTGGCTGTATCTCTTTTAATTCTCCCTGATGCCATTCAAATAAGGCCTGATAGACGTTTCCCTTTTGTGCATCCAGCATAGGAGCCAGAATCACGCCGGGAACCGGACAGCCGTAAGCCATAGCTGCCAGAGTGGGTACGCCAACCACAGGAACTTGTAAAGCATAAGCTAAGGTTTTCGCCGTAGATAAACCAATTCTAAGACCTGTAAAGGAACCAGGTCCAATACTGACAGCTACCCCCTTAAGATCCGATTTAGCCACTTGGGCCATATCCAGCAGTTTAACAATATGCGGCATTAATAATTCAGAATGTGTTTTTTTCGTTTGTAATGTAATCTCAGCCAATAGGTTGTCCACAGTTGCTAAAGCAACACTGGACACCAATGTAGCGGTATCTATCGCAAGAATTGGCATGTCTGTTTCAGCTCCTCACAAAGTTGTTCATAAGTAGCTCCAAGTGCCCGTACCTGTAAGACTCTTTCTTCTACGCTACCTTCATTTTTCTCCAAGTTCGAACGTATCTCAATCCATAAATATTCAGCAGGCAGCTCCTCAGGGAACTTGTCTGCCCACTCAATGATCGAAAGTCCATCCGCTTCCGTATATTCATAAAAACCAATATCAAACAATTCCTCCGCATTTTCTAATCGGTATAAATCAAAATGATATACAGGAAAGCGTCCTTCATACACATTTAAAATGGTAAAAGTGGGGCTATGAACGCTATCTGCTATTCCCAATCCTTCTGCTAGCCCCTGTACCAATAAGGTTTTTCCAGCTCCTAGGTCTCCAACCAAACATACTACCTTCCCTGCAGACAGTACCTTAGCTAAACATTTGCCAAAAGCAGATGTTTCTTCTGGGGAAGTTGTTTTTAATTCCAGCATACGAAAAAATTCCTCCCAATTACCCAGCCTACTGGCGAAAATGATTATATCCTTTAGGCTCTAGCAGTGACTCTGCTCCCTCTTTATCCACCAATAGCACACCATGTCTTTCCTCAATCACTTCTCCAATGACCGTCAGCTTGATACCAAGGTCAGCTTGGGATACCAGTGAGAATTGCTGGGGTGGAATCGTAAAGACTAATTGATAATCTTCGCCACCATATAATGCATACTCTAAACCATCTTTCCCCAAAGCACGGGCTGCAGCACGGACTTCTGCCGACAAAGGAATCATTTTAGCATAGATTCGCATCCCTACATGACTCTCCCTGGCAATCTCATTCACTTCACTTGCCAAACCATCACTAATATCATTCATACTTGTTGAACCAAAAGACGCAAGCATCGCTCCTGCTGTAACCTGCGGTTTTGGAATTACATGTCTTGTCACTAAAGGCTGAAAGAATTCATAATCGGTCCATTTTCCCTGCTGCAAGAGCTCTAATCCGCATCCCGAGTCACCTAATGAACCCGTTACCACCACTAAGTCTCCCACATCAGCTCCCGAACGCCGCTGAAGTTTCTTTGGATCGATTTCACCCATTGCCGTTACATTAATCACCAATCCATTAGGACTCGATACGGTATCCCCACCAACTATATTGACACCAAATTCATGGCAAATTTCCTTCATTCCCTCATATAAGGATACAACAAAGTCTACAGACAAATAGCTGGGCAAAGCGATAGATATAACAACATGGGTTGGATGTCCTCCCATTGCTGCAATATCACTTAGGTTTACTGCAATCGATTTATACCCTAACTGCCAGGCACTGGTAGTCGATAGATCAAAGTGGACCATCTCTACCAGCATATCAGTAGTAACCAATTGCAATTGATGAGGGGCTGGTATCAGAGCTGCTGCATCATCCCCAATGCCAATCACTACATTTTCCTTATTATGAATCGTATCGACCTTGATCAGATCAATTAAAGCAAATTCTCCCAGTTTTTTAAATTCCATCTTGCACCTACCTAATTCCCAAACAGTATAAATGTATATAAATGTATTAAAGTTCTGTTTTACAAGTTTGAAATCCTGCATATGCAACAATCTTATAAATATTTTTTTATAGTCATTTGCCTTATTATTCTCCGTATTGATCTGCTAAAATACATAAAAGCAGCAATCTGACTTCAGATTGCTGCTTTTTAGAAATATTATTTACTTTTTTTTATTATTTTTTCAGACCGACTTAAAGGTTCTCCGATATCCATATGACCTGATATCGTATCAATTTTTTTGCCCTCTACCAGAATTTGCACTTTTTGTATATCATGAAACTCGGTTAATGTATTGACAATGGCACCTACCAGCAATATTTCTAAGGCTGAACCACCCTTATTGTTCTTTATTAAACTATCATTAAAATCAACATAGGCAATATGATCCTTAACCGAAATATTCTGCAACTTGGTTCCTGCCGGAAATACAGCGACTAAATCAGGGTTCTTGGTTCCTGCTATCAATAACTCCATGGCAGTTTGCGCCGGATGACTATTCTTGGGAACCACATATTTCTCACTGATTAAATTCGCCGCATCTTTTGTTGCAAAATATACTGTCATAGTCATCGTATCTTGCCCTGGCTTCACTGTTTTGCCTGACTCAGTTCCTGTTTGGGAATTTTCATTTTGCGCATTCGGCACTGTCGGCGACTGAGGAGCGGCAGTATCGCAGCCCCCCAACATTATGGACAATATGAGCAACATGCTTACTAAAGCGATTCTTTTACCAATCACTATAAGCCACCTCCCTTTTTAGCGGCTTGAGCAAAAAAGTCATCTAATCCCTGCACAATCCCTTGCGCCATTTTCTGCTGGAATTGTGGAGTACTCAACAATTTTTCTTCATTAGGATTAGAAATAAAACCTAACTCAGCCAAGACAGAAGGCATTTTGGTTTTTTTGATTACATAAAATCCTGCGGCATTAATTCCACGATCTTGCAGCCCCCCGGACTTAACCAAGTTATCTTGAATACAATTTGCCAACAAGATATCATAATTACTCTTTTGATAATAATAAGTAGCTGTACCGCCTACACTGGGACTGGTGAAGGCATTAATATGCAGGCTGACAAATACGTCTGCCTTATTGTTATTTGCCCCCAAAGTTCTAGCATTTAATTCATCAACAGCACTAGCATTTGGTCCAAAGACATCTACATCTGTCTTTCTGGTCATTAATACCTTAGCGCCTGCCTTTTCTAGTAAAGCCTGTACCTTTTGTGCTACTGCCAAAGTCACAGTCTTTTCCTGCAATTTATTAGGACCAATAGCACCAGGGTCACTGCCACCATGCCCAGGGTCAATAGCAATCACTTTATTTCTTAAACCAGCAGTAAAATTATACTCGACCCTAGGTACGACTTGATTTACATCAATTACCACACGAAAGGTCTTATTATTAATTGCGTCACTTTTCAAAGTAAACACTTTGTAGTCACTATCCTCAATCATAGTAGATAAGTCCACTATGACTTGACTGTTGGTATTATCTTTTTTTATAAATCGAACCTTGTCCGCAATTTTGCCATCTAAATCTACTAAATTATTAACATTTCCCACTGCTGCACCATTAATATCAATGACTAACTGAGAGCCTTTTGTCCCATCCAGCTTGCTGCTGACTCTCACGGCATCCTTGGTATCAATTACTAAGCGTAATTTACTGGTTCCTTCCACAGCATCTTTATGTACTAACCACCGAACATTGATTAACTGATTGTTACCAGAAAGTTTTGTCTGCGATAGCGCTGTTGCTTTTAGAGAAGTTATAGCTGCCGCTGGTTTAGCCACTGGTCTATTATCATTTAACGCCGCCATACCAACCTGAGGCACCAAAAACAGCATCAAGAATAGCAGACTTAAGAAAGCAGAAGGAAATCGACGCAATTTATAACACCTCCGTTTGTCACCACAAGTTTATTATTTTTATAGCAAATCACTCTCAATATATATATATCATACATAATATTTCAAAAAAACGCATATGATGATATATTGTTTTATCATTCGTGCTTACTGACAAAAATCCTGCAGGACTTTCGGGTATAAGATAAAAAATCAAGAAAAAATATACTTTACTGATCTTAAAGAGGACCGCAGCTGCAATAAACTGCAGCTGCGGCCCCCTTTTTGACACAGGCATTTTAGTACCTTATCAGCCCTAAATCAGTGAATACTGACGGTCTATTATTATTTCGTGATATTTTCCAATTTAACCATATACTCCATAGGCACCTCTTTCTTATTGATCAAGTCAACGGCATATTTTACACCATAGTAACCTTGATCATCTGGTTTTTGATCCACAGTTGATGCCATTTTTCCTTCTTTAATGTATACTTTCGCTTGGTCTAAAGCATCATACGCTGTTACTATTATTTTCCCGGATTTACCAACGCCGTCAATGGCTTGAATGGCACCGAAAGCCATCATATCATTAGCACAAAATACCCCATTGAGATCTGGATTTGCCTGCAAAATGTTTGTCATTACATTGAGACCTTCTTCAGTCTTCCAATTTGCAGATTGAGAAGCAACAATTTGGATATCTTTGTACTCAGCAAATGCTTTTTTAGCTCCATTCTTTCTTCCCTCTGCATTATCGACTCCTTGAATACCTTATATGATGGCCACTTTCCCTTTCCCTTTCAGCTGCTCAGCCAAATATTTACCTGCAAGATAACCACCATCAATATTACTGGCACCAACATACGGAATGGGTTTAAGTCCAGCTGCTTTCGCTGCATCGCCATCAATACGATTATCAATATTAATAATTGGAATTCCCACATCCTGCGCCTTTTTCAAAACAGGTACGATTTCTTTTGAACCGCCTGGAGCAATACATATTGCATCCACTTTTGTCGCAATCATATTTTCTACAATGGCAATTTGCTGTTCAATTGAAGTTTCTTCTTGCCCTACCTGAACTTCCAATTTCACACCTAATTCTTTCCCAGCCTTTTGAGCGCCTTTCTCCATACTGATAAAAAACGGATTACTTAATGTTTTCATAACAAAGCCAATTTTTAATTCTTTTTTGTCCGTCTTCGCAGCAGGCTTATCGCCGCCGGAACTGCCGCATCCAGTTACTAAAGATGCCATTAGGCCTACTCCCACCAGAATCGCTAATGTTTTTTTGTACATAAGTTGATTCTCCCCTCTTTTTAAACTCGCTGTGCTACCTGTTCTTGCAAGCAGTAAAGGACTTTTTTGCCGCTTACAATTCTTTAGAATCCTCAAGACGAATTCGCTGTAAACTCCCACCTCCACAAGAAAGGGCGCGCCTTAGTCTGATGATTCAAGCTCGACTAGGCTAAAATGACGTCAAGCATCATTCTAGTCTTGGCCTTTGGTGTATATAACAACCTTACGAAAAAATGCATAAGATTGTTTACCAACAAGGTCTACACAAATTAATCGTATATGTCGTCATTAATATGACTTTGTCGCGCCCACTGCTTGGCTTGGTCGATTCAGTCCCTTGGCTGCACTGCTGTCTTTTTTTGCTCTTCTATACTGATCAAAAAACACAGCACTAACAATAACGGCACCAATCACAATTTGCTGCAGAAAAGGCGAAACATTCAGAAGATTTAAGCCAGCATTCAAACGACCTGTCAAAATGACAGCACCAATACCGCATGCTATGCCGCAAATGATATAGGCCCATGTTTCTACATACTTCACATTAATTCCCGATAAACGAGCAGCTTCTTTATTTCCTCCAATAGCGTAAATGTGACGACCAAACTTAGTATAATTTAAAATAAAAATCGCAATCACTACAACAACAAGAGCATAAATGACGGGAATCGGAATATTCGTCAGGTTTCCAGCACTTATAAAACGAAATTCACTAGGAAACATATGTATTGTCTGCCCGTTTGTAATAAATAAAGCGGCTCCTCTTGCCACACTCATCATACCTAGGGTTGCAATAAATGCTGGAATTTTAAGTTTAGCAATCAATATTCCATTCATAAATCCTAGTAAACCACCAACTAAAATTCCACTCAGTATCGGTATACCAATACCAATATCTAAATGTAACGTTAAGCCGATTATGACACTGGAAAATGCCGTTAGCGGTCCTACGGATAAATCAATACCAGAGGTGAGGATAACAAAAGTCATACCGACGGCAATAATCGTTGAAATCGAAACTTGCAGCAAAATGTTGAGTAGATTGGCAATATCAAGAAAATGAGGACTGCTGACTGATAAAAATATAAACAATGCGACAATCGCAATTCCGATTCCGAATCGATCTGCAATCTTATGAAACATTTCCAACGCCCCCTAACATCAATGGCATAATTCCTTCCTGGGTAATCGTACCATCATTTTCAAATTCACCAGCAATTCTTCCCTGATTCATTACGATAACCCGATTACTGACTCTAATAATTTCAGGTAAATCCGAGGACACCATAATAATGCTTTTGCCTAACTGAGCTAACCCATTTATCAATTTATAAATTTCAGCCCTTGCTCCTACATCGATCCCCCGGGTCGGCTCATCAAAAATTAATATTTGACAATCTGTCAAAAGCCACTTTCCGATAATCACCTTTTGCTGATTTCCCCCGCTTAAAAACTTCGTCAACTTATGAATAGAGTCGGTAACTACATTTAAAGCTTGTACGATATTCTTAGCCTCCAATTGTTCTTTCTTGCGGCTAAGGAAAAAGCCATTGCACACTCTGGGCAAATTTGCCATAGTAATATTTTGATCAATCCCCATGCTAAGTACTAACCCGTCTCTCTTCCGATCTTCACTGAGATAGCCAATACCATAGCCAATTGCCTCCATTGGAGAATGAATCTCCACCTGGACTCCCTGAAGCAATATTCTGCCCCCATCCATTTTCTCTGCACCAAAGAGCAGTCTCATCAGCTCACTCCTGCCAGCACCAACCAAACCTGCAAATCCCAAAATTTCACCTTTTCTTAAAATAAAGCTGGCGTTTTGTACAACATTACCCCAGCTAATATTTTTCACTTCCAGCAAGACCTCACCAATATAATCCCGGACTGGTTTATCCATTTTTTCTAATGTCCGCCCCACCATCATCGTAATCAATTGATCAATTGTCACATCTTTCATATTAACAGTTCCTATATCTTGACCATCTCGCATAACAGTGATGCGATCTACAATTTCACTAAGTTCCTGCAGTCGATGAGAAATGTAAATAATCGCCACACCTTGGCTTTTCAGCTTGCGAATGATCCGGAACAATTCATGAGTATCCTTATCACTAATCGAAGAAGTTGGCTCATCCATGATAATAATTTGGCGTTTTTTCACTAATGACCGGGCAATTTCTACCATTTGCTGCTGGGCTGTACTTATTTCCTTAACCATTCTTCTGGGATTGATGTCGATATTCATTTCACGAAAGATTTCCTCTGCCTGTTTTTCCATTTTTTCTTTATCAACTATATAAAAGGGAGATTTAACAATTTCTTCTCCCAAAAAAATGTTTTCTGCCACGCTCATTCCTGGAATTAAACTCATTTCCTGATAAATCGTACTAATGCCAAGATCACGAGAAATGTGAGCATTTTTAATGTCTACTTCTTCACCGTGCATTAGAACTGTACCGCTGTCTTTTTGATGAGCACCGCTCATAATCTTAATCAAAGTCGATTTGCCCGCACCATTTTCTCCTAATAAGCAATGAACTTCTCCTTTACGGAGTTCAAAGTTAATATCATTCAAAGCCTGCACTCCGGGAAAAGCCTTATTGATATTCAGCATACGTAAAATAACTTCATGGTCCATACCGTAAATCACCCCCAGTTAAAAGTTGACACCTGAATGCAGTATAATGTTGGCGTAAGGGGTACACTCACCAGTGCGAATCACAGCAACTGCTTTCTGATTCATTTTCTTAAACGCTTCGTGACTGCATCGATGAATCGGCACAACCCCTAACAGCGCCTTCACCCCCTCATACATCTTAGGACTGACAGTTTCCATCTCATTGGCTATCACCGCACTCTCTACTTCTAGTTCTTGCAATACTACACAGAGCGTTTCTAAAAATCCTGGGACACCAGGAGTCAAGGCGATATCAATCCGCCGTATTCCTTGGGCTATTGGCAAACCACAGTCTCCAATAACTAGCTGATCTCCGTGTCCCATACCAGCAATGACTTCGCTGATCCCTTGATTTAATACTCCAGTTTTCTTCACTGCTGCCCCCCCTGCTTATGAATAAACTCGTCTACTTCATCTCGACAAGGCAATGATGGCTGGGCTCCAGGCCGCGTCACTGCTATAGCCGCTACAGCTGCTGCAAATTTTGCACTTTCCAGTACTGTTTCCCCTTCCGCTAAGGCAGTAGCTAATGCGCCGACATAGGCATCTCCAGCAGCAGTCGTATCTACTGCTTCTACCTTATAGGAGAGTATATGCTGCTTCTGCTCTAGGGTACAGCATAAGGCCCCTTTACTCCCTAATGTAATAATGACGGCTGCTGCACCCCTATCTAACAGTATTTGTGCCGCTTCATCTTCTGCGCCAGCTTTTCCGCCCGTAAGCACTGATGCTTCGGTCTCATTAGGAATCAGAATATCGATCATGGATAAGAGTTCCTCTAAAAGCAGGCGGGCTGGTGCAGGATTCAAAATTGTAGTCCACCCTCTTCCCTTGGCGGCCTTAATTGTATATTCCACGATTGCTTCTGGTATTTCATTCTGCACAAGAAGAATTCCAGGCACTTCTGCCGCTTCCAGTGCTGAATCTATGTCTTGCTGGCAGCATGCGTAATTAGCTCCCGGCACTACCACGATGGAATTGGCTCCCCTTTGATCCACTGTAATTAATGCAGTACCAGTAGGAGTTTCAGCTGAAGCTATATAGGAAACAGCTACTCCGCTTTGTGAAAGACTGCACCGCAACCTTTCACCAAATTCATCCCGCCCGACAACTCCTACCATTGTTACCTTCGATCCCAATTTAGCCGCAGTCACCGCTTGCTTCCCGCCCTTGCCGCCAGGAAAGGTTGTAAACGTTTTCCCGAAAATAGTTTCCCCCTTTTGGGGCAATTCAGCAACAGTTACCACTAAATCCATATTTAAGCTGCCCACCACCAGTATTGGTTTTGTCAACGTGCTCATTTTGATTCCTCCAAACCACCTGAAGATTGACGAATCATCAATTCAGGTACAAATATCTTTTCATACGGACTGCTTCGCTCACCTGTAATATGCTCTATTAAAAGCTTTATCACATATTGTCCCATCTCATATACAGGCTGACGAATCGTAGTTAATAACGGCTTATACCATGTCGCCAATCGTATATCATCAAAACCAACAACGGCTACATCCTCCGGTACCCGAATTTTATATTTGTTCAAGCATTCACTTATTTCATGACCATTACTTCGCTATGCTCGCAACGGCTATGAATAAATCACAGGAGTGTCAGAAAAGACATTCGATGCTTTTTTAAGGGGCTTTTTTGATAATGACGAACAGAGCAAATCGAACGATTTAGACGCAGAGGACGCTGAGGAGATTTTTAACCCTATCTATCTGTTCTCTGCGTCTCTGCGGT
>DJJR01000006.1:0-1077 GCA_002434245.1 Pelosinus fermentans
CTTCGATTGCAAAACTACGGAATCATATACCATAGTTTTTGTTTTTTCATGCGTCATAACTTTTGAGTTTTTCTATGTCAATTAAGACATTATTTTGATATAATGTTACAAATGGTCTAAAGGAGTATTCAAAATATGTTTGATTTACATAGTCATATCATTCCCAGCATTGATGATGGTGCCAAAGATATGGAAATGTCTTTAGCAATGTTAGAAATGGCTGTGGAAAGTGGTACCAAAGGAATGGTTGCGACCCCTCATGTAATAGAAGGCGAATGGTTGCCTACTTGGGATAGAATTCTTTTCGATTGTGATAGATTGCAAAAAAAAGCTCAAAATGCAGGAATGGAAATACCTATATTTCCTGGGGGAGAAGTTGCGTTACATTTTGATATATTAGAAAAATTAAAGGCGCCGGGGCCCTATTGCATCAACGGTGGTCGGTATCTATTAGTGGAGCTACCAGCAAGTCATATACCCAGCTTTACAGATGAATTCTTTTTTACTTTGCAAGCCAGAGGTATCACACCAGTTCTGGCTCATCCAGAGCGGCATCCCGAACTTGCTAAAAGACCAGAGATTCTTGTAGCATGGATTCGTAAAGGGATATTGACCCAAATAAATGGAACAAGCATTATCGGGCATATGGGGGAGCGTGTTATGGCTATGGCGGAGTTGCTGCTTATTAACGATATGGTTCATGCTCTTGGTTCTGACGCTCATCGTCTACGGAATCGTAATCCTAATTTGACCTCAGCAGTAGCCAAAATCACGGAGTTGATTGGGCTTGAGAAAACCCAGGACATCATACTAAAGAATCCGAATCATATCATCCACAGTAGAGAAGTGAGCATTTCTGAGATCGGTGAAATCCAGTACCCTAAGAAAATTAAGGGAGTTCTAGGATGGCTAGGTCGTTTATGGGGATGAGGCAAGTCTACTATAGATCAAGATTATTTAGCGAATATTAATGTGAATCTTCTAACAAATGTAATGAGATCTTTCATTAGAAGGTTCTAGATTGTAACTAAAATGGGCTCTTTTATCCATAAGGTGTATTATAAATATAGCCTGAGT
>DJJR01000006.1:1322-23251 GCA_002434245.1 Pelosinus fermentans
ACTCAGGCTATATTTATAATAAAGGATTTTTTTAACAATAGTAGAAATATAGATAAAATATCACTTTGTCCTATATTGTAATATTTTTTGAACAGTTTTTCATTGTGGGTTTAACTAATAAGTCGAATAGGGGGAATTCTTTTAATGTTTTGGAAAAAAGTCTTGGCTGTTAGTTTAATTACTTCTGCCATGTCAACAGGGGTACAAGCTTCATCAACTGACGTGGTCTCAACTAACGTACCTTTAACTAGTCCATTGTATGGGTATATTGAAAAATTTGACGGTTTAGGTTACTTAACGTCTATGCCTACTGGTACTAAGCCATATACTCGGATGCAGATGGCTAAATGGGTAGAAGAAATACAAGCAGAAGCGAAAAAAAGACCATTACCTCAATATTTGCTCAGTGTAAAAGCTGAAATGGAACGAGAGCTAGCTCCAGAATTAGCGGTTCGTGCAGGTGGAAAAATTAAAACGGACATTACTCTTAAAGAATTTCGACTTGAAGCAGCATCTTACAGTGGTGATTTTCTGCGTTACAGAATGGATGCTGGGAGTGGTCCTAGGGCCACGTATCAGCCCTTTGGCAACAATAACAATGGCTATCGTTATGGCCAAAATGGAAACTTCATTGCATCTGCCAGAATTGCAGGTAATCTTAGTCATGATGTAGCTATTGCCCTGGAGCCACGCTTTAGTTATGATGGTGACCGGAATGAGGATGTTAGTTTGATCTCTGGATATATAAAGACCAGGATTAATGGGACAGCTATTCAGATTGGGAAGGAGCCTGTTTTCTGGGGACATGGCGCAACAGGATCTTTGATTCTAGGAAATAATATGGAACCGCTTACCTCTATTAAACTTTCCAATATTGAGCCATATGAGACAAAAGGCTTTTTTCGTTTTCTCGGAGAAATGAATTTAACCGCACTTTACAGTGAACTGGAGAATGATCGAACAAAACACAACGCTCAGGAGGTAAATAATCCATCCTATGTTGCAATACGTGGTAATTTTACCCCCAAAGATAATATTACCTTTGGCTTATCGTTTGCCTCTATGGTGGGAGGCGAAGGGAAAGGCATGAGCCGGAGTGATTATTGGGACTGGGTACTTGGTCGTAATGACGAAGCTGCAGATGATAAATGGAATAACATAGCAGGGTGGGACTTTAAGATTCGCCTGCCGCATTTGAGGGGAACTCAGGTGTATGGTGAATTTTATGGAGAAGATCAAGTTAATTACCATCCAGCTAAAATAGCTAAACGCATCGGTATTTATCTTCCACGATTAAATCAAGATGGTGCATGGGATCTGACGCTGGAATATGCTCAGACCAATAGGTCATGGTATTCGCATCAGCTTTATAAAAATGGTTATGTCTACAAGGGCAATATTATTGGTGATCCAATGGGGTATGATTCCAAGCAGTATTATCTCAAAATCGGACATTATCTGAACAAGAAAAGCCAAATATCTTTCAATGCCCAACATACGGCTATGAACCAAAGTTCCTCAATACAGCAAACAGTTAAAGCCGGTTGGCTGCAATATCAGACGCAACTGAAGGATCAGCTGCTACTGACTGGGACATTAGGTTTAGCCAAAGTAGATAATGCGGACTTCACGAACGGTCACAATGAAACCAATCATTTTGCGGGAATGAGCTTGAACTGGTCATATTAAACTTTTTTAATATAGTAGCTTTGAGGAAATCACTACTTTTGAGGAGGAGTGATTTTTTCTTCTTTAATATTAATGCTTCTAATTGACTTGATTTGGGTCATATCATTCGTAGTAAAGATGTTAAAATTTTTGAAATTCGATATCTAAAAATATAAACTATATAGAAAGATATACGACTAAAGTCCTTTACAAGCACTACTGTTCTAGTGTATACTGAATTATGGTAAATTTTAGAAACGGAAATTTAGCAGAAGGGCTGATGTTATGGAAAAGCAATTACTTCGGATAGCGGATTTAAAACAAGAGATACTGGATGCCGGTTATCATCCAGTCCAAGTTAACGATATGATAAAAGAGATTATTGGCAAAATAGGCTTAGCGAATATTACTTTCGAGCAGAGTTGTGAATTAATTGAGTCATTGGAATATTATTGCGAATTTTCAAAAAAATGCAAAGGTAGATTATAGAATTAATACCCTTACATGCAATTAGACCTTCGAATGAAGGTCTAATTGCATGTAAGGGTATTAATTGCAATTTTTTCATAAAAAGGCAGGATTAGCTTATTGGCATATAGAAATATATTATTCGACTATATAGCATATAAAACAACGGCACTCGGGAGGTTTTTTAGTGAACAGAGCTATTATTAGGTTAGTCTTGGCTATATTTATAGTTAATATAGCGGTAAATGTAGTATGGGCAGAGGAATACCATTTAGATTCTGGGGATGTTCTTACCATCGGGGTATGGGGTTATGAAGAACTAGAAATTAAGGAAGTTGCCATTAGACCAGATGGAAGGTTTGCATTTCCTATTGTTGGAGAAGTGCAGGCGGCAGGGCTTTCCACGGGGCAATTGACAGATGTACTTAAGAAAGGTCTAAGTGATTACATCAAAGACCCAAAGGTGAGTATCAATATTGCTAAGCTTCATACGACTCGGGTTTATGTTCTTGGTGAGGTAGCCAAACCAGGTATGTATGAACTAGAGAAACAGCACAATCTACTGGATGCCCTTGGTGCTGCTGGCAGTTATACCCAAAAAGCGGCCAAGAAAAAAGTATATATTATTCGTAAAGATCAGACGAGTACCCCGATAAAAGTGAATTTAATGAACATATGGGAAAAGGGCGATATGACACAGAATTATGCGCTTGGAAATGGAGATGTTGTTTATTTATCGGGAAATGGTAAGATTCGTTTTGCTTCCGACATTCTCCCCTGGATTTCAGCTACATATCAAATAAACAGGATAGAAGACAATTGATGTTAATAAGGAGCTTGGAGGAAAGATAGTGGAAGAAACAACAATAGATTTAAAGGATATTATAAAAACGATAAAAAAACGTCGCGGAATGATTATTAAAATATTCTTAGGCATGGTAACCCTCGTTATCATTATAAGTTTTTTGATCCCACCAACTTATGAAGCCGAAACCAATTTGCGGATTAAGCAACCCAAAGGTCTCGCTAATTCTTTACTTGCAGATTTGCCTACGGGGAACTCAGGAGCAACCAAGCAATTGATGTCAACATATGCGGAGATACTTACAAGCCGTACGGTGGTACAGGTAGTTATTGACAAAACCCAAACAGAGGGGGTCAGTGAAGAGGAAATTCCTACTTATGACGATATGCTGAAGCGTATTACAACTCAGCCTGTAAAGGATACAGAGATTCTTAAAGTCAAAGTGACGGCCAAATCTCCTGAAGAAGCTCAGTTGCTAGCCAATACTTTGGTAGATACTTTTAATGAACGGATGACTTATCTGGTACGTTCCGAACAAAAAACAATTCGAGAATTTATTGGTGAGCGATTAAAAGAATCAAAAAAAGAGTTAGAACAAGCTGAGGCTGTTTTGGAACAATATAAAAGAGAACAAAAAATTGTGGCCCCTGATGTGGAAACGAAGGCTATAATAGATAAATTTGCAGCTATTGATCAATTATCTGCTGAAAATACAGTAGCGATTTCAGCAGCACAAGCAAGACTAAGTACTGTCAAGCAGCAGCTAAATAAAGAAAAACCAGGTTTTATTGCTGACAGCCCTTTGATTCAGCAATACAAAATCAAATTGGCAGAGTTAGAGGTCAATTTAGTTAGCTTATCTTCACATTACACGGAAAAACATCCAGAAGTAATAGCGACTCGGGCTGTTATCAATGAAACAAATAGTAAATTGAGTAGTGAGATTTCCCGAGTTATTAGTGCGGACGCCCCTTCGATGAATCCTATTCACCAAGGTTTATTCCAGAGTCAGATTCAATCGGAGGCCGAACTTGCTGCTCGTACAGCACAAAGCCAAGCAATACAAGGTATCATCAATAGTAGTGAGCAAGAAATGGAAACCCTACCAGCGAAAGAAAGCGGCCTAGCTAAAGTGATGCGGGATGCTAATGTGAATCAGGAAATTTACATTATGCTGGCTAAACGTCATGAAGAAGCTCGAATCAGCGAAGTGATGGAACCTACAGATGTTCAGGTTATTGATGTAGCCATTGCACCAGAGAAACCAATAAGTCCCAAGAAAGCATTGAATGTAGTGATTGCTGCGATTCTGGGACTATTTGTTGGCACAGGACTTGCCTTCCTTTTAGAATACCTGAATAAAACGGTTAGAAATGCAGATGATGTCCAGCAATATTTAGATCTTCCTGTTTTGGGAAGTATTCCAGACTTTGATAGTAAAGTTACAATTGGGGAGAACACAGCAATGTGGTCAAAAATAAAGAAACTGATAGCAGTTAACAGCAATAGAGGAGAACAAAAATGACAACTACACGCAAGCTGATTGTATATGAAGACGCAAAGTCCCCTATTGCTGAGGCATATCGTACACTGAGAACTAATATTCAGTTTTCTAAAACCGACGGGGAGCTCAAGACTATCATGTTTACCAGTTCTGGACCAGGGGAAGGAAAATCAACCACCATTGCCAATACGGCTGTTGCGTTGGCTCAGTCAGGCAAGCAGATTATTCTAGTGGATTGTGATTTGAGAAAACCGGTACAACATAAGATTTTTGGCAAAAAAAACCGTGGGCTTACGAATATTTTGGTAGAGGAAATTGAGGCAGATCATTTTATTCAAGATACACAAGTAGAAAATCTGCGACTCTTGACCAGTGGACCAATTCCGCCAAATCCATCCGAACTGTTAGGCTCCAAAAAGATGCAGGAACTAATTGATTACCTCAAGACCAAGGCAGATTTTGTTATTATTGATGCTCCTCCGGTGATTGCTGTTACGGATGCATCCGTATTGGCCTCAAGAGTCGATGGTATTACGTTAATTATCAATTCTGGCTCTGTACGTCCAGAAATGGCTCAACAGGCTAAAGATTTGCTGATAAAGGCGAAAGGTCATATATTGGGAGTTATACTCAATCGTGTAGAGATTGAAGAAGAACATGCTTATTATTACTATTATTATGGTAGTGATAGTAATAAAATAGCGAAATAGAAAAAGACTAAGTAGTCTACTCTTCCGAACGAATCATTAGCTGCAAAAACAACCATTAAAAATTATTTAGGTATTCTCATATTGGGCAGTACGTGATACTTATCACCGTAGTAGGTAACAGTAATTCTCACGTATTATCGTCTTATAATCATAGGTTCTGTGAGCACCTTTTAATATTATATTATCTAAATTATTTTTATTTTCCCTTTGAACTTTGTTTTATTTTTATTACATGAGGAAATGCTGGGGAGCGAAATCCTACCTTCTTGACAATCAAACCAGACAGACATACGTATTACTACTATTCTATAATAGTAATAAAAGATCTAAATAGAAAGGAAGTGTAGTATATGCGGCGTAAAATAATTTCGTTTATGTTAATGATAATTGATATGACTATCGTTTTTATTATACCAATGATTGCCCTATTTATTAGATTTGAAGGCAATCTAGATAGTCGTTATTATAATATATTGCTTACATATATGCCCATGATTATTGTAATTAGGTTAGGTACGTTTTATATGTTTGGTTTATATAACCGTCTGTGGCGTTATGCCAGCATTAATGAGTTGCTAGCCATATGCGGGGCGGTGACTGTAAGCTCCTTAATTATCTTTATCTATATGTTTCTTACTGGATCAACATTACCGAGAAGTGTACATGTTCTAAGTTGGTTTCTCAATATTGGATTTATTGGAGCCAGCAGATTGGTTCTTCGCATAATGCATTACTTGCGTCAAAAACACTCGGAGCAGTGTGCGAAGGTTTTGATCATTGGTGCTGGTGATGCTGGAGCCATGATTGCTAGAGAAATAAATCATCGTTATTGTACTACGAAAAGGCTCGTTGGATTTATTGATGACGATCAATATAAGAATAAGCAGAGATTGTTCGGTGTTAAAGTGTTGGGGAACAGAAAGGATATTAGGAGAATTGTTAGTGAGCATAGAATTGATGAAATTATTATCGCCATGCCATCTGCAGGAGGTAGTACCATTAGAGAGATTATCTATGAATGTAAAAAAACTAAATGTGCACTGAAAACGTTACCCGGCATCTATGAACTCATTGATGGCGATGTTACGGTTCAACAGCTACGCAATGTGGAAGTGGAAGATTTGTTGGGTAGAGATCCTGTAAAATTAGATGTGGGGAAAATCGCAGGTTATCTCAAAGGTAAACGCGTTTTAGTTACTGGGGCAGGTGGATCTATAGGCTCCGAATTATGTCGCCAAATTGCTAAAATGTCACCAAAATCTTTGATACTTCTTGGGAAAGGCGAAAATAGCATCTATGAAATCAATAGTGAGCTGAAAGGCAAGTATAAGCATCTAAACTTGGAACCCATCATTGCTGATGTGCGGGATAAGGAGCGAATTCACACCATCTTTGCAGAGATTAAGCCAGAAGTCGTATTCCATGCAGCTGCTCACAAACACGTGCCACTCATGGAATCACAGCCTGTTGAGGCGGTGCGCAATAATATCTTTGGCACAAAAACGGTAGCGGAAGCGGCGGATGAGTTTAGGGTAGATGCTTTTGTTATGATTTCAACGGATAAAGCCGTTAATCCGACGAGTGTAATGGGGGCGACGAAACGTGTTGCCGAACTTATCATTCAGAATTTAAGTAAAAAAAGTAATACCAAATTCGTTGCAGTGCGATTTGGTAACGTTCTTGGCAGCCGTGGTAGTGTAATCCCATTATTTAAAAAACAAATAGCTAAAGGTGGTCCGATTACCATCACTCATCCTGATATGCAGCGTTATTTTATGACCATCCCTGAGGCATCCCAATTAGTGCTCCAGGCAGGCGCTATGGCGAATGGTGGTGAGGTCTTTGTTCTTGATATGGGTAAGCCAGTCAAGATTGTCGATATGGCAAATGACCTTATTGAACTTTCTGGATTAGTGCCAAATAAGGATATTAAATTAGAGTTTAGCGGGTTAAGACCAGGAGAAAAATTATTTGAAGAGCTCTTGACAGCAGAAGAAGGCACTGCTTCAACTAAGCATCAGAAGATATTTATGGCAAATCTAAAGGTTGTAGATGAGGAAGTACTGCGGCAAGGGCTTGTGGCTTTGCAAGCAAGCAAGCATTCGGATGAGGCGATTCAGGCACTTGACGTTCTATTACCAGCCTATCAAAAATCAAGAGAAAAATACTGTTACATAGATAGTGCGAAGATTAGTGTGAAGAATGATTCAGCGGATCGTATAGTGATGTCGAAAAGTACAAAAGAGTCTACAGTTGCTATTGTTATGCAGGAGTGAGCTTATTCTGGTGATAAGAGACTATGAGCGCTATAGTATTTAATTGAGTTAGAGTATAGGGGGTGTAATGATTAGTTACTTAAAATTTAAACGAATTATAGATATATTCTTATCATTTATTGGGCTAATTATTTTGTTACCAGTATTGTTGATTCTAATCACAGCTATTAAGTTTGATTCGAGAGGCCCCGTATTATTTAAGCAAAAACGTGTGGGCATTCATAAGACATATTTTAATATATTGAAATTTCGTACCATGAGCGTAAATACGCCCAAAGATACACCAACACATCTACTAGAGAATCCGGAGCAGTATATAACAAAGATGGGAAAATTCTTGAGGAAGACAAGTCTAGACGAATTGCCACAGATCTGGAATATATTTATCGGTGAAATGTCAATCATAGGCCCTCGTCCAGCACTGTGGAATCAATATGATTTGATTGCAGAGAGGGATAAATATAATGCGAATGATATGAGGCCAGGACTTACTGGGTGGGCTCAAATCAATGGTAGAGATGAGTTAACCATAGAATCCAAAGCGAAAATGGATGGGGAATACGTTCAGACTATAAGCCTCTTGATGGATATTAAGTGTTTCTTTGGAACTATTGTAAGTGTAGTGAAGAGTGATGGGTTTGTTGAAGGTAGTGCTGGAGTTAGTAGCAAGAAGGAAGCCACAAGTATCAAGGAGACAATATGAAATGAGAAAGATACTTATTACAGGAGCTAACAGCTATATAGGGATGAGCTTAGAGCAGTGGCTGACAAAATATCCTGATAAATATTCTATAGATACAGTCGATGTAAAAGGAGATTCATGGAAAGAGAAAGATTTCTCAGAGTATCATGTTATTTTTCATGTAGCTGGGATAGCGCATATTAAGGAAACGAAAGAGAATCAACATCTTTACTATAGGATAAATAGAGATTTAGCAATTGAGGTTGCTAATAGAGCTAAAGCAGAAGGTGTGAAGCAGTTCATTTTTTTAAGCTCAATGAATGTGTATGGAGTGAAAAATGGAGTCATTGACAAGAATACTCCACTTAAGCCAGATAGTAACTATGGTAAGTCAAAACTTCAGGCAGAAGAGTTAATAGAATCTTTGGGTGATGATTCATTTAGAGTAGTCATACTTCGCCCTCCTATGGTTTATGGGAAGGGCTGCAAAGGGAATTATCCAAGACTAGTTAATCTTGCAGTTAAAATACCGCTCTTCCCAGATATAGATAATAAGCGCAGCATGCTTTACATAGATAATCTATCTGAATTTGTAAAGTTGATGATTGATGATTGTAGCAGTGGACTATTCTTTCCGCAAAATAGCGAGTACGTGAAGACAAGTGAGATGGTTAGGCTGATTGCTGAAACTCATGGGAAGAAGGTTATGTTGACTGATTTATTTAATCCTCTATTACGGTTATTGAAAATTGGTACGGTTAATAAGGTGTTTGGAGACTTGGTGTATGAGAAGAGTCTCTCAAAGTGTAATTGTGTACAAAATATTAGTTTTATTGATTTTTTAGAATCAATAAAACTGTCAGAGGAATAAGATGAAAAAAATTTTATTGCTTTCAAATCATCATGCTTATACATATAATTTTCGTAAAGAAATAATTCAAAAACTAATAGAGAAAAAATATAAAGTTTATGTTGTTCTTCCTTACGGTGAGAAGGTTAAGCCTCTTAGAGAAATGGGATGTGAGTGTATTGATTTACCTCTTAATAGGAGAGGTATGAATCCAATAACTGATTTGAAATTACTATTCGGCTATTACAAAATTATCAAAAGCATAAAGCCTAATGCGGTCTTATCGTATACTGTAAAACCGAATATTTATGGTGGAATTGTTTGCAGAAGTCAAAATATACCGTTTTTCCCAAATATCACAGGATTAGGTACAGCCGTAGAAAGTGATAGCTTAATTCAAAAAATATTAATACGAATGTATCGATTTGCATTTAAGAAAGCTAGATGTATATTTTTTCAGAACAAAGAAAATCAAGAGTTTTTTCAGAATAAAAACATTGCAATAAAAAAATATAGAATTATTCCTGGGTCAGGTGTGAGTACACAGTATTTTTCTTTGCTTCCTTATCCTTCTGATGAAATAATAGAATTTGTTTTTATATCTAGAATTATGAAAGAAAAAGGAATCGATCAGTATTTGGCGGCTGCTGAATTTATTAGAAGTAAGTATTCAAATACAAAGTTTCATGTTTTAGGTTTCTGTGAAGATGCATATGAGGAGAGGTTAAATAAATTACAGGATAGAGGAATTATTCATTATCACGGAATGCAAAGTGATGTCCGCGAATTTCATAAAATATCACATTGTACCATACATCCAACTTATTATCCAGAAGGAATGTCGAATGTGCTGTTGGAGAGTGCTGCGTCTGGTAGACCGGTTATTACTACAAATAGAAGTGGTTGTCGGGAAGTTGTAGATGATGGTGTTAATGGTTATATAGTAAAACAGCAGAATAGTAAAGATCTTATTGAAAAGATAGAGAAATTCTTAAATTTAGAATATGAAGAAAGAAAACAAATGGGACTGGCTGGCAGGAAAAAGGTAGAGAAAGAATTTGATAGGCAACTTGTTGTAGATGCTTACATGGAGGAAATTGAATCTGTTTATTAGGGAGACTTACATCATGACGAATATATCATGAGATTATATGCCTTTCTTTTATATTCATTGATAAAGTTTATGATGATCAAGCTGCTTCATATTTATTGCGGAAGCAAGGAATCGGAAACTACCTATAAATGTATAGGTGTGGCGAGTTTCGACAAACAAATTCTGTTGTTCAAGCAATGCAGATTATTCTAAGCATACCTAAAGCGATTGTTTGAATATCGTTCAATCAGAGAAACAACTATTGGAAAAGCTAAATGATATAATGTGACAATTTCAGCGATACGTAGCACCCTGATCAGGCAGAAGAAATAGGAAAAGAGACGCATCGAATAGCTGAAGAATTTAAAGTTTTAAGAATAAAAGCTTAACATTGTAAGCTCTAACTAGATTTTAATAAGAGGAGATGATTTATAGTGGGCGACAAGAAGGATGAACGTAGAATAGCTTTTGTCTTAGGCGGAATGAGTAATGGAGGAGCAGAACGTGTTGTGTCCTTGCTTGCAAACTATTATGCGAAGCAGGGCAAAGTAGTTGACATTTTAACTCTGCTAAGCAAAAAATGCACATATCAATTGGAGCCTAATGTAAAGATTATTTCCCTCGCTAATGAGGAAAAATCGCGCAAACTACAGGTTTTTCAATGGATTATAGGGATTAGAAGATATCATAAAGAGAACCGCCCTTATCGTATAGTTTCTTTCTTTGCCAAGATTAATGTAGTGGTTATGATTGCTCTTTGCAGGTATATAGGAGATGTAGTAGTATCCGAGAGAAATGACCCTGCAAAAGACGGTAGAGGCTTTTTTTGCAGGGCCATTACCAATATATTATATCCTAAAACCAAAAGGGTTGTTTTTCAGACAAAGTGGGCACAATCTTGTTTTAACCAAAGTGTAATAAATAATAGTGAAATTGTACAGAATCCCATCACTCAAATATCTATGCAGAATGTAGAAAAAACAAAAACAATAGTAAATGTCGGCAAATTTTCAGATCAGAAGAACCATAGACTATTAATAAATGCATTTGCACAAATAGCAGATGCATTTCCAAAACATGAGCTCGTGATATATGGTGAGGGTGCAAAAAGACAAGAACTTGAAGCTATGATAAATGGCTTAGGATTAAGTGACAGAATTAAGCTTCCCGGTTGGACAAGTGAAATTTATAAAAAAGTTGCTACATCTGAGTTATTTGTGTTGTCATCAAATTATGAAGGTTTCTCAAATGCATTGTTAGAGGCAATGATGATAGGCATTCCTTGCATTTCGACGAATTGTGCGGGCTCAAATGAACTTATTGCAGACAATGTAAATGGTTTGCTAATACCTGTCGGTGGATTGGATGAATTAGTTTGTGCAATGCGCACAATGCTGGAAAATCCCGCGCTATCGGCAAAATTGGCGAAACAAGGAAAAAATGATGTCCAGAAATTTGGTGTATCGAAAATTATTGGACGGTGGGAAAACGTTATTGGATAATTATATATTAGACACAGGAGAATAAGGTGAACAACGTGAAGATATCAATAAGACAATCAGCCTTTGTAATAAAAGTCTTACATATATTCAGGAATATAGCGTATAGAATTAACCCTGAATGGGCTATTAAGACGCATTTCAAAAAGAGGGTGGGGTATGTACCAGATTTGAAAAACCCCAAAAGTTTTAATGAGAAATTACAATGGCTTAAGTTACATTGGAGAGATCCAAAAGCAACTCAATGTGCAGATAAATACAGCGTGCGTCATTATGTTATCGAGCAAGGTTATGGGGATATACTCAATAATTTACTAGGGGTCTATGACAATGTCGACGACATAAATTTTGATTCTTTACCAAATAAATTTGTTTTAAAGGCTACTCATGGAAGTGGTATGAATATAATTTGTAAAGACAAATCTAAGTTAGATATTAATAATGCAAAAAAAATGATGATGAAATGGCTTAAGCAGAACTATTACTATCACTCATTTGAGTGGGTATACAAGGATATAAGACCGAGAATTGTATGCGAAGAATTTTTAGAAGATAGTGAGTATAAAGATCTTATTGATTATAAATTTATGTGTTTTAACGGAGAGATTAGATGCCTTTTTATTTGTTCGGATAGAGATAATATAGCCGGATTAAAAGTTGATTTTTATGATATGGATTGGAAACTTATGCCCTTTTATCGTTATTATCCTAATAGTGGGAATAAAATCGAAAAACCAGAAGGCTTTGATCGAATGATTGAATATGCAAAAATATTATCACGTCCATTTCCGTTTGTTAGGGTTGATTTTTATCAAGTTAATGGGAAAATATTTTTCGGAGAATTAACATTTTTCCCAGGATCTGGGATGGAATATTTCAAGCCAGAATTATATGATTATCGATTCGGAGATTGGATCAAGTTGCCTGATGTAAACAACTAAGAGTTTTAAGCCGCAACTTAGAATTTTTAAAAAATTATGGTAAGGGGAAAATGGTTATTCTTATGTTAAGATATTTTCAAAAAAGAATAAAAATTGGTAAAAGAAACATTAATGGGTGTGAAGTACATAACGAATTAGTGTTCGATTCTTTGTCGGGAGCTAGAAAATTTGAATAACTCTGATCTTAAAGGAAAAATATTAAATGCTACAAAGTGGTCATCTATTACTGAAATAGCTGCAAAAATTGTGAGTCCAATCACCAATATGATTCTGGCAAGAATTCTTGTACCCGAGGCTTTTGGAGTAGTAGCTACTGTAACGATGATCATCAGCTTTGCAGATATGTTTACTGATGCGGGTTTTCAGAAATATTTGGTTCAGCATGAGTTTAGAGATGATGATGAAAAGTACAAAAATACTAATGTAGCCTTCTGGACGAATCTTGCAATTTCTTTTTTTCTTTGGGGAGTAATAGCCATATTTAGTGAACCTATAGCAATACTAGTTGGTAATCCGGGGCTGGGGGGAGTTATAACAATAGCTTGTCTACAGTTACCGCTAACGTCATTTTCAAGCATACAAATTGCACTGTACAGGCGTGATTTTGACTTTAAAACTCTATTCTGGGTGCGTCTAAGCTCTATTTATATACCGCTTGTTGTCACGATTCCTCTTGCTCTATTAGGATTCAATTACTGGGCACTTATTATTGGTACAATCTGTGAACGCATTATCAATGCAGTTTTATTAACTATTAAATCTAAGTGGCAACCTAAATTGTTTTACAGTGTAAAAATTTTAAAAGAAATGCTATCATTTAGCATTTGGTCATTAATTGAAAGCATTTCTATTTGGCTTACATTATGGGTGGATGCTTTCGTTATTGGAAGTGCTTTAAACGGATACTATTTGGGATTGTATAAAACATCTATGACTTTGGTCAACGCTCTCTTAACATTAATTACTGCTGCCACGACTCCTATACTTTTTTCTGCATTGTCTCGATTGCAAGATGATAGTGAACAGTTTAATAGAACGCTCTTTACTATGCAGAGGTTTATTTCCATATTTGTTTTCCCTTTGAGTGTTGGTGTATATCTATATAATGACTTAGTAGTGCAGATACTTCTAGGGAGTCAATGGCGTGAAGCCGGTGAGATAATAGGTATTTGGGCATTAACAAGCGCAATAATGATAGTTTTTGGAAATTATTGTAGCGAGGTATATCGCGCAAAAGGGAGACCTAAATTATCATTTTTAGCGCAGATACTACATTTAGTAGTACTGGTTCCAGTTTGCATAATAAGCGTCAAATATGGTTTTTGGACCTTCGTTTATGCACGATCTTGGATACGAATCGAAGGACTTTTAGTGCATTTTCTTATAATGAAGTTTGTGATAGGATTTCCGGTAACAAAAATGGTGGGCAACGTGTTTCCAGCAGCAATATCAGCAATAGCCATGGGATTTATGGGTTATCTCTTACAACAACTGAATGATGGAGTAGCTTGGAGTTTTATTTCAATTGTTATATGTGTGGCCTTCTACTTTGGAGTGCTTTGTCTATTCCCTAAAATGCGGAAAGAAATGGTTGGTATGGTAAAGAGGAAGAAAACGAAATAAAGCTAGATTAATGGTAAATAATTCGAGCAGATATTGCTATTAAACAAAATATACAGGGTTGCAAGGGTATTCATAGTAAAGAGGTGATAATAGCAGGTGAAAAGGATAATTAGGAAATTGGCGAGTTACTTGAAATGCGAAAACGATAGAGATCTTTTTTGGGGCTATAGGGAGAATTATCATCGGACAAGCTCGAAAATACAAAAGCTATACTATAGCTTAAAATACAAAAGACTAATCAATAAGTATAACGCAAGTATACCTCTTGAAACAAAGATGCCTGGACGAATTGCATTACCTCACGGACTCAATGGCATTCTTATATCACAAGGTACTCAAATCGGCTATAACTGTACCATATTTCATCAAGTAACTATTGGTTCGAACATGTTAGATGATACTAAAAAAAAAGGTGCCCCAATAATTGGGAATAATGTCTATGTTGGTGCCGGAGCTAAAATCATCGGCGGCATAAAAGTCGGTGACAATGTTCGCATAGGAGCAAATTGCGTAGTTGTCGAAGATGTACCTGATAATTGCACTGTAGTTATGCATAAACCAAGATTGATTGTGCATAAGACTGAAAAAAACAATGACTTTACAGTATATTCTAAGACATAAGATAAGAACAAAACTATGGCAGAAAGGTAAAAGAGGGCGAACGGGTATTAAGAAAGCTTCGGTGCCAGTAATGGGATGAGCAAGATCCACGGATGCTAATCTCATTGGAAAGGTGAAACACTCACCCGTAATTATCCTTGGAGCATATTAAGTAATTATAGTTTAAACATATGCAAAAAGGTAGCAGTTTGCAATCGAAAGATTGAAGTAATTGATCTATTATGCTGGTAAAGTCTGCTGCGACAAGTATATAGATATTGTGCAGTAGACTCGGATAAGCCAAATCAACTAAAATGGTTGAAGTGATGGCGAACCAATCCGATTTATATATACAAGTAAAGGAAGGTATTATATGTGCAGAATAGCAGTAGCAGGAACAGGTTATGTCGGTTTAGTAGCAGGCGTATGTTTTGCCGAAGTCGGTCATCAGGTTACCTGTGTGGATATAGATGAGAATAAAATAAATCTAATGAAACAAGGAATCTCTCCAATATATGAAGTAGGTTTGGAAGAATTGATGCAAAAAAATTATGCGAATGGCAGACTTAATTATACTATTGATTACAAATCAGCCTATAAGGATGCAGATGTTATCTTTATCGGGGTAGGAACGCCGGAGTTGTCTGATGGTTCTGCTAATTTGTCCTATATAGCAACAGTTGCAAGGCAGATAGCAGAAATAATAGAAAAAGACTGCCTTGTTGTTGTGAAATCAACAGTCCCTGTCGGTACCAATGATAAGGTCGAGCAGTTTATTCATGATTTTTTACCTCATGATGGAGAAATTCTAATTGGAAATGGATCTGGTGCAGATAAGAAGATCAGAGTTGAGGTAGCATCAAACCCTGAATTTTTAGCCCAAGGTTCTGCAATACATGATACGCTACATGCTGCAAGGATTATTATCGGAACAGAAAGTAAGTGGGCTGAAGAAATACTTAACAAGATATATAAACCATTTAATTTACCTATTGTTTCAGTAAACAGAAAATCTGCGGAAATGATTAAGTATGCATCAAATGACTTCCTTGCACTTAAAATATCCTACATGAATGATATTGGCAACCTTTGTGAACTAGTAGGTGCTGATATTCAGGATGTTGCAAAAGGCATGAGCTTTGATGAGCGTATTGGGAGTAAGTTCTTAAATGCCGGTATTGGCTATGGAGGATCATGTTTTCCTAAAGATACAAAGGCATTAGAGTATTTAGCAAAACAGCATGGCTATGACCTTAGAACAGTGAAGGCAACTATTGATGTAAATACAGATCAAAAGACTATGTTATACAAGAAAGCGTGTAAAAGACTCATTACTTTTAATGGTCTGAAAGTAGCTGTGCTTGGTTTAACATTTAAACCCGGAACCGATGATTTAAGAGAAGCACCATCTCTTGAGAATGTGCCGCTATTATTAGAACAAGGTGCAGAGGTTTATGCGTATGACCCTGTGGGGGTAAACAATTTTAAAAAGTATTATCCAGAAGGACAAAAGAAGAGAGGAATTATCAAGTATGCTGAGAATATTCAAGAAACCTTAGAAGGTGCTAATGTTTGCTTTATCTTTACTGAGTGGGGTGAGATTAAGGAAGTTACGCCAAAAGAGTATAAGAAGCTGATGAAAACTCCTTTGGTATATGATGGTAGGAATATCTATAGGAGTAAAGATATGAAAGAGGCGGGAGTAGAGTATTATTCTATTGGGAGAAAGTAAACCCTGTAGATATTTTTCTTAGTATAAAGGAGTCGAAGAAAAGTGGAATGCAAACCTTTAAATACAAATAAGATATATCTTATCACTGGAGCGGCAGGCTTTATTGGCTACTTCTTATCTAGGAGGCTGCTGGAACAAGGCTGTCGGGTCATTGGGATTGATAATATAAATGATTATTATGACATAAATCTCAAGTATACACGTTTAGAGTTGCTCAAGCCTTTTGAAAAGTTTACCTTTATCAAAGATGATATCTCAGATAAGGCTATGATTATGAATACTTTTGAAGAGTATAAGCCAAATATTGTGGTTAATCTAGCCGCTCAGGCTGGAGTGCGTTATTCAATAGAGAAACCAGATGTATATATCCAAAGCAATATCATCGGCTTTTTTAATATTCTCGAAGCTTGTAGATTTTGTCCTGTAGACCACCTTGTTTACGCATCATCCAGCTCTGTTTATGGCGCAAACAAAAAAATACCGTTTCTGGAAACAGATTTTGTGGACAATCCTGTCTCACTCTATGCGGCCACGAAAAAGTCAAATGAATTGATGGCCTATACTTACAGTCACCTCTATAAGATTCCCGCTACTGGGTTACGATTTTTTACTGTATATGGCCCAATGGGTCGACCCGATATGGCGTATTTCGGATTCACTCAGAAATATTTTGCCGGAGAGCCAATTAGGATCTTCAACAACGGTGATTTCGAGAACGATCTTTATCGTGATTTCACATATGTTGATGACATTGTGGAGGGGATTGGTCGACTTCTTTGTAATTCTCCTGTAGGAGGTAATATTGCGCCTCATCAAGTTTTCAATATAGGGAATAACAGTCCTGAGAAGTTAATGGCATTTATCGAAACGTTAGAGAAGTGCTTGAGCAAAGTTATTGGCAGAGAGGTAGTATTTGATAAGACTTTTGAGCCTATCAAGTCAGGCGATGTACCTGCTACCTTCGCCTCTACTGATTTATTGCAGCAAGCTGTAGGGTTTAAGCCTAGAACAAGAATAGAAGATGGTCTGCAGAGATTTGCTGATTGGTACTGTGAGTATTATAAAGTAAAATAAAGGTCTACTGTTCACGGATAATTAAACTGCATATTAACAACTATGTGTTTTAATGGTTAAAGGAAATATATCATGTCTGATGTAGACAGACACGTTGACTTCAAGAGAAGCTTCTATAATTAGTGAATTTAGTACAATAAAAATAAGAAGGTGCTATTATTGATTCTAGCATGGATTGGATTATTTATAGAAATAATAATAGTGGGGATATTATCCCCTCTTATTAAAGACGACGAAGTGACAGCTGTCTGTCTAATTGCTGTCAATATGGTATTAGTAATGCTAAGTATTACTAAATATCAGCCGTTTTTCAGAGTAGTATTTTGTTTTACCTATATATTAAGACTGGGGGTAATGTACTGGGATATATACGCCAGAAAGATATTTGTCTTTCCAAATTATAATACTGATGCGATAGGTTATTTCCAAGCCGCAACTTCAGTAGCTACAAACTTGGATTTACTAACCAATGATATATATGGAGGCATTTATTCAAAACTGGTAGGAATAATATTTTATTTTACGGGTGCCGAAGAATTATTTGCGCAATACATTAATGTGCTTTTAGGCCTTACTACAGTAGTTATTTTTTATAAAATTTTGGTCTTACTAGAAATAAATAGTAGAAAGATAAAATTCTGTGTTGCCTTACTCGCCTTTTTCCCTAATTCAATTATATATTCTACATTCTTGATTAGGGAAAGTGTTGTAACTATGTTTGCAATATTATCTATTTATTCTTTTGTAAAATGGCATAAAGATGAAAGTAGTAGTAATTTTCTTCAATCAATTATCTATTTATTCATAGCATGTTCTTTTCATGCAGGAGCAATCGGTATTTTTGCTGGTTATATTTTTATGTATATGTTCTATAGGCATAAAAATAATAATTTAGAATTTAATAGAAAAACTATTGTGTATTTTATAATTTTTGTTTTGATTAGCTTGTTGGTATTTACGAAGTTTAGTGAAATTTTATTGACTAAATTCAGTGGAATGAATGAAATTGATGATATATATGGCCAAGCTAACCATAGAAAAGGCAATGCTGCATATCTTGTAAACATGAGTATTGATTCTTTAGAGACATTAATTTTATATGGTCCAATTAGAATGTTTTACTTTCTAACATCACCATTGCCTATGGATTGGCGTGGTATAGGTGATATATGTGCATTTTTTATGGATTCATTATTATATCTAGGCATAATTATTTATAGTGTATTCAATCGAAGATATATATACAAAAATCCTATTTGTATTAGTATCCTTATAATGATATTAAGCGTTTCTTTTTTATTTGGGATTGGTGTTTCAAATTCTGGAACGGCAATGCGCCATAGAACTAAAATAGTTTCGGTTTTTATTATTTATTATGCAATAATATCTGATACTAAAAGAAAGTTCGGCGGCGGTAATATGTCAATAGATAAAAAGTAGAAAACAGGGCATGTTCATGAAAAAACAGTAAGATAGAAAAAGGAAAATGCAGGTAGAGAATCAAAATAAAGTAATGAGGTGAAGAAAATGGAGAATCTCATTACAATTTTAGAAAAAGTACCAGATCCAAGACAAGCTTGGAAGATCAAATATAAACTGTCGGATATTTTACTTATTTGTTTGCTAGCAGTAACTTGCAATGCCAACAGTGCTTTGGAAATTCACGATTTTGCATTGGCCAGAACTCAATGGCTACAAAAGTTCCTGCCACTAGAAAATGGAATACCTAGTCGCTTAACTTTTGCGAGAGTCTTACAGTTGCTTTCAGCCAAAACCTTTGCGATCTTTTTTACTCAAATAATGTCTGCCGTCGAAGCAACAAGTAAAGGGCGTGTGGTAGCTCTTGATGGGAAAGCCCTTGCTAGTACCTATCACAAGGAAGGAAGAAAAGGACTCGTCTATATGATTGGCGCTTGGTGCAGCGAAAATAAGCTCTCCTTGGCTCAAGTAAAAACCCATGACAAAAGCAATGAAATTACAGCGATTCCCGAATTTTTAGATCTTCTGGATCTAAAAGATGCTATCGTAACGATGGATGCCATGGGATGCTAGAAAGAAATCGTGAAAAAGATTATAAAAGAGAAAAAAGCTGATTATTTGATCGGACTTAAAGGGAATCAGGGAACGATGTATCGGGAGTTCTTAGAATATGCGTAGTCGATTCGAAATGATCCACAGGAAAAAGATTCCTATAAAATGTACCGAACCATTGAAAAAGGACATGGAAGAATTGAGGAACGCAAGTACTACCTGTTCCGAGATTTGGACTGGTTGCCGAGAAAAAAGAGTGGATCGGACTTGCAGGCCTCTTACTTACAGAGAGTCGTCGAACGGATCTCAAAAGTGGGAAGGAAAGCCAAATCGAAATTCGTCTCTACATCACCAGCATGAAGGGGAATGTGCAGGAAGTAGCTCAAGCATCTCGAATCCATTGGGGAATTGAAAATAATCTACACTGGGTGCTGGACGTGGGGTTTCGAGAAGACGACTGGCAAACACGGCTGAACCTGAGAGTCAGGGGACGGTTCGTTGACTCTTCGGAATAGAAGTGATATAATGACCTTTAAAGAAAAGAGGGAGAGATTTCCATGCCAAGAGAAGGTAGGCGATTAAGCGAAAGTAAAATTTATCATATAATGATCCGAGGGAATGAGAGAAAATATATATTTCTTGATGATGAAGATAAAAAGCGCTTTATAGAGATCTTAAATGAAAAAAATAAGGAGCGAAAGTTTGCTATCTATGCTTATTGCTTAATGGATAACCATGTACATATCCTTATCAATGAAGGTATCGATGAAATAGGAAAGATCATGAAAAGAATCAATATAAGCTACGCCTACTATTTCAATAAAAAATATGATCGAATAGGGCATTTATTTCAAGATCGATTTAAGAGCGAAGGAATTGAAAATGATGCATATCTCTTGTCAGTAATAAGATATATACATAACAATCCAGTAAAAGCAGGTATGGTGAAAAGTGTAGAAGAATACAAGTGGAGTAGCTATGCTATTTATACTGAGATAAAAAATCAAAACAGTAGCATAGATAAACGTTTTATTCTCGAAATGTTTTCAGATGATATTAAGAAAGCAATTGGAATTTTTATAGACTACTCAAAAATGCAGGATGATGGACATCAGTTCATGGATTTACAAGAAGAGAATGTGGCAGAGAAAGCGATTCAAACTGAAAATCAAGCAAAAGAATGGCTTATGCATTATCTAGATAAACATAATATCAATATCAGTGATCTAAAAAATCGTCAGCAGAAAGATCTACGACGTGAGATGATTAGCATACTGAGAAGAGACTCAAACTTATCAATTCGTCAAATTGCTAAATCATTGGACATAGATAGAAATGTAGTTCAAAGAATAAAGTGAGTCTTAGAACCTGCATATGCAGCAGAAAGGATAGGTCGAAACGTTGTTTACAGTAGCTTTAATCATCCCAACCCTGAATGGCGGACAACGATTTGAACAGTTGTTAGCTTCTATCTCAAGTCAGCTATATAAACCTTACCGAAAAATTGTTATTGATTCGGCATCAAGAGATCAAACTGTTAAGGTCGCGAAGGGGTTTGAATTTGAAGTGGTTTCAATTTCCCGTGATGCTTTTAATCATGGTCGAACTCGCCAGCAGGGCGCAGAAATGGTTGAAGATGCTGATATTATAATGTTTCTTACTCAAGATGCTGTTTTAGCCGATTCGGAAGCATTATCTAAACTTGTTTCCTGTTTTTCCAATTCAGATGTTGGAGCAGCCTATGGGAGACAACTGCCATATGTTGATTCTACGCCTCTAGAAGCACATGCACGTTTATTTAATTACACTGCTGATAGTAGGGTGAAGTCTTTACAGGATGCACCAAAAATAGGAATTAAAACAGCATTTATCTCCAATTCCTTTGCTGCTTATCGTCGTTCGGCTTTGATGAGCATCGGAGGTTTTCCATCGGATACGATTTTAGGTGAAGATACCTATGTAGCAGCAAAGATGCTTTTAAATGGTTGGAAAATTGCCTACTGCGCAGAGGCTGAAGTGTATCACTCCCACAATTATTCTTTTATCCAAGAATTTAAGCGTTATTTTGATATTGGCGTATTTCAATCTCGTGAGTCTTGGATACGGGAGAAATTTGGAAAAGCAGAAGGTGAAGGTTTTCGTTATGTGATTTCGGAATGGAAATATTTGTGGAGCCATCATCATAAATCTAGTATTCCGGCGGCTTTTTTACGTACTGTAGCGAAATACTTTGGCTATAAATTGGGATTGATCGAGGATATACTTCCCATTTCTCTTAAGCGAATGATAAGTATGCATCATCGATATTGGAAATAACGAGAGGGGCTGCCACACTAGTGGTGTGCTACCCGTCAAGAGGACAATAAAAAATAA
>DJJR01000003.1:0-38120 GCA_002434245.1 Pelosinus fermentans
GGCTAATCAACATTCATGGTTTTCCACCTCTGATTACTTTGCGGGTACTGAAATTTACAATTAGATCAGCAACCGAGATCGTATCACATTGAATATCTGTCTGACGGCGCACTAGTACACGCAGCCTTGCCAGCAGTTCTTCAAAAGCAAACGGTTTTATCAGGTAATCGTCGGCGCCGGCATCCAGTCCTTCAACCCGGTTCTCAATGCTGTCTTTAGCGGTTAATAAAAGAACTGGCGGACTTTCTTTTTGCCGGCGAAGCTTTTTTAGCAGGGAAATTCCGTCCAGTTTGGGCAGCATCCAATCCAGAATCACAACATCATATGTTGTTGTTTCCAAATAATAGCTGGCCTCCACTCCATCTCCCGCAGTATCTATGCCATAGCCAGATTGAGTTAATCGTTTTTTTAGTAATATTTGCAAATCTTTCTCATCCTCTACAATTAATACCCGCATCGGTCTGTTCCTCCCTTTTTAATTCTTTGTTTGCATTATATCATATTTTTTCTGGAAGAATTATGGAAACCTCGGTTTTAATCTTGGTTTAATCTTCGTCTGCTAAGATAATGACAAACAGCAGAGTTACTGCTAATAAAACAAGAGGGGATGATGGAAAATGCGAGAAAAGATAATGCGGGGGCTCTTAATGATAGCAGCCACAGTATTTGTTTCAGCGACAGCGCTTGCAGCGCTGGACGAAGCTGGAGCGCGTGAAATTGCAAGGCAATGGGTGCCGGAAGGAGCGGTCTATCTATCAACAAAAGATGAGATTGATGAATATGAAGTTGAATTTCTGGTTCACGAAACTAATAGCAAATATGAAATCGATATTAGTAAAAATACTGCAATGGTCGCAGAAGTAAAAACTAAGCTAAGAGGTGAGCGGGGGAGCTTAACCGTAAAGCTGAATGAGAGTGATGTTGCAGCAATCGTACTGAGTGAGTTTCCCGGCTCACAAATTGGTCAGGTAAAACTGGAATCAGATGATGGTTACCGGAAATATGAAGTTAAATTTGCAAATGGTTCGATTCGTGGCGAAATGGAGATTAATCCGGAGACTGGTGTCATCCTGGAAAGAGATATCAAATACTAGCAATTATATATTTTATGTATTACGGCGTTACTTTAGGGTAATGCCGTTTTTTTTGAAAACCACTAGTTGTTCAATTAGCCTAAACTAACTTAGCTTTACTCAAGAACAGTAAATTTCTACAAGGAATTAGTTCATAGAGTGAAGAAGTTCATATACAGCCTATTCAATAATGATTAGAGTTGGATATATGTTTATGTTAATCGATACGTTAACTTCATAAAGTTAGTTTTGTACCTGTGTTATGCGGGGCGTTATGGAGGTTTTTTGCATATGGAATTAAGACAAATTGAATATTTTTGCATGGTAGGAAAGCTGCATAGTTTTACCAGAGCAGCAGAGCAATTACATATTTCTCAGCCTTCAATCACTCAGGCCATTCGCAAGCTGAAGGAAGAAATTGATGTTCAGCTTTTTGACAGGAGTAAAAAGAAAGCTGTTCTTACGACGGAAGGGCAGGCTTTTCTCACGCGAATGGAAAAGATTCTCGATGACTGTCAACAAGCTATTCAGGAAGCAAAAGACTTTAAGACGTGGCGAAAAGGCACTGTCAAGTTAGGTGTTCCGCCGATGATTGAATCCTATTTATTTCCTGACATTTTCTCAGGCTTTAAACATGCCTATCCCGATTTACAACTGATTGCTTTTGAGGAGACGTCTTCCTTAGAAGCTGCTTCAAAATTAGAAAAAGATGAACTTGATTTGGCGATCATCATTCTTCCTGAAAGTTCTGAAACTCTCAATACCTTGGTTATTACCCAAGAAGAACTTGTCTTGTGCATGCATCCCGATCATCCCCTGCGAAAGCAGAAATCGGTAAGATTTGATCAACTGAAAAACGAACAGTTTATTTTACTAAAAGAAAGATCTTATCAGCACCAAATTGTCATCAGCAGGTGCTTACGTCAACATTTCATGCCGAATACGATACTTTCTTCCAACCAGATTAAAACAATAAAGAGTTTAATTGCCAATGACTCGGGGATTTCTCTGCTGATGACCATGGTTGTTCGGGATGATCCTCAAATCGCCATTGTTCCATTACATGAACCTATTACATTTGATATTGGCTTAGCTTGGAAAAAGAATAAATATTTGTCGAATGCATCCATGGCATTTATAAAATTTCTTAAAGAGCAATACAAACTGAAAGCATGCATTGATGATATTACAAAGTAAATTACATAAGAAAATACTGACACGTCCTTTTAAATTCTGATGCTAAAATAAAAAGTCCGCTAATTTCGCGGACTTTTTTGTGTGTATGGATAAAATGTAAGTCGTAATACTCTCGTACGAATTAAAATCGGTTATAACCAATATAGGCACAAGTTATTAACTCATTGCTATAATATATTTCCCTTTAATAATCCTACGTGATAGTGTTTATTTAGATACGAAATGCAAAATAAATAATTTTAAATTTTATGAATTATTTTGGGGGGTAGATTGAATGATAGCAAATGAAATCAAAAGGAAAATTCGTAATATTGTTGGCTTGGAAAATGCGATTGATTCTACAGAGGAGTGTTTTGGCTATTCTTATGACTCATCCTTTGTTCCAATGTCGCCAGAGAATATTCCCGATCTTGTAGTCATCCCCAGCACTACGGAAGAGATATCCGCAGTAATGGCGATTGCCAATGAATATGGTATTCCCGTAACACCTCGCGGCACGGCCAGTGGCCGCACCGGCGGTAGTATCCCTGTCCGCGGTGGTATTTCCTTAGCACTCCATCGCATGACAAGAATCATCGAATTTGACGAAGGAAATATGATGATTACAGTGGAAGCTGGCGTACGTACCATTGATGTTTACAATTTTTGTGCTGAAAAAGGTTTGTTTTTTCCTCCAGACCCGGCTAGTTGGAAGTATGCAACTATTGGTGGAAATGTGGGGGAAAACGCTGGCGGCATGAGGGCGGTCAAGTATGGGGTGACCAGTAATTATGTCATGGGGCTTGAGGTCGTATTAGCTGACGGCAGCATTATTAATACCGGCGGTAAAGCAATCAAAAACGTAACTGGCTATAATCTTACCCAATTATTCACTGGATCGGAAGGTACCTTATGTGTTATCACCAAGGTGCTGCTGCGCTTAATTCTGATGCCCAAAGTACGAAATACCCTGCAATTAATGTTTCCTTCCCTGGATAATGCTTGTAAGACCATTCATAAAATGCTGATATCTGGAGTAGTACCAGCGGCGGCAGAATTGATGGATAAAATCAGTATCCAAGCAGTAGCCAGACACCGCAAACTTGAGATTGATTCGTCCATAGAAGCCTGTGTCATCTTGGAAATTGACGGCGAGACCACTGCGGAACTCGAGAAGCAGGCCAAGCAAATTCAAGCTATCGCCAATGAATTTAGGGTACTTGAAGTTCGGATTGCGACTTCTCAGCAAGAAGTAGATGACATTTGGGCCATACGCCGTGGACTCAGTTCGGCTATTGGTGCTATGGCACCCAATCGATTTGGCGAAGATATTTCAGTACCACGCAATGCATTTCCTGAGACTGTTGGTCTTATCCGCAAGATAGCAGAAAAATACAACCTTACAATTGCCGTTTATGGGCATGCCGGTGATGGCAACATCCATCCCTCTGTACTTTGTGATCTGTCTAAGCTCGGAGAAGAACAACGAGTTCATGATGCTGTAAATGAGATTTTTTCGGCAGCTCTTTCTGTAGGTGGTACGTTATCTGGTGAACATGGTATTGGCATAACAAAACGACCTCATATTACTAAGGCTCTAGGGGAAGCAGGGGTCAATGCGCTGAAAATGGTCAAGCAATCCTTTGATCCTAAGGGGATTCTGAATCCAAATAAAATTTGGTAGTGAGGAGTTTGTAATAATGCATACAGATATAAAATCATACTTCAAAGACGTGGAAGATATTGTGAGTCAGTGCGACCGTTGTGGCACTTGCCTGACCGTATGCCCTCTATTTGGCGCAAAAGATATGGAATCATCAAGTGCCCGGGGTAAAAATAATATTGCCAGGGGACTGATACAAGGAGTTGTTAGGCCTAGTACTAAGGTACTCGACATTATTAATTTTTGTCTCTTGTGCCGCACCTGTGTAGATAATTGTCCCAGCAAGGTCAAAACCGATGAGGCGATGATTGCCCTTCGACAGTATTTTGCCGATAAAAATGGCAGTCCGGGTGCTACATATAAGGCACTAGGTGCCCTCATGAAGAATCGAACCCTTGTAAAATTATCTGCTGGGACACTTAAGATATTACGTCGGATAGGCATGAATACTGTGATCCCTCATGGTATGGCACCTAGAGAATTTACACGCAAGCAGTATTTGGCATCCTTTGCAGGTCCTGCCGCTCTAGGCAGCACTGCGCCCCTGTCGCCTATTACCTTATCTGATAAAAGTAAGGTCGCCTATTTTAAAGGCTGTGGCATGAGCATGATGTTTCCTGATGCAGTAGAGGGGACAATTGCTATCTTAGGTACACTAACAGAGCCAGAACGAATCGATAATCTGTGCTGTGGATTACCCCACCTTGCTCATGGACTTCGTACTGACTTTTTAGAGATGGCAAAACAAAATATTGCTTTATTTGAAAAATCGGATGTGATTGTTAGTGATTGTGCTAGCTGCAGCGGTACATTAAAGCACATTGCCGCTTATTTTGCTGACGATCCAGTGTGGGAAAACCGGGCAGCTGCCTTCAGTCAAAAAATTATGGGGCTCAGTGAATATCTCGTCCATGTTGGCTATAAGGCTCAGCATCGTGTTGATGCGAAACTGACATTTCATGAACCCTGCCACTTAGGGCGGGGACAAGATATCAAAAGTCAGCCCCGCCAACTTTTAAAAGCAACCGGGAACTTTATAGAAATGGCAGGAGCCAATACTTGTTGCGGCGGTGCTGGATCCTTCCATATGGATTATCCTGATATTGCAACATCTATCTTAGCAAAGAAACGCATTAATATTGAAAATTCTGGGGCGCAAATTGTTGTCTCCGAATGTCCTACCTGTCTTGTTCAGCTAAATAAGGCGGCAGCACAAAGTGGCGGCAAATTCAAGGTAATGCACATTAGCCAAGTCATTTAAGATGACTATGGCTCAGGGCGATGAGAATAGAAAATTCTCCGATAAAGGTGATGCGTAAAGCCATGTCACCGGTGAAAAAGCGCAAGAAGGGACGGCTGGTTTAGGGTTCAATCGGAAGTTTTGTGCGATAAAAGGCTCAACTAGCAGAAAAATGCAAATTGGGTCTTTTTTCAAAATCAATTTCGTAATAGTCAAATGCACTCAGTACCGCATTCGCACTGGTGTAATTTCAACAAACTTTTCATTGTGATAGCTTGCGCTTTAGAGTACTTTAAATGTAAAATTTGACCAATTAATTATTAATTGATAGTATTAACTAAAAGGTATCCCTTATAGGATATAATAACGGATAAAAAAATTCGCCGTTTGACTCGATACGAAAAGCCATATCTTGGGAATCGTTCCTCCGAAAATTGGGTGGGGAGAGGCACAAGGAGAGTAACATAAGATAATCAGGTTAATAGTATAGTGCTATATTGACAAACGAAAGAAATCGGGGGTGGCAGGAATGCAAGTTCATTTCATTTTAGCTTTTGTTGCTTTTTTGTGGGGATTAAATCCGCCGGCAATGAAAATTGGTCTTCTGTATGTAGATCCTATGCCTTATAATGCAATTCGCATGCTGGTTGCGTTGGTAGTTGGCTGGGGAGTGCTAAGACGCATAGGGAGCTGGCAACCGCTGCGGCGGGAAGATTGGAAAGTATTACTCATATCTAGCCTGGGTTTTTTCTTCTTTCAACTTTTTTTTACTGCAGGCGTGCAGATTACAACAGCAGGAAACGCATCGCTCATTCTTGGCTGCTTGCCAGTCAGTGTAGCCATTATTAACCACTTTCACGGACTTGAACGTATTAATACGGCGGCGATGGTTGGTATACTGGTCTCGATTGGGGGGATCGTTATTATGGTGGCTGGTACTGGTAAAGAAATCAGTCTGAGCGAAAGACATATTACGGGGGCACTGATGTTACTTGTCGCTCAAATGAGTTACGGCTACTATACCGTTTTTTCTCGTTTACTGATACATGCTTATTCTGCATATCAGATAACCGCATATATACTTCTAATTTCTACTGGGCTCTTCCTATTTATATCACTTCCCGCCGTATTGGCAACTGATTGGCAATCTGTACCCTGGCCAGGTTGGGCCAGCATATTATATTCTGGTCTTTTTCCTCTATGCTTGGGTAATTGTTTGTGGATTTGGGGCACAGGGATATTAGGCAGCACCAAGGCATCATTATATAATAACCTGCCACCAGTCTTTGCTGTTGCAATCAGTTATCTATTTCTCGGAGAGAGCTTTGGGTGGCTGCAGTTTATTGGTGCTATCATAATATTTTTAGGTCTGTATGTTTCTAAGGGGAAACAGTCTATGGAATCATAAGAATGATCACTAATTTTCAAAGAGTTACTTTACTTTATACAGATCCGGCCTCCTCAGCCTCGAACTGACTGTTGTAAAGCCTATGGTAAAAACCCTTCTTCTCCATTAACTCCAGATGGCTTCCCTTTTCCACAATATCCCCGTGATTCAGTACCAGGATGATATCCGCGTTGCGAATCGTAGACAGCCGGTGGGCAATGACAAAGCTGGTTCTTCCTTGCATCATCCTATTCATCGCATTTTGAATGAGAACCTCTGTACGGGTGTCTACCGAGCTTGTGGCTTCATCCAGAATTAGAATTGGTGGGTCGGCGATAATGGCCCGGGCAATGGTGAGCAATTGCTTCTCGCCTTGAGAAATATTACTGGCATCCTCACTAATCCGCATATCGTAGCTATTGGGTAATGTTCTGATAAATTGATGGACATAAGCGGTTTTAGCGGCGTCAACAACCTGCTGCCGGGTGGCCCCCTGGCGTCCATAGGCAATATTTTCTGCAATTGTTCCGTTAAACAGCCAGGTATCTTGCAGCACCATGCCAAATATACTGCGCAGATCATCCCGTTTCATATCCCTGATATCAATATCATCCACTTTAATACTGCCGTCATCCACATCATAAAAACGCATAAACAAATTGATCAACGTTGTTTTGCCCGATCCGGTGGGACCGACGATGGCGACCGTTTGACCACTTTTGACCTCTAAATTAAAATCATGGATGACAGGCTGATCGGGCAGATAAGAAAAGTTTATATGCTGGATGGAAACATTGCCTTGGATATTTTCCAGTTTTACCGGATGGGGATGCTCGGCGCTTTCCTCCGCTTCATCAAGAATTTCAAAAATTCTTTCCGCAGCAGCCAGTGTGGCCTGCAAGGTTCCCGCTGCATTGGAAATGATACCGATAGGATGGTTAAACTGTTTGACATATTGCAAAAAAGCTTGAATTTGTCCAACCTCGATTTGTCCGCGAATGGCAAGAAAACAGCCCATAACAGCAACGCTTACATATCCGATATTGCCTAAAAATGCGGACAAAGGCGATAATATGCCTGATAAAAATTCGGCGCGCCACGAATTTTTCAGGATTTTTTTATTTAAGTCGCTAAAGCGGGCCTTGGCTTCTTCTTCATAATTAAAGCTTCGCACAACGCTGTAGCCTGTATACATTTCTTCCACATGCCCGTTCATAGCGCCAATAAAAGCTTGTTGATTGATAAAGTATTTTTGGGATGCTTTTATGATGATTGACGAGGTGAAAAGTGCGATGGGTATAACAGCAAAAGCTATCAGTGATATCCGGACATTAATGAGTACCATCATCACAGAGATTCCCACCAGGGTGGCCAGAGAAGAAATAATTTGGGAAAAGCTTTGCTGCAAAGTAGAACTGACGGTTTCAACATCATTGGTAACCCGGCTTAATAGTTCACCATGGGTTTTACTGTCTAGAAACCGCAGTGGCAGCCGATTAAGCTTTATAGTAAGGTCTGTTCTGATCAAATAAATAATACGGGATGTGATCTCGGCTATCAGGAAATTCTGCCCAAATGCAAAAACCTGAGAAATCAAATAGATAACGGTTAATAGCAGCAGCGTTCTTATCATGTTGTCCCAGTGAAAGATTCCTGTAGTCACACCCTGATAAAGCTGTGTGGTTACTTTACCTAAAATTTCCGGTGCCATAACAGTAAACGCTGTGCTTAATACCGTCATTAAAATAGCGAAAAATAATTTTCCTTTTAATTGTTTAAAATAGAGCAACAGACGTCTGCCTGTATTGCCGAGGTTTCGCGGCTTCTCAGCGTGTTTGATTGTCGAGGGATTTGAAGAAGAACTTGGCTTATTGCTCATAGTAATCCCTCCTGCTGAAACTGCGACCTGACGATTTCCTGATAGACGCTGCAGCGTTCCATCAGCTCCTCATGGTTGCCAGCGTCGGCGACTTGCCCCTCGTTGAGAACCACAATGCGGTCAGCATGAATAATAGTGCTGATGCGCTGGGCAATGACAATCAGCGCTGCGTCTTTTGTTTCAGACTTTAACGCCTGGCGTAACGTCCTATCGGTCTTATAGTCCAATGCGGAAAAACTATCGTCCAGTAAATAGACAGCCGGCTTTTTAATCACCGCCCGGGCAATGGCAAGACGCTGTTTCTGACCGCCGGACACATTGGCTCCGCCCTGGGCAATGGGGGTATCAAGTCCTGCTTCTTTAGCCTGGATAAACTCAGTTGCCTGAGCAATACCCGCAGCCTTGAGCAGTTCTTCCCTGCTGGCATTTTTTTTGCCGAAGCGGAGATTCCCGGCGATGGTATTGGAAAATAACACAGCCTTTTGGGGAACATAACCGATTCTCTCACGCAGATTATGCAGCGTATAGTCCCTGATATCTACGCCATCAATCCGGATCTGACCGGATGTGATGTCATAAAAACGCAGCAGCAGTTTGGCAATGGTGGATTTTCCGCTGCCGGTACTGCCGATAATGGCCGTCATTTGATTAGGATAAGCAGTAAAAGATACATCCTTTAAAACAGCCTCCTCCGCTTGGGGAAACGTAAAAGATACATGGTTAAATTCCACAATACCGGTATGAATGCTGGCTTCAGGCCGGGAGCCGTCAATAATGCTGGAACTAGTTTCCAATACGGCGACAATCCGGGTGAGTGAAGTAATCAGCCGTGGATACATCATAAAAAGCATGGACGTCATCATCACCGACAAAAGAATCTGGGTGATATACTGCACATAAGCGACTAGGCTGCCTACATCCATCGTTGCGTTCATGACAAGTTTGCTGCCGAAAAACATGACTGCAATGGTAGTTATATTCATCAAAATCGTAACCGCTGGCATTAAAATTCCTATTAGCCGCTGAGTATGAATGGACAATCGGGTGTACTCATAATTGATTTCTTGGAATCGCTCCATTTCATGGAGGGTTTGTTTAAAGGCCCGAATGACGCGTATCCCCGTAAGATTCTCGCGTAATACCAAATTGAGCAAATCAAATTGGGCTTGCATACTTTTATAGTAGCCCATCATGCTGAGCAGAATCCAGGCGATAACAAAAGACATGACCGGCAGAGTAATAATGAGAACTAGCGATAGCTTGCCGCTGGTAAAAACAGCCATGATAATGCCGCTAAGCATCATTAACGGAGTAAGTACACCCATCCTCAACAAATAAAGTAAAAAAGTTTGAATCCGGGTGATGTCATTAGTGGTACGGGTAATCAGCGAAGAAACCCCGAACAAGTCCATTTCATTGGAGGAAAACTCCTGCACTTTAAAAAAAATTTGCTGCCGTAAATCTGCACTAATCATGGTGGAGATACGGGCTGAAATTAAGCCAGAGGCCAAAGAGCAAACCATGGCTGCGATGGCGGCCAACAGCATGTTCATTCCTGCTTTTTCAATAAAATCGGTATTAGCCCTTTGAATGCCTTGATTAATTAAGTCCGCTACCAGGGTTGGCAACAGAATTTCACAGGCTGACTGGATAATCAAAAATAATAAAAGGGCAACAACAGGCAGTTTATATGGTTTTAAACAGTCCCAAAGTAATTGCACTGAATCAAGCTCCCTCCATATTTGATGGCCTTTGTACAGAAAAGACACTTTATCTCTATTGCAATCAGCAACAAAGGGGAAATGCATTGGCATAGATTAGTTTCTAACTTCATATCCCAAATTATTCAGTATGAGAATACATTTCATCTATGGCAGCTATGGCCAGCAGGATGCACCAACAGGATCTTTGCCCGGAATACCTGTATCAGCTGGCGTGGTGGAAGGACGCGCCGTTTAACCCCAGCCTGCTTACGAGATTTCGCAAAACCCGCATTACAGAAGATATTCTGGAAGAAATGCTGCGTGAAACGATCCGGAAGGCAATTGAAAAAGGAATTATCAAGTCCACGACGATTATAGTGGATTCCACTCACACAAAAGCAGCTGTGCGGCCCAAAACCGTAACACAGGTTTTACGCGGACTGAGCAAGCAATTGCGCCGTGTAATTTATCGGGAGATGATAGATCTTTCCGAAAAATTCCCGGAAAAGCCGGGAGAAACCGCTGAATTAACGGATGAAATAGAATATACGCGTCGGTTGCTTAAAGAGAAATAGATGGATACTTGAGATTCCTGACCTTTCAGGTATTGGTCAGGAATTAACGAAAGAGGCAATGAAAATTCGTATGAAAGACAGACTTTTACCCGCGAGCTGTCGTCCATACCGGGTACATTTTGAAGAATCCACAATTGGAATAGATATTCTAATTGTGGATTTTTTTTTTGTTATTATTCAGGCAGTAATGATGAGAAAGGTCAATAAATGTTGGTATTTTCAGAATATAAAGAATTGGCACAAAAGTTGCATTACTAATTTAGTGATTGCAGAGGAAGATATCTAATGGAAAGGAGGGTTAAGCAGTATTTATCATAATGAATTAGCATGCTATCTTGCACTTATTCAAAAATTTAAAAGAAAGAGAGGATGGTTTATCTGTGCCCAATTAGCAGCCGTATGGCGAGTGCCATAGCTTGTAAAATGCATTTGTAGTTTGAATTTGCATATGGATGAAAATTATGAGATTGCTAGACTTACTATCATAAGCTCTAGTAAAGTATTCGCTTTTTAAAATAATTAAAAAGGAAGATGAAAAATGTCTCAAGTTACAGTGAATAATCAAACAGCTACGACTACAGAAAAGATGACTAAATTTCGATGGGTTGTTTTAGGGTTTATCTTTATCATTTATACAATTGCTACTGCTGACCGCTCGAATATTGGTATCGCGATGCCTTATATTCGAAAAGAGTTTGCCATGAGCAATACCGAAGCCGGAGGTATTATGAGCCTGTTTTTTGCAGGATATGTCTTGGCGATGATTCCGGGAGGATTTCTGGTTCGTAAACTGGGTGTAAGTGCAATATTTTCGATATTCATGATTGCGACATCGTTCTTTACTGGAGCAGTGGGCCTTGCAGGATCAATTTTGCAACTTAAAGCCTTTCGTTTGGGAGTAGGTCTTTCCGAAGGTCCATTGGCTGTTGGGATGCCCACTACTATCAACAACTGGTTTCCGGCTAGTGAAAAAGGCTTTGCTACCGGTATCTTTATTGCCGCCTCCAAATTCGGTCCTCTGGTCGTTCCGCCACTATGTGCGCTTATCATTGCTATGTTCGGCTGGCGCGAGATTTTCTATTTTTTTGCTATTCCTGGCATAATTCTCGGTATAGTATGGTATTTCTTAGTCGCTGATACGCCGGAAAAAAGCAAGTTTTGCTCATCTGCCGAGGCGGAGTATATCTTAACTGACAAAGCAGTTGTCCAAGGTAAGGTAAAAGAGCAGAGGCCATATACACTTGCTTGGCTGGATAAACTAATTCGTGCCAAAAAAATTGAGAAAATTGATACGACCGCTAAGTTGTTCACTTCATGGAATATGGTAGGCAGTGCGATGGGATATTTCTTTATGATCGCGATTACCACCACGATGATGTCTTGGATTCCCACCTATTTGGTTACGGTAAAGAAGCTTGCGATCATGAAGATGGCTTTTGCTGCAGCAGCACCATTTGCGGGGACTGTAGTTGGCAACCTGATTGGCGGCTGGGTATCCGATAATATTCTAGGCAAGCGACGCAAACCCTTGATGATGGTGACCGCTCTCACTACATCCTGTATGATGTATTCCCTCATATCTTCACCTGCAGATCCATGGTTACTAGGCGGGCTTCTATTTATTACAGGCGTCTTTCTTTCTCTGGGATTCTCAGCTTTCGTGGTGTATCCCATGGGGTTGGTGACAAAAGAACAATTTTCCATCGCCACTGCCATAACTAACGTAGGTGGACAGCTCGGTGGGTTCTGTGCTCCCCTTGCAATAGGAATGATTTTGGATAAATACAATTGGGATGTTGTATTTACCTCTTTGGCTGTTGGCTGTCTTATCTGTTTTATAATTGTTACAACAATTGATGAACCAGTAGATGATCCTTTAGTGTAGTAAACAAAGTATATGTTAGGTGAGATTAGGTATTGTAAGCACCTGTGAAATAGGTTAAATAACCAGGAGGAATTGGATTGAATCGAGGAGATTTTCTATGGTTAGCAGCATTGTGCACAGTGTCAACTATTTTATTGATGCCTGCCAGCCACCAAGTGTTTGTAGATATTACCCGACACCATCCTTATATCATGGGTTTTGCCAAGTTTGCGATTTTAGCCACTATGGGTGAATTGCTAGCTGTCCGTATTATTGCAGGCAGATGGGAGAACCCCCCGGGGGTGATATATCGGTCTGCTATCTGGGGGATGGTTGGTATGCTTATTGTTTTAATGTTTGAGATTTTTTTAAATGGCGTAGTAGGAGCAGTATCAAAAGGATTACTGTGGGTTAATGATGGATCATCTCATAAAATATGGATTGCACTTTGGATTGGTACCATTATGAATCTAACATTTGCACCTGCCTTTATGACTGCCCATCGGATAACAGATACGTATATTGATTTAATTTGTGGCGAAGGTATACCTCTTGGTGAAATTAAATTGTCTGATGTAATTGGTAAAATTGATTGGCAAGGGTTGGTTTCTTTTGTTTTCCTGAAAACCATACCAATTTTCTGGATACCAGCTCATACGATTACTTTTTTATTACCGCCTGAATACCGAGTTTTGGCTGCAGCATACTTATCTATAGCGTTAGGTGCCATCCTTGCTTATGGTAAAAGAGGAAAAGTTCAGACTAACATTGACTTTTAGTAAACTAAAAATATAGGTAATACAAATACTGCACGTAATGGCTTTCTGAAGTTTTCTCGTATAAATGTTACCTTCAAAGATGTCATGCAGAAGACAATCTTGACGATTGGTCGGCAGAACATTCTGGTAGCTAACGGCTTAATGTTTGGCGGTGACTATTTTCATTATATTTCAGATGCGAATATTTAAAGCATATGTAACATAAGGAGAAGTAAAAAATGAAAATAACTAGTATTCGCGTAAAACTTCTTCTCATCTTATTGCCTTTCTTCATCTTCACGTTCGCGATATTATCTGGTATTAGTTATTATTTATCCAGTCAGTCACTGGCGAAAAGCGCAGAGGAGACAGCCAGAGCTCTTGGCAATGATTATGCCAACCAGATTCAAGCAGATATACAAGAGAAGATGGCTCATCTTGAGGAAATTTCCCTTCTCCCCCAATTTCAGGGAGGGAGTGATAAGACGCAAATCAATAAAGTTCTGGTGGCAACCAGAAATCATATTGGTATATTTGATAATTTAGTGTTTATGTTTCCAGATGGAATAGGAATTCGCGCGAATGGGGGCGTTGCTCAGTATAATGATGACAAAAGTTTTAAACAAGTAATGGCTACAAAAAAGGCAACAATTTCCGAGCCAATGGTGTCAAAAGTAACTGGTAAAATGATTGTTGTTCTGACTACACCCATATTGCATAATGATCAACTGATGGGAATGGTTGCTGGAGTATATTCCTTAGGTAATTTATCGCAAGCCGTTCAGGGGTTAACATTTAAAGAAACTGGCTTTGGATTTCTGGCTGATCAGTCAGGTACGATTCTTACTCATCCCGATCAGGGGTTGATAGGTAAGTTGAAGCTTAGCGAGAAGAAAATAAATCCTGATCTAAAACTAAAGCAAACAGAATTAGATGATGGTCTCATTGCTTTGTTTCAGAGGGTAATTGAAACAAAGCAGCAAACCCAGGGGATATACCGTGCAGATGATGGAACTTCCCAGTTCGCTGTATCTACACCCATCAATCTACCCGGCGACACACACTGGGTTATGATTGTTGGGGCACCAGAAACAGAAGTCAATAAGGAGCGGTCTATCCTAGCACAAACCATGCTTATTGTGTCTCTATTTTTTGCTATGGTTGCTATCGCTTTTATCTTTATCTTGAGCAGACGTTTCGCAGTGCCGATTCAGTTACTGCGGGATGAATGCATGTTTTTGATGCAGGGGGATTTTAGGGAACGTCCCATGAAGGTGTTATCTCACGATGAAGTAGGTCACTTGGCGCAAGGGTTTCGCCAAATGAGAGCCACTCTGGGCACTTTAGTCATAAAAGTGCAATTTCAAGCTGAGCAGGTGGCTGCTTCGAGTGAAGAATTGACAGCAAGTGCCCAGCAATCGGCTGATGCAGCTAACCAAGTAGCTGGTTCGATTAGTCAGATTGCACAAGGGACGAGAAAACAAGCGACTTCAGCCGCTCAAATCAGCACAGTAGTGGAACAGATGTCAGGTAATACGGAGCAGGTTTTCGTTACGTCACATCAAGTGGCAGAAATTGCGGAAAATGCATCTCAAGAGGCAGAGCAGGGCAAAATGGCGGTAGAGCAGGCTGTTGAACGGATGAAACTAATTAGCTCAGGTTCAGAAGCCGTTCAGTCTGCGATTGGAGAACTTGCCAAAGGATCTCAAGGAATCAGCGAAATTGTAAATTTAATCTCCACTATTGCAGGGCAGACCAACCTGCTAGCGTTAAATGCTGCCATAGAAGCTGCCAGAGCTGGTGAACAGGGGCGAGGGTTTGCCGTGGTAGCGGATGAAGTAAGGAAACTGGCTGAAGAATCCAATAGAGCAGCTCAGCAAATTGGGATGTTAATCAAAAAGAATAATGTGAATATGGATCAAGCCGTTGCTGCCAGTCAAGCGGGTACGGAAGACGTGAAAGCGGGAATCTTAGTAGTTAATTCTGCAGGAGAAATCTTTGGGAAAATAGTCGAATCTGTCATGCAACTTTCTGTACAGATACGAGAAATCTCTGAATCAATACATCAAATAGCTGCTAGTAACCGCACTCTGCTGTCATCAATTCATGAAATCGACTCAGTCAGCAGGGAGAATGCTGGGGAGGCACAGTCTGTTTCGGCAGTGACAGAAGAACAATCAGCATCTATGCAGGAAGTTGCCTCATCTAGTCAGAGTTTAGCGGAATTAGCAAGTGAGCTGCAAGAAGCAATAACAAAGTTTCGTGTATGAGATGCTACATAATAAAATCTGATTTAGGGATATAAACAAGGCTGTCGATGGGAATGATGTCGACAGCCTTGTTTATATTTTTAAGATCTAGACTTGGATACCCAATCGACGCATTTTACGCCACAAGGTTGAGCGGTCAATACCGAGCAATTTCGCTGCTGCAGTTTGGACACCTCTTGCCTGAGCCAACGCATCTGTTATTTCTTTGATTTCTTCATCATAAAACGAAGTCTTGACTGGAGATGCATCCCATTTTTCCAATACTGCCTCAATATCAGAGGCATGTACGGTTTCAGTTTGGCAAAAAGCCATAAGCCGCTCAATGGTATTTTGTAATTCTCGGATATTGCCTGGCCAACTGTAGCTTTCCAAAGCTCTGATTGATGGAGCGTCGAATGCTATTTTTCGAAGTGAAGATGTATGCTTACTTAAAAAAGTTTCCGCCATCATTCTGATATCCTGATGGCGTTCGCGTAAAGGTGGAAGTTCTAACTTTAATACGTTGAGGCGAAAGAAAAGGTCTTCTCGAAAATTGCGGTTTTGCACCAGCTCTTTAAGATCTTTGTTAGTCGCGGAGACTACCCGGGTATCAACATCGATGACTCGGTCACTGCCGAGTCGCATCACAGACCTTTCCTGTAATACACGCAGCAAGCGACTCTGGTTAACGTAGTCCATCTCAGCAATTTCATCTAGGAAAATAGTGCCGCCATGGGCCAACTCAAATAAACCAGGTTTGCCCTCCTTATTAGCGCCGGTAAAGGCCCCGCTGACATAGCCGAAAAGTTCGCTTTCAAGAAGTTGGGCTGGCAGTGCTGCACAGTTCACAGCTACAAATGGTCCTGTACGGCGGGGGCTGTGATTATGGATGCTTTGGGCAAAAACTTCTTTGCCGGTGCCTGTCTCTCCAACAATTAGAATATTAGAATTGGTAGCGGAGAACTCTTTGGCTAACCCCACTGCACGTGTCGTACAGCTGCTTTTTCCCCATACGTCCGCGAAAGTTTTTTTGGCTACATGCCCTTTGTTATAAATCTCCTTTCGGATATGTGCTTCAGTCTGCTGAATTTTAGAAATCTCCTGAAAAGTTACCAACGCGCCATTTAGTTTGCCGTTGACGATAATTGGAACTTTATTACATAAAATTTTTAGATCTTTCACCTGGAGAATTGTGCTAACCTCTTCTTGCCTGGTTCTAATAAGTTCAGACAGACTAAGATTAGGCCAGATTTTACTGATTTTTTGACCTACGGCTTGTTGAGGGGATATGTTGAATAGTTGTTGCGCGCGCATATTGATGCTTGTAATTTTGCTCTGGCAATCCACGGTGATGATGCCGTCGTGCACATAGTCAAGTACTGCTGCAAATAAACTGCGCTTAATCTTTTCTGCCTCCATCACTTGCTCAATTCGTAGCGCCTCTTCCAGAGCTTGCAGAATTGACTCTTTGCCGCTTTCGATAAAGATGGCAGGCAGGCCGTACTCTTGGGCGGCATGGCAAAAAAGCCCGCCTCCGACTACCACGTCCGCGCCATCGCGGGCAGCCTGAAGAACCATATTGCCAATTTCGCTATCGTCATTTTCCGTCAAATATTGCTTGAAAGAAGAACCCAGGATGGGTGTAAGACAATCAATCCCCTTGACCATTGAAGAATAGGCAACAATGGCGATATTACAACCATACGCTTTGGCGGCGTTAATTGCGCGGATGATGTCAAAACTGGTTACAGGGAGTTCAACGACCGTGACGTTTAGACCAGAGTTCTTGATCTGATCAGCCGTACCCGCCCGGGCTATGATGATTTCATATCCTTGTTCAATCAATTTTGCAGCTGAGTTATGAATCATGTCGTAACGTTGGCAGTATTCCACATGAATCTGTTCATGAGCGGTGAGTATGTCTTTAATAAATGGGACCATTGGGGCATGTGGAACAAGAAAAGCAATTTTACCCATGGCAACACCTCCGCAACTTTTGCAGCTTATATGCAACAATTATGCCACTTATCAGCAATAACTGCAATAGTATCTTCAGAAAATACTGCGAATTTACTGGATTGATGATTTGGCATGAAAATTGCACTTGTACTATGATGAATAACAGTAATCAATAAAATAGAGGAGAGATGAAATTGGCTATGCACGCCGTACATAAAATTCTAGCAGCGGCTGCTGGAAAAGAACAGGTTCGTCCAGGTGAAATCATTACTGCTAAAGTTGATTTAGTTGGAATAAATGATGTCTACCAAATTGTTGTGACATCGTTTCATGAAATGTTAGGTACTAGGGTATGGGATCCTACTAGGGTTTATGTTTTTTTAGATCATAATGCCCCTGCCTCTGATTTAAAAGTGGCGGAAGTCCATAAGCTTTTCCGCGAGTTCGCTGAGGAGCAGGGCTGTCATCTAATCGATATCAACGAGGGGATTGGGCATAACCTTTTACCCGAATGGGGTATGGCCAAACCGGGAAGTATCATTGTTATTACGGATTCACATACTCCTATTCATGGGGCATACGGAGCTTTTGCTACAGGTCTTGGAGCTACCGATATTGCTGCTGTCTTAATGGATGGTTCTACATGGCTTAAGGTACCGGAAGTAATTAATGTTCGTCTGAATGGCAAGCTGCAGGATGGCGTTATGGCAAAGGATGCTGCGTTATATGTACTAGGTAAGCTAGGTACCGAATTTGGCACTTACAAAGTAATTGAGTTTTCTGGATCAGTAGTCGAAGCACTTTCTATGGAAGAACGGACGGTCATCACCGTCATGGCCACTGAAATGGGTGCTAAAGCCACTTATATTAAACCTGATAAAACAACAATTGATGATGTGAAAAGCCGCACTGACCAGCCTTTCACCATTCATGTATCCGACCAGGATTTTCAATATGAGGCTGAATATGAATATGATTTGACAAATCTAAAACCTCAGGTTGCAATTCCTCATAGCGTTGATAATGCACGTGATGTGGAAGCCGTGGCTGGCATTCCTATTAATCAAGTATTTATCGGTTCCTGTACTGGCGGCAAAGTTTATGATATCGAAGTAGCTGCCAAAATACTTGCTGGGAAGAAGATTGTTCCGAATACTCGTCTGGTAGTAACCATGGCAACGAAAGACATCATTAAACAATCCATTGAAAAAGGGTATTACAAGATATTGATTGAAGCTGGCGCTACCATTACTTCACCTGGCTGCGGTGCTTGTTCAGGACTACTTGGCGGTATTGTTGCAGCACAGGAGCGGTGCGTATCCACGGCGAATCGCAATTTCCCAGGAAGAATGGGCGGCAGCCTTGAAGCAGAAGTCTACCTTACCTCACCCTTGACAGCAGCAGCCACGGCCTTAACGGGGAAATTAACCTGCCCTAACCAGTTATAATTTGGAGGAAATAAAAATGAAAATAGCAGGAAAAGTAGTGGTTTACAACCATGACAATATCAGTACTGACCAGATTATTCCTGGACCGTACGCGTATATCAAAGATATGAAAGAAATGGCAACGCACTGTTTGGAAGGTGCCGACAGATCACTAAGAGAGCGCTTTAAAACGGTGGGAAATATCTTTGTAGCAGGCAATAATTTTGGCTGCGGCTCCAGCCGTGAGTATGCGGTTATTGTTCTTAAGGAATCAGGAGTTCAAGCAGTTGTCATAAAGTCTGCAGCGCGCATCTGGTATCGAAACTCCGTCAATTTAGGTCTGTCAGTCATATTTTGTAAAACCTTACCAGATACAATTCAAGAGGGTGCAGAAATTGAAATTGACCTAGCAGCAGGTACTATCCGCGAAGTTGCCAGTGGTGTGATCCACCAAGGTGAGGGTCCTAGTGAATTTGTAATGAACATGTATAAGGAAGGCGGAATCAAGTCGTTAATGCGTAAGAGAGTTTTGGGGGAGCTGCCAAATCGATAGTCTAAAATTTAGAAGGAGAGATGAAAATGAATTTTAAAATTGCAGTCATACCTGGAGATGGAATTGGCGTAGATGTAGTAAATGAAGGAGTCAAAGTCTTAGATCGTATAGGAGAAATCTATGGACATCAATTTCAGTATGAACATATTTTAGCTGGCGGCAGTTGTATTGATAAACATGGTACACCCTTACAAGATGAATCCATTGAAATCTGTAAAGGCTGTGATGCTATACTCTTTGGAGCAGTGGGGGGGCCAAAATGGGATGCACTGCCAAGAGAGCAGCGACCAGAAAGAGGCTTAGCCAGATTAAGACGTGAGTTTGGATTATTTGCCAATTTAAGACCTGCAAAAATATACGAGGACCTCAAAGAAAAATCTCCGCTAAAGAATCGTATCATCGAACAAGGGATTGATCTGATGCTGATTAGAGATCTAACAGGCGGTATCTATTTTGGTAAAAAAGGTCGCCGGGAAGGAAAATATGGGCTAGAAGCTTTTGATGTTGAATGTTACAGCGTCATGGAAATTACAAGAGTTGCCAGAAAAGCATTTGAGATTGCTTTGCAGCGCAATAAAAGAGTAATCAGCGTAGATAAAGCCAACGCACTGGAGGCATCAAAGCTTTGGCGGGATACAGTGACTGAGGTCGCAAAAGAGTATCCGGAAGTAGAACTAAAACATATGCTAGTTGATAAGGCCGCAATGGAACTTGCATGTAACCCTAGTATATTTGATGTGATTCTTACAACGAGTATTTTTGGTGATATTTTATCTGATGAAGCGGGAGTAACGACTGGCTCCGTGGGAATGCTGGCATCTGCAAGTTTAAATGAGAATAATTTTGGCCTTTATGAGCCGATTCATGGTACTGCTCCTGATATTGCAGGAATGGGTATTGCAAATCCTTTAGCAACAATTGCCTCAGTCGCAATGCTATTAGAGATTGCTTTAAACCTTCACAAAGAAGCGGCAGCAATTGAACGAGCCATCAACCAAGTTCTGCGTGACGGCTATCGAACATCGGATATTTATACAGATGGCACCCAAAAGGTAACAACTTCAGAAATGGGTACATTGACTGCTGAAAGAATTGTATAAAGCAACAATTGAATTTAAAGTAAAGGAGCATCATTTATGGGATTAAGCATTACCCAAAAAATCATTAGCAGCCATTTACTAGATGGTAATATGTTAGAAAATGAACAAATTACAATAAAAGTAGATCAAACATTATGGTCTGATTTAACAGGAATTATGGGAGCACAAATATTAGAAAGTATTCAAGCTGACAAGGTTAGTACAGAACCATCGATTTTCTATTGTGATCATAATACCTTAGCCACTTCAACAGAAAATGCCGATGATCACTTATATATGAGAACGGCAGCCCAACGATTTGGAGTGTACTATTCAAAGCCAGGCAATGGTATTTGCCATTTTTTGCACTGCCAGCGATTTGCTAAACCAGGGCAAGTAATGCTGGGGGCCGACAGCCACACGCCAACTTCGGGAGCCTTGGGAATGATTGCCATTGGCAGCGGTGGGCTAAGTGTGGCCAAGAGTATGGTTGGGGAAGGGTTTAGACTGACGACTCCAAAAGTATTAAACATTATATTAAGCGGCAAGCTGGTGCCAGGAGTATCAGCAAAAGATGTAACATTAGAAGCGTTACGAATTTTATCTGTAAAAGGGGCAATTGGCTATATTATTGAATTCACTGGAGATGGAATTCTAAATTTGAGTGTCCCCCAAAGAGCTACTATCGCTAATATGAGTATTGAGATGGGTGCGACAACAGGTATCTTCCCTAGCGATCAAATAACTCGTGATTTCTTAAAAGCACAGGGCAGGGAACAAGATTGGCTGGAAATTTTACCAGATGCGGATGCTGAATATGATAAAGTAATTGAAATTAATCTTAGTGGACTTGAACCTTTAGTAGCAAAACCGCACATGCCTGATTTAGTAGTAACAGCAAGAGATGCAGGAGATGTTAAAGTAGGTTCGGTTTTCATCGGCAGCTGTACAAATGCTTCCTACTCGGATATCGTAAAAGCGGCAAGAATATTAAAGGGGAAAAAAGTTCACAAGGATATTGATTTAACAATTGGACCTGGCTCTAAACAGGTTTTGGAGCAGCTGATTCAAGATGGGGTTCTGGCAGATTTAGTAGCTTCAGGAGCAAGAATACTTGAAAGTGCCTGCGGTCCATGTATCGGTATCGGCCAAGCACCACCTATGAACGGAGTTGCTGTTAGAACTTCCAATCGTAACTTTAAGGGCAGAAGTGGCACGAATGATGCCTTTGTGTATCTGGTCAGCCCGGAAACAGCGGCAGCCACAGCCGTCACAGGGAAATTAACGGACCCCCGGGATATTTTTGATGTAGAAAGTCTACAGGACTGTAAGGAACCGGCGGTTTATAAAATTGATGACAGCATGATTATTGCTCCATCTGCTGTAGCGGATCATAAGAATATTGAAATCATCAGAGGGAAAAATATAGTGCCGCTGCCTAAAAGAGATGTGTTAAAAGAGACTGTAAGTGCTACAGTAGTCCTTAAATTGGGTGATAATATAACGACTGATGATATTATTCCAGGTGGCTCCAATATCTTAAAATATATCGCTAATATCCCCAAGTTTGCTGAATATACTTTTTGCTATACAGATCCAACTTTCGTTGAGAGGGCTAAGGCTTTAAAAACTTCTGTCATTCTCGGTGGAGAAAACTATGGACAAGGTTCAAGCCGGGAACATGCCGCTTTGCTGCCGATGTCCCTGGGAGTTGAAGCAGTAGTAGCCAAATCCTATGCGAGGATTCATAAAGAAAACTTAATTAATTATGGAATACTGCCCCTGGTCTTTAAAAACAAGGCTGATTATGAAAAAGTTGATCGTAGTGATGTATTTGTCATTGAGAATGTATATGAACAAGTTGACAAAGGTGAGATAACTATAAAAGTAGTAAATAAAAACATTGAATTTAGGGCTCTCATAGAACTTTCTGACTATGATAAGGGCGTGTTAAAAGAAGGCGGAGCAGTAAATTATCTAAAAAATAAGCTAAAATAAAACGTAAGACATACTCAGCCAAGGATAGTGGCATTTCGCTAGTCGGTGGCACATCTTACAAGATAAGAAAGATGGTTCCATAAATGGAATGAAAATTCTAATAATGGAACTATCTTTTTATTGAAAAAAGGCAGGAATGGCGTAAAAGCACAGTTTCTAGGATGTAATAGGCGGTGGCATAAAAATTGCGATACTATCGGATATATCGAGAAAGCTCACAGGGGACAGCGTTTAAAGAATGAGAAAGCAATAGGAGGTATAAGGATATGCCGCAACCTATCACCCATTATCTTGTTTGCGAAAAATCTTTTAAAAATATATTGCCGGGCTTGTGGCATGAGTATCAAGGTTATGCGGGGCTTGGCTCTTACGGTCCTGATTTTTTCTATAGTAAAGGTATGGTAACAGAAGAATACTTTATTCGGGTAAGGAAATCCATATCCCAAATTCGTGAAAATGTCGCTGCGTCCAATTATAAATATGTGGAACTGTCTGACTTATTGCATTGGGAAGGATCAAAGGACTTTTTTTGCTATATGCTTGATTCGATTAAACTCAATTTTAGTAATGTCTCAACCCGTAACAAGCTAAAAACTTTTGCATATGGCTATTATAGTCATGTCGTTACGGATTGTATCTTTCATCCCTTCATTTATCGCCAGTCTAGGGATCACTGGATAACTCATCCGGCGGAAAACTATAGAGAGCATAAGGTAATCGAGACTTTAATCGATCTTTTTTTACTAGATAGGGAAAAAGAGTTGAATCGTAATTATCAATTCAATCCCCAGACAGAATGTGCAGCGAAAGAAAATACCAATATGCTTGATAAAGATTTGGCAAATTTAATCAATATAGGGCTTAGAAATATATACTCCGACAAAATGGAACTCCTAAAAAGTTTTGATTTTTGTGATACTACAGCCAATCATCATCCGTTACACGCCACTTATAATGCTCTTTTGGGATATAACTTATATGAAATTGGCAAAATACATCTTAAGTCAAGCGTGCCTGAGGGGCAAAAAACGGTACGGGAATGGAGTAGAGCGGAATTTGAAAGGGTCATTCCCCAAGGTATGAATGGGTTTGGCTATTCACCTAATCAACCCTTATTATATTCATACTTGGATTTATATACGTTTTCCGTAATGGTGACGGAGAAGATCATATCGGAAAGTGAACAATTCTTTGCTAATTCTATAAATAGCTCTTCTGCGTTTTTTAAAGAAAGTAGAGTACCCTTTCTAAAAGAAAACTATTGTCTGGATACCGGACTTTTATCTGAGCAAAACTCATTGCAAGAGAATCAAGCTGCTTATCATTTGACGAGATTTGGATTCGGGATAGAAGCACTTACGGATATATTTGAGTCAATAGCGACAAAGTTGACTACTAAAGTTTAAAATCAATGACTCAGTGGATAGGTACAGGGAAATACTATATAATACTATTACTACTGCTGTCGGAGGGGTATGATGAGTCAAATTACTTTTGTATCACCATATAGAGATTTATCGGTATTGGTTCAGTCCGTAGCTGATGAAATGGGCATTAAAGTTAGCATATTGGAAGGTACTATGGGGGCAAGCGGCTGGATGGAAGAAGGCGGTCAATCCAAACTAGATCCTTCATTGTGTGATGTGCTTGTTAGCCGCGGCGGTACGGCGTTTCATTTGGCAAGCAAACTTAAATATCCGGTTGTAACCGTCAATACAGGGCTGTTTGACATTATTGAGTGCTGTAAAAAAGCAAAAGAGTTCAGCTCGGATGTAGTCATCACAACCTTCAAGCCACTGGTTGGGCTGGGATTAGTTGAAGATATTTTGTCAGTAACAATTACCGAACTTGTGATAAAAAGTCTGCCGGAATTGGAAATGCAAATAGCGAAACTTGCAGAAGAGGGTAATTATTGTGTAGTAGGTGGTGGACCGACGATTCTTTTTGCCAAAAAGTATGGTGTTCCAAATGTGTTTTTGCATACGAGCCGTGATACCATTCGGGAAGCGCTATTACGGGCAGATGAGCTTGCCAAACTGCATAATAAGGAGAAACGCCTTTCGAATCGCCTTAAAGCGATTCTTGATTGCGCCTATGAAGGCGTTATTGCAGTGAATCAGACTGGTCAGGTTGAAGTTTATAACCGAGCGGCGGAGGGGATTCTCAAAATTAAGGCAGAAGATGTCATTGGGCGAAATGTTCAGGATGTTATTCAAAACTCTCGTGTACATGAAGTACTTGTTGATGGACAAGCACATATCAATGAGTTTCAGGATGTTGGTCAAGTGCGTATTGTTACCAATCGGGTTCCTGTCAGTGATGGCCGCCGGATTGTAGGTGCGGTAGCTACCTTTCAGGATGCATCGCGCATTGCCCAGCTAGAACATCAAATGCGCAAAGAAATAACGGAACAAAAATTTCGGTCTAAAATGACTTTTGCAAATATCTTAGGTGAATCACCGATTATTATGCAAAAGAAAGATTTGGCGAGAAGATTTGCCGATTCTGATTTTACTGTTTTTATTAATGGACCTTCAGGTACTGGAAAAGAACTTTTTGCACAGGGAATTCATCATGCCAGTAAAAGAGCATCCAATTCCTTCGTAGCGGTAAATTGTGGAGCATTTCCTCAATCACTCCTGGAAAGTGAATTGTTTGGATATGTGGAAGGGGCTTTTACCGGTGCTAAGCGTAAAGGCAGGGCAGGATTGTTTGAAATGGCTCATGAAGGTACGATTTTTTTAGATGAAATTGATGCAATGCCCATTGATATGCAGGGACGCCTGCTGCGAGTATTACAAGAAAGAGAAGTGTTGCGCATTGGTGCCGATGGAATTATTCCGATAGATATTCGGGTTATTGCTGCTTCTAATAAGCCGCCGAACAATTTACTGGAGGATGGTTTAATCAGGGAAGATCTTTTCTATCGCTTAAACGTTTTATATTTGGAGGTGCCGCCGCTCAACATGCGTAAGGCGGACATTCCTTTATTGTGCAGGGCGTTCCTTCCTGTGGATAAGAGAGAAATCGCAGACCCAATGCTGACAGCTATGATACCGTATTTAATGAAATACTCCTGGCCTGGAAATGTAAGGGAACTATTGAATTTTACACAGCGGCTTTCGTTCTTTTTGGATGATTATATATCTGGCAGCAGTGGAGTTGACTTGTTAAAAATGATAGCGCCGGATATCCTTCATGATACAGATGCAGCAAAAGGTAAGAGTGGCTTGCGGGCGCAAATTGCAGCCAAAGAGGAAAGTATGATAGCCAAGGTTTTAGATCAAAGCACGACCATCGCTGAAGCGGCTTCCCAATTAGGGATACCTAAGACTACATTATGGAGAAAGATTCAGAAAATAAAAGAGCGTTAGTGAAAAAAGTTGCCCAGTGTTTCTTTTTCTGCTAAGATCCACAATCGGAATAAATATTCTGATTGTGGATTTTTTATGCTGATGTGTTAGAAAAGAAAAAGTCCATAAAGCATTGATATTAGGCGATTTTTTCTGAATTAAGCAATTGGCATGAAAATTGCAACAATTAAGAAACCACATGAGGAATCACATCTATGAAAGGAGGAACTTAATTTTAGGGTCATAAAGAAAAGTGACTAAAAACAAGCCAATACATGTTTAGTCCAAGGGATGATTCATGGAGATGTTAGTAAATGAGGGAGGAGCATCCGGCTAGGAAATCTTGAAATTAGACAAAGGAGTGTTACAAAATAATGAATTACGCATTAATATCAATTATTGCACTTGTTCTAGCAATTGTAATTGGGGTCAGACGAAAAGCCAATATTGGGGTTATCGCTATGTTCTTCGCCTTTGCTTTAGGACATTTTGTTTTTGGTTTGAAAGACAAAGATATGATTATGAAAGGTTGGCCTCTTGGAATTTTCTTTATAATGATGTCAGCTATGTTCATGTTTTCATTTGCGACTGTAAATGGATCGACTAAACTGTTAGCTGAAAAACTGGCATATGCAATCAGAAACTACGCAAGATTGCTTCCCTGGGCATTTATGCTTGCTACAGCCTTACTAACAGGGGTAGGAGCGGATCCATCGGTTGTTATTTTTATGCTGCCAATTGCTTTGATTGCTGGTGAGAAAAGTGAAATTAATCCACTTATGTTATGTGTGATGATACTTGGCGGTGCGCTGGCGGGCGGAGCTTCACCAGTGAGTGTTATTGGTATTGTTACTTCCGGGCTGGCTGCCAAAGAAGGTGTAGCTAATTATTTGCCGATATGGTTCGCGACGATAACGACAATCGTATCCTTATCGATTATTGCCTACTTTGGACTTGGCGGATTAAACATTAAAAAAGGTGAAAATGTAGAATACCAAAAGCCTGAACCCTTTAATGCCAAACAGGTAAAGACTTTATGTGTTATAGCGGGTGCACTGTCTTTGATACTCCTTTTCAAGGTGGATATCGGGGCTGCTACTTTTATTGGATCAGGAATATTGTTGATGCTAGGTGTGGCTGACGAAAAAGAAGCTGTAAAATCGGTTAACTGGGGTGTATTGCTGCTAGTTGGCGGTACCGGGATTTTAGTATATGTAATGACAGAGGTTGGCGGCGTAAAAATGATGTCTCTGTTCCTGTCATCAATTATGACGGAAAATACAGCAGCGCCAATCATGGCTCTAATAGCGGGTCTTATGACCTGTGTTTCGAGTGCTACCGGAGTTGTAATGCCTACCTTATTTCCAACCATAAATGGGATCGTACAAGAATTGCACGGCGCAGTATCTCCTGTTGAGATTATGCAGGGAATACAAGCTGCAGCAATTGGTGCAGTGCCCTATAGTCCTCTTTCGGCATTGGGGGCAATGGCGATGGCGTCTCTGCCGGAGAATATTGACAGTAAAAAGCTCTTTACTCAATTGATTTTTACGGCTGTTGCAGCCTTACTTTGGACAATGCTTTTAACTTTCTTGGGAGTATTTGATATTTTTATCAAATAGAATTGGGCACTGTGAAAATCAAAAGAAAAAAGCTTGTTGTACAAAATGATTGGAAATTATGAAAATGGAATAAAAATTCCGATTATGGAATTTTAACTGGCATCTGCCAGTGTTGACAAAAGCTTATATCTCAACGAATACAGCCTTTTTTGGATATAGAGAAGACATGGCATGAATATTGCAACAATAACTTTTGAGTGATTGTGGACTTCAATTTTGCAAATTAATAAAAATGAAGGGGAGAAAATTATGACGGAAAACAAAAAAGCTTTGGAAGGTATCAGAGTACTCGATATGACGCAATTTTTAGCAGGACCTTACTGTGGGCTAACTCTTGCAGATATGGGAGCGGAAGTTGTTAAAATTGAAAATCCTCGGGGCGGCGATTTTGTGAGGATAGCAGTGCCGCAGGTTAACGGTGTAAGCATGTATTTTGAGAACATGAACCGCGGCAAAAAAAGTATTACTGTGAATGTGAAAACCAAGGAAGGTAAAGAGATTTTCACCAAACTTCTTGCTGATGCCGATGTGTTGATCGAGAATAACCGCCCAGGTGTTATGGAGAGGTTAGGATTTTCCTATGAGCAAGCAAAGAAAATTAATCGCGGTATTATTTACTGTTCCATTTCTGGATTTGGTCAGACGGGTCCCTACAGCCAAGAGCCTGGCTATGATTTGATTGGACAGGCCATGTCAGGAGCTATGAGCATTACCGGGATGAAAGGGCAGATTCCTTTAAAATATGGTGTACCAATCGGCGATGTACTCGGTGGCATGAATGGCGTTATCGGAATTTTGGCTGCTCTTAATTATCGCAATCAAACTGGTGAAGGTCAGCATATTGATACGGCGCTGGTTGATGGTCTGGTATCCAGTTTGCTGACAAATTCGATGGCTTACTTTGTAGATGGTACAATTCCCGGACGCAGCGGTAATCGTTACTTTAATGCTTACCCTTACGATTCTTTTGCAGCAAAGGATGGCGAGTATGTAGTTGCCTGCGGTACAGATCCGCATTTTGCCGCTATGGCCAATGTCATGGGGATGCCGGAATTACTTGAGGATCCTCGGTTTAAAGAATTCCTTATCCGTAAATCCGGTGACAATCCGGATGCTTTGAAAGCTATCATTGATAAGTGGAGCAGTGATAAGACGATCGAAGAATGCGTAAGCACTTTCAAGGCAGCGCAAATTCCAGTTGCTCCAATTTATAATATAAAACAAATGGCTGAAGATAAGCATATTAGAGAAGCAAGACAAATGTTTGTAGAAGTGGATCATCCTGTAGCTGGCAAAATCACGATTACTGGCAACCCCGTTAAAATGTCTGAGACCCCGACGAATCCGACAAAATGTGCTCCTATCTTGGGTGAGCATAATGAGGAGATTTACGCGAAACTTGGTTTTGATAGCGCTACATTAAAGGAATACAAGGAAAAGAATATTATTTAAGATGAGATGGCTAATTGTAAACGGTCATTGAGAATAAGGATAGTAGTGAATGGGTTTTAACAATGATTCAAGGGAGGATTAAGAATGAACTTACCTAAAAAGGTTGAGATTATCGAAGTCGGACCACGTGATGGCTTTCAGAATATTAAAGAATGGATTCCAACAGAAACAAAATTAGAAATTATTGAAGATTTAGTTGGCTGCGGATTTAAGAAAATGGAAGTTACAGCCTTTGTTCATCCCAAAGCTGTACCGCAAATGGCCGATGCAAAAGAAATAATAAGTACCGTCAAAGCCAAATATAAGGATATTGTATTTATGGCACTGACGCCTAATTTAAGAGGAGTAACCAATGCTATCGAAGCAGGAGCAGATCAAGTAGGCTATATTATCTCTGCCAGTGATCGGCATAACTTTGAAAATACAAAACAAACGATTGATCAGTCACTTGAAGGCTTGGGTGAAGTCTGTAAGGTTAAAGGTAATACTAAGGTTCAGTTGTCCATTCCTACTGTGTTTAATTGCCCATGGGGTGGAAAAGTACCAGCGGAGAATGTAATTAAAATTATTAAATATGGTTTATCTGTAGGGGTAAACGATATAGGATTAGCCGATACTGTTGGTTCAGCTCACCCGCTGCAGGTAAAAGAACTGCTGGAGATCTTAAAGGTAGAGTTTCCGGATTTAAATCCGGTCTTACACCTCCATGATACCCAAGGTATGGCAATGGCAAGTATTGTTGCTGCTATGCAAACAGGGATTACCCGATTTGAAACCGCTATGGGAGGCTTGGGAGGTTGTCCGTTCGCCCCCGGAGCTGCAGGTAATGTTGCAACAGAAGATTTAGTTAATATGCTGGAAAAAATGGGTATCGACACTGGCATTAATTTTGAAAAATTGATTGCAGCAGCTTTCAGTGCGCAAGAAAAATTGCCTGTACCCATTAGCAGCCGAATTACAAGCGCTATAGCGTGCCAAGTACACTTAGATTAAAAACCTTGGAGATATTGGTTAAATATTGTGTTGAGGGAGTTCGGAAAATCTTTCGCATCAACATTGTTCTTCCTCAGCACGATATACCTTTTTGGTCTCATCGTTTAGTAATCCGAGACGCTTTACTCCTTAGTGTTTTCCATAGGTTGGAATACTTCTTTGCTCACCTTTTTAAAAACCGCGTGTTTGCATGGCTTGGCAGTTACGAATCATGGATTTGTCTTCAAATAAAAGTGGTCAATTTTTCCGTCAATTAAATGCGAGGAGACGGTTTATGAACAGTATGTACAAAAAGTTCACAATGAATCAATCAAATTTTATCTTTGTTGGTGAAGCCGGAAGCGGCAAGAGTGAGATTGCTATAAATTTTGCAAAATATCTTGTTGATCTGGGTGAAAAACCAGTACATTTCTTTGATATGGATATGACAAAACCATTGTTCCGTTCCAGAGATGTGCAGAGTGAAATTGAAAACATGGGAATTATTTTTCATCATCAGGAACAGTTTTTTGATGCACCAACTATTGTAGGTGGCGTTAACCGTCTTTTAAAGGATGACAGCTGTTATGTGGTTATGGATATTGGTGGCAATGATACAGGTGCACGTGCTATAGGTGGATTTGCTCCTAAATTAAATAAAGAGAATACAATTGTTTATTATGTTCTTAATGCTTACCGCCCTTGGTCAGGTGACGTGAATCATATTGATGGGACATTGTCATCCATATTGAACATATCTCATATTAAGTTCGATAAAGTACGCATGATAAGCAATCCCAATAATGGAATTACGACAACCGTAGAAGAGGTATTAGAAGGAAACCAAAAAATGCTTGAAATGATTGGAACGCTAATGAATATTGAGTTCACCTGCGTCAGGGATACTTTATATGAGTCCGTAAAAGATAGGACAGATATTCCTTTGATACCGATTCATTTATATCTAACATATCCGTGGAACACATAATTCGCGGCAACCCTTTGATTAGAAAGGGATTAATTAGATGAAAAATAAATCATATTTATTTAGAGAGGAGACTTTGATCAAAAATGGCAAAAGTAGAGATTAGATCAGAAAGCTGTAAAAGCTGTCAATATTGTGTTAAATTTTGCCCTAAGGGTGTGCTCGCCGTAGGCGACAAAGTTAATGCAAAAGGCTATGAGTATGTAGTACCGGTTAAGATGGATGCTTGTATCGGATGCTCAATTTGTGCAAGAATGTGTCCGGATGCTGCAATTGAAGTATATAAATAAGGAGGAACAGAAAAATGGCTAGAGTATTTATGAAGGGCTGTGAAGCTATCGCAGAAGCAGCTGTTAGAGCCGGCTGTAGATTTTTTGCCGGATATCCGATTACACCACAAAATGAAATTCCAGAATACTTTGCAAGAAGAATGCCTGAAGTTGGAGGAATTTTTGTACAAGGAGAAAGCGAAGTTGCTTCTATAAATATGGTGTATGGTGCTGGTTCAACAGGAACAAGATCAATGACATCATCATCAAGCTGTGGTATTTCACTAAAAAGTGAAGGTATTTCATATTGTGCATCGGCACGTATACCAATGGTTTTTGCTAATATTTCACGTGGAGGCCCTGGTGTTGGTTCGATTCATCCAGCGCAGCAGGATTATCTTCAGGCTACTAAAGCTTCAGGTAATGGTGGATTTGAAATGTTAGTGTTTGCTCCATCCACAGTTCAGGAAGCGATTGATATGACATATAATGCATTTGAGTATGCTCAAAGAGACAGAAACCCTGTTTTAATTCTTTGTGACGGTGTTATCGGAACAATGATGGAACCAGTCAAGTTGCCTGAAATGAAAACAGATGAAGAAGTTGCTGCATTTAAAGAAGGCAACAAAGAGTGGGCTTGTATCGGACATGGAAAAGATGTTAAACGTTCATGGATTGAACCAGGTCACTGGAGAGGCCAGGAAGATGCTAACATCGAAGCGGCAGCTATGTATGAAACATGGGACAAAGATGTACAGGTAGAAGAATATCTGGTAGAAGATGCCCAAATTGTTATTGCTGCTTATGGTATTTCAGCTCGTGTAGCAAAATCAGCGATTGATATTCTTCGTAAAGAAGGAATCAAAGTTGGTTTAATCAGACCGATAACAGTACATCCTTTCCCTTATCATTCATTCGAAAAACTCGATTACAGCAGAGTTAAAGCAATACTTGACGTTGAAATGTCTATTCCGGCACAGTTAATCTATGACGTGAAGCTGGGTGTTAATAATCGGTGTCCAATAGAAACATGCTTACGTTCAGGCGGACAAATCATGAGTCGTGACGCAGTGCTAGATGCTGTAAGAAAACTTAACGAAAAGTAGGAGGGGCTAACATGGAAAAAGTTTATTCTAGAACAACCGGTATCCGTGAAGATATGGTCAATGGCTTTTGCCCTGGTTGTATGCACAGCACCATTATCAAATTAATAGGTGAAGTTCTTGATGAGATGGATATTATGGATAAAGCAGTAGGCGTACTTGGTATCGGATGCTGTGGACTTCATATGGAATATATGACATATGATAACACCACTGCTCCTCACGGACGTGCCTGCGCCGTTGCAACAGGTATTAAAAGAGCAAACCCAGATTCCTTGGTTTATACGTACCAAGGAGATGGTGACTTTGCTTCTATCGGACTTGGTGAATCAGTTTCAGCAGCAAACCGTGGTGAAAACATTACTGTTATCTTTGTAAACAATGGTATTTATGGTATGACAGGAGGCCAGATGGCTCCTACTACATTATTTGGTATGAAAGCAAGCACAGCACCTAAAGGACGTATCGCCGAGGAACATGGATATCCAATGCATATGTGTGAAATCTTAAATCAGCTTACTGCGCCAGCTTATTTAGAGCGTACAAGCTGCAATACTCCGGCAAATGTAATGAAAACTAAAAAAGCAATCAGAAAAGCATTTGAGAATCAGTTAAATGGTAAAGGATTCTCAATGGTTGAGATTATATCAAATTGTCCAACAAACTGGGGCGTTGAGCCACTGGACTCACTTACCTTCATTGAAGAAAAAATGCTTCCAGAATACCCACTGGGTGTAATAAGAGATAAATAGGAGGAAGAAGATATGGAAACAAACTTGTGTGTTGCCGGATTTGGCGGACAGGGTGTTATGACACTTGGAAAATTCTTAGCGGAAGCAACCTGTGATTCTACAGATAAAAACGTTACTTTCTTCCCTTCATATGGAGCTGAGCAGCGTGGTGGTACAGCAAACTGCTTCGTTGTGATTTCGGATGAAATGGTAGGAGCACCTTTAGGTGACGTTATGGATGATTTGATTGTGATGAACGAACCATCATTGGACCGATTTATTGGTACATTAAAAGAAGGTGGTACACTTTTTGTTAACAGCTCAATCGTTAAAGGAGAGATTACAAGAAAAGATGCTAAAGTCGTTTCTGCTCCTGTAACAGAACTCGCTCTTGAGCTTGGAAATGCAAAGGTTCTTAATGTTATCATGCTGGGTATATATATTGGTTATACTGAAGTTGTTTCTCTTGAAGTTGTTTGGGGAACAATCGAGCACAAACTTGGTAAAAAACCAAAGTTACTTCCATTAAACAAAGAAGCTTTTGAAAAAGGTCTTGCAATCGGAAGATCGCAGAGATAAAAAGCTGGGATGAATGCCATAGAATCGAATAATTTACTTTTTTATTCATCTAATACGCACCCCTTTCGGTTTTGAAGGGGTGCGTCATTTTCTTTTTCTGACTTAGCCAACATAAATTTTAACATACAATGACGTTCTGTAAACGAAACAAAAAAACCGAATGCGGAATATGATTTATTGGACAAATAACCGAAAATTAAGTAAAATCAGACTTTCTCTAAACCTTATCTGAAACGGCATGAAAGTTGCATATATCTTAGTTCAGACACTAAGTTAGGACTGGATGAGTTGAGGGGAGGTGTAAGTCATTGTTTCTCAGGACCAGTTCTTGTTGGTGATGGATATGGGATCTTGAGGAAATAAGAAAACTCAATTTTCCTTATTAGACTCATACATATAAAAATGGAGGAAAAACTATGAAAAAATTTCTAGCAATTATTTTAATTATCTCCTGTAGTATGACGGGTATCGCTTTGGCCTCTCCTGCGAATACGTTTGCCGATGTTCCGGTAAACAACTGGGCCTATGGGGCGGTAAGCAAGTTGATTAAGGATGGCATCGTTAGTGGCTATGATGAGGGGCGGTTCAAGGGTGACAAAACTCTGACTCGTTACGAAATGGCTGTTATCATAGCAAATGCAATTACAAAAGAAGAGAAAGCTGATACTGATCAAAAAGCTGTAATTGAAAAATTAGCCGCCGAGTATTCCAATGAACTTAATTATCTTGGTGTTCGCGTTACAAATAAAGAATCAAAAGCGAGTAACATAAAAATTGATGGCTATTTACGACTTCGTTATGAAGGTACTCCAGAGGGGTCAAATCTAAATAATACAGCTACAAATAAAAGTAGTGAATCTGCTTTTAAAACTCGTGCTCGTATAAATTTAGCTGCTCCTCTTGATACGGATTGGATGTTTAAGGGGCGCATTGAGTTTAATGCTTCAGATACTAAGACATATGATGCAGGTAGTACTAATTTTGCGCAAGCTTATATCCAAGGAAAGGGATTGGGTCTGGATCTGATTCAACTTGGCCGTGTTCCTATATACCTTGGTGCTGATGGTCTGGTTGCCAATATAAAAGGTGATAATACAAAAGGAGCTCCTGAGGCGATTGTTCTCGGCAAGAACTTTAAAGATGTAAAGTTCTTTACTGGGGTAGGCAAAGCGTGGGCGAAGAATGCGGCTATGACTAAAGCCTATACAGGAAAAGATACTACACAGACTGACAATATTTTCTTTGCGCAAGTGACGGTACCGTTCTATAATAATAAATTGACGGTAACTGCAGATTATCTTGAGGACAATACTTTTGATGTGATCAAAACCAGCTCAATTGGCGTAAAATATACGGGTATCGAAAACATTAATATTAATGGTGAATATGGCAAGAACAAAGCGGGAAATCTTTTTGCAGTTGCACCAGGTACAAGCAGCGCGAAAGCTTATGTAGCAAATATTAAATTCCGTGGTGCAGATAAAATGAAAGTTGGTACCTGGGGTACTTGGGTTGGTTATCGCAAATTTGAATCTGGCTTCGATCCATTTTCCTGGACGGATGTTGATTTAACATCACAAATAGCTCAGGCCGAAATGAGCAATAGCACTACTTCTGGCTATGGCATTAAGGGAGCTGAATTTGGTGTAGAATATACACCATTCAAAAATAGCATTGTGACCCTTGTGTATAAGGATTTTAGTACCAATTCAAAGGTTACGGACACAGGTTATCATGCTGATAAAAAAGGGATAGTTGCCCAAATAGAATCTTGGTTCTAGTTCGACATACCTTAAATCAAAGAAATAATTAACGTCTGGTATTGGTAGGAAGTTTACTTCTTCCCTGCCCTTGGTAGTATTTTATACTGGTGTCTCTGCCAAAATTGATTTGGCAGAGACACTTCATTGTATATTTATTCAGTTTAATCAATCATACTTATGATTCCCAAAAACAGGGACGAGGATATTGTTTTTTAAAGAATAAGGATAGAATTTTCTTATCCTTATTTTTTTATGTAGCAAAAGAAGTTAATAAACTGTATTTTTGTAATTTTCATAATTTTATATTTATTAACAAAATAGAAATGGTTTAATGGACAAATGCCAGATACGTGTGTAAATCCTGAGGTATTAAAGAAATAAAATTATGCTGATCACTTAAATGATTTTATGGTTGGCTGCTAGCTTATTAACAGTCTTTATGGGCTAAAAGGATTTACAAAGTTGTGGATCACCTCAATCATTTAACCTGCTTATAAAGCCACGAGTTTCGTGGCTTTATATTTTTTTCATATCATCCTTCCAATTCCATTTTGGAAGGGGCTTTACTGCCGAAGCTGGTGAAGCAATTTAACTCATACAATAACGAGCTGCCCATCCAAGGATTGCTCCAATCATAACAGAGGGAAGAAACATTTTTAATACCTTAATTGTTATTGCTGTGGAAAGACACCCGATAAGAACCGGAAATGAAATAGCTAGTTGACCATCCATTGGTATTACGATTTGTTTAATAATAAGTGCTGAAATAATTCCAATAGGAACATAATTAAAATATAATCGTAAGGTGGCATTCATCTCTCGCCCTGCCATGATTTCGATCCCTATGATGCGTGATATATAGGTAGAAGCTGCTAGCAATCCGATAAGAATCCAGTAATTAAGCATTTTGAGACCTCCTTTTTAAATAAAGACCCGCAAGTGGTGACAAAATACCGGTAATGATAATTGTAAATTCATTACCCGGCATTAAATATTCAAGCCCGGATGCTATTACTACTGCAGTGAGCGCTGTTGCAATTACTGGTTTTCCTTTAAGACTGGGGATAATAAGAGCGATAAAAGTAATCGGAAATGCTAAGTCTAATCCCCATTTTTGAGGATCAATTTGGTTTCCAATTAAAGCCCCCATGAGGGAAGAGAGGGCCCAAGCTGCATAAAAAGTTCCAGTAATTGTTCCAAAATAAAGAGGGTCCGGTCCATATTTTGCAAACCTTGAAACTCCTAAAACAAAAGGTTCATCTGAAACACCAAAAGCTAACAGCCACTTCCAATTTTTAGCAGGTGCAAGACCTTCGGCTAGGGCAGCTCCGTATAACAAATTGCGCAAGTTCAACAAAATGGAGGTAAAAAGCACACTGGCTAGACTTGCTCCTGTCGTTAACATTGCAACGGCTACCATTTGTACGGAGCCGGAAAACACTAACAAGGACATTGCTACGGTGCCCGCCAAACTAAAATTAGCTTGAGCTGCCAGTACACCATAAGATAAACCATATGCTGCAATGGCGATTGCTAATGGTAAAGCTTCGGTAAAACCAGTTCTTATGATTACTTTTTTTTCGTCCATATTAACAACAGCTCCTTGTCTTATCATGCATTATATTAACTGCTCGAATAAAATTAATTCATACGTGATGAGATATCTCTAATGAAAAGTGAAAAAAGCAATGGTGTAAAATAGACACTAAAAATGGTATAATTAAATTTACATATAGATCATTATAATATAATAAACATTGAATTGGTATATTAAATTTTACTTTTTTCTTATTATAATATAAAAAAGACTTAGAAAAATCTAGTCTTTGATTGAGGGAGGAAAAAATGGACATCGAAAAGCCTTGGGGTGAAGGGGACGTAGGGAAGTATATTGGCATTAATCTGCGGCAGTTCCGAGTGAATAAAGGAATTAGTATAGATGTCTTGGCTAAACAAATTGGGGTTAGTAAATTAACAGTACTTAATATCGAACGTGGAGAAGCCAATCCTACGTTGTCTGTAATCTGGAAAATCGCAAATGGCTTAAAAATTCCAATAACCGCTCTATTGTCTATCGAATCGGATGTCTCCATCAGTCGGAAGAAAGATGGAATGAAGCTGATTAGTTCAAATGATGTATTTGTCGCTGAACCGTTGTTTCGTTCCCATGGTTTGATTGAGCTTTATAGGGGATACTTACAGCCTCGAGGGGAGTATCTGTCAGAGGCACACCAACTGGGAGTGATGGAATTTGTTACCGTCATGTCCGGTCAATTGACGGTGGAAGTAGACGGAGAGGCTCATCATTTGGATGATTACGATTCCATTCGTTTCAAAGGGGATCGTCCACATAAATATGCCAACCCCTCTTCCTCTTTAACCATGCTGCATTTTGTAATTTCTTATAATAATCTTTGAAGGTCTGTTTCCCAGAATATCAGCATGGCTAAAGCAACCCGCCATTTATAGTACAATTTCTTATAAGTACTCTTAAGAATTCTAAGTGCACGTGTGAATTTGTAAGTATTTGATGTTCTTGATGGCTAGGTCGCTCATGTGACGCTGATCTTGTAATAGTTGTGGATCTTAATAAATGGCATATATATTACATATTTGGTAAAGCTATTCACAAAAATGGGGTGTTACTAACAGCTTTATCCACACGAAAACATTGTCTTGCCTCAATTTAAAATGTACCCTATTAAAGT
>DJJR01000003.1:38284-39665 GCA_002434245.1 Pelosinus fermentans
ACTTTAATAGGGTACATTTTATAGTTGGACAGTATTTTTATTTATTTGAAGTAGCGGCTGTTGGCTTGTCAGCGTATAAATGCAGCTAATGTCCAGCACCTTTTAAATTAAGCAACACTACCCCAATAATGATTAATACTATACAGCAATGGTGTAAATATTAATGGATTCCTTCCAAACCAATAAGGCTACCAGGGCTGTCAATGCTGTTCCTAGTCCTGACCAAATGGCATACAATATAAATCATACAGTAACTGAATAGTCAAGAATAATAGAACTGGTGTTAGGATTTTGAGTGAATCACAGCTCAAGTAAAAGGGTTTAATCAACGATTCTTCACTTACCCATGTAAAATGCTTCTGACAAAAATAAAGAAGTTGCGTCATTTTAGTAAAATTGAAATTTTAGCTTCGCAATAGTAATAGTCTTCAACGGCTGCTGTGTCATCCAGAATATTTTCCAGATAGGCGTTTCCGGTGAATGTGAGTCCGTGACCATTTGCATAATCCGTGAGTTGTTGAAGGGCTGGGTCCATGTTTGTCCAAGACCCTTTGTAATAACCAACAAGGTAACGACCTGCAGGCTTATAAGTCCAATTCACAGCTTCGCTGTGATTCTCATCTATATGGTAAAAGCAGTTGGTCAATTGGCTGAAATCACCCTGTTGCATTTTTTCGGCATCCATCATATAGCCAAGGGGGTATCCATTGTAGGTTCGGGTATGATAGCAATCACGCATAAATTTCAGCGTAATTTTCATTACTTGTTCCATCGATATTTTGGAAGTTGGTTCGCTGGTTACGATTGCTTGCGCCTTGGATTCAATGATTTCGATTTTTGAGTAATCTATCTCCGGTTTTGCTTCCATCCTGCTAATCTTATTCTGTACAACCTTTTGCAGCCACATAAGCTCGGCAAGCTCTTGCTCTAGCATTTGACTTTGATTATACAGCAGTGTTCGTGTCTTTTGTGGAGTGCAATGTGCCAAATGCTTTTTGATTTCCTCCAATGGAAGACGGAGTTTGCGCAGCAGCTGAATCACATCGAAAAAAACGCTTTGTCCGTATGTATAATAGCGGTATCCATTTTTTTTCACGATAGCCGGCTTAAATAAATCAATGCTGTCATAATACATTAAGGTACGCTTGTTAACGCCATACAGAGCAGCAAATTGCCCGGTTGTAAATTCTTTCTGAAAAAAATCATTCATGATGTAACTTCCTTCCCACTTGACTATACAGTTACTGTATAGTTTATTATAAATCAATAGCTCTAAAATAGTCAATTTTAGGAATACATAAGGCTGATGGGATCAATAGGACTTGATGGCGCAGCAAAGTAATGCTGTAATATCGTTAACAAATAAGTCCAGCGGTAATAT
>DJJR01000060.1 GCA_002434245.1 Pelosinus fermentans
AGTTTTCAAGGAACACATTCGCCCTTACAGCGGATCTTTAGTATAACATCTTTGTTTTAGCATGTCAACTTATTTTTTCTTGTTTCTTTTTTTATCTTGCTGCCCTCGCGAGCTACTTTAAAAGTATATCATAATCATTTATTATCGTCAACTAGCAATCGTAATAAATTATCTTTCCTAATATAAGACGATTTTCACTTCTTTATCTGGTGATTGTCTGCATAAAAGTAATCTACGTTTAAAGCTCTTATATAAATTATCTTTCTTTACTCACTCTAGGAAAATAATCTATGCTATAATATTGACAATTACTATGATACTCCACCTCTGGCAGACAAATAGTCGATATCGAAGTTTTTGCATTATATAAATCAAAATAATAAAAGGGTGATTCTATTATGAAGCTAAAATTTTTAATTTTCAGTATTCTTATGTTTTTGATACTATTCACCAATAGCTGTAAAAGCAATACAACTCCTTTTATTGATTTTAGCCAACCATCAGAATTTGTCTCCTTACAGAATAACAGTAAACCTGATGAACGTCCTCTTCTTATTGCTTTGGCTTCTGTTTTTTCTCCTCATGAGACAATCACATATTACCGACAAATCGCTGACTATGTTTCTAAGAAAACAGGACGCCAAACCATTCTCGTACAGCGCAAAACGTATGCAGAAGTGAATATGCTTCTGGCAAATGGTGATGTTGATATTGCCTTTTTATCCACTGGCGCCTATAGTTCTTACCGGGGCATGAATGAGATTGAACTATTTGTTATGGCCGAACATGAAGGACATTCTTTATATACGCCAGAAATTATTGTACATAGAGACAGCAATATTCACACAATTAGTGATCTGAAAGATAAAGTCTTTGCCTTTACTGATCCTCTTAGCTATTCTGGTCATATGGTTATGGAAGAATACTTGAGACAAAGGAATACTGATCCCGAAAAATTTTTTAAACGATATTTTTATACCTATAGTCATGATAAATCAATTTGGGCAGTAGCCACAAAGGTTACGGATGGGGCTAGTTTTGATAGTCAAATTTATGAATATGCAAAACTTAAAACTCCTGAACTCGCGGCAAAAGTGCGTATCATTGCTTCCATGCCTTCTGTACCAACAGGTCCTGTTGTGATTAGTAAGCGCATGAATATACAGCAAAAGGAGCAATTACGCCATATTTTCCTTACTATGCATGAAGATCCTGATTCACTGGCTGCCATGCAGCATTTAGTCATTGATAAATTTGTTTTTCCCACACCTGAACTTTATGAACCATTGCGTAAATTATATGATAGGACAAATACATTCTTATGAAATGGCTGCGACAATTAAGTATTTATTATAAAATCAACGGCATAATTATTAGTATGCTGCTCTTATTAAGTATTATTATTGGCTTTATTATGATGGATACCACAGCAAAGTTACTTGACCAGCAAATTGAAAAACGTGGTGCTGAAATGGCTGCTTATGTTGCAGCTCTTAGTAGTAATGACATTTTATTAGATGACAATTATGCTTTATTTGACCGCATTAACCAAACTAAGAACAATACAGACGATGTTCGCTATATTCTAATTACTGATTCTGCCGGCAGAATTTTAGCTCATACCTTTGCTGGCAATTTACCCAAGGGATTACCAATCAAGCTTTCTCTCTATCCTAAGGACGAAGATGGATATCAGACAATGAAATTTAGCAGCAATGAAGGTCCGATACGAGAAGTGATCGTTCCTGTGGAGAATGGAGCCATTGGTTACGTTCGAGTAGGTATGTCCGAAAAAAGTACACAGCAATTACTGTCTCTTAAATTATATGAATTTTTCATCACTACACTCTTAGTTTGCTTATTAGCTGCTATGGGCTCTACATACTTAGCCTATCTTATTATTCATCCCATGCGTAATTTAACCAAGGCCGCCCAGCAAATTCAACAAGGTAATTTTTATGTCCAAACTGAAATCAAAACAGAAGATGAAGTTGGCCGACTAGCTGGAGTATTCAATGAAATGATTGAAAGTCTAAAAGAAAAAGATTTTGAAAATAACCGTCTGCTAAAGGAATTGCGCGCCAAGGAAGAAATACGTACTGTATTATTAAATAAACTTTTTACGGTACAAGAAGACGAGCGGAAACGGATTTCTCGTGAGCTCCATGATGAAACCAGCCAATCCATGGCATCCTTACTTGCCTATATGAAAGTACTGCTATCAAAAATGACTGACGAAAAGCAGCGCGTATTACTGCTTGATGCTCGAAATGTAGCAATTAATGTATTAGGCGGCTTACGAAAAATGGCAGTTGAACTTCGCCCACCAGTATTAGATGATCTAGGAATCGTAGCCGCGATGGATAAATATATAACCAATTTCAGCAAACAACAGGATCTTCTCGTATCTTTCTTTCCACCGGATGAAAAGTTAATTATCAATAATCAAATTGCTTTGACCTTATACCGTATTCTACAAGAAAGCTTAACGAATATTTCTAAACATGCCTATGCTACAAACGTGAATATCACCCTTGAACAACATACAGGTTCTATTATCCTGCGTATTGATGATAATGGCCTTGGTATTGGTTCAGGAGCCATAGAAGCGGCTCGTCAAAAAAACCGTTTAGGGATATATGGTATGAAAGAGCGAGTTGAACTATTAGGAGGTAACTTTACCTTCCATTCCCTCAGTGGACAAGGTACAACAATTACGGTAATCATACCTATAACATGTTTGGAGTGATGAAGAATGAAATCCAAAATTAAAATTATTTTAGCCGATGATCATGCTGTATTAAGAGCCGGCTTAAAGCTATTGCTTAATAATGAATCTGATTTTATTGTAATCGGTGAAGCCTCTGACGGTGAGAAAGTCCTCACCCTATTAGAAAAAATAACTGCAGATGTGCTGATTATTGATTTATCGATGCCGAATATGGGTGGACTTGAATGTATAAAGGAAATTAAAAGCCGGGGCTATTCGATCAAAATTTTAGTACTCACCATGTATGAAGATGAACAATACATAAAGGAAGCCATGCGTTCTGGCGCTCTTGGCTATGTAGAAAAACATGCTGTTGATACCGAATTATTTATTGCGGTAAAGGCAGTCCACATGGGACAGCGCTATCTAAATCCTCATAACTCTCAGTTACTATTAAATAGTCTTTTAACAAATACGCCTAAAGAAAATGCAGACAATCCTTATATTCTATTAAGTCCTCGTGAGCGAGAGGTTTTAAAATATATGGTTAGAGGATATTCAATGAGTCAAACAGGCAAAATGCTCTGTCTTAGTGTTAAAACAGTGGACACTTATAAAACACGTATGATGGAGAAGCTAGGATTAACTAAGAAAAGTCAATTAGTGGACTATGCACTCAAATATGATTTATTGCCAACAAAAAGCGAGTAGGGGAAAACCCTACTCGCTTTTTTGCTGCTGCTCTCCTTGGGATTAAAAATCTCCTTGCTCTCTTATGTTGCTGTAAGATAAATTCTTACAGCAATTTTTATGTTTTTCCTACTTCAGAATCAGATGTTTTACGGATACCAGAATTGTCATTATAATGTGATAATTTAGATGAGATTGTTTCCTATATTATAGATAAGGGGAGTGTGATATGGAAAAATAATCAATCTAGAATGTAGTTAAATTAAAGAAAGAAGGGATGCAACATGTTCGAAGGAATCATTAAGTTTTTCACAACAGGGAAAGATCAGCCTTTAATGAGCGGCGATCAGAGTCAAATCGCGTCGGTTTTTAATAAGCTGCGCTGGCAGGTCTTTACATCAATTACCTTGGGGTATGCATTATTCTACGTTTTACGACTTAACTTCTCCGTTATTAAAAAACCATTAATGGCAGCAGGAGTATTAAACGCCCAACAGCTTGGTATTATGGGCTCTGTATTTTTTATCACCTATGGTATCGGTAAATTTACCAACAGCTTCTTAGCTGACAGAATGAATATTAAACGTTTCTTTGCATTGGGACTTTTTCTCTCATCTATTATTACTGTAATTATGGGATTTTGTAATGAATACTTGCCGTTAGTTGTATTATGGGGAATTAATGGCTGGTTCCAGTCCTTTGGTGCAGGTCCTTGCATCGTTGCTTTAAATCAATGGTTTAGTAATAAGGAACGCGGCACTTATTATGGTATTTGGTTTACCAGTCATAATCTTGGCGCAGCCTTCACTTACATGGCAACTGCGGCTCTCGTAGGAGCTTATAGCTGGCGGGCAGGTTTTATTATGCCAGGTATTGTTTGTGCTGTCGGTTCTATTTTTATTTACTTCTTCATGTCTGACCGACCTGAGACTCGTGGTTTACCAAATGTTGCAGACTTTAAAAATGACCATGCAGCAATTGTTGAAAAAGATAAATCGGTTGGCAGCTTGCAGTGGGAAGTAGTGAAACGCCCTGCAGTTTGGATACTTGGTCTTTCTAGCTGCTTCTGCTATATTGCACGGTATGCTATCGAAAGCTGGGGTATCATTTATTTGACGGAAGCAAAAGGCTATACAACAATGGGCGCTAGCGGTGTCCTATCCATTATGCAGTTTGCTGGAATTTTTGGTGCTCTGACTTGTGGTCTTGTATCAGATAAGTTTTTTAATCACAAACGCAATTTACCTTGCTTAATTTATGGTGCTTTATATGCTGCGGCAATTGCAGCCTTTGTGTGGGCGCCTGCTAACAGATGGATTGATTTGAGCAGCATGGCGGTATATGGCTTTACAATGGGAGCTTTAGTTTGCTATCTCGGTGGTCTTATGGCTGTCGATATTTGTCCTAAACGTGCCACAGGTGCGGCAATGGGAATGATCGGTCTCTTAAGCTACGGCGGAGCCGCAGCACAGGAAGCGATCAGCGGTTATTTGATCAATTCACATATGACCATTGTGAACGGTAAAAAAATCTATGATTTTACTCTTGCTGCTGATTTTTGGGTAGCATCGGCTGTAATATCAATGATACTGGCGGCTTGTGTTTGGAATGCCAAAGTAAAAGATTAGTAATAAATAAAAAACGACAGGCTAGTTGTTTGTATAACTAGCCTGTCGTTTTTTTATGAGGTTAATTTAACAATTAATCAATATCTGCCTTCTTTTCCACAGCAGCAAGGGCAACAACTTTATCATTTTCACCAGTTTTCATCAATTTAACACCTTGAGTATTTCGGCTGATTACAGATATGGTGTCAATATCAATGCGTATAACAATACCTTCACTGCTGATTAACATCAATTCCTGGCCAGGACGCACTACCTTAATGCCTACAACCTGACCTGTTTTTTCCGTTACTTTTGTGTTAATTACACCCTTGCCACCACGTTTTTGATTTCGATAGCTATCAACTGGGGTACGTTTTCCATAACCTTCAGCAGTTACAGTCAATACTTCGCCTTCTTGTTTTAAGGTATCCATACCAACTACACTATCACCTTCATGGAGACGAATACCTCTCACACCTCGGGCGGTACGTCCCATATCGCGGACATCGGTTTCCGGGAAGTAAATAGCAAGTCCATCCTGGGTTCCCATAAGAACATACTGCTCACCATTTGTCAGCTTAACACCAATCAAATCATCATCTTCATCTAACGTTATCGCTATCAAACCTGTTTTTCTTGCCGTATCAAAATCCATTAATTCGGTTTTCTTAACAATACCTTTTGCAGTCGCCATAAATAAATAGCGCGTATTCGTAAAGGCTTTAATTGGAATCACTGCCGTGATTCTTTCTTGTCCTTCTAACGGCAATAGGTTGATAATGGATGTACCTTTGGAGGTACGGCTTGCTTCAGGTATTTCATAACCTTTCAGTCTATATACCCGACCTCGATTCGTGAAGAACAAAATATTATGATGTGTTGTCGTCACAAATAAATGCTCTACAAAATCTTCTTCTTTCGTTCCCATACCAGCTACACCACGACCGCCTCGTTTTTGATTCCGATAGGTATCAACCGGAAGACGTTTTACATAGCTGGAACGAGTCAACGTAAGTACAATATCTTCCTCAGCGATTAAATCCTCTATTGCCAATTTTGATAAATCATCTGTGATAATTGTGCGGCGATCATCACCAAAACGTTTTCGAACATCCATTAATTCTTCTTTAATAATATTCAGCACTTTTTGATCATCAGCCAAAACAGACTCCAGCCATTCAATAGTTTCTAATAGATCTTTATATTCATTTTCAATTTTTTCTCGTTCCAGACCAGTTAAGCGTTGCAAACGCAAATCTAAAATAGCCTGGGCTTGTTTGTCGCTTAAATCAAAGCTTTCGATTAAGGCTGCACGGGCGACATCGACAGTTTTAGATTGTCTAATTGTTGTTATGACCGCATCAATGTGGTCAAGAGCAATTTTCAATCCTTCTAAAATATGAGCCCTGGCTTTTGCTTTTGCTAACTCATATGTAGTACGGCGAACAATCACTACTTTTTGATGTTCCAGATAATAATACAACATTTCCCGCAGGTTAAGCACTCTTGGCCGTCCCTCAACTAAGGCCAGCATAATAATGCCAAAAGTATCTTGCAGCTGCGTATGTTTATATAATTGATTTAAAATAACATCCGCATTGATATCACGTCTTAGCTCAATTACAATACGCATACCATTGCGGTCACTCTCATCTCTAAGATCGGTAATACCATCGATGACTTTATCTCTAACCAAATCCGCGATTTTTTCAATCAGAGTGGCTTTATTAACCTGATAAGGTATTTCTGTAACAATAATCCTAGGCTTGCCATTGGCCATTTTATCCACACGAGCCTGGGCACGCATTTTGACTACGCCGCGGCCAGTGGTATAAGCAGAATAAATACCTTCTTTTCCTAATATCAAACCTCTAGTAGGAAAATCTGGTCCCTTGATAGCCGTCATCAATTCAGGAATGGTGACCTCTGCATTATCAATCATCATAATCAGAGCATCAATAACTTCTCTTAAGTTATGAGGAGGAATATTTGTAGCCATACCTACTGCAATACCTGACGAACCATTTACCAAAAGGTTAGGAACCTTAGCTGGCAGCACGGCTGGCTCTTGCATCGATTCATCATAGTTAGGGGTAAAATCTACTGTATCTTTTTCAATATCAGCTACCATTGCCTCTGCAATACGGGACATTCTAACCTCGGTATAACGCATAGCCGCTGCCGAGTCTCCGTCAACAGAACCAAAGTTACCATGACCATCTACCATTAAATAACGGGTAGAAAAATCTTGAGCTAAACGCACGATAGCCTGATATACAGAACTATCACCATGAGGGTGATACTTACCAAGCACTTCACCGACAATACGTGCTGATTTCTTATAAGGCTTATTCGATGCCATCCCTGCTTCATGCATAGCATAGAGAATACGACGATGTACAGGTTTTAGTCCATCCCTAACATCGGGCAATGCCCGCATGGTGATAACACTCATAGCATAATCAATATAAGAACCTTTCATCTCCTGTTCAATACTTACAGGCAATACTTTACCTAAACCAAAATCCACATTCTCACCTCAAAAACACAATTTTAAATTGCGATAGTTCCCAGACTTGTCCTTTTTCATGCCAATGCAAAACCATACTACTCACAATATTTATGAGTAGTATGTCAATCACTTGCTTCAACTTCTTATTATACCATATAATTTCCCTATCTTTTTAAAAAATCCTTCTAATCCCCTGAATAACAATACAAAAGCTTTATCGTCACCAAAGATTGACCTTCGCCATATATTATTTGGAGATACCTTCTCTGACTACTCTACCTATAGGAGGCTATATATATGACGTTGTGCTATGTATTACTTTTAGGATTTGCTGTAAGTATTGATGGCTTTATTGCTGGTATTTCCTACGGATTAAAAAATATTATTATATCTAAGATTTCTTTATTCATTGTAGGATTAACAACAACATTATGCGTTAGTTTAGCCATGGGAAGTGCTCATATATTAGGAACAATGCTAAATACCAAAATAGCAATACTTATAGGTGCATTACTGCTCACCTTCATGGGATTATTCAGTTTATTTCAAGAATATTTTGCTGCAAGAGTTCAACCAGAGTCTATAAACTCAGAAGTTCCTTCTCCAAATCTAACCTTTTCTGTTGGTCGCCTTGTAATTAATATTATGGCGAAACCAGAAAAAGCAGATGTTGATCATTCTCAATTTATTAGCTCAGCAGAAGCCATACTTCTTGGATTAGCTCTCGGTATTGACAATATGATAGCGATTTTTGCTGCTGCCTTAGTAAATCCCTTACCATTTTATACCCCTATGACCATGGGCTTAATCCAAATCCTAGTTATTACATTTGGAATCTACGCTTCGAAACATTTTCTTTCGGAAGGATTCAAAAAAAAAGTTCCCTATTTGCCAGGATTGATCTTAATTCTACTGGGTCTTATTCGATTATATTAAATTTTTTTATATTTTATTATGATCTCTAAAGGGAATTTACAAATTTTATAGAATATCTCAATAAGTTAAATATTTCCATTTGTTTGTAGAAAGGATAATAATGTATGGGCACTAATATAACTGTAAAGGAAAACTTTATAACAGAAATGCCGGACCTGTACACTGAAGTCAATTCTCGGGAAAATCCTCAGCTTCTTCATCTTCAATACCAGCAAATCATACGACAAAATCAGGAAGAGTGTAAGACAATGATCGAGAATTTACCCCTTATCGTCGCTCGTGTCAACACGAAAAGCCAACATATTTATATCAATCCTGTTATCTTTCAGGATACTGGACTGTCTCCCCAAGACTTTATTGGTAAAACTTTTCGTGAAGCTGGCATGCCTCATAACTTTTGCATATTATGGGAAGCTTCCTTCTCCTATGCCTTTAGTACTGGCAGGGAAGCCTTATTTGAGTCTGACTTCATTAATCAGCAGGGAGAGCATTATTATTACCAATGTAGGATTATACCGGAATACAATCAGGAAGGCACCATTAAGTCCGCCCTATATACCTTGATGAATATTACAGATCATAAAAAGCTAGAAGCAAAACTATACCGTCAACACCAAGAATTTCAAGCACTAATTGAAAATACACCTGATATTATTTCCCGAATTGATAAATCCATGCGTATTACTTTTATTAATTCTTCTATCACTCAGCTAACAGGAATACCAGCCAAAGAATATATCAATAAGACTTTGCATGAACTTATCAACTGCGATCCAAATACTCTAAATCTTTGGAAAATAAATGTCCAACAGGTTTTTATAACTAAAAAATCCAATGTGTTTGAATATGAATATCCAGGTCTAAATGGCATTCGATATTTTCATGCCCGTATCGTACCAGAATTCGGTATTGACGGTTCGGTGGAACGTGCTTTATGTACGTCGCGAGACATTACGACTTATACAAATTTAACAACCGAAATGGCTCGTCTCGATCGGTTGAATTTAGTAGGGGAAATGGCAGCTAGTATCGGCCATGAAGTACGAAATCCCATGACCACAGTACGGGGATTTCTCCAAATGATGTCCTTAAAAAAAGAAAACAAAAAAAATAATGTTTTCTTTAATATTATGATTGATGAGCTTGATCGAGCAAACTCTATTATTTCTGAATTTTTATCTTTAGCGAAAGATAAGTCAGTTCACTTAAAAGAAACCAACTTAAATAGCATCATCAAAGCTCTTATGCCTTTAATGCAAGCCAATGCCATTGTTGACAATAAAACAATTCATCACGATTTAGCTATAATTCCGAATTTGCAGCTGGATGAAAAAGAAATTCGTCAATTGATACTGAACCTGGTTAACAATGGATTAGATGCAATGGAATCAGGCGGTACAATCTCAATTCAAACCTTTACTTATGATAATACCGTGGCCTTAGCCATACAAGACGAAGGTCACGGTATACCAAAGGATATTATGAAAAAAATTGGTACGCCATTTTTCACCACGAAAGAAAAGGGTACTGGACTAGGATTGGCAGTTTGTTATAGCATTGCCAATCGACATAATGCCACCATACAGCCAATAACCGGTCCCCATGGCACTACTTTTTATATTTTATTTCCCATTAAAAATAAGGCTGTAGTCAAATATCTAACCCCAAATGCCAATCATCTTTAACGCAAGACATCCCATAACTGCTTACTAATTAAGACAACTGACATAAATAAAAACAATGGGCGCACGTAAGCAGCGCCTTTTTTTATGGCTAATCTAGAACCTGCCAATGCACCAAGAATCATGGCGAACCCCATAGGTATAGCATAGTAATAATTAATAGAGTCAAAATAAACAAAAGTAAACACAGCTGCAATATTACTAGCAAAATTTAAAGCTTTCGAATTACCAGCTGCCATTACAAAATCAAATCCAATCATTAAAAAGGCAAAAATAAAAAAAGAACCTGCTCCTGGTCCGAAGAAGCCATCATAAAAACCAATGGAAAAAGCAACTATGCCACTCAAGTATGCTGTTCTTTTACTCATACCTTCATAGGTTGATACATCTCCCCATTCTTTTTTGGTAAAAGTATAAATAGTAACCACTACTAGCATAACAACTACCAATGGTTTTAAAAATTGAGACGGTATTTGCTGAACGGCAATAACACCAAATGCCGATCCAATAAAAGAAAGAGGAAATAAATATTTAATAATTTCAAGGTTGATCTTGCCTGACCGCATAAATGAAATTGTACTCGTAAAACTTCCCATTACACTTGCCATTTTATTAGTGCCTAATGCGATGGTTGGCGGCAATCCCGTAAGCAGTAAAGCCGGTAAAGATATTAATCCTCCTCCACCGACTACAGAATCAATAAATGCAGCGATAAATCCAGCTCCCATTAAAAATAAAATCATATCCATATTAATATTTTCCAAAATAAATTTACCTCCTAATAAAACCACACTGACAAATTTTTTCAAAAACAATATAAACAATTTGAACCACAAAGACGCAAAGGACACAAAGGGTTTTTTATGTCTTCCTTTGTGTGCCGCGCAAGCAGCATTGCGCCTTTGTGGTTCATAGTATATTATATTTTTTACATGTGAAGCTTATAAATTCTAATACATTATATTAAAATAAAAAGTGAGATTACATCAATTGATGTTCCCCCACCTTAAAAACCATATCTGCAATCCGATAGAACATTAGCTTCTATTCTTCAATCACTGTAACCTTATTCATAACATCACCTTCAGTAATTGAATCAACAACATCCATACCTTCGATTACTTTACCAAACACAGTATGTACACCATCTAAATGAGGCTGTGGTTCATACACAATGAAAAATTGACTGCCTCCTGTATTAGGTCCACGATGAGCCATGGACAAAGAGCCACGTTCATGAATGCGAGGATTATCTTTGGTTTCACAAGGAATTGTATAACCAGGACCACCCGTACCTGTACCATTTGGGCAGCCACCTTGAGCCACAAAACCTTTGATTACACGATGAAACGAAATACCATTATAAAAACCTTCTGTAATTAATTTCTCAAAATTAGCTACTGTTTTCGGTGCATCTTTCTCAAATAATTCTATTGTAATTTTACCTTTATCCAATTCGATAATTGCCTTTTTCAAAAAAATTCCCTCACTTTGATCATTTTTTTCTTTATTATTATACCATAGTATTATACACTTTTATATTATATTTAATCTGTAAATCACGAAATACTTTAAATTTTTTAAATTCTTTGCGTTTTATTACAAGCATTTACTGTTATTTTATATTATAATTATAATATAACCTATTCTTAAAAACTATAGTACCCTACAATATAATTTTCTGCACATCTTATAATAAAAAGGAGATCGAAAGATGGATGTACGCCATTTAACTTATTTTATCGAAGTAGCCAGGCACCGTAGTTTTACCAAAGCAGCTCGTTCATTACACATAACACAGCCGTCAATTAGTAAGATGATTAAAATTTTGGAAGATGAATTAGGAACAACCTTATTTTATCGCTCCGCAAAACAAATAGAGTTAACCGATGCGGGCAGAGCTGTTCTCCACCAATCCCAACAAATTGTAACCTCTTTTCAAAACCTAACATCAGAATTAGCCGATGTAATTAACTTAAAAAAGGGTACTCTTGTAATCGGATTGCCTCCAATGGTCGGTGCCAGGTTTTTCCCCAAGATCATTGCTGATTATACGAGGCTATATCCTCAAATCTCTCTGAGTCTAATTGAAGTAGGTTCCAAAAAAGTAGAAGATGGAGTAGAAGATGGCAGCCTGGATATTGGTATGGTGGCATTACCCGTTAATGAGAATAACTTTGAAATGTTTCCTTTCGTCAAAGAGCCTCTGATGCTCATCGTTCATCCTGATCACGAATTAGCAAATCGATCCAATGTGGAGCTTACTGAATTAAAAAATGAATCCTTTATCCTATTACGGGAAGATTTTACTCTTCATGGTCGTATCGTAAATCGCTGTATTCAAAGTGGCTTTGATCCTAAAATTATCTGTGAAAGCTCCCAATGGGACTTTATTTCTGAAATGGTTGCGATTAATTTAGGGATTGCCATATTACCACGAACGATTTGCAAGGAACTTGACCCTGCCAAAATCAAAACCGTATCTTTAGCAGAACCCATGGTACCTTGGCATCTGGGAATGATCTGGAAAAAAGATCGCTATTTATCCTTTGCCAGCCGCTCCTGGCTAAAATTAACCAGTCAGTATTTCGGTATTAAATTAGATTTGCCTTAATATAGGGCAAACCTATATATAAATTTTATAAACGAAAATCGTACCTTGTGATAAGGTGCGATTTTTTTGAGTTATAAAGGATTTACATCCATTTCTTTCTGCGAAAATATACGATCATACATCCGCTAATAAAGGCCATAAATAATAAAATCGCCGGATAGCCCCACTTCCATTCCAGCTCTGGCATATATTTAAAATTCATCCCATATAAACCTACAATAAAAGTGAGGGGAATAAAAATGGTAGCGATAATTGTTAATACCTTCATGACTTCATTCGTTTTAAAACTTACATTGGAAAGATAAAGATCAAGCATTCCCGTAACCATATCCCGATACATTTCAATACTATCAATTACTTGTATCATGTGGTCATACACATCTCTGATATAAATAAGAGTGTCTTTTGTAAATAAAGCAGAATCTCCCCGAGACAAAGCATTTATAATTTCTCGCAGAGGCCAGACGGCTTTTCGTACAAATAACATCTCATTTTTTAAGGTATGTATTTCTTTTATAACCTTAGGCTGAGGATGTACAATAATCTTATTTTCTAATACTTCAATTTTATCTCCTAAATATTCAAGAGCAACATAGTAATTATCTACAATACAATCGAGTAAGGCATAGGCAAGATAATCTACACCTTTACTTCTTATTTTACCGGTAGCACTTTTCATTCGTTCTCGAATCTTTGCAAATGTATCATTATCATTTTCTTGAAACGACAATATATAGTTACTGCCTACAATCAAGCTAACTTGCTCAAAGTCGATATTCTTATTATCATAGCAATGAATCATTTTGACAATAATATATACATATTCTTTGTTATCCTCTATTTTAGGACGTTGGTTGGTGTTAACGATATCTTCTAATACTAAAGAATGTATCTGAAATGCAGCTCCAATTTTTTCAATCATGCTCACAACATGAATACCGCTGATATGTATCCAGCACTTTTCCGATGTACTCTTATATTCTAATAATTCATCAACTTTATCAAATTCTTTCTCATCCCAATGCTCACTACTATAACACAGCATTCTTATTTTTACTTTCTCACTACGAGTTGAGCCGATATGCAAAATAGTACCAGGAGGAAGACCTACTTTTTTAGTAATCTGCTTATATTGACCTGGCAAATCTACCACCTCATCTATTCTGAATCTGTATTACTAGATTGAGCCGCATCATTAAAATATCGTTCACATACCTGATCATAAGTCATGGTAATATCCCGAGGTTTGCTTCCCATATTCGGACCAATAATTTTCATTTCTTCCATAGTATCAATTAAGCGAGATGCTCTTGTATAGCCAATCCTGAATTTTCTTTGCAGCATGGATGCTGATGCCTGATTCAGTTCCATAATAATGCGCACAGCTTCTTCAAATAATTCATCTTCAAAAAGATTGGATCCGCTCTCTTCTTTCTTTAAATTTTCACAAGCAGTAATTCCTTCCATATATTCCGGAGGCTCTATCTGCTTCTTGATATATTCTGTAAGTTCCTCCACTTCACTATCAGCAATAAACGCACCTTGTACTCTAAGAGGCTTAGACATGCCGATAGGATAAAACAGCATATCCCCTTTGCCTAGCAACTTCTCTGCTCCTGCCATATCCAATATGGTTCGGGAATCAATTTGGGATGATACAGCAAAAGCAATTCTAGATGGTACATTCGCTTTGATTAATCCCGTAATTACATCTACAGAGGGTCTCTGTGTCGCTAATACCATGTGAATACCAGCTGCCCGAGCTTTTTGCGCTAAGCGGATTATCGCATCCTCTACATCAACTGGCGAAACCATCATCAAATCTGCCAACTCATCAATAATAATCAAGATATAAGGGATTTTTTCACCACTAGAACCCTCGCCAACCGGGAAGCTATCAATTAAATCATTATATCTCCCGATGTCCCGCACTCCCGCAGCAGCAAACATTTCATAACGCCGCTCCATTTCTTGCACTGCCCAGCGCAAGGCGGATGCGGCCTTTTGTGCATCTGTGACTACAGGTGTTAATAAATGAGGCAAACCATTATAATTCGTCAATTCAACCACTTTAGGGTCAATTAAAATCAAGCGTACTTCCTGGGGAGTTGCTTTAAACAATATACTGGTTAACAATGTGTTGATACACACACTCTTACCAGATCCTGTTGAACCCGCCACTAATAAATGAGGCATTTTCCCCAAATCAGCTGTCACAGTCTGGCCTGCGATATCTTTGCCTAAAGCCACAACTAATTTTGAGGCTGCTTTCAAAAATTCATTACTTTCTAACACATCCCGCAAAGGAACACTTGCTAGAACTTTATTAGGGACTTCAATACCAATGGCTGCCTTACCTGGAATTGGCGCTTCAATACGCACTCCCGATGCAGCAAGGCTCAAAGCAATATCATCGGCTAAATTAACAATCTTACTTACTTTTACACCAGGAGCAGGTTCCAATTCATAGCGGGTTACAGTAGGTCCTTGGCTAATATGGATCATTTTCGCTTTAACATTAAAACTTTCCAGAGTGCTCTCAAGTATTTTAGCATTATTGGCTACTTCTTTGGCTCGTTTACTATCCCCTTGATTCGTAGATTTTTGTAATATTGATAGTGGCGGCAATACATACCCTGCAACAAAGGTACTCTCTGGTTCTAGAATCGAATGATTATCCTCTATTTTCCCCTTATTATGTTGTTTATGTTTTATTTCAGCAACATTATCTCGTACCTTCGAAGCTGGCTCTTCTCTTCTTGCCTTGTAGCTGGCTTCTTCTGCTTCTTGATGAGCAGCCTGTTCTAATAAACTGTCAATTAAAGGTCTTCCAGTAATCGCTGCTATCTCTTCATCCAACTCTTCTTGTTCGTCTTTATTATTTTTTCTTAAAAATTGTCTATCCTTCTCTTGATTATAAAAGCTGCCGACTTTTTCAATTTGTTCATATGCAGTAGTCAATCCCTGCTGCGTTCTTTCTTTAGCCGCTAGATAGGTTTGATATAATGACCAAGTTGTAGCAATTAAAATACCACATAAACATGAAGCAATTAATATAATAAAAGCACCATAAAATCCAAAAAATTTACGCAGTATAAATAATATCATACCACCAATCAAGCCGCCTCCACTGGCTAAACTTTCTGGAAGTATTTCTTTATTTTCCAAAATTAAAAAATGATGGGTTAATGCTAACAATGATATATAAAGCAGAGCTAGTCCCCAAAAACGGATACTATACACAATACCTTGATCCTTCTTGATATAAAAGCCACCAATGATGATCATTAATAAAGGAATAACAAAGGCTCCTAATCCAAAAGAATATTTTAAAAACTTAGATAGATATAACCCAATGGAACCAGTATTAAAATCTAGTAAACTAATAATTGAAATAATCCCTGCTGCCAAAAGAAAGATTCCCAATATCTCAGAGCGGAGCCTTGGATTAACAATACTTTGATTATTATCTTCGATATCGCTTGTATGACGTTTAGACAATGTTTACCACCTAATTCTTTTTTTATTTATTCTCGTTGTATTATACCATTCCTACGTGGAAATCCACAATTTTTTCAGGAACATATGTTTGTTTTTATTCTATATTTGTCTTTAACGAAACATTTCTGGTTTATTTTAACTCTATATACTATAATTAAAATTCAATCTATTATCAATGGAGGTCTTTATGAATACCCATTTTATTCTACGTGCTACTATGATTGCCGCTTTATATATAAGCATTACCTATGCACTAGCACCTATTTCTTATGGCCCTTTACAATTTCGGCTTAGTGAAGCGTTAACTGTACTGCCCATTCTTTACCCTGAAGCGATCTACGGTTTATTTATCGGCACTTTAATTGCTAATATCTTTGGTGGGCTGGGTGTTTGGGATATATTTGGCGGTAGTCTGGCCACACTCATTGCAGCTTGGCTTACCTATCGATTTAGAAGTACGATCTGGGCATATGTATCTCCAATTATCATCAATGCATTTATTGTTGGCGGCTATCTTTCTATATTATATGCTATGCCCTTCTGGTTTACAATATTATCCATTGGATTTAGTGAAGCAATTATTGTATTTGCCATCGGTTATCCTCTTATCGTTGTACTAAAAAAGTATAAATTATAATATGCATAA
>DJJR01000066.1 GCA_002434245.1 Pelosinus fermentans
CTTACATTGTTTAGTTTTCAAAGAACATCACGCCGCTTGTGGCGACTCATTTATAATATCATAAATAATTCATGCATGTCAATACCTTTTATTGATCTTTTTTATATTTTTATTGTTTTAATTAAATACATTGTAATGCTAGTAATTGGCTTACAATACAATGCTGTAATGTTTTTTCATTATACGCAATTATAAATCGGGAAGCGAACAAACCTTGTTGCTTCCCCACAGTTAGGCAACAAACAACTTAAACAAAATAAGTAATATTACCCCTGGAAGTCCTAGAAACCCTGCCACTAATGCCGTAATTGGATTAATTGCAATTGTAAATCCTATATGCAGCCCCACAAAATTCAATGCCCACAACATGGCACCACCAATTAAACCATTATAAATCAAGCGAAAAATTAATTTGATAGGCATTAAGAACATTCGCCCCACAACATATAATAGAATAATGCCAAAAACATATGCCAGAATTACATTAAAGTCTCCAAATCCACCAAACATAGCACACCCTCCCCCTCTTACTAGTTCTTTTCACACGTTTTAAACGCTTTACTTATATACCTCATTATAACTTATAATCTCGCCCTCTTCTATCTCTCGTTATCACCTTTCTTCTATAATATATATTTCTAATACAATATATTGTCATTCTGGTCCAAGTATGATTAAGAAGAGGTGATTTTACGTTCCCTTCACTAAGAAGGGCCAGAGTGAAGACTCTGGCCCTTTTTATAAGAATGATTTTTTATAGTTTTTTGTACTCATCGCTATCAGCAACAGCATAAGGAGAGCGTACAATACCTTCTTGACGAGCTTGCTTTAATAGGTATACATATTTTTTTTCAGCTGCCTGCATTAAATAAACAGCATGGTCAACCAAATCTTGATCAGAAACACTATTATAATAATGCTGGGCATTTAACCATTCTTGCCTGGCTTCTTCCACCACAATGGATAAAGAGGGCAAGGGTTTGGCATCGAAATTTTCGCTGCCATAAATATAATCTTGTATTTTCTGTAATGTTTCTATTATATTCATAATTTCCCTCCTGTCTTACGGTTATTTTTACCAAAAACAGGAGTATTTAAACATTACATTTCTCGGCGATTTTCCATAGCCTTAGACAAAGTCACTTCATCAGCATACTCTAAATCGCCACCTACTGGCAATCCATGAGCAATTCGGGTGACTTTTATCCCTAGAGGTTTTAATAGCCTCGCAATATACATTGCTGTAGCCTCACCTTCTACATCCGGATTGGTTGCCATAATCACTTCTTGGATCTCTCCCTCTCCAATACGTGTTAGCAATTCCTTTATTCTAATATCATTAGGCCCAACCCCTTCTAAAGGAGATAACTGTCCATGCAATACATGATACCTGCCGCGATATTCTCGCGTACGTTCCACAGCAGCTACATCCCGCGGTTCTTCCATCACGCACACGATGCTGACGTCCCGTCCAGCATCCCGACAAATAGAACAAGGATTACAATCTGTTAAATTAAAACAAACATCACAATAACCAATTTTCTCTTTGGCCTCTATAATCGCCTGAGCTAAGCTTTCTGCTCGAGATTTATCCATCTCTAAAACATGATACGCTAAACGTGCAGCTGATTTAGAACCGATTCCCGGCAGTGCGCGAAACTGCTCTATCAATTTCGCCAATGGTGCTATATATTGCATCGTTTAAAATAAACCAGAAGGCAGATTCATACCACCAGTGAGTTTTCCCATTTCTTGAGCCATCATATCGTCGACCTTTTTAATAGCCTCATTGACGGCTGCTGTCACCAAGTCTTCCAGCATCTCCATGTCTTCTGCATCCACTACGCTGGGATCAATTTTCAAAGATTGAATTTGTTTTTCACCAGTAATAACTACTTTTATTGCACCGCCACCTGCGGTAGCTTCCAAGGTACGCGTTTTAAGCTCTTCTTGCATTTTACTCATTTCACCTTGCAGCTTTTGCATTTTCTTCATCATACCAGCCATGTTTCCCATATTCCCAAACATATCTTAATCCCCCTTGTATTCTTCTTTTTTTATAACCTTACCACCAAACATATGTATAGCCTGACGCAAAGCCGGGTGAGCTTCTTCTTCCAGCGACGGTGCAGTCGTGACCGGCTTCTCCTTAGGCGGTAGAGCAGCTGCCTTTGGGGCTACCGCTGCACTTCCCAGTATACAACAAAGTTGCACTGTTTTTCCACAAAATTGGGTTAATACTTTTTCTATCATAATTCGATAATCTTCTTTTTCAGTACGTTCCTTAGGAAAAGCAGCTGCAAACTGCACAATAGCCTGTTTATCATTCAAACTTATCAATTTTCCTTGAGAAACACAGGCATGTACAGAGCGTTTACCGCTTGCCACCAATTCTTTAAGAACATTATCCCAAAGCTCTTTTACATCGCTTGATGATGAACTGCTGTCCACAACAAGTTCTGTCTGAGGCTGTTCATGAGTTATTTCCTGCTTTACCTCAACTTTTTCTATCGGCTTTGAATTCACAGGTTGAACAGAAACTTTCTTTGCCGGAGCAGGAGGACGTACAGTTTCTACTTGTTTTATAATTGGGGGCTCTATTCGCTGAAAGGACTGCCCTGTTACTTTCTCTTCTAATATTGCTATTCGCTCCAGCAAGTTCGCCATATCTGCTTGTGCTGAACGACGACAAAGGGTCAACAGGGTCATCTCTGCTGTAATTCGAGGCTCAGGTGCCCATTTTGCATCATTGGCACCTTCATTTAACATCTTGATCATATCAATTAATTCATCATGCTTAAACTGTTCTCCGTGTTTGGCTAATACATTTCGGTCATCTCCATATAATTCAATGCTATCAATATCAGGAGCAGCTTTAAATAGCATGATACTTCTCATATATAAAGCCACTTCTAAGAGTATCTGACGTACTTCTTTACCTAGTGCAATTAATTCTCCTAATGCTATCAATACCTCTTTAAAATCTCGTTCCGCCAATGCTTCGGTAATGCGCCATACCCACTCATGACCGATAAGACCTAATAATTGTCGAACCTTCTCTGCAGTAATGATTCCATTTTCCATGGTAGTACATTGATCAAGAATACTTAGAGCATCCCGAAGCCCCCCATCTGCATGAGAAGCAATCAGCTTTAATGCATCAGGTTCCACATTTAGACCTTCGTGCTGAACAACTGCAGTTAAACGACCTTCTATTGCTTCAACATCGATACGTCTAAAATCATAGCGTTGACAACGGGAATGAATCGTAGCTGGAATTTTATGCGCTTCTGTCGTGGCCAGAATAAACACTACATGGGCAGGCGGTTCTTCTAATGTCTTTAATAGTGCATTAAACGCCTCAGTTGTTAACATATGTACTTCATCGATGATATATACCTTATACCGACCATCTACAGGCGCAAACTTAACCGTCTCCCGAAGTTCGCGAATTTCATCAATCCCCCGATTAGAGGCAGCATCAATTTCAAATACATCCATAGACGTTCCAGCATTAATCGACTGGCAATTTAAACACACATTACAAGGCTCAGGTGTCGGACCATGTATGCAGTTTAAAGATTTCGCCAAAATCTTGGCAGTACTCGTTTTCCCTGTGCCTCGTGGTCCCGAAAATAAATAAGCATGGGCAATTTTCCCCGATACAATTGCATTCTTCAAAGTAACACTAATATGCTTTTGTCCTACTAGATTTTCAAAATCCTGTGGGCGCCACTGGCGGTATAACGCAACATAAGCCATCTACCCAACACCTCCTTACAACATCTATGGTATTCTACGCTAAAGTAGCTTTCCCTTTTTCTTTGCTCAGCAGACTACTTATAATACACTAAAAAGCAACCAGATTTCTGGTTGCTTTTTAGGTTGCATTCATCATTTTAGCGTCGGGCCACAACAAAAGTCAGGCAACCTCACGGCACATAAAAATTATCACTTACCGCTGCTTTCTTCCGAATCTGACGGGGTTCATGAGTTTCCATTGCGTAAGACCCAACTTTTGCTGTGGCCCCACTCTAAAATAAATAAATGGCTAAAATATTAAATTTTATGCCAACAACGATCAGTACTTACTGATAATCTCTATTAAAATATAATAACCACAAATTCCAATAAAAACATTATGTTCACTCAATGCGTATACATATTATATACTATTTATTTCACTAACGCAAGTATATATTGTTGTTAAAAATTACCCAATGCGTAGGAATTATGTATGTAAATATAAACATCTAACTAAAAATCAATTATAAGCTGCCCTATAAACTCTCTAAATGCTGTCTATATCTGTGCCAATTTTTCTTCAGCTTCTTTTCACCCGTCCAATTGAGGTCGCCAGATGATTCCAAAGAACAGCTTCTACCATTTTAACTTCACTTTGTTCGCAATTGACAACAAGAATCACCTCTGTGGTTAAGTTTTTTGCCTTGTCTTTTTTGACACTTCTTTTGCTATTAAAGTAGTCTAATGCGAATCCGACCGATACCCCCAGTGCGAAACCCGTTATTCCCCCTAGTATCGGACCAAATTTCCAAAGAAATCCCCACATCACACCAAATAGCATAAAAACGGTGCCAAGCATAGCTCCCCCGTCAAGCAAGCTATGACCTACGCTTTGACGGTAACTGCTCCAAATGGCCCATATATAAACAGGAATGTAGCTGCCCAAACTAACATGACCAAATCCTGGAAGCATTGCTGACCAGAATGCAATTACCCACGGATTTCTTAAATGAACTAGGTTTATGGAAATAGTAGAAACCTTCCCCTTAGGATGGCGTGGTTCTTTGTTGAAAGAAGAATTCATACACTCACCTCACACTCTAAATATTATTATCAACAGTTATTTACTCTATACGCTTCATCAAATATATTGCAAATAAACCATTATCTTACATAATTATTTGATAAATGAAAACTAATTTTATGAACTTAACATAAAATTAAACAAAAAAAGCGCTTGCAAGTTATAATATAACTCACAAACCCTTATATCTTCTGCAATGGCGGAGAGAGAGGGATTCGAACCCTCGGTACAGTTTCCCGTACACACGCTTTCCAGGCGTGCTCCTTCAACCGCTCGGACATCTCTCCAAGGTGTTTACACCAGTCAAAATTACATTACTTGACTGCAAGAAATATAATATCATTTCTTAATACTATTGTCAACAATAATATATGAGGATTAAAATCCCAATCCATCTTACATAAACTTGCATGGCTTTAGGGTGTCTGATACAATATGGATACATAAAGAAGGAAAATTTGACAGCTTCACTTTCACTGTCAATCTTAGTCAGTCTTATCCTTAGAACGCTCAGCCATCGGATAAACATTCAAATTTCTCTTCTTGCAAAAGGTTGGAGGACATAAAATGGAAAGTACCTTGAATTCATGCTTGCCGCGTATACGCAGTGGTTTTAATGATTTAACTAAGACCGAACAAAAAACTGCAACTTATATTCTGGAAAATCCTTCTGAAGTCATACATATGACCATCACGGAGCTAGCAGAAGCAGCTAAGAATGCAGAAGCAACTGTTTTTCGTCTTTGCAAAAAATTAGGCTTTTCGGGGTACCAAGAATTGAAGATTGCCCTTGCCGGGGATTTATATACTCCCTTAGAATCCGTCTATAAAGAAGTTCATCCTACCGATTCCATCAGAAATATGACTAACAAGATTTTCTTAGGCATAAATGAAGGGCTGCAAGATACCCTTAAGATCATTGACGAAGAAGCAATTGAAAATGCCATCCAAGCGATCACTAACACACGTCGGATTGATGTTTACGGCTCAGGCGGATCGGCAGTAATCGCTTCTGACATTGAGCACCGTTTTATGCGCTTTGGTATTTCCGTAAGGGCTTACTCTGACCCGCATCTGCAAATTGCATCTGCCACGTTGCTTAAGCCTGGTGATGTAGTGATTGCAGTATCTCATACTGGTGCTAATCGTGATGTACTAGATGCTGTTGCTATGGCAAAAAGCAACAATGTTACCACCATTGCAATTACTAGTTATATACGATCACCTCTCAGCCAGTTAGCCGATATTTCACTTCATGGTATGGGCAGAGAAATTAATTACCGTTCAGAAGCTATGGCCTCACGCTTAATTCACCTGGCTATTGTCGATGTTTTATACATTGGATCGCTTCTCCGCCAGCAGGATACAATCATCGAAAATATGAACAAGGTACGTATGTCCATTGCCAAACGTAAAATATGAAAATATCACCATCCTATCCGCTAAGAAAACACAAAAGGTTAGAAACCCAATGGGTTCTTAACCTTTTGTGTTTTCTCCTATTGATTCTCTTTTTAGCTTAATTGATCATTACTGCTACTCCTTAACATGAGAAGAAACATATGCCTGATCAGCACGGACTTGTGAATAACTTGGAGTTACATCTTCAAAATCGACAATAAAGAGTTCAGGCGTTTTCATTAGATCAAGTTCAACAATTTGATCGATATCCTGCCCGTCCTGATTGGACGTAATGCGAACAACTGGCGTAGTTTTATTTTTTAGATCCACACCAAGAATTACACCGCTTTGCTGATTGTTTAACCGCACCGTTTTTCCAATTGGATAGACGGCAACGCTCTGGTTAAACTTACCGACGATAACCGGATTAAAATACTCTCCTGCAGCTTTACTCAAAATCGCAGCAGCGTAATACACAGGTGTTGGTAAACGGTGTGGCATCCCTACGATCAAACGCTCATAGACATCAGCAATACTGATAATTTGGGCATATTCAGAAATAGAGTCCCCTTTAAGACCCATGGGATAACCACTGCCGTTCCAGCGTTCGTGATGCTGAAAGCAGGCGTTAAGAACATTGACAGATACGGTCTGATTCCTCCGCAGGATCTCCAAAGAGTAAAATGGATGCCGCTTATATTCTTCTTTTTCACGTCTTGTCAAATAACCGGGAAACTGCCGTGCTATGTTCTTCGAAAATTTTATTTTGCCAACATCATGCAGTATCGCAGCAAGTCCCAACTCATCTAACTGTTTAGCATCATATCCCATAGCAATACCCGTCATAATTGACAAAATACAAGTATTGACGGCATGAGAAAACATATACCCCTTTTTACGGCGTATATCCAGAAGATTCATCATGCTCTCCGGCTTCTCCCCAAGCTGATTAATCCATTCACTGACAAGGCTTTTTACTTTATTGAGGTTTACACCTTTACCTACATTAAATTGATGAATTGCATCTCGCGCAGCACCAAGGGCTTCCTTTTTGTATTTAGAACCATAAAAATCTTCCTCCAGGGCGATGATCTCTTGAATCTGCGGCTCGCCTACAAATAAAGAGGTAAAGCCTTTATTTCGAAGATACTCAATGTATCGTTCCTTCATAACGATGCCCTCATGAAGCAAAACTGTACCATCAGCTGACATGAGCGGTTTTGATAAGTACATGCCTGGCTGAATTTCATCGATTGTTACACTTTGTATAAGAATCCTCCTCCTACGATAAACATGCTACCAGTTAATTCTATTAGTTATATCGGAAGATAAAGCAAAATACTTAAAACATCTGATAAGCAAATAGAAAAAATGTACCTGAACAATCGAGCCTCTAGCTCTATTGCTCAGGTACATTTTTTATTCGACAGCTAATACAAAACCGTGCAGCGATGAATAAACCACTTATAGTAAACCGTAAGATTTCATCTCAGTGCGAAGAAGCTCAAGATTACTATCGCTGATTTGGGTCAGTGGCATACGACAGTGACCAGCTTCAAAGCCCAGTAAATTTACAGCAGCTTTAATAGGAATCGGGTTGACTTCGCTGAATAATGCTTTTATGAGATTCAATGTTTGAAGCTGCAGTTTAATAGCCCCCTTGGTGTCACCTTGGAAAAAACGCTCAACCATATTGTGAGTTTCCTGGGGAATAATATTTGCCATAACGGAAATGACGCCTTTGCCGCCTAGTGACAACATGGGCAATACAGTATTGTCATCACCAGAATATACTGCAAAATCTTCTCCGCATAAATTGACTACATCGCCTACTTGTCCAAGGTTGCATTCTTTAATGGCGATAATATTATCAATTTGTGATAATGCCTTTACCGTCTCAGGATTAATATTTAAATTGGTTCTGCTCGGCACATTATACAAGACCATGGGTATCTTTACGTTATTGGCAATGACTTTAAAATGTTCATACAAGCCTTTTTGCGTAGCTTTATTGTAATATGGGGTAACCGATAAAATTCCATCAGCACCAACGTCTTCCGCCGCTTTCGATAATTCAATAGCATGACGGGTATCATTGCTGCCTGTACCAGCTATGACTGGTACGCGCTTGTTAATCGCTTCTACCGCAAATTTGATAACGGCAATATGCTCATCATCTGGCATAGTAGAAGCCTCTCCTGTGGTTCCACAGATTACAATGGCATCTGAGCCGCCTTTAATCTGGAACTCAATCAGCTCTTTTAAAGTTTGATAATTAACACCATTGTCAGTAAAGGGAGTTACAATTGCTACTGCTGATCCGATAAATAATGGTTTTTTCATAAAGTTATCCGCCTTTTACTCATATTTATTATATGAAAATCATTAATAGTATAATTATAGCCGATAATCAGGTAAAAAGGAATTGAAGAGTCTCTTTCTAAACATAAAAATTAACCCATTCATAACACGAACATAATATACACTCATGTAAAAACTGATATGCTTGTGGTAGATGTTAAGCAATAAGCGCAGGTGATTCATGTGTCTGACAAATCCACAACTATTTTCTTCTTATTATTTGCAATTCTATTTATACTGATGTACTTGTATCAATTTAGTATTCTTTCCGAATATCGTGAATTATTTGATCTCCCATTATCATAACATTGTTGATATAACTTTTTTATCTCGTCTGCCGGTATATAAGGCAGACGTTTTTTTGAATGTACATGCATCAATTCGCAAGTAACCGCATAGAATACTGTATTGTTTCAACTTGCTTTGAGGAGGTACACTATGTTAGTTCTTTTATACGGATTGGCAGCAATCGGCGTAGTCACATTAGGAGTATTGGTGCATATGTTTGCTAGGATACCACAATAGCTGAATATAACGTAACCATGCCAAAAAGCAACTATTCTACCTTTAATCGGGAAGAAATAAATAAATCCTGGAAAAATTCAGCATTAGAATTTTTCCAGGATTTTTGCTGCTTACAACAACCTTACCGGTTAACGACAGCGCCTTTGCTTGCTAATATGCTGTTATACTAGCCTTCTTTCGCCGCCCTTAAGATACTTTGCTCTAAAACAGTAAGTCCACGATCCAGCTGTTCATCCGTAACCACTAGCGGGATCAATAAACGAATTACATTACTAAAAATTCCGGCACTGATTAACATTACCCCTTGCTCCAGGCAATATTTCACAACCTTACTCGTAATTTCCTTGGCCGGTTCTTTCGTTTGCCGATCTTTAACCAGCTCAATCCCAATCATCGCACCGATGCCTCTCACATCACCAACAATAGTGCATCTTTCCTGCAATGCTTTCAGTCTCTTCATCGTTGTGCTGCCGATTTGTGCAGCCCGAGCACAAAGGTTGTTATCCTCAATAAACTTTATGGTTTCTAAACCAGCCGCACAGGCTAAGGGATTCCCGCCATAGGTCCCGCCAATATTTCCAGCATCAGGTGCATCCATGTATTCAGCCTTTCCAGTAATAGCGCTGAGAGGCATACCCGCAGCAATGGATTTTGCCGTAGTCATGATGTCAGGTTCCACTCCCCAGTTTTCAATGGCAAACATTTTTCCAGTACGGCCAAATCCTGTTTGTACTTCATCAGCAATAAACAAGATTCCTTTACTTTCACAAATCGCCTTAAGGCCTGGCAAGAATTCTGGCGGCGGTACAATAAAACCACCTTCGCCCTGCACCGGTTCAATAATCATAGCCGCAATATGCTCCGCATCAATTTCCGCCGTAAAAAACCGTTCAAAATTTTCTAGACAGTGCATACCACAGCCTGGATGGGTTGTACGATAATGACAGCGATAGCAGTAAGCGGAAGGCACCTTGTAAGTTTCCGGTGCAAAAGGTCCAAAACCATATTTATAGGGCTTTACCTTGCTGGTAAGACTCATGGTCATAAATGTACGCCCATGAAATGCGCCTTCGAAAGAAATAATTCCTGTTCTTTTTGTAGCATGGCGAGCAATTTTAACCGCATTTTCCACGGCTTCGGCACCACTGTTGGCAAACATGGTCTTTTTTAAAGACCCGCCCGGCATCAAGGAGTTCATTTTTTCTGCCAACTCTACATAGGGTTCATACATAGCGATAGCAAAGAACGAATGAAGTAACTGCTCCGCTTGTTTTTGTACAGCCTTCACCACAGGTTCCGGGCAATGTCCAACATTTAAAACCCCTACACCTGCATAAAAATCAAGAAATTCTCTACCTTCTACATCGGTAATTACCGCTCCGCTGGCTTTCTCTACAAAAACGCCTGTGGAATTGGCGATTCCCCTCGCAACTGCATTGTTTTTTCTCTGAATCAATTTTTCTGTCTTGGTTTCTGCAATACTCATTGTAAAGCCCCCTAGTATTAAAATTAAAGCGCTGAATATATCTCATCGGATATACATTCAGCGCCATTGCTAAATACATCACTCGCATTTGGTTTATGTATGAATCTTACCACCAGATGTCAGTCTGCGTCTATGTGAACAGGTCACAGAATATCTTGTGCCTCTTTGTGATGTATTCACTTTGAAAACCGTTAAGACTTACTAAAATTTAAAAACAATTAATTTTTCTTCTGTCATTTCTTTCACTGCATACTGCGGACCCTCTCGACCAATACCGCTTTCCTTAATGCCGCCATAAGGCATGTTATCTGTCCTGAAGGTCGCCCCATCATTAAAGATAACTCCGCCAGTCTCAATTTTCATAGCGCACAATCTGGCAATCGCTAAGGAATTGGTAAATACACCTGCTTGCAGTCCATATATAGAAGCATTCACCAATTTAATGGCTTCCTCAATTTCATCATAAGGCACAATGGAAAAAACAGGTGCAAAGGCTTCCATACTTACAATATTCATACCATGCTGCACATCAGTTAAAATGGTAGGTTCAAACCAGGTTCCACGGCGTTTGCCGCCTGCCAGTACTCTGGCTCCTTGAGAGATCGCTTCATTTACCCATTCTTCTGCTCTGATTGCTTCTGCTTCACTGATCATAGGGCCAATGTCCGTAGCAGGATCAAATGGATCGCCCATAACTAATTTTTCTGTGTGTATTGCTGCCTCATCGCAGAATTCTTTATAGGCACTGCGATGAACATACACTCTCTGGCAGGATATGCAAACCTGGCCTGCATTTGCAAAGGCATGTTTAACGCACAATCCTGCCGTTAGTTTTATATCCGCATCGTGATGGACAATATTTGCCGAGTTCGATCCTAACTCAAGAGCTACACGGCGAAACCCTGCATTTTGCAGCAACGTCTTCCCCACAGCAGGGCTGCCGGTGAAACTGTAAAAGCCAATTCGCTGTTCTTCAGTCAACAGTTTGCCGAGTTTGGCACCAGACCCTGTCAGCAAATTGAGATAGCCATCAGGCAGCCCTGCTTCTGCAAAAATTTCGCATAACAGTACTGCCGATAAAGGAGTCACGGTAGCTGGTTTGTATACCACTGAATTTCCGGCGGCGAGAGCCGGACCGATCTTATGGCAGGCTAAATTAAGGGGAAAATTAAATGGTGTAATGGCACAAACAACCCCTACAGGAATCCGCATCGTAAAAGCCCAGCGGTTGTCGCAGCCGGGTGCTCCTTCCAAGGGCACCATTTCACCAGTCATCCGCTTTGCTTCTTCAGCAGAAAGAATCAGTGTTTGTTCTGCCCGCGCCACTTCAGCCATTGCTTCTTTGATTGGTTTTCCTACTTCTTGTACAAGAAATTCTGCCATTTGTTTCTGCTTCTCCATGAGAATCCGGCTAGCTTTCATTAATATTTCATAACGCCGATATGGTTCTATATGTATTGTTTTAAATGCCTTCTCAGCAGCATCCACCGCGTCCTTTACCTCTGCCGCACCGGCTACGGAAATCAAGGCAACCTCATTGCCTGTTGCTTTACTCACGACACCAATCTTTTCATCTGTTGCTTTCCATTCTCCATTAATAAATAAACCATATACTTTCACTAGTACTACCTCCTTATCCACATTAGAAATTTTAAAAGTGGCGAAATCCTAGTTTTTTATACAATACAATCAAGATGTATGATCCTTTGATCGTACAAAAGAGACTGAAAATCATGCATTCTTCTACATGATTTCTCAGTCTCCATTGACTACCAATTCCTTATAGGAATCGTATTGTTTTTCTTAGAATAACAGACTCTTACAGGTCAGTCAACCCAAAACCATTGTGATATTTTCATGATAATACTGACTATATTTAGGCATTCATCACACATATAGATTCAATCACCTGTAATTGTCATTGTTCATTGTCCCTACTCTATTATATTCATTGCGGCAGAACTAAGCTGTTTGTCATGGATCATACTCATCAACTCTTTTATTAAATCTTTTGCTAAGGATGCGTTCATCAGATGGTCCTGAGCATGAATTAATAATAAGCTCATTTCTTGTTTTTCTCCATTTGCCTCGGCTTGCAATAAATCAAATTGCATACTATGTGCTTTTTTTAATTCCTGAGCAGCCTGCTCAAGACGCGCTGATGCCTCTGTATGTTTTCCCCCTCGAGCTAACGCTAAGGCCTCAAAGCAATAACTGCGCGCATTGCCTGCATGTAAAATGATCGTAAATACAAATTGCTCTTTGTCCACATTACACCTCTTTAAAAATGCTGTTCATTCTTCATTAAATTAAAGGCTTGGTCCAGAATTTTATTCCCATCCACACGACCATAATGTCCCCCGTCAATAAAAGCATACCCTTTATCTTTCGAACTCGCTAAAGCATAAATATACTTCTCTTTATAACGAATTTGGGGTGCAACCAATACAATATCGTAATGGCTGATATATTTTTCTATTTCATCAACGGAGCAGGCGAAAATAGTTAAATTTAGAATATTTCGCTTTTCTCCCTCCATACGCATTTTATTCACTAAAAGACCTGTAGACATGCCCGATGCACATACTAATAAAATATTCATTTCGTCCCCCTTGTATCACTTATTTTACGTGTGCCTATTTCTTCATCTGCAGCACCTTCTTAAAAAGTGGTTTTATTCCCCCGGGAAAGCTGGGCATTCATTTGCTCTTGTTCTTCTTTTACCTTATTTTCATCCCATATTTTTAGGAAAGGGTAATAAATGATACCGGCAATCACAAAGTTTAATACTTGCAGCGCAGCTCCTTTCCAGTCTCCCGTAACTAAGAAACCACTGACAAAAGCGGGAGTTGTCCAAGGCGCCAGTACATAAGGCTTATCAACAATTCCTGAGGCCATAAAGACAAACGTTGTAATGACACAAAACAGCGGAGCCATAATAAAAGGAATCATCATGATAGGATTCATGACGATTGGCATGCCAAAAGTAATCGGTTCATTAATATTGAAAAAGCCTGGTAAAATAGACATTTTCCCCAATGCTTTCAATTGATTGGACTTTACGGTAGTAAACAATAATACAGCTAATGCAAGGGTAGTACCAGAGCCGCCAATTAAGATAAAAGCATCAATAAACTGCTGACAAATAATATTGGGAACCGCTTCACCAGCTATTTTTGCCACCGCATTTTGCTGCGTAAAGGCTAACCAGATCGGAGCCATAATCCCTGTCCCCACTAAAGCTTGTCCATGAATACCAAAAAACCATAGCAGCTGAATGGCAAATACAGCAATTAATACAGCTGGCAGTGTACCGCCAAGATGCAAGAGGGGGGCTGTAACCACCCGATTGATCACCTCCGGAATTGATCCTCCCCCTATTCTTGCTAACATTACATTGATGATAAAGATACTGACTAAAATCACAACGCCAGGCAGTAAGACTGCAAAAGAACGTCCTACAGAGAGAGGAACACCTTCGGGCATTTTAATAATAATATTCTTTTTAATCATGAAACGCTGTACTTCTACAACTAAAAGACCGATAATCATGGCAACAAATAATCCCTTGCTTCCCATTAATCCTGAATCGATATGCCCTTCTTTCGTGAAGGGCGAAGCAAGAATAAATGCGGAAACACTCAGTAATCCAGAAGAAAGGGAGTCAATGGCATAAGAAGACGCCAAGGCATACGCAATTGAAAAAGAGGCAACCAATCCCATAATACCAAAAGTAGCATTCACAACGGTCAGTAAAGCACTAACATAAGGATCTACCAGCATGGCAAGAAACGATATCGGCGGAAATGCGCAAATCAAAAAAAATGATCCTATCAATAACAGGGGAACGGTGGAGACAACTCCATCCCGCAAGGCTTGTAAATGCCGCTGCTCAGCAATAACTTCGGCAACTGGAAGGAGATGTCTTTCGAGAAATTGAATGACTCTTTCCAACAAACTAACACTCCTTTTTATTCCTTCTCGCACAGCCACACATTCTGCTTCTTTACTGCACCTACATATAATGCATAAGATCCACGATATTGCAATATTCATTATCAGGCAATGTAACATGCAGCCTTTCTTCAATTGGCCGCAAAGCTGCCTCTACAATGGCGTGGCTCTCCTCATATTTATGCTGATCTGCCCTTTTACAGCGATTAGAAGAACCAATCACTTCCCCTGACAATAATTTTTCAATTGCGCAGGCAAGATGTAAAATCAAACCAATACTTGCATCTTCACTAATGATGAAATTATGTTTTGCCAGTTCTAAATAAAACAATGCAAAGACTTCCATGAACTCTTCGCCATCAAGGCTGGTATGTTCATTGATAACATTTTTCATAAAGGCTAGCCGATCCAATGCAAAAGGTGCTGCTAAGCCATTTGAAACGTTCTCCATCTCTGATTCCAAATCAGCAGAATCACATCTTTTGCTTTCATCAGAACAGCTGGCACAAGGAACCTCTAGTATCACATTAGGGAAAATCTCTGCTAATACAAGGTCAAGCTTACCTTCCAGTAATTGTTTGGGAGAAAGATACTGCACTGTGCTGTCCTGGGGTTTAATGCTGCTTACGACTGCTATTAAATTTTTCTCTCTTTTTATTTTCTTTATTTTTGCAGTGAAATCATTCATGCTGGCAATTTCCAGGGCAATAATATCGATTTTTTTGTCTTTTCTCAATAGTAAGCCTTCAATAATTTCCTTTAATTTAATAGCAGTACCTTTACCCGTAATACAGGCTACAACAATCACGTTATCTTTAAAATAATTATTAAAATCCGAAGTGTTGCCGTATATTCGCCCAATATAGGGACTAAGATTGGTCACTGCATAATAGATGTCATCTAAAGGAACTCGCATTAAAGACTTCCGTGCTGCTTCCAGCACCATTGGCGTACTGGCCATCTCTATGGTTTTTATGGGAATGGCTGTATTTTCATAAATCATATGACCAAACATCACTAGCGATCCCATGTCAACCAACATGATGACACCTTGTCCTTCATTGCTGTCCTCTACCAGCTGCGTAATTTCCGCCAAGGCTATTTCCGTCTTTTTCTCTAAGGGCATGTCATATCCCACTGCATGGCTTTCCCCTAATAGCCGATTGGCAACTTCCACCATAGAAGTAGCGGTACTAACGCCATGCATGGCAACAATCACGCCAACCCTGCCAGGATATTCTTTGCCCACATATTCATCTAATACAATAAACATGGTAATAAAGCCAATTTCGTCAAGAGGTATTTGTATGTCAAAGCTGTTCTTTAATAAAATACTAAAATGCATGGCAGCCGCAAACTCTTTACTATAGGATTTCTGGATTTCTGCGAGATTAGGATTTGAAATTTCCTTCCCTTCCCGAATTCTTTCCAGTGTACTGGAGATATGTATCGACATACCAAATAAAATTTTATCATTGAATTTTTTGCCGACTTTATTACTGGCATACCTTAAAAACTTCTGGGTTATATCTACTACTTTTTTATCCACAATTTTATATAACGCTTCTAAATTGTCTTTGCGAAATTTGGCCATATATTGCTTAATATAGGTATCAATATCCAGTCCCATAATCAGCTGGATATTTTTCTCACTCATTCCTTTCATTCTAAGGTTTTGAATTTTTTGCTCTAATACTTCATAAATACTTATGGTATCTTTATATTTGACATTAATTTGTTTTCCATCAGTAACTTGAAAAATAATATCTTCTGTTATACCAAGAATATCAAGGTCATCCCGATGCTCTTTGTATTTTACAAACCCTTTTAGTATATATTCGGGCAGTTCCTCACTGCTGACCTTCAAATTTTCATCCTTACTTCCTACATAATCTAAAAAGGCTCTGGCGCAGCTAAGTTTAATATCACTCTTTAATTGTCCGATGTTATTGGGACAATCATATAGCAGAAAGGCTTTTAATGCATTTGGCGATACCCGAATGGGAACATGAATGCATTGTACCTCTTGTTTAAAAAAGGTTTTAATTAATTCCCACCGTTCTCCTATCGTTCGCTCCCTGATAACTGGGAGCTTAATAATCATGGGAATACGCCGGGTAAAGGTCCTGAGCAAAGTAGAATCCGCATTCTCTGTGGTCGCGCAGATAATGAGTATCTCTACCTTTCTATACTCTTCGACCTCTCCCATACTGCGAAATAATCCTTTATCAATCAGGTAGAACAGCATTTCCTGACCCTCTGGCGACAATCGATGAACCTCGTCCAAAAATAAAATACCGCCATTTGCTTTTTCTACTAAACCTACCCGATCCCGTTCTGCCCCTGTATAGCTTCCCTTCTTTGCTCCAAAAAGCTGAGCCAATAACAATTGGGGATTATGAGCATAATCGGCGCAATTAAAAGCAACAAAGGGAGCATTATCTTGTAACCGGCCTATATCCTGGGCATAACGAAAAATAGTCTCGGCAAACATGGATTTACCAACACCAGTCTCCCCCAATAGTAAGGTATGCAGCCCTAATGGCGGATATCTCACCGCTGCTTTTGCTTGCTTAACCGCATTCTTAAGACTTTTATCCGCGCCAATAATAGTATCTAATACCGATTTTTCCGCTGCATCCTCTTCACTGGCTTCACTATCCAGAGTTTTATATAACACTGGTTTTCCTTCCAGTTTTTCTAATTTCCCTGATTTTACCAACGCATTTAAGTCACCAGAAGCATTTGGTCTTAAAATACTAAGCTCCATGGCTACCTGGTCAGTAGAAACACCCGATACCATTCCATCTATACGATATTGTTCTTCACATAATGTTTTTACAACCATCAATACACTTTCAATTCGTTTCATTCCTACCTCCAGCCTTTCACTAATTGAAATTTATTTTATGTTGAATGTATTTGTATATGATTAGCTAAGGGCTACATTCGGCGAGTAAAGGCAACTACGATCTGGACGATATTATGATTTATCTAAATATTCCCATTTTACTTCGTGGTTTTCTGTCAGAAATCCTGCAACCCAATAGTAAGGCATCCTACTCATATTGAAATATACATCATGATCTTACATATTGTGCAAGCCTTTTATAAATAATTTCAAAACCATGTTGAATTTCATGAGTATTTGTGCGGGAAATACTTAAGCGTACGCCTTTTTCTCCATAGGAGTTCTCCAAATAATATAATTTTCCTGGAGTTACAAGAACATGATGTTTCTGTAAATCAGCAATAAAACGTCCTTCATTAATAGAATGAGGTAACTTTAAATAAGCATAAAAGCCACTTTCACCACCACTATATTGTACATCATATTCTCCCATTTTTTTCAGATTACTTGCTAAGCATCCTAAACGTTGTGCTAATTCTTTTTTAATGGCGCTCACATATTTTTCTAATAATTTATTACGTATGTAGATTTCCAGCGTTGCCTGAGAGACTAGGGATGCTGAAAAATAAGAATGGTAATAAGAATACATTGCGTGCCGTTCAAAAATCGGAATTAAATGTGTGGGAAGCACTACAATCCCAATGCGAAACCAAGGAATAATCTTAGAAAAACTTTTCAAATAAATATGATGAAAATGATCACCGTAAGCATAAATTGGATCGTATTTATGATCTAAGGAAATATCGCTGCAGTAGTCATCTTCCACAATGTATACATTATACTTATCCGCCAAGGCTGCAATCCCTTTTCTCTGGCTGGTACTGTATGCGGTTCCTAATGGATTATGATTGCGGGGTACGGTATAAAAAAACTTTATTTTCTCTGTCTTAAAAAGCGCTTCCAGTTCATCTAAATCAATACCCTGTTTCGATCGTCTAATCCACCTCACATCAGCGCCCCAATATTCTAAGAATCGAATACAAAATCCATAGGTCGGCTGCTCTATTAAAATTACATTCTTCTGATTCGGAAAAGGCATCTGCGTCATTATGCTTAATGCTTGCTGGACTCCTAAGTTGATATAAATATTCTTTGCCCTGGTAAAGACTTGAAAATCAGCAAGATATTTGGGAATCATATTGCGAAGAGAATCTGTACCATGCAAATGACGGTGAATCGAATACTGATTGCTGTTATCCACTGCTCGATCAAGGCAATGCTTAAGGTCGGGTATCTGCATATCACCAATAATAGGATTCCCTGTTGAAAAATCAATGACAGAAGTGTTCATTTTCTCAATTCTGGGTAGATTCTCCACAATATAGTAGCCGCTTTGGGGCACAGAGTAAACCAAATGTTTACTCTTTACTATCTCATAGGCTTTCACCACTGTACTTTGACTACAATGATAGGTCTGAGATAAAGCCCGAATCGAAGGCAATTTTTTTCTTCCCTTATAACGTCCCAGCCTTATATTTTCTTCCAGATCTTCTGTGATGATTTGATAAATATCTTTCATTATAACCTCCAAACTGTACTAGTACAGTTGCCTCCAATGCTGATTGCAGCACCTCTGGTATGGGGATATGATTCATTATAGAAACTATATTCAATTGGTAGGAGGGAATCTTGATGAGGGGATTAAAGGTTGTGACTATTGGCGGTGGTTCCAGTTATACACCAGAGATTGTTGAAGGCTTTATTAGACGATATGAGGAATTGCCGGTTCGCGAACTATGGCTGGTGGATATTGAAACTGGCAAGGAGAAATTAGAGATTATCGGTAATCTTGCCAAGAGAATGGTAAAGAAAGCCGGAGTACCGATTGCCATCTACACGACTTTGAACCGAAGAGAAGCGCTGCCAAATGCAGACTTTGTCACAACTCAGTTTCGAGTAGGTTCGTTAGATGCCAGGATAAAAGATGAAAGAATTCCCTTGCGTCATGGTTATATCGGACAGGAAACCAATGGAGCCGGCGGAATGTTCAAGGCACTGCGAACCATTCCTGTCATGCTGGAAATTGATCAGGACATGGCAGAACTGTGCCCTGATGCTTGGCTCATAAATTTTACGAATCCTTCCGGAATCGTAACAGAGGGAGTACTTCGCTATGGCAAAACAAAAAAAATGATCGGCTTATGCAATGTACCTATCGGAATGGAAATGGGCGTGGCGAAACTCTTTGATGTTGACAGCAATCGAATTCGAATTGATTTTGCTGGTTTGAATCATCTGGTATTTGGTTTGTCTGCCTATCTGGATGGCAACGACATCACAAAATCTGTCATTGATAAAATTGCTGACGGCAAGATGGAAAGCACGGTAAAAAACATTATGAACATTGATTGGGTTCCAGAATTTATAGCTGGTCTATCGATAATACCCTGCCCCTATCATCGATATTATTTCAAACGACAAGAAATGCTGGAGAAAGAATTAGAAGAATTTTCGAAGGGACAGACGAGAGCCGAAATTGTAAAAAAGCTGGAGGATGAGCTTTTTCAGTTATACAAAGATCCTGTATTAGACTTTAAGCCACCCCAGTTAGAGCAGCGTGGCGGAGCATATTACAGCGATGCTGCCTGCCGATTAATCAGCTCCATCTACAACGACAAAGGTGATATCCAGCCAGTGGATACAAGGAATAATGGTGCTCTTGCTGGCATTTCTCCTGACTCTGTTGTCGAAGTAAGCTGTGTGATTACCAAGAATGGTCCCCGCCCGCTTACTATGGGTGAACTCCCTATCGAAATAAACGGACTGGTACAGCAAATCAAATCTTTTGAAAGAGTCGTAATTGATGCTGCCGTTACCGGTGACTACAATAAAGCGCTGCTGGCAATGACAATCAATCCTCTTGTCTCTTCTGACACAATGGCCAAAGTCTTATTGGATGAGATGCTAGAAGCCCATCAAAAGGATTTGCCCCAATTTTCAGCTTATTTTGCCTCGAAAAAATAAGTGAATTTACTCATATAAAATAACGTCAGATCTCTCCATGGATCTGACGTTATTTTATATGGAAGATCATACATCAAGTGTATAATTTTAATTTCATAATCCAGCTGCTGCTTAGCAGTATCTACAAAGAGCTGCTTAGATGAAAATTTCCTCATTATATGCTACTCTTTAAACATTAAGATCATTTCTTCAATTAAATCTTTTGCCAAGATGGCCGTCATTAAATGATCCTGAGCGTGAATTAACAAGAGGTTTATTTCTTGTTTTTCGCCTCGTGCTTCCGACTGCAATAACTCCGTCTGAATCTGATGAGCTGCTATTAATTGTTTCTTTGCCTGGGCAATACTCTCCTCTGCTGCAATAAATTTTTTTTCCCGTGCGTATTTCAATGCTTCCAAGGCATGGCTGCGGGCATCCCCCGCATGCAAGATAATTGTAAAAGCGACTTGTTCCTTCTCCATGTTTATCTCCTTTAGTAAAAATTACGATTGTTTTAATGCATATGCTTGTTCAAGAACTTTTTTGCCGTCTACCATTCCATAACTCACAGAATCAATGATCGCAAAGCCTTTATTTTTCCCAGCAGCAATTTCACCGATGGACTTTGCCTTATATCTGATTTGAGGACCGATTAACACCACTTCACAAGTATCAATGAATTCTTCCAGCTGATCTACAGAACAAGCAAAAATTTCATCCTGACTACCACTATCGTTACTTGCCTTTTGCATTTTAGTTACCAATAAGCTTGTAGACATCCCTGATGCACACACTAATAATATTTTCATAAAGATACACCTCTTTCTCTTATTGTAAAACTATTTTGTCACGATGCTATGAGCGTTCTATGATTATATAAAACATTCTCGAACATAGCATCGCGACACTTTATTTAGGCTCCGATAATGACATTAGGGTCACTTTTTTTGCTTTGTTTTGCACCCGCTTCTTCTTTAGCTTTAGCATCATCCCACATCTTAAAGAAAGGATAATAAATGATGCCGGTAACTCCAAAGCAGAATAATTGTAATATTGCCGATCTCATATCACCTGAATCAAGAAAAGCGTTAATGATTGGAGGTGTCGTCCATGGGGCCATGGCAAACATCTTGTCTACCAAACCAGCATCCATTGCAAAATAGGCAATAGTTATCGAGACAAGAGGGGCAAAGATAAAGGGAATCATTAAGACAGGGTTCATGACAATCGGCATACCAAAAAGAATGGGTTCGTTAATTGCAAAGAATGCAGGTCCTATCCCGGATTTTCCAAGAGCTTTTAATTGTGTGGATCTTGCTGCAAAGAGCAGCATGAGTACCAAGGCAAAGGTAGCACCCGAACCACCAATATTTCCATATACGTCCCATAATTGCTGACAAACAATGTTAGGAATAGGCAGGCCTGCGGCTTTCGCTGCAGCATTTTGCTGCGCAAGTGTTAAATAGACGGGACTCATTACGCCACCTACTAAAGCAGCTCCATGAATACCGATACACCACAATAATTGAGCAAAAAATATGGCAAGTAAGAAAGCCGGCAAACTACCGCCGAGACTGAGAAGAGGTGCTGCCAGTATTTTGTAAATGATATCTTGTACATTGGTTGCACTAAGAGATAATACACTGTTAATGAACCAAACAACAGTGATCGTAATAAAACCGGGAATCAATGACATAAAGGAACGAGCAACCGCCGGAGGCACGCCCTCTGGCATTCTGATAACCAAATTTTTCCGAATCATAAATCGTTGTACTTCTACTGCAAAAATAGAAATGATCATGGCTACAAACAAACCCTTACTTCCCATCCATCCTGCTGTAATATTACCATCTTTGGTAAATGGGGTAGCCAGCATAAAGGTAGCAACACTGATTAATCCGTTTCCTAATGGGTCCATTTTATACGAACTGGCCAATGAATAGGCAATAGAGAATGATGCCATTAATCCCATAAGTCCCATTGTCGCATTATTAACCGAGCATAAACTGGCTACATAAGGTTCAACCATTTTCGCCAATGCAGGAATGGGAGGAAAGGCGATAATTAGAAACAACGACCCCATCAAGAGCAATGGTATTAAGGACACGATACCGTCTCTGATTGCTTTTAAGTGTCGTTGCTCACCAATGCGAGCTGCAACAGGTGCATAGTACTCTTCAAGCCATTTGATAAATTTCTCCATAAAGCAACACTCCTTTTTTTATCTTACTCGGTATTATGTTTTGCAAGATACATGCCAATACGCAGTAAGTCTATAAAAAGGGGTCATTGTATGATTCTATTATGAAGGAAGTAAGGCCTTGATGACTTATCCACCCCTGATTTTACCTGGCGCCATAATAGGGTTCTATCCCCTTGCTTACGATGTGTATTTATGTCCAGGATCATCTGTATTGCATTTACAGCTGTTGGGTTATTTTTCAAGAAACGTGTATTATTTTTCATTGATAAGTTTGTAACTGCCTATAAGAAAAATACTTTTCATCCTTTAAAACATAAAACGAATCGAACCACAAAGACGCAAAGGACACAAAGGGGACTATTTATAACTTATTTTTTGTCATTATCAGAAAAGCCCTTTAAAAAGGGTATAGAAAATGCGTGGGAAAAAATAATTTAACCGCAGAGACGCAGAGAACACAGAGAAAAGATAGATAGGGTTAAAAATCTCTTGCTAGGGGATTGCTTCGCTCTGCTCGCAAATGACAGAAAGATGTTGCTTTCTAGATACACCGTTCCTCTGCATACACCCTCTGGGCTCTCTGTGGATCTCTGTGCCCTCTGCGTTCGTTCTTCTAAAAAGCCGAGAGTACCTGCCAGAATCATCATTTGGCAGGTGCTCTCGGCTTTTATCAATGTTGCGACTTTTTACAGTTGCTTACCATTGGTTTCAATCACTTTTTGATACCAGAAATAGCTGTTCTTCTTAATACGCCTCATATCTTTCTCACTATCTTCATCTCGGTTTATATATACAAAACCATAACGCTTTTGATAGCCATTTAGCCAGCTCAATAGATCTGTGTAGGACCAAACGCAATAGCCTAATAAATCCACTCCGTCAGCAATTGCCTGCTGGCATTCTTCAAGGTGCCTGCGAATAAAAGCAATTCGATATTCATCATTTACTACATCATTTTCTTCTAGAACATCAAAAGCCCCTAAGCCATTTTCTGAAATCAGAATTGGCAGTCTGTACCGACTGGTAATTCTGCGTAAGGCAATTCGTAAACCCATAGGATCAATTTCCCAATCCCAGTCTGTTGCCTCCAGATTGGGATTCTTAATCGTTTTAAACAAGCCTGGCACGCCCGTATCCGGTGTGGTTCCTTTTTTACCTGTCGTATTCATCTTACCCGAACTAACACCATCAAGTGGATTCATTTCATAAGTAGTTGTCCGATAGTAATTGACTCCCATAAAGTCCGGCTTGCCCTTTTTTAATACTTCCAAATCACCCTCTTCCAGGATAGGGGTAAGCCCCTCTCTGGTAAGATAATTCCAAATCACCTTTGGATATTCACCCCAGGCATATACATCCATCCACCAATGATTGTTGAATTCTTCTGCATTCTCACTGGCCAGCACGTCCTCTGGTTTATCCGTATGAGCATAGGCAGGGCTATAGGCAAAGCTCGGACCGATTTTTCCTTCAGGAACATAATTTCTAAAAGATGCAATGACTCTTGCATTTGCCAAGCTGGCGATATGGTTTGCCTGATACATTTTCTTAAGATCGGCAACTTTAGGTGGATGAATGGCATTTAAATAACCATGCATAATAAAAACATTTTGCTCATTTAGGGTTACCCAATATTTGACTCGATCACCATACCTTTTAAAGAGAGTGACGGAGTAGTTATGAAAGTCTTCAATAATTTCCCGCGATTCCCACCCACCATAGGCATCCTGCAGTTCTTGAGGCAAATCCCAATGGTATAAGGTGATGATCGGTTCTATCTGGTTCTTTAGCAGCTCATTGATTAGATCATCGTAAAATCGTAAACCAGCCTCATTAACCTCACCTCGTCCTTTGGGGAAAATACGAGTCCAAGCAATGGAAAACCGATAGGCTTTCAACCCCATTTGCGCCATTAACGCAACATCTTCTTTATAGCGGTGATAATGGTCCACCGCTACATCCCCATTCGTCCCTTTAAAGGTTGTTCCAGGAAACCTTACATACACATCCCAATTAGAAGGCCCCTTACCGTCTTCATTCCAAGCACCCTCTACCTGATATGCCGCGGAAGCTGCTCCCCACAAAAAGTCTTTCGGAAAATCTGCTATTGTTTTATGAATCATATTTTTCTCTCCTTGTACTTTTTAAGTCTGAAAAGACCGTTAACAACTTGTTAGCGGCCTTTTGCATATGTAAATTAGAAGTGAAGGTCAAACTGGGTGCGGAATAATTTTCTGTTATACTCTTTAGCGGAATTGGAAATATCTACTTTCTGATCAGAGTAAAAATTTGTCCATTGGATGTTTTTCCCAACTACATAATCCACACCTACAATCCAGCCTCTGGAGTCACTTTTCAATGAATCCCACTCATCATCATGTGAGGGGTCGCCATTTCGTCCAAATTTGAAAAATCTGGCATAAACCCCATAAGAGCCAGGTTTATTGAGATCCGTCCCTTTGTAATCCAGTCTAATGTGATGGGTTTTATTAAAATCATCTGCATTCGTCTTAGCATATGTGCCTGTCAATTTCAAATTCTGAGCAATTTTAGCAGTAACTGTTGCTCCACCCCAGCGACTCATTTGCTGTTCACCATCATCTTTATTGCCGCCTAAAAGCAAGTTAAAATTTACATTTTTCGCTATATCTCCATTGAAGTTAGCGCCGTAAATATTGGTATCATACGCATCATTAAGGCTTACTGCGCCATTTCCTTGGGTAGGTTTGGCAGCAAATACACTGGTTTTAAACGTCCCTGTAGGAATATCCAACCAAATACCTGTTGCTTCATGACCCCACACCATATTATCCCCATAGCCGAACCATTTTCGACCGGCCGTAACACCGACTTTACCAACGGAACCAGAAGCCCAGATTCTAAACCAGGTACCATCCCCATTATTCTCGTCGGGAGGATTTACACCGCCCCAGCCGCTAGTCGTGTAGTCGTGTCTTGTTTCACTTGCGAAATGTCCTTCCCATCGATCATTGATTTTAGCAGTTCCTTCCAATGCCAAGAAATAATGTTTGTTACCGCCGCTAATATTATGACCATCACTGGTATCGCTGTCATATTTCCCGCGGACGAAGCCGCTCCATTTTACATTATCCACTTTATTTTCCACAGTCGTCATGCGAGCACCCAATTTATCAAGTTCGCTGGCATATTCATTGGATAATTTTTCAATAAGAGCTTTATTGCCTGCATCAGCTTGATCGACTTTCGACATTGCCTTTGCTACGATAATCGCCATTTCATAACGGCTGATGGTTTTATCACCGCGAAAGGTACCATCTCCATATCCGTCTAAAATACCATCATGAGCCAACTTTGTAACAGCGTCATAAGACCAGTGTTTTGCAGGTACATCAGAGAAAGGATTTACTACCGCTGCGAAGGACGTACCAGCTACACCAAGTATCATTGCAGCTGCCAGGGAAGCGACTAACTTTTTTTTCATTTACAATCTCTCCTTAGGTTTAATTTACCTGTTCATTGCTTGTACGACTGACCTTTATTGGAGAGGGATCTATCTAAGTTTCTACATTTCCTTACATCTCCCCTAACCAACAAGTTCATATCTACCATTACCTCATATACTGACCTTACGTCTAACATTAGACCTCCTTCCTAGATCAGCATGATGCAATTAATGATCTTTCATAAGAAGCTCTTGCATTACCCCATTCTCTTGGATTCAATCGTTCTCTTTATAATTGCTTTTTTACATTCACTCTTACTTTTTGCAAGTACTATGCCAATGTTTGTAAAAGAATCTGCCATCTTTAAAGAAAAATTCAAGAATGGTTCTTTTCTATAAAGGATACAAGCCTTGAGGACTTTTTTATAAAATAAAAAAGCTGCCAAATATGCATTGGCAGCATGAAATGATCTTCCGGCAAAAGATGTGTGTATTTTTCTAAATATGAATGTGTATTCTTTTCCTCCTTTTTTCACTCTTTTATATCACATAGTGTATTAACATTAACAATTACAATATTTATCGAGAAAACACTCAACAGAAACGGAGACCACAGAGGCGCAGAGAAGAGAGAGAGGTGATAGAAATACACTCTGCTCTCTGTGCCCAACATTACTCTTAGAACGTATAATGTCTCAATATGATAAGAAAATGCTAAAACTAATATTGAATTCTTACTGGAGTACCGATAGATACCAACCGTGATAGTACAAGAACATCATTATTATGCATACGAATGCAGCCATGAGATACCGTCTTGCCAATTGATGATGGATTATTGGTTCCATGAATTCCATAATGAGGAATATTTAACCCCATCCACATAACACCAAATGCTCCACCCGGATTTGCCATCTTACTCGCAATGTAATAGTTACCGATTGGTGTTGGAGTATTTTGCTTACCAACACCAACAGGGAAAGCTCGGACTTGGGAACCATCCCGATAGAGGGTAAGTCGCTTGGTTGACAAATTTACAGTAATTGAATACGCCAATTTATCACCTCCTCTATAACATATGCAAGTGGACTATATAATGCCTAATCCAAAAATATAATTCTATTATGTAATATTTACCTGACAGATCCTGTCATTCTATATGACATAATAAACAGAATAAAAAATAGTCTGCTATCCAGGCAGACCATTTATTGTATGCTAAATTATTATCATCAGAAAACGATTCACTTACAATTCTTATAGTTAGCGATGAAGTGTTTTTTCTTCTGTGCAGGAATCTCAATCTTTTTTTGGTATGGAGACTTTATATACGTATCGATAACTCTCCACATTAGTTTATTTTCTTCCTTTAATTCCTTAATTAATTGTATATGCTCTTCAACCAAGCTTTTATCTAAGGCAGTATTGAATTCATGGTTCTCTGCGTTGTGCCTAGCAACGCCCGGATCTTTTAAAGTACTCCTGCTTTTACTTTGATCCATTTTCTTTCTTATTTTCTGAACCCTTTGATTTGCCATGGGCTCTTGCAATACACTCCTTACTCCTGTAATTTCAGCAGAAAGCGAATCTAATGCCACAAGATCATCAGCGCTAAGCTCTTTTAAAGATGCCTTGCCTAAGGCGCGCATTGCTTCTTCCATTTCCAAAATCATGGATGTCAGCACATTTTCCACGCTGGTTGCAGCTTGATTCATATTAAGCTGGGTTTTTGTTGGGGAGTTATAATAGACCAATGTGGTGGGTGGCTCCCAAGGGATTACTTTTTCAAGTTGATTATGTCCTAGAGCAAAAAGAGGTACCGTCGCTAAATAAATTGCATCCGCTCCTAAAGCCAATGCTTTGAGGCATTGGCCAGGTGTAAAGTAACCGCCGGATATGATAATACTAACAGTGCTTCCCTGCAAAAAGCGTTTTGCCCGTATCAATGCAGAGAGGCTGGGTATGCCAAAATCATCTTGTTTAATCGGAACTGTGGCATGTGTTCCCCCCTCAGCCCCATCAATCACAATGGCATCAAAACCTAATTCAACGGCAACAGACAACTCTTCTTCAATACGGTCTGTCGCCATGATCTTTAATGCTATAGGAATCCCTTTTGCTCTTTGACGCAGCTTTTTCATAAAATTAGGCCAATCTTCAGGCTTTTGCACTCCCGGAGGCGCATTTAGCGCTACAGCAGGTTCGCCGGGTTCCAAACCACCAAGGATGCGTGCTCTGCCCGCAAGCTCTGAAGCCTCTATGGTGGAGGCCCCCATATCGGATCCTTGTCCCATTTGTACCTCTAGCATATCGGCAGAAGCAATTTGTTCATTCGTTCTCCCGCCCCATGACCAACGACAAATCTGTAATACATACTTACCTGCTTCACCTGGCTCCTCGGGTAAAAAAGGACCTTCTCCAGAATTCGTAGCAGTTTGCAGTGTTTTTGATGCTCTAGCCAATGCCAGCTTTGCTTCTTCGCTAAGTGCTAACCCATAGGCCATAGCACCAATCATGAGAGGGATCTTTATTGTCAGGGGTTTTTCTGCATTGCTGCCAATCACTACACTCATATCAATTTGCGCACTTTCAGGCAAGGATAATTGGGTCATTTGACGAGGAGAAAACATTAGCTGGTCATATCCCAGAAAATGCTTCGGCGACCCTAGAGGACGTGTTAACACTTTACCACTTTGCGCCCGCAAACTCATCTCAATGAAATTAATTACTGAAAAGCGCTTTAATGACGGCAGTGACTCAGCAACATTCTGCGTATAATCATCCGAGAGCAGCTTTTTCACTGCATCATTTGCGACGATTTTAATAATATAACGCATAATTGGTTTTACTAAAATTAGAGCTGCGATTAACGCAAAAACTACTAGAAAGAATATTAAAAACGGCCAGTTTATAGAAGGTATAACAATTTGCATCTCTTTTTCCCCAATTATTTTCAAACATTTTTCTAATTCCTTGTACTCTAGTATTCGATTTTCCAGGAAAAATTAAACCCTTCCGTTAAGAAAAAGGTTCTTTAAAAGTCAATAAAACATAACCGAACCACAGAGGCGAAGAGAACACTGAGAAAGAATAGATACTTCTCTGTATCCTCTGCGAATCTCCGCGCCCTCTGTGTTTAACGTTCTCTACTTTCTAAGCTTACGATAAAATCTTACAATGGCATAAAACAGGGCATCGCCCCCTATGGGTATTAAAAATATATAGAATAAGAATACTATCTCTTAGAAGGACTTTAAAACATTTTTATAGAATCAATATCATACCTTTAAAGCTTTATCAAGATAAAAAGGATATTCATAAGTCCACCTCATCTAAGAGAAATCATTAATTCATAAAAAGGTGTACAGTAAGTATGCCTTTTTATTATATTCAGGAAGGAGAGTCCCTTATTTGATACGCTACATGCTAATCCGCATCTTTAATTCTCTGTTAGTCCTGCTCGCCATCATTACGATTACATTTTTCTTAATGCATGCCATCCCAGGCGGACCTTTTACTAGCGAAAAGAATATTCCTGCAGCTGTCTTGAAAAATATTGAAGAGCGTTATCGTCTGCATGACCCATTATGGAAACAATACATAGATTATTTGGGTAATCTGATTCGCTTTGACCTAGGGCCTTCCTTTAAGTACGCAGGCCGTACGGTTAACGATCTTATTCGTGAAAGCTTTCCTGTCTCCTTGCAGTTGGGTGTGGTGAGCATTGCTTTATCTATTTTATTAGGAATTCCCGCTGGTGCCATAGCAGCCCTGCGCCAAAATAAGTGGCAGGATTATGCTACTATGTTCTTTGCCACCTTAGGTGTCTCTGTACCTAGTTTTGTTCTTGCTACGCTGCTTATCTATATTTTTGCAATCAAGCTTTCCTTATTGCCTGCTGCCATGTGGGGTGGTATTACCTATATGATTTTACCAGCCTTAACCCTCGCGGGACAGCCGACAGCTTTCATCGCCCGACTTACCCGCTCCAGCATGTTAGAAGTCCTGGCCCAGGATTATATTAAGACAGCCCGGGCAAAGGGGCTGTCTCCATTCCTCATTCTCTACCGCCACGCACTGAAAAATGCTTTAATCCCAGTCATTACCTATATCGGCCCTATGGCTGCAGGGATTCTGACGGGAAGTTTTATTATTGAAAATATCTTTGCGATTCCTGGCTTAGGACGGCATTTCGTTACCAGCATCTACAACCGGGACTATACCGTAATTCTCGGTGTTACCATATTTTACAGCGTCTTGATTATTGGTTTAAATTTAATCGTGGATCTGATCTATCCGCTGCTCAATCCCCGTATTAAACTAAACGGGAAACAGGGGGAATAACAGCAATGAATCTTACTAGTCACTCATTTGAACCCATCCTGCAAAAGGATGCTGCCGCAAATCATATCCGTCCTAGTATGACCTATCGGCAAGATGCCTGGCGTCGTTTGAAAAAAAATAAACTTGCCATGATTGGACTTTATGCCATACTGCTCATCCTTCTTATTGCCCTTGCAGGTCCCTGGCTGTCTTCCCTTTCTTACTCTGACCAGGATCTCATGGCAACCAACCAATCTCCCAGCGCTGAGCACTGGTTCGGTACGGACAATCTGGGCCGGGATTTGTTTATTCGTGTTCTGTACGGTGCACGAATCTCTCTGTCCATCGGTATTATTGCCAGCATTCTAAATCTTACCATCGGTGTAATTTATGGAGGTATCGCCGGATTTTTTGGAGGACGTATTGATAAGGTCATGATGAATATCGTTGACATCTTATATGGTATACCCGTCTTGCTGTATGTAATATTGCTAATGGTAGTCTTAGAACCTGGCCTAATCAATATTTTTATCGCATTGGGCATTGCGTACTGGCTGCGTATGGCACGGATTGTCCGCGGCCAAATTCTGAGTCTGAAAGAACAAGACTATGTGCTTGCTGCAAGAACCCTCGGAGCAAGTAATTGGCGAATTTTATTTCGTCATTTGATTCCCAACAGTCTGGGTCCCATTATCATTACCATGACACTGGCGATTCCCGAAGCCATCTTTACCGAAGCCTTCTTAAGCTTTATTGGCTTAGGAGTTGCTGCTCCTATGGCCAGCTGGGGAGTGCTGGCCTCTGAGGGAATTACCAGTTTGCGCTCCTATCCATTCCAATTGTTCTTCCCAGCTATGGCAATCAGCATCACCATGCTGGCATTTAATTTTTTAGGGGATGGGCTGCGGGATGCCTTAGATCCCAGAGTACGGCGTTAGGAGGTATAGAATGAATAGCAAGCCATTGCTTACAGTAGAAGAATTAACCGTGTCTTTTGATACCTATGCAGGTGAAGTAAAGGCTGTGGATACTATTAGTTTTCAGGTTTACCCAGGAGAAGCCATCGGCATCGTTGGCGAATCAGGCTGCGGCAAAAGTGTTACGGCCCATTCCATTATGCAGCTTATTCCTACGCCTCCTGGCCGCTATGTCAAAGGCAAAATCCTTTTTGGAAAAGATGATCTATTGCAGAAATCTGAGGAAGAAATGTCAAAAATCAGGGGCAATGATATCAGTATTATTTTTCAAGATGCTATGACGTCTTTAAACCCGGTCCTTACGATTGGAATGCAGATTGGAGAATCCCTGCAGCTGCATCAGCATATGAATAAACAGGCTGCCTATGCACGGGCGATAGAAATGCTGCGTCTGGTCGGCATACCATCTCCCGAGGAGAGGATTAAAGAATATCCCCATCAATTCAGCGGCGGTATGCGCCAGCGGGTCATGATTGCCATGGCCCTCTCCTGTAACCCAAAACTATTGATTGCCGACGAACCGACTACAGCTCTGGACGTTACGATACAAGCACAAATTTTAGATTTAATGAAAGATCTTCAGGGAAAACTAAATACTTCCATAATTTTAATTTCCCATGATCTTGGTGCTATTGCCAGTCTGTGCAGCCGTGTCATTGTAATGTACGCAGGTAAAATTGCAGAAGCAGGTACGGCAATGGACATATTTCACCAGCCCCAGCATCCTTATACGTGGGGACTCTTACAATCCTTACCTCGCATCGATATGATGCAAAAACAAAAACTCGCGATCATTCCCGGTCAGCCTCCTGATCTTTTGTCACCACCAACCGGATGCCCCTTTCATCCCCGCTGCCCTCACGCCATGTCGATCTGTCAGGAGCATTATCCTGAAACAACAGTACTGACCAAGGAGCATACGGTACACTGTTGGCTGCAGCATCCCGATGCACCTAAGCCAAAACGGGAGGTAACAGCCTAATGGAACAGACAGCGCTATTGGAAGTACGTAATCTTAAAAAGTATTTCATTACCGACACCGATTTTTGGGGACGCCCTGCCTCTTATCTAAAAGCAGTTGATGACGTAAGTTTTTCCATTGAAAAAGGCAAGACTCTCGGCCTCGTGGGCGAAAGCGGCTGCGGCAAATCAACCACAGGAAAAACCATTCTTCAATTGTATAAACCTACCGCTGGAGAAATTCTCTTTCAGGGAAAAAATATAAATCATCTAATGGAAGAAAAAAAATTGCGCCGTGAAATGCAAATGATTTTTCAAGATCCCTATGCATCGTTAAATCCTCGCATGACGGTAAGTGATATCGTAGGTGAGCCCCTGGACATCCACAGGTTAGCTTCTTCCGGGGAACGAAAAGAAACAATTCTAAATCTCTTGCAAATGGTGGGACTCAGTGCAGAACATACGAGCCGCTTTCCTCATGAGTTTAGTGGCGGACAGCAGCAGCGAATCGGCATTGCCCGTGCATTGGCGGTAGAGCCAAGTTTTCTCATTTGCGATGAGCCGATTTCTGCCTTAGATGTTTCGATTCAAGCCCAAGTGGTTAACTTATTAGAACGCTTGCAGGACGAACTGGGATTGACTTATTTGTTTATTGCTCACGACCTAGCCATGGTAAAACATATCAGCGATAGAGTGGCGGTCATGTATCTGGGTAAAATTGTGGAACTAGCCGATAGCATTGAGTTATACCGCAGACCTCAGCACCCTTATACGAAGGCGCTGTTATCCGCTATACCTATTCCAGATCCATTAATAGAAGCTAATCGACAGCGTATTCCCTTAACAAGCGATGTTCCTAGTCCTCTTAATCCTCCTGCCGGCTGCCGATTTTCCTCTCGCTGTCCCCACGTCATGACCTTATGTTCTGAGCAAGAGCCCGTCTTGCAAGATATCGGAGCAGGGCATATGGCAGCATGCCATCTCATCTCAAAAAGTAGTTAAAAGACTCTACTATATTAGGAGAAAATAATGAAAGAATTGCAAAAGAAAATCGAAGCTACCTTAGCAGCATACAGGGGCCGCTGGGGAATGGTAATTCTAAATCATTCCAGTGGGCAGCATTTCGCAATAAACCCTGATATGGTCTTTCCCGCGGCGAGTATGATTAAAATCCCGATCATGTATGAAGTAATGCGTCAGGCAGCAGCCGGCAGAATCGACCTTGAACAGCTTCTGGTTGTAAAGGATGAATTGCGCGTAGATGGAGCTGGTATTCTAAAAGAACTGCGGCCCGGTATCTCTATGACAATTCGAGAACTTGTCACCTTAATGATTATCCTCAGTGATAATACGGCAACCAATATGCTCATTGATCTTCTTAGTATGAGCGCTGTCAACCAGACCATGGAGCATCTGGGGTTAAAAACAACGGTACTGCGCCGCCAGATGATGGATTTTGCTGCCGCTGCAGCAGGTCAGGAAAATGAAACCTCCTCAGCAGATATGATACATTTATTAACAATAATTTACGACGATACCCATCTTCCTGCTGATTACGGCAAACTAATGATCGATATTTTATCCAGGCAGCAGGTTAGAGATAAATTGCCTTTCTTCCTACCAGAAGAAATCGTAATTGCTCATAAAACAGGAACCCTCCCTGGGGTAGAACATGATGGAGGAATCCTCTTTTTACCCGGCGGTCCATATATCATTTGCATCATGACTGCTGATCTTCCCGTTAATGTAGAAGGACTTCAGCTAGTTGCCGCCCTCGGCAAGGTAATATACGAACATTTTGGGCTTGCTCAAATCAACTAAGATTCTCTAGCAAGTCAATTTATTCCTGATAGGTCAGCAACTACGAGCATAACTAGCTTTTGCCTGCTTACAGCTATTTAGCAGTTTTTGAAAATTTTTATTTTGACACTAAGGGGGAAAAACAATGTATAAGAAAATCCTTCTAGCTATGATGATGCTAGTAATGCTCCTTAGCCTAACGATAGGCTGTAGTAAATCGGACAGCAACGAGCAGGTGCTTCGCTATGCCTTAGAGGCAGAACCGGCAACCTTAGATCCTGCCAAGTCCACAGCCATTCCAGAATCCCTAGTCGAACTGCAGATTTTTGAAGGCCTGACCCGCCTGGATGCAAAAGACCAGCCTGCAGCTGGCGTGGCGGAACGCTGGGAGGTCACTCCTGATGGTCTTACATATGTTTTTTATTTACGCCAGAATGCAAAATGGTCCAATGGTGATCCAGTAACTGCAGGGGATTTTGAGTTTGCCTGGAAGCGAGTCTTAAATCCGGAGTTTGCTTCTGAAAATGCCTATATGTTATTCTCCATAAAAAACGCCCAAGCCTACAATGAAAAGAAAACAGCAGCCGATACTGTAGGAGTGAAAGCCCTAAATGAGCATACCCTGGAAGTAACTTTAGAAAAACCTACAGCATATTTTCTAAGTTTAGCAGCCTTTCATGCCTTTTATCCAGTTCATCCAAAAACAGTAACTGCCAGCCCTGACAAATGGGCTAATGAAGTAAATACCTTAGTTGGTAATGGTCCCTTCAAAATAACCAATTGGGTTCACAGTGGTCAAATTGATTTTGCAAAAAATGATCAATACTGGGATGCAGCAGCTGTGAAACTAACAAAAATGGAATGGCCAATTAGTGATTCCCAATCTACCCGACTGTCGCTGATCGAAAATAAGCAGGTTGACATGATGGTGGAGCCGCCTGTTGTAGAGCATGACCGCCTGAATAAAGAGGGGCTTCTCCAAATATCACCTTACTTAGGAACCTATTACTATGTATTTAATACCCAAAAAGCTCCCTTTGACAATTCTAAAGTACGTAAAGCTCTTACCTTGGGCATTAATCGCGATGCACTCGTGAAAAATGTAATTAAAGGCGGGAAAAAACCAGCCTATGCTTGGGTGGCGCCAGGTCTTACGAACCCTTCTACTGGTAAAGATTTTCGTGAAGAAGGCGGAAATTATGCCCTTGAAGATATCGAGTCAGCTAAAAAGCTGTTGACGGAAGCCGGCTACCCCGGCGGCCAGGGATTGCCTCCCATTACGATTTTGTTTAATACTGGCGAGATGCATAAATCCATCGCCGAAGCGATTCAAGAAATGTGGAAACAGAACTTAGGCGTATCTGCGAGCTTAACCAATCAGGAATCAAAAGTATTCTTAGAATCACGAACCCAAGGTGAATTCCAAGTTGCACGGGCTTCCTGGGTCGGTGACTATGCAGATCCCATGACCTTTATGGATGTATTTAAAGATCCCGGCAATGATGCCAAGTATAAGAATCCAGCATATAATAACCTGATCGAAACTGCCCAATCCACAATGGATCAAAGCCTTCGTATGCAGGCCATGCATGATGCAGAGAAAGTTCTCTTTGATGATGCAGTGATCCTTCCCATTTACTACACAACCCAGCCATATGTGGCGAGACCCTATGTAAAAGGCTATTTCTGGTCTGTACTTGGTCTTGCTGATTTCAAAACTGCATATATAGAGAAGTAAGAAAATACTGCGCGTTAAAAATAAGATCTTTTGAAACGCGAAGATGCGAAGAAGAGGAATAACACGAAGTAAACATATTCGGTCTCTTAACTTCGCCTCTTCGCGCCTTCGCGTTTCGTATTTTTGCTCAAAAAATTATATAGGAGGTGATCTTATTTTTTTGATTCCTCAAATTAAACCGAAGTGCCTTTTGCCTGGAGACACGATTGGTGTGATTGCTCCCGCCAGTCCTGGGGATGAAGAGTCCACCCAGGCAGGCATCGCATGGTTAGAAGCACAGGGCTTTCATGTTCATCCAGGTAAAACAGTTGACCAAACCTTCGGATATTTAGCAGGATCAGATGCCTTGCGGGCAGCGGATATCAATACTATGTTTATGTCACCTGCCATTGACGGCATTATTTGTTTGCGGGGCGGCTATGGCACCATGCGGCTATTGGAATTATTAGACTATGACATGATACGCACCCATCCTAAAGTATTTGTTGGCTATAGTGATATAACCGCCCTACACACAAGTATCAGGCAAAAGACAGGTCTCGTTACCTTTCATGGACCCATGGTAGGATCCGATATGGGCAAAGGTCTGTCGGATTATACTTGGGATTATTTATCCCGAGCGATTACCGTTTCTGCGCCTCTCGGTCCCATTCTAAACCCTGCTGATTCATTGCCTCCCAGCTTTATCGCCTCGGGAGAGGCCAGGGGGCAACTGACAGGAGGAAACTTAAGCCTCCTTACCGCCACTCTGGGAACCCCTTATGAAATTGATACCAGAGGAAAAATTCTGTGTCTGGAAGAAGTCGCTGAAGCCCCCTACCGCATAGACAGGATGCTTACCCAATTACTGTTAGCTGGTAAACTGCAAGATACAGCAGGAATTGTATTCGATGTATGCGCCAACTGTGAATTAGAATTAGAACCGCCGGACTTCACTGTGGAAGAAGTCTTGCGGGATCGTTTAGGAGATTTACAAAAACCCGTCCTCTATCATTTGCATTTTGGGCATACTGCTGATAAAGCAACGCTTCCCTTAGGAGTCACAGGGATACTCAATTCTTTTTCAAACAACTTCGAAATAATTGAAACTGCCACTACGGATTAAAGACTGGGGAACTGAGGTGAAAGACAATCATGGATAAAAAAGCATGGAAAGAACAAGTTATTGCCGCAGTGGATGCCATGGCTCCAGAGCTTATCGATATGAGCCTGTTCTTACACAAGAATCCTGAACTGAGCGGTCAGGAATACCAGGCAGCTCAACGACTGATTAGTGCAGCTGAAAAGCGAGGCTTCCTTGTAAAAAAGAACATTAGCGGTTACGAAACAGCTTTTATTGCCCGTAAGGGAACTATAGGACCTAAAATTGCTTTTCTCGCTGAATATGATGCGCTGCCAGGACTAGGTCACGCCTGCGGACACAATCTCATTGCTGCTATGAGCTGGGGTGCTGCAGCAGCATTCGCAGCGGTGGCAAAAGACCGGGCCGTTTCCTATTTGATTGGCTGCCCTGCCGAGGAGACCAGCGGTGCTAAAGTCTCCATGGCAGCCGATGGTATCTTTAATGAATTAAGGGCAGCTCTTATTATTCATCCTGGAGACTGCAATAACATGGGTGGCACGTCTTATGCCACTCATCCCTTAAAAGTAACCTTTCACGGACGCCCTGCCCATGTAGCCAGCAAAACAAATAAAGGGATCAATGCTTTAGATGCCCTTGTCATGTTTTATCAGGGCATTAAACCCTTACGCCAAACCTTTACGCAAGAAACCATCATAGCAGGAATTATCACCAAAGGAGGAACAGCTCCTAACATTGTAACGGATGAGGCAGAAGGGAAATTTACTATACGGGCTTTATCATCTCACTATTTGGAAGAAACCGTTATTCCTGCGGTACGAAGGCTGGCTGATGGCATCGCACTTGCTACAAATACAAGGGTTGAAACTGTGCATTATGAGCCTTTGTTCAAAGAGCTGATCAATGATCCTGAGTTAATGAAATTCTTCCAAGAAAATATGACCTTGCTGGGTGAAAAAATTACCCTGTTAGAACCAAATGATGCCGATGGCTCCACCGATGTGGGTAATGTCAGTCACGCGGCACCTACGATCCATCCCGATATTTTCATTGGAAGCAGCCTTTCAGCACACACCCCGGAATTTGCCGCAGCAACAGGATCCCCTTATGCTCAGGAGAGATTATTAATAGGAGCGAAAGCGATGGCCATGACGGCTATTGATCTGCTTGATTTATAAACATCATAAAGTAAGACTTGATTCAGCGGAGTTTTAACTTCCTGTGAATCAAGTCTTTTTTATTCCATGGATTTCCGCCTTCTATTATCCTAGATACTACTTAGATCAATACAGTATATGATTATTTCATAGTTTGAATATCTCGGCTTACGTTAAAGCTTGCTTGTGTTTTATCCCGAAGTGCTGCAATACTAACCCCCTCCGCAATTTCTTCTAAGATAAGACCATCCTTTCCTATCGTGAATACACCAAGTTCAGTGACAATCATTGTCACTACTGCCTTGCCAGTCAAGGGCAGCGTGCATTTATCAAGAATTTTTGCTGATCCGTCTTTCGCACAATGCTCCATGGCAATAATGACCTTTTTTGCGCCAACAACCAGATCCATGGCTCCTCCCATGCCTGGAATCATTTTACCGGGAACCATCCAATTTGCCAGATTACCCTCGTTGTCTACCTGCAGCCCCCCGAGTACAGTTACATCTACATGCCCTCCGCGGATTAATGCAAATGACATCGCACTATCAAACATCACCGCACCAGGAATAGCCCCTGCTGGCTGGCCGCCAGCATTCACTAGATTAGGATGTATCGAACCGTCTATGGGCCCAAGACCGACGAAACCATTTTCTGAATGGAGAACCACGCTGATCTCTTGGGGTAAATAATTGGCAACCAAGGTCGGCAGTCCGATTCCAAGATTAACAACATCGCCGTCCCTTAATTCTAATGCCACTCGCCTGGCAATGATTGCTTTTGCATCCAATGACTTCATTTTTAACATCCTCCCCTACAAATGATTTTGTCCACCAAAATCCCTGGAGTCATCACTTGGTCAGGGTCAATGGTACCGATTTCTACTATTTCGTCAACCTCAGCAATTACCAAATCAGCAGCCATCGCTATAATTGGATTGAAATTCCTTGCAGTTTTATCATAAATTAAATTTCCCGCCCTATCCGCTTTTTTCGCTTTAAGAAGCGCAACATTTGCCCTCAATGGTGTTTCTAGAAGATACTCTTTTTCACCCATAACTAGTTTTTGTTTATCTTTTTCCACTATGGTGCCGATTCCAGTTGGTGTAAGAAAACCACCTAATCCAGCTCCACCGCAGCGAATCCGTTCTATAAGAGTTCCTTGAGGAACCAATTCCACTTCAATTTCATTAGCAATCATTTGCTTTCCTGTACATGGGTTAGTACCAATATGAGAGACGATGGCTTTTCTTACCTGACGATTAGCGATCAGCCTTCCAACTCCTTTATCCACAAATGACGTATCATTAGCAATTAACGTTATGTTACTTACACCATTATCAATCATAACCTGTATGATTTCCTCTGGAGTTCCTATTCCTAAAAAACCACCAAACATAACAACCATATCATCATGCAGAAATTCTGCCACTTGTTCAATACATATCAATTTACTCACCCTATTAAATCTCCTTTTGAAATACGTTGAGTCATTCCCATCACTTCATATCAATATCAATTGAATTCCAAATCCTTTGATATTCCAGATTAAGTAAAAGCTACCCATTTTGTTGGCAGCCTCTACTTTTTTAATAGCTTTCATTCTACTGAAATAACATAATACCGGTTATAGCAACCACGTTACCAATAAAGAACCATGAATGTTGATTAACCATTTATATCCATATTATTTTCGTGTCCAAAGCATTGAAAATAAAACTGTCGAATAGCTGATTGCCATTCCAGTGAAAATGTTCCTGCCAATAATATG
>DJJR01000004.1:0-133159 GCA_002434245.1 Pelosinus fermentans
AATAACTGTCGCTGCTTCTTCGGCACTCACGATTTTAGCATGAAGCGCTTTATTACGCACACGATCTTTGATATCAATACATTTACCTCCCCGTTTCGTATTTTCATTTATATTTACAGGTTGCTATCACCTCCCGTACTTCATCTTACACTCACAGATTTATATTACTTTCCTATATAGCATGCAAAAAAACATGGTGGGGCCTTGTTGACAGGCTCCACCATGTAATACACCTACGTTATATAGGAAAGGCCATTTTCAATTGTTAAAAATTATACCGCAAAAATCATAAAATAACTTACAACACCAATAATGCCAAACATTAAGAAACTAACAACAAATCCTTGCCATTTACATGGAACACCAAAATGCCATGTTTCACCTAATACTCCTCTACGGGTAAAGATGGTAGACTTCGTTCGCTTTCTAAACCATGTGGCCTTTCTTTTTTCACCAACCATCTTGGCTATTATGTAAATAATAACTAAAGCAGTAAAGAAAGCAGATAAAATCCGTACTACTTGATCTAATTCTGCCACCTTGCTAACCACCTTTCTATGCCCTTAACTTATTTAGGGAAAAATGGCCATACCATTGGAATGACAATAATGGATACAATAAAGCAAACAATGACAAGACCCGTACCAGCTTTCACATAATCCATAAACTTATAACCGCCAGGTCCAAGCACCAAGGTATTCGGCGGCGTACCTACAGGAGTCGCAAATGCGCAAGAGGATGCTACCGCAATCGCCATGAGTACTGCATGCGGACTTGCTCCTAGACCTTTGGCAATGGAAATGCCGATAGGTGCCAACAAAGCCGTACATGCAGTATTAGACATGATTTGGGTTAAGCCACCGGAAAGCAAAAACAAAATTGCTGTTACAAACAATGGACTGGGGTTTCCGCCAAGGATACTCACGACTTGATCAGCAATCAGCTTACCTGCTCCGCTGATGTCCATAGCAGTAGCAATGGGCATCATACCAGCAAACAGAAAGATGGTCACCCAGTCAATTCCTGTGTAGGCCTGTTTTTCTGTTAAGCATTTCGTGAGAACTAGAACGAGAGCCCCAATAACCGCTGCAATTTCAAGGGGCAGCTGTTTTAAATCAAGAGCCATTACAATAACAACTGCCAGCAGAGTAAGGGCAGTGATCCACATCTTTTTAGGGTCAGTAGAACCGGCCGTAGCTTCTTGTTTTGCCTCTTCATCAATTTCCAGGTCACCTGTAATATGAGCCTTGGGCAGTAAATACTTTCCGATAAACATCATGTACGCAATACCAGCAATCGTTAATGGAATACCGATCCAGGCAAATTCAAAAAATCCAAAAGGTTCAAGACCTGCTGCTTTTAATGCTCCTGCAGCAATAATATTGGGAGGTGTGCCAACAAGGGTAATAATGCCGCCCAATCCTGCACCAAAGGCTAATGGCATCAATTGACGGGAGGCAGGTATTTCTGCCACTTTACAAATACCAACAATAACAGGCATTAAAGCAGCTGTAGTACCCGTATTGGAAGACACTGAAGAAATCGCCGCAGCAATGACCATGGTGCCAAGCATTAAGCCATTCTCACTTTTTCCCGCAACACGCACGACAGATTCCCCAAGTTTTTGGGCTAAACCTGTGTGAAACATAGATGCACCAATGACAAACATACCTGCAAATAAAACGACTGTAGAATTGGATAACCCTGAAAAAACCATGTTCATTGGAATAATCCCAATAATACCGAGAACAATTGCCCCTCCAATAGCCGTAATGGCCAAAGGAATTACTTCCGTCACAAACAACAAAGCCACGAAAGCCAAAACAATCAGTGTTACTATAGCAGGTGACATATCATTTCCCTCCATTTTTTTCACTTATACTTCTAGAAGAAAGTTAGATTTATATCACTACTTGAGCATTGCCAGCATAGTACCCGCTGCAACAGCAGTACCAATAACGCCAGCTACATTTGGTCCCATAGCATGCATTAATAGATAGTTTCCAGGGTTGGCTTGCTGACCCACTACCTGGCTGACACGAGCAGCCATAGGTACTGCCGACACACCAGCAGAACCAATCAGAGGATTAATCTTGCCGCCGCTGAAGTAATTCATGAGTTTACCGAAGAGCACACCACCAGCCGTACCAAAAGCAAATGCTATCAAGCCAAGACCAATGATCATAATGGTCTGGATGTTTAAAAAGTTCTCGGCCTTCATCGTAAGACCAGTTCCTGTTGCCAAGAAAATGGTGACAATATTAATAAGAGCATTTTCAGACGTTTCTGCAAGACGGGCTGTGACTCCCGATTCACGAAATAAATTTCCTAACATCAGCATTCCCATTAGGGATGCAATCGGAGGCAATAATAAGCTGATAATAATAGTAGTAACTACAGGAAAGGCAAGTTTCTCAAACTTGGATACGGGACGCAATTGATCCATTACAATCTCTCGCTCTTTTTGTGTTGTCAACAATTTCATAATTGGCGGCTGAATCAATGGAACCAAGGACATATAAGAATAAGCGGCAACTGCAATAGCCCCTAAAAGATGGGGTGCTAATTTCATCGTTAAGTAGATAGCTGTTGGACCATCTGCACCGCCAATAATACCAATTGAAGCAGCTTCCTGCACATTAAAACCTAGAACCATAGCGCCCATTAAAGCAACAAATACACCTATTTGCGCAGCAGCCCCCAGCAATAAAGTAGAAGGACGTGCAATCAAGGGACCAAAATCTGTCATTGCACCGACCCCTAAGAAAATCAAAGGCGGAAAGACTTCATGGGAAATACCAAAACTAATTAACTGCATTAATCCTGGATCTGTTTCAAAACCGGTTTTAGGAAAATTAGCCAGAATACAACCAAAAGCAATGGGAGATAAGAGTAAGGGTTCAAACCCTTTCGCAAAGGCTAGGTATAGCAAAATGATTCCTACAGCAATCATAATGGCATTGCCAGAGGTAAAAGCAGTAAAACCGCTGTCAGACCATACTGCCTGCAGGGAGACAATAAATGCGTCCATTCTTTTTCCTCCTATGTTTCTTATTGTATAATTTTACTAGCCAAGAGCAGCTAATACATCGCCAGTTGACACGGTTTGGCCCACAGTTACACTCACACTGGATATTTGACCATCTTGATTGGCCATGATCTCATTCTGCATTTTCATTGCTTCTAAAATAAAGATTACATCCCCCCGTTTTACAACATCACCAGCCTTAATATTCACAGCTAAAATTTTACCCGGCATAGGTGCAAGTACTATTTGCGCACCTGCTGGAGCAACAGGCTCCGTGGCTTTTGGCGTTGGAGCTATTGCTGGAATAGCATTTGGTACAGGAGCTGGAGCTGATTTTTTTATAGTCGGGGCTGAACTGCTAATTTCTTCAACTTCCAATTCATAAACTTGCCCTTTAAATGTTATCTGAAACCTTTTCATCTATTTTCCTCCTTCATCTTCAATGTATTAGTTCCTCTGATTTCGTGTATTTACCATTTCCATACGAGCAGCTTGTGACCAAGTACTGCTATTAGCCGGTCGAATTGAGACAACACGCATATTACTATAACCATAAGCTGCAATCGCTGCAGTAAATAAAATTATCATTTCATCATAATCTTCTTGCAGCACACTAGTTGAAGTAACTGTCGCTGCCGTCTTAACTAAGGAGTTAGGTTCTGTTTCTTCTCTCTTTTTTTTTTGCGTAGGATCAATGACTTGAATTAAATTAACTACTAAACTTAATCCATACAACACAACAAATACCACAGTCATATTAATAACGGCAATCAAAATAGGATCCGTTGTAACTGGCTGGCCCATTGCTGTCACCTCCATTCACTCAAATTTTCACGCAACGTCAATACTACACAGGAAAGTTGCCATGCCGCTTGGCAGGACGTCCTTCACGCTTAGAAGCAAGCATGCTAAGGGTACTAATCAGTATCGGGCGCGTTTCTTGAGGCTCAATAACCATATCGACAAAACCACGTTTGGCAGCTTGATAAGGAGTAGCAAAGTTCTTTACATACTCATCCGTTTTTGTTTTAATATCCGGATCTTTTTTAAAAATAATATTGGCTGCACCAGCAGGTCCCATAACAGCAATTTCTGCTGTCGGCCACGCAATCACCTGATCGGCTCCTAGATCTCGAGAGCACATAGCCAGATAGGAACCGCCATAGGCTTTACGAACAACAAGAGTCACTTTAGGTACTGTCGCTTCAGAGTAAGCGTACAGCATTTTTGCCCCATGACGAATGATACCCCCATATTCCTGATTCGTTCCTGGTAAGAATCCTGGTACATCCACAAGATTTAACAAAGGAATGTTAAATGCATCACAAAAACGAATAAATCGGGAGGATTTATCAGAAGCGTTAATATCCAGACATCCGGCCATTACTTTAGGTTGATTGGCAATAATTCCAATCGTCTGCCCATCTAGACGTGCAAAGGCAGTAATTAAATTGGCTGCATAGTAAGGCTGCACTTCATAAAAATCTCCATGATCAACAATCTTAGTGATAATTTCTTTCATATCATAAGATTGATTGGAATTATCAGGAATAAGTGTATTTAGCTCTTCTTCTGTGCGAGAGGGATCATCACTAGAATCTACGATGGGTGGTCCATCTAAATTATTGCTGGGAAGAAAACTAATGAGCCTTCGAATTTGCGTTAAGCAATCTGTATCATTTTCTGCAATAAAATGAGCTACCCCTGATGTAGCATTATGAGTTATGGCTCCGCCTAGTTCCTCTGCACTTAATTCTTCACCGGTTACTGTTTTGATTACCTGAGGACCTGTAATGAACATTTGACTTGTGTTTTTAACCATATAAATAAAATCAGTTAGAGCGGGAGAATATACGGCACCTCCAGCACAAGGACCCATTATCGCTGAAATTTGCGGAATAACGCCAGAAGCCAAGGTATTTTTATAGAATATCTTGCCGTAGCCCGATAATGCATCTACAGCTTCCTGGATCCTTGCGCCACCCGAATCATTAATACCAATGATCGGTACTCCCATCTTCATGGCCAGCTCTTGTACTTTACAAATCTTTGCTGCATGCATTTCACCAAGAGAGCCGCCAACTACAGTAAAATCTTGGGCAAATACATAGACTAGGCGGCCATCAATGGTGCCATAGCCTGTTACAACACCTTCACCTGGAGCTTCTTCTTTCTCCATGCCAAAATTAGTGCAGCGATGTGTTACAAAACGATCAAGTTCCATAAAGGAATTAACATCAAGTAACTTTTCGATCCGTTCACGAGCAGTCATTTTTCCTAAAGCATGCTGTTTGTCAATACGTTTCGTACCACCGCCCGCCATAATTTTCTGGGTTCGTTTATTCATATCATCGAGTTTCTCAAGTGTTGTAGACAATGTTACACCTCCACATATCTGTTTACTCCTGAATACAAACAGCGACCCTCCTTTTTATTTTTACATTAGATGATTGCTATATTAATGAAGCAATTTAAATATACAAAATATAATGATAATTTAATATATAATCCAACTTTATAAACAACTTTGTAATTAAAGTTATTTTAGTAATTAAAGTAACTACGAAAACACAAAGGGGTAGAGTGGTATTGTGCTTTTGTGGTTCAAAATATCTTATATTTTTTCACCTCCAAAACTTATAAATTCTGATACAACAAAAAAAACCGACCTTTCGGCCGATTCTACTTAGGATTTGATAATCAAATTTTTATTGTTAAATGATACCAAAATACAGAACTATAAATAACGATGTATAAAATTATTCATTGTATGAATGCATCTATATTTGTAAATCGGTCTCCCAACTGTTCCATAGATAAGCTCCAATTTTAAAGATCCTATTTGCTTTAAAAATTCTAAGTACTTGCGCATTGAAACCCGAGAAACGCCGATTTGGTTAGCTATTTCTTCCGTAGAAAAAGGACTCTGACCTAATTCTTGTATTTTCTCCCATATAACATTTAGCGTATTTCTATCAACTCCTTTCGGCAATTTGGCAGCAACAGACTGCTCCTTATATAATATACACTGATCCAGCTCCACCTGATTGAGTACATCTTGTTCCATTAAACCCACCAGTCCCTTATATCCCAGTAATGCTGAATTTAAACGTTCAAATTGAAAAGGCTTGATGATATAATCAACGGCTCCAAATTGCAATGCCTTTTTGATATGATTGTTATCACAAGCAGCTGAAATAACAATCACATCCGCACTTTTTCCCTGTTGTCTCAGATTAATTAAAAAATCTAAGCCATTCATACCTGGCATAAAAATATCTAACATAATTAAGTCAATTTCAGTTTGATCCAATACACTAAATGCTTCATCGGCAGAATGGACTAACGCCTGCAACGTAAATCCTTCTACTAATTCCAAATAACACTTGTTGAATTCTGCTACCATAGGATCATCTTCGACAATCATTACCTTAATCAATGTATCCCTCCTTACTCCAGTAAAGTACAGTCACCCTAAACAAAGTTCCTTTACTAACATTTGATATTACATTGATTTCTCCGCCTAAGCGTTCTAGACTTCTCTGAATGAGATATAAACCAAGCCCTCGGTCTTCTCCCTTAGTGGAATACCCTTTACTAAAGATATTTTGCTTTACTTCTTCATCCATTCCCGTCCCGGAATCACTCACTTCGATTGTCAGAACATTGTTCATATGAGAAAAATCAATTCCAATCTCTTTTGTTATTGATTTCTCCACAGCATCTAGCGCATTATTGATTAGATTGCCAATTATAGTGATTAATTCATGAACGATTTCAGGTTGATCCGGTTCAGGTAAAAAACTAGATTCCGATAATTTCATCTCTACACCAGCTTCTCTGGCTAAACTAAGCTTTCCTAGTAAAAATCCGGCTAATACAGGATCCTTGATTTTCTTCACTACAAATCCAACTTCCAATTGATACTGGTGGGCAATTCCACTTACATATTGGGTCAATCTTTCATAGTATCCCATACGAATCATTCCGAGAATAACATGTAATTTATTCATAAATTCATGAGTCTGAGATCGTAATGCTTCAGCATAAATTCTGACACCCGTAAGTTTCTCTGCTAACTGCCGAATTTCTGTTTTATCACGAAAGGTGGCAATCGCTCCTACGATCTCCCCATCTACTATTACAGGAATACGATTTGCCAAAATTATGGTTCCATTTAAATCCTGCTCCTGATCTAACTCCGCCTCTCCCGTTTTTAAAATATTTTGCAATCTTGTATTAGGGACATATTCGTCTACTTTTTTGCCAATTGGGTCGCCCTTTATACCAGCTTGCTGAAAGAGCCTGATGGCCTCCTCATTGGCAATGGTCATGCGCGATTCTTGATCAACAGCCAATATTCCTTCACGTACAGATTGCAGCATAGCGCTGCGTTCCTCAAATATTTTTGCAATAGCAGAAGGTTCCAATCCAAATAGAATTTTCTTTATATTTCTGGCCAATAGTAATGCCCCCAGCACTCCTACTAACATTCCGACTCCAACACCAATATAGATGCCCGCCCGATTATCATCAATTGCAGCTTGCACACTTTCCACCATAATTCCTACAAGCACCACTCCTATCTGTCTGCCATCTTCATCAAATACAGGAGCTAAAGCACGCAAAGAGGTTCCTAATGACCCTTGATTAATAGAAGTGTTTTCTCTCCCTTCAAACACAGGATCGGCATCATCTTCTTCATAATACTCTCCGATTTTACTTGCAGTTGGATGAGACTTTCTCACCCTGTTCATATCCATCACGGTAATAAATCGAACATCACTAATACTAAGGGTTTTTTCGGTAAAGTTCTGGATCTGTTTTTCATCACGCTTCCCGCTTAGCCCCTCAATCACAACAGCAGAATTGGCAACAATTCGAGCAATTTCAATTGCTTCATTCGAAGCTTCCGTTTGGGCATTCTCAGAAATTTTAGCATTTATAATAACATCTGCCACTAATAACGCCAAAGCAACTACAATACATGCAAGTACTGTAATCTTAGTTTGCAGACTAAATAAAGACTTCTTTGTCCTCATATAACCTCACCTTTCGCTAGCTTTTCACAAATTATTCTCCACAATCTAGGAAGTATCCTAATAATAAGGAATTTTTTGTAAAAAGACAAAAAAGTAAAGTGGAACCTGTTTTGACAGACTCCACCTTTAAACGCCTATTCTCTCCTTATTAGGTAGAAAATAGCACTATATTCTATTTAAGCCTTATCTACGCAGCAGTACATTCTCACAACGTAAGTTCTAAATAATCCAGTTGGGATTAATACTTTCACAAGTAAACTATGATTTCTTATATATGCTTCTATTACACATCATTAAATTCCTGCCATTATTTTAAAGTTAAGCATAGATTTTTTATAATTTTCAGAGAAACATGTATTAGCGTAAATACGCTACATAAATATAGATATTTGAAATTAAAATCGATACAATCATGAGAGGAAAGGCAATTCATGTAGCCAACAAAAGATATGGGACGCCCATGAGCCGCTGCCAAACTAGATACTACCACATTGGCAGATGCGCCAATTAATGTGCCATTCCCTCCAAGACAAGCTCCCAAAGATAAGGCCCACCATAAGGAAGTCACATTTATACCACCGATTTCTCCCATGGATTTTATCAAGGGGATCATAGTCGCCACAAAAGGAATATTATCAACAAATGCCGATCCTATAGCCGATAAACAGAGAATAAGAACGTGCTTAAAAGGATATTTCCTTCAGTCACAGTCATAGCCCAACGAGCTACTAGATCTATAATACCTGTAACTTCAAGTCCCCCTACTAATATAAATAAGCCAATAAAGAAGAAAATTGTATTCCATTCTATCTCTTTAAAAACCTCTTCTGGCTCCAGTCTACCTACAATTAGTAACACAGCAGCACCAGCCATTGCAATCGTAGCTGAATGTAAATGAAGTATTTGATGTACTACAAATCCAATAATTGTCAAGCACATAATTACAATACACTTTTTCATTAAAGGAATATCAATTAGAAAAGATGATTCCTCTAAAGTCATATGCGTTGTTTCTGCTGCACAGAAATGTTCATCTGATTTCGATATAATAAAAATAGTATGAAGCAAGTCACAATACCAATAATGAAAGTCGGTACAAACAAGTTCACGGCAAAGTCGTTAAATCCTAAACCAGTAGCACTTCCGATCATAATATTGGGAGGGTCACCAATCAACGTCGCTGTACCGCCAATATTGGATGCTATTATTTCTGTGATAAGATAGGGAATTGGATTGATTTGCAATAAATCACTAATGGCAAAAGTAACACTCGTAAATAATAAAACAGTTGTTACATTATCCAAAAGAGCAGAGCAAATTGCTGTAAGACCGAAAAAAACCACTAAAATCTTCATTGGATCACCGCCCACCATTTTGGCAGACTTTACAGCCATATATTGAAATAGACCTGTTTTGCTGGTAACAGCAACAATGATCATCATTCCCACTAAAAGGCCTATTGTATTAAAATCAATGCTCTTAATCGCTTCTTCTTGAGACATGATATTAAAGAATAGAACAAGTATCCCACCCATCAGTGCAATTTTTGTTCTATGAATTTTCTCTGAAATAAGAAATACAATTAAAGCAATCCAGGCTTGTTGTGATAACATCATATTCTCCTCTTGTTTTAAGGATTCTTTATAGTTATAGCCTTACTCTTTATTAGAAAATTTACTTCATTGGAATTTTTTATCTGTTAACATCACTAAAAAGGCTAAAGGAACGTTGCAAAACTTCCCTCTAGCCTTAAATAGTTATCCTCTTATTAAATATTCCAAAAGTAATTTCGCATCCTCTGGTTCAGATGTAATAATTTCAATTTCATCTATTTTGGCTTCACTAAAAATTTTTGATAATGCTAGATACTGGCACAGTTTTGACCTTAAATTTAAACGATCACCCTCAGATGTCACCAATTCAATTTTCCCCTGACATTTGTCAAGAACTGCTAAAAACTTGTCTACATTGGTTATACCTATAATTTTCACAGTAATGACCTCCTCTTATAAATAGAGCTTTGTAGAGTAAAGCATATTCCTAATTTTCGCCGTTACCTTAGTTTTTCCTTCATCAGACTGAAGAAAAAAGCCTCTCTTCAAATTAAGCAGAGGCCTAGAACTTCTCTTATCCAGTTGCAAATTTATCGCTTACAATTCTACTGGTTCATAATGAATCTCCCAACTCAAATTACCTTTACGATTTGAATCTTGGAAAATACGTCTTTCACGCACACTATACCCTACGACAGTGATTTGCGTCGCTCTTTTTTCAGGTGGAAAAATTCGATCCTTTGTTCCAGGATAAATAGTTTCAACTTCACCATTCTCCCACACAATGTTAATCTTTGATTTATCAGCATGCTCACCAGATGCTTGAAAATTAACAACTATTATTTTTTGTGCCAACTTTCCTGCTATGGCTTGCCGTAGTTCTGCCTTACCCTCAAAAGGTACTTCTTTACCGTACATCACACGCAATGGCGTAATTGTTACTGCGTCATAAGGAATCGCTGTCTCCGCCTGTTCTATGGAAGAGTGGGATGAAGTCTCTTTTTGTCCTATAAAAAATAAATCGCTGCCTGCCATAAGTAAAAGTACCAACATGGCTCCAGCTGTAAAAGACCTCCAATGCATCATGATAATCTCCTTTTACTGACCTACTATATGAAGTAACAAAACAATCCTATTTACGAAGAAAGTATAAGCGCATCTTCTCATTTTGTCAAGAATCCCTCTTTTAAATCAAAAGACAATTTCTTAAATTATCCAGGACTATGATTAAACATTCCATATATTACTTAGCATTGCATTATACATAAAGGAAAAACTATATTTTGAGGGGGTGTTAATTATGTTTCGTCATCATTGGCATCACAATAGAAAATCCCATATGATGGAAGATATGATGGGATCAAAACTAGGTATGGCTTTGACTGCTGGCGCGCTTGTGTATCTTGGTTCCAAACTACTTCGGCGTTTAAAATACCATTAACACCTGATCCCTTGCCCAAGCGACAAGCTTGGGCATTTTTCAATATGGTATTTTTAAATGAAAGAAGCCGTCTTCCCCTCAAAGAGGTGGTTGACGGCACAAGACCATGCTGCTAAAAATCACTTACGCAGCTGTTTTGTTGCGAGTAAACATCCGCAATACCCATAGAAATACAACAGCTCCTATCGTACTTACAACAATAGAACCAATCATCCCATATGCAGATATACCCATCATGTTAAATAAGAACCCACCAACGTAAGCACCTATAATGCCCGTTATTAAATCGCCCCATAAACCAAATCCGCCTCCTCGGGAAACCACCCCAGCTAACCATCCAGAGACGATTCCGACAACTAAGAACCATATCATTTTTATCACCTTCTTATTTTAAAGATACTTCTACTGTATCCTTTTTTATTTTTAAATATACAAATAACTATACTATTTTTTGCAAAATTAATTATATACTAAAAAAAATCGCTCTTTAAAGAGCGATTACATTTTCTCGTATTCAACTTATAGTAACAATTACCAAATAAAGTCACGAAATGTGATAAAAGAACACTAAATATTAAATAATGAAAAGATTGAATTACCTAACGTATATAATACTAACACTCCAGTAAAGAGTACAATCGGATGACCTTTCCATTCACTGTTATTCAATAAACTCACCTCACTCATTAATGTGAACCGATTACCATCGGTAGCATTGTTATGGCAGCTTAAAATACATACAAAAAACAGTACCTAACGTGATAGCACCGATACAAAGTGAACCATATATTAAATCTAACAACATGTGTATACCCCCTATATGAATAAAAAAGCAGTTACTGCTTCAATCTTTATAAGTACAACGATCGCATGTATAATCGCTATAAAGCTTTACTGAATTTTTAATGATTATTTAATTTTATTACATTATAAATGATAAATATGACAGAATTGTGACTAATCAGTCACAATTCTTCATTTTCCCAAATTTGCTATGCTTTGTCTTTACTTTTTCTAAAATCAACTTACTTTAGAAGAACAGTAAAATCTGCTGCGAAAAAGTATATGCACTGCCATAAGAGGGGATATTTATAAAATACAACTTCGAATGTAAGGCAGCATGAAACAAAGATTTTGTGTTTGTATCAATCGGTATCGTGAAATTGCTACTGCACTGCTAAGTCAAGGGTTCGACTATATTGTAGAAGAAACAGGGTTAATGCAGATTACCAGCGTGTTCGTCCAGTATTTGCAAAGGAGAATACTAGAGGTGTGGCTGAGCGAATTCGACTGGTTCTTGAGCAATTGGGTCCAACCTATGTCAAACTCGGTCAGATTGCCAGTACACACGGCCGGACCTTTTTCCCCCGGATATTATTGACGAATTGGAAAAACTCCAGGATGCAGTTTCTGCCGGAAATGGAACTTATCTTAAAAACCCAAGACCGTATTAGCAATCGATTATCTTTTAGCATTATCTTACTGGCATTTAGCATCATTATGGCAAGCATTATCGTTAGCTTAAGTATTGCAGGGCAGTCTTCCTTGTTATGGAAAATTCCCATTGTTGAAATTGGCTTCGCCATTGCAATGATAATGTTTATTTGGCTGCTTTATGCTATAATCCGGTCCGGCAGACTTTAACTCTCTAGTATGCTATTTCAAGTCAGGATAGCCAAAATCTTCGACATTACCTGTCCAAACGTGTTATTCTTAGAGAAGCATTACTGAATAATTTGTGGACTGATGGAGGTTTCTGCATGAAAAAAATATTTCTTTCTCTACTCAGCCTTATACTATTGTGGAGTCCGGTTCTTTCCTATGCCGGACCAAAAGAAGAATATGAGGAAGCTTATTTATTATATATTGCAGCAGGGGCCAGTACAGCGGCATACAGTGGTCGACTTGGTGAATTAGCCACCCGGTATCTGGAACAGGACGGTTGGGAGATCGATCACTATGTCCAACCGCAAGGGCACACTGGCATCCGCTTTCTTGTGGCAAAAAAAGATCTGGATACAAATGTTCCGTTGTATGTTCTAGCAATTGTTGGGACAGAAAGCAATGGAGATATAAAGGCAAACCTAAAGTTTGATAAAGTATATTTTGCAGGCAGCAGTGAAGAAGAATTCTCAGCCAATGCGGCCAAACAAAATGTTCCAAATAGTGAACCAAAAGTCCATAGAGGTTTTTACGAGTTCGTGCAAGCCGGTCCCTCTGCAACCTTGCGAAATGCCCACCAGACACCATTTTCTCTACCAGATTTGCTTCTGACTGACACCAGAAACAAGATTTACCTTACCGGTCATAGTTTGGGAGGCGCAGCCGCAACCTTAACCGGAGCAAGGCTGATCAGTATGGGAATCCGCCCTGAGCAAATCAGAGTCATCACCTTTGGTGCTCCTGCCGTGGGCAATGCTGCGTTTGCTGCTAAATTTGAGCCCCTTCTTTCTCTGACACGGGTAGTCAATTCCAGTGACCCAGTTACCGGAATCCTGCAAACCTTGGTTGGCGGATACAAACAGTTTGGCCAAGAAATCAAATGGACTACACCTCCTACCGTTAATGATCCCCATTTATTGATTGGCTACTTAGATTCTGCATTAAAGAATTATTATGATAAACGCCGCCAAGCAGCAGCAGCCGGAATCCAGCTGTCTCCTCCGACTGCTGCCGCCAAGCGCTCAAATCACGGACGCGTCTACATTGCCCCACTCCAAAATAATCTACCAGCAAGTTTGACAGCAGACTTTTGGTATATGAACGAGGCGTTATCTGATGAATATCGGCAGACAATACCAAATTATACTTTATCGAATGAAGCCACATCTACTTCATGGCGAGAAGCAGCCACTGCCTCCGGCTGCCAGTGGGCGATACTATCTGAAGTAAACGCAATACGCGTAAAGCAAGAAAGAAGCACCTATTACATAGCAATAAGCCAGACAGTGTATGATGTCGCTACCGGCTCTATCGTTGATACTGCCATCTTTTCCACGGGAACTTACAACTTAACGCCCCTAGAGGCTTTTATCCATGCTTCTAAAGGAATGAATTCTCTCCAGCATACTTGGCTACGTGATACAACCATACATGAATCTTCAAAAATCAAGTATACGCCTTAGGGCAATAAAGTGCTAAGAAGTCCGTGAATTCACCTTTAAAGAGGTGATATACACAAACTTCTTAGCGTTTTTATAGATTATGCTAATAGAAAAGCTCCAGAATAACTCTGCGAAGGCAGAAAACGTTCTTTCCCTAATATTAAACTCTGACGAAGTTTGAAGATAGCAATTCGCTAAAGAAATGATCAAACTGTTTTAAATCCATTTGCTGTGCAGAATCAGATAGTGCTACAGCAGGGTCTGGATGTACTTCTGCCATGACTCCATCTGCTCCAATTGCCATTGCAGCTTTAGCGGCAGGCAATAATAAGTCCCTTCGCCCTGTTGAATGAGTTACATCAACAAAGACCGGCAAGTGTGTTTCTTTTTTTAATATTGGAACAGCTGAGATATCTAACGTATTTCTAGTTGCGGTTTCATAGGTTCTAATCCCTCGTTCGCAAAGAATAATTTGTTCATTTCCCTGTGACATGATATACTCTGCCGCGTTAATAAATTCTTCAATCGTAGCCGCTAAACCCCTTTTTAGAAGTACAGGTTTATTCATCCCTCCAGCTTCTTTTAGCAGTTCAAAGTTTTGCATATTCCTAGATCCAATTTGAATGACATCAATGTAGTTTGCAGCCATTTTGAGGTCAACAGCATTGACTATTTCACTGATAACTGCCATATCATATTCATCAGCAATACGTTTTAAAATTTTTAAGCCCTCAATCCCCAGTCCCTGGAAGTCATAGGGAGAGGTTCGCGGTTTATAAGCTCCCCCTCTTAAAAGTTTCAGACCCTTTTCCTTCATTGCTTTTGCCACTGCAGCTACTTGCTCATAGGATTCGACAGCGCAAGGTCCAAATATGAAATGCTGCTTATTATCACCGATTTGTTCGCCTCTCAGGTTTACGATGGTATTCTCAGGCTTGTACTTACGTGAGACGAGCAGCGCCTTGCGGTGATCATTTTTATTAATTTCTAATCCAGCTTTAAAAATTTCCTTAAAAATATGCTCAATGGTTGATTTTTCGAAAGGACCATGATTATGTTCATGAATGTTATCCAGCATTTTTCTAACTCCAGCCGGATCGCTATGATGAATTCCTTGAGTTCCCTTGGCTTGCTCTATATCTTGAATCAGTTTACCTCTTTCATTAATTAACTTTAACAGCTCTAAATTTAGCTCGTCGACTTTTGCTTGCAATTGACGTAATTCGTTATTACTCATTACTATTCCACCCCTTTATCATTTAGTTTAATTAGTGGCTCTTGACCTGCACTTAAGAAATGTTTAACTCATTGCATATTTTATGGAAAGAAACTAGAAAAGGCAATTTCGCAAAGTGATTCCTATCATCATGATTTGTACAAACGGAAAGCCTATACTGATTGTCCCTCTTATACTGTTTACAAGAAAAATCTGTAATTGCTTTACCTGTGTTCATGTCCGTCAATGTTATCCTATCTGAGCTATGTCTTTTCACATTAAAAGAATTTAAAGGAATAGACAATCCTCTGCCTTGTGCTTTCACATAGCTCTCTTTTAAAGTCCATAGATCATAAAAAAAAGCATTTCTTTCCTCTTTTGTATTCAACAACTCCCAATATTCTCCTCTTGTGAAAAATCCCTTTGCCATTTGCCAATCAAAAGGTAGAATTTTTTCTATGTCAACTCCAATTTTTTTATTATAAACAGCGCATACCACCCAGTCACCGGAATGGGATACGTTGTAATGAAAAGAAGGATATTGACATAAAAATGGTTTTCCGTAAAAATTCTTATCAAATTCTAATTGTTTTGGAATAGAGCCATATCGTTTATATAGAGCAAATCGTACCAAGAGCTCTCCTAACAATGTCCGATATGCATCATTGATTTGAACAAATTTTTTAATGCGATTCTGCTTCTCTACCGAAATATTAGGCAACAGTTTTTCTAAAGAAATTTGATTCTTCTCTTTTGGTAATTCGCAAAGGTATACTTCTACCAAGATACTGTAACCTCCCTCTAATACGCTATAGAAGATTAGTATGTATAACGCATTACTCGCTTACTTTTACGATTGCACCCATATCAGAAGTCTGAGCAGGAGATTGCTTTGGCACTGCAGCTGTAATATCCGCATTCCGAATTCCTAGGGCAAAAAATAGACCCACCAATAAAAAAGCAGCAGAACCAAGCACTGTGAACTGATAAGCTGCTAAAAGAGGCTGTTCTATCCCATTTGCACTAGTAGTGCCAGTACCGAATGCTCCAAGAAGGCTGGCCAACAATACTACACCAAGAGCTGAAGCAATGCGATTTTGAACGTTAAACAATGTAGTTGCCCTCCCCATTGAAGCAGGAGTGATATTATTAAAGGTAAGGAACTGTACAACAACCACAGCGTGACCTAAGAAAAATCCCATGTTAAAAAATAAAAATCTAAGGAACCATAAATTTGTTTCTGGTCCAACCATACTTAATAGCACAAACACGAGTATCGTGCAAAGTAATCCAATGGAAATAACTTGCCGCCCACCTAGCTTTTTGTATGACCAAGGCATTAATCGGGATGCAAGCATCAACCCCAATGCTTCTGGAAAAATAATAAGCCCACTTTCTAAAGCGGATGCATGTATTGTATTTTGGTACATCAAGGGAAAAATAAAAAGTATCCCTACTAAACCAGCAACTGCAAATAGTGAGATTATGCTCATTGTACGAAACAAGCGATGCGATAATAAGCGTAAATCAAGCATCGGTTTTTCCACACGCAGTTCGACTAAAACCAAAATGCAAACCATAATGAGACCACAAAGTCCTGTGCCAAGAATAACTGGAGAACTCCATCCTTGAGAAGAACCTTGAATCAGTGCATACATCAACATAGAAAAACCCGGAGCTGATAGTAAGAAGCCCGGCAGATCTATAGGACCTGCCTCAGGCTCTTTGTGTTCAACAAGAAACAGGAAACCAAACAGCAATGCTACAATTCCCAAAGGAAGATTGATGTAAAACACCCATCGCCAAGATAACTGCTCTACAAATACTCCACCAATGATTGGACCAAGAGCAGGTGCAATCGCAATGGGAAATACAAGAGAGCGAGATACTTTGGGTCGTTCTTCGGGAGAAAACATCCTAAACAACATTGCCATTCCCACTGGAGTAAGCAATCCTCCTCCAGCTCCCTGAAGTACGCGAAATACATTCAACGTCTGAAGATTATCAGCAAATCCACATAAGACTGATGCAAATGTAAATAAACTGAGTGCAATTAAAAAAATCCTTTTGGTTCCAAATCGATCTCCAAGCCATCCTGCCATTGGAAGAAACACAGCGATACTTACTAAGTATCCAACATTAATTCCACTGGTAGCCGTTGGAGGAATTTGAAATTCATGACTAATAGCAGGCAAGGCGACATTTACAATCGTCCCGTCCATTGCAGCCATAAACATAGCTGTTACATATACAATACTAACCACTATTTTAGGATTAAGCTGTATCCTCATTGTCACTCTCCTTACTAAGACTTGTGATAGACTTTAGACTATTAGGGCGCATATCGCACCATTGCGAGTTGATGTAGTCCAGACATACCAGGCGGCTTTCTTTTCCATATGCGACAACCCATCCAGCAGGTACATCCAGAAAAGCAGGCCAGAGAGAATATTGACCTTCCTCATTCATCAATACAAAGTAGGTACCGTTTTCGTTCTCAAAAGGATTGATCATCATTTATCTCCTCCTTCATTAGTTACTGCTACACACAGTTTGCTTGCAAGTATCTGCCCAATCGCAGCCAGGGGCCCGGGCTGGCACATATCCTTGTGACGACAATCAATATCATATTGCTCAATTTGTCCATCAATATAAGGCTTCCATGATTCTGGGTAAATGGGATCAAACCACTCAGGTATTATGGTCGATCTAAAAAACAAGATATTCCCATTAAAGGGTTTAGGTCGGTATTGACTCAAAATACGAACTGAATTTACATACGTTTCTTTGAGGTTCAAAATAGTCCTCTCTTCTAAACTCGCTAATGCGCTTCCATCCCGGCGAAGTATTTCAATCGTACTGGCAACATCTAACGGTTTATCTCCTAGACCATCGGGATCATAGCCACCCAAAGCAAGCAGGGCAATCAATGATTCTTCCTCATCAGGAGCATCTTTAATCGGCAAAAAGTGACTTGGATAAGCGTCGAGCATGGCAACAAGATTGATTGTTTCACCTTGATTTTGCAGCTGAGTTGCCATTGCCTGTATGATGTTTCCTCCGAGAGACCATCCAAGGAGATGGTAAGGACCGGCTGGCTGAATGGTACGAATCTGCTTAATATAATCAGCTGCCATTTCATCCAGTGTCTGGGGAAATTCTACTAGCTCAGAAATACCCCGGGCTTGTAACCCATAGATTGGATAATCGGTCCCTAGGGATGTCATCAGTCCTGCATAGCACCAGCTAAGCCCTCCTGCCGGATGCACACAAAAGAGTGGGGGTTGTTCTCCATTGGGTCTAAGAGGCAGCAGAACATCCAATGCACTTTGGCTAGTACCCATTTCAAGTCGTTCGGCAAGACCAGCAACCGTAGGAGCCTCAAATAAATTGCCAATATTCAATTGAACTCCGAGGGATTCACGAATTTTACTCATTAAATGCACAGCAAGCAGAGAATGACCTCCCAGGTCAAAGAAACCATCATCAATACCAACACGTGGCAAACCAAGAACTTCCATAAACAGATCACGCAGTACCTCTTCTTGAGGTGTTCTAGGTCCACGCCCTATTACTGCTGTGCCAAAATCAGGTGCCGGTAAGGCTTTGCTATCAAGCTTTCCATTGGATGTCAACGGTAAACCTGCAATGTCTACAAAAGCAGAAGGAATCATATAGTCAGGGAGAACTTCAGCGACATACCGCCGCAAATGAGCTGAATCAAAACTGCTTTTTGCAGCAGATACGATATAAGCAACTAGACGCTTATCGCCTGGCTGGTCTTCACGAAGGATTACCGCAACTTGTTCAACATTAGGATGTTTTGCAAGTACAGCCTCAATTTCCCCCAGTTCAACACGAAAACCCCGAATCTTAATCTGATGATCCGCACGCCCCATATAATCTAAGGAACCATCTTCATGAAAGCGAGCTAAATCACCCGTACGATACATTCGAGTACCTGAGGAACTAAATGGATTCGCTACAAAACGCTGAGCCGTCAGACCGGGTCGTCCTAAATAACCACGAGCAAGTCCAGCTCCAGCAACATACAGTTCCCCCACTACTCCAGGCGGAACTGGCTGTAAGTGAGCATCTAATACGTACACATCAAGATCTGTTATACCACAACCAACAAGACTGTTTCCTTTCCTAGAAGCAATACTCTTGTTAAGCGCAAGGTAGCTGACATGTACAGTCGTTTCCGTGATTCCATACATGTTGATAAGCGTTGGAGCATTTTGGGGATGCCTGCTATACCACTCTTCCAATCGACTAAGCTCAAGTGCTTCACCACCGAAAATCACGAAGCGCAAGAAAAGCTCCTGCCCAAGATCCGGACATTCTCGATCGGCCTGCATTAGTTGATAAAATGCTGACGGGGTCTGGTTAAGAACAGTTACCTTTTCACTCACAAGCAGTTGTAGAAACTCTGCTGGTGATCGACTGACGGAAAGAGGTACGACAACGAGGCGACCTCCATGCAGCAGCGCCCCCCAAATCTCCCACACCGAAAAGTCAAATGCGTAAGAATGAAACATTGTCCACACATCATCTGAATGAAAATGGAACCAGTGTTCAGTCGTTCCGAAAAGTCTAACGACATTTTGATGGGGAATGACTACGCCTTTTGGCACACCCGTTGAACCAGAAGTATAAATAATATACGCTGAATGAAAAGGTGATAATGGTTGGACACGGTCAGCATCAACCGGATTAGCAGCTGGATACTGTTTTAATTCCTCTATTGTACTAACTTCATCAAGAATAACCTGCATTCCATTCCTTATGACAGGCAGCTTTGACGTTACATTCGAATTTGTAAAAATGCACGCAGGCAGCGCATCGCCAAGCATAAACGCAATCCGATCACTCGGATATTCTGGGTCAATAGGCAAATATGCTGCACCTGCCTTGAGTACAGCAAGCAGACCCACAATCATTTCTAATGATCTAGGCAATACCAACGCAACAAATTGTTCTGGTCCTACTCCCTTGACAATCAGCAGATGGGCGAGCTGATTGGCTCTCCTGTTTAGCTCTTCATAGGTAAATGCTGCATCCTCAAATACCACCGCAATTTCTTTAGGGCTTCGGGTAACTTGTTCCTCAAACAATGTCGTTAAACAATTTGATCGTGTCTCTTCTGAATTTTGATTCCAATCGATGAGTATCTTTTGGCGCTCTTCTGAAGACAGGATTTCTAAACGTCCAATCAGCTGATCCGGATCAGAAGAGGCAGCTTCCAATAACCTCAGCATACGGTCGACGAGAAGCTTAACCGTGTCACGTTTAAATAAATCTGTACTATATTCGAGAAACCCATTCAGACCAGCCGGCTGCCCCTCTTTAGTATGCAGCTCTCGAAGTTCCATCGTAAGATCAAACTTTGCAGCACCTACACTATGAAGCTGAAAATCACTTTGAAGATCAGACATTTCCAGATTCGGATCCTGCGTATTCTGTAATGCCAACATGATCTGAAACAAAGGATGCCTCGCTCTTGACCGAACTGGATTAAGAGCCTCAACCAGCCACTCAAAAGGTAAATCTTGATTTTCATAAGCATTTAGATTAAACTTTCGGACTCTATGCAAAAGTTCACGGAAGCTGGGATCACCAGATGTGTCTGTACGCAGCACTAAGGTATTAACGAACAATCCTACAAGATTGCCTAAAGCATCATCGCTGCGCCCGGCAATTGGACTGCCGATAGGAATATCAGTGCCTGCACCAAGCCGGGTAAGCAATACAGCAAGCCCAGACTGCAACACCATAAATAAGCTGGTACCACTCCCTTTGGCAAGAGCAAGTAAGCGACGATGCAGTTCTGGATTGATATAAAAATCCAGCGTTTCACCACGATAGCTAGTCTCCTCTGGACGTTTGTAATCGGTAGGATATTCTAACTGATCCGGTAGATTAGCAAGTGCCTCCTTCCAGAATTCAAGTTGTTTGTAAGCCAAACTATCTTCATTATTCACATTGCCCAAAAGATCTTCCTGCCAAAGGGCATAATCAGCATACTGTACCGGTAACGGCGACCAATTAACAGCTGCACCAGAGCGACGTGCATTATAGGCTTCACTAAGATCACGTGTAAGTGGTGTCAGCGACCATCCGTCTCCTGCAATATGATGTAATAAAAGCAGCAGAACATGTTCATTTGGTTCAAGTATATAAAGTTGTGCGCGAATAGCTGGCTCTGCTGCCAGATCGAAACTATATCGTACAGCATCAGTAAGCTCATTCTGAAGTTCGGTCTTACTGCTATTCGAAATAAGCAGCTCTACGTTTGCCGCAGCAGCATCTAAAACGTACTGATGGGAAATCCCCATCGTCTCCGGGAAGATCGTACGCAAGATTTCATGACGTTCAACCACATCATTAAGAGCTCCCTGCAGCGCACTTCGATCTAGTGTTCCAGACAGATGTACAACCATTGGAATATTATAGGTTGGACTAGGACCTTCCAGGCGGTAAAGAAACCATAGGCGGCGCTGTGCGAAAGAAAGGGGAATCTTTGACCGTTTCTCAGCTTTGTGCACAGGTAATCGTGCAGTCTTACCGCTGCGCAGCTGCTCTACAAGACCTGCAACTGTAGGCGATTCAAAAATTTTACCAATGCCTAGTTCGACACTAAAAGTGTCACGTATGCGAATCATTAGAATGGATGCAAGAAGAGAATGACCACCTAAATCAAAAAAGCTATCATCGATCCCAATATGAGAAATCCCCAGAACCTCAGCAAACAAATCCCTCAAAATTTCCTCTTGGGGCGACCTAGGCCCGCGGTTAGTAGCCATTGCAGAGAGATCAGGTGCCGGCAGCTCTTTGCGATTAATCTTGCCATTTGGCGTTAGCGGCAACTCACTCATTAGCACAAATGCGGAAGGTACCATATAATCTGGCAGATGACTCCCCGCATACTGACGAAGCTCGGCTGAATCTGGACTATCGTTCAAAACAGGAACGATATAGGCTACTAAACGTTTATCTCCTGGCTGATCTTCACGAACAATAACCGTAACCTGGTCAATGCCAGAATACTTCGCAAGTACAGCCTCAATTTCTCCAAGCTCTATACGAAAACCACGCATTTTAATTTGATGATCAGCGCGGCTAATGTAATCCAAAGAACCGTCAGGACTCCAACGAACAAGGTCGCCAGTTCGATACATCCGACTTCCCTTGGGACCATAGGGATTCGCCACAAAGCGTTCAGACGTCAAAGCTGGACGACCTAAATAGCCTCGAGCAAGTCCAGTACCGGCAATATATAAATCTCCTGCAACGCCTGCAGGAACTGGCTGTAAACCAGAATCTAACACATACATCTGAGTATTCCAAATTGGCTTTCCAATAGAAGGTACTCCCGTCTGCCCAGGATCAAGGGTAACTGCGGATGACCAAATCGTCGTTTCAGTTGGTCCATATAGATTGGTAACTTCGCAGCCTAAACCATGCAAGGCAGCTGCAAGACTGATTGGAAGTGCTTCTCCTCCAACCAGAACTCTAAGTCCACGTAACGCATTTGGATAGGTTGTCACTAGGGCATGCCAAAGCGTTGGCGTAGCTTGCATAAGCGTAATATTATTTTTTTCAAGCATATTTGTTAGGGCTAGAGGATCTTGAACGGTTTCCTTTTCAGCAATGATACAACTCGCTCCAGTGATAAGAGGAAGGAATATCTCTAAACCTGAAATATCAAAAGCGATAGTAGTTACGGCGAGAAGTCGATCTTGCTGAGTTAGTGAGAATTGGCTTTGCATTGATTGAAGAAAATTAATTAAACTTTCCGATAGAACGACAACACCTTTTGGCTTGCCTGTAGAACCCGACGTATAGATCATATAAGCTGGATTAAGTGGTGAAATAACCGATTTACGCTGTGAGCTCAATACGTTAGCGTCAGGATAATTCTCAAGTATCCCAGCAATCTCTGCTGTATCAATTACAATCCTAAACTGGGTACTGTCAACGGGTACTTTTGATGCAACAGCTGTACTTGTAATCATGCAAACAGGCCGGGCATCACTTAGCATAAATTCAATCCGGTCTGCTGGATAATCTGGATCTATGGGCAAGTACGCAGCTCCCGTCTTAAGAACAGCCAGCATAGCGATAACCATTTCTGCTGAACGTGGTATTGCTAAAGCTACAAATTTCTCAGGTCCCAGCTTTTGTTCAATCAGTAGGTGAGCAAGACGATTTACTCTTTTATTTAACTCCTTATAACTAAGAACAGTGTCCCCGCATATTAAGGCAGTCAACTCAGGATTCTCAGAAGCTTGTCTCTCAAATAATGCTGGCAGATCAACAGACGGTAATGTTTGAGCCGTTTGATTCCAATGAACCAATACCTGTTCACATTCCTCAGGTAAGAGAAGCTCCATCTTTCCTATGAGTTGATCTTGCTTCGCAGTTGCAATTTTTTCAAGAAAGCCTAGAAAACGTTTCTGGTGAATAGCTAAATCGCTGGGCCTGTAAACTTCAGGGTTAGCCTCTAAATCAATTCTTAATCCATTTCCATCTGATTTGTTATAAACATTAATAGACAAATCATCAACAGGACCGGTCGCTAACTTATGTATAATCCCTTTATTTCCAGCAAAGTCCAGCCCGTACTCAAAAGGCATTATATTAATTTGCGGACCGAATAATCTCTGATTTTCGCCAAGCAGCTTAAGATCACGACGTAGTTCCTCATGTCGGTAATTTTTATGCCGCCCCGCGCTGCGCACTTCTTTTGAAACTTGTTTTACCAGTTCTGTAAATTCCATATCTGGTCGTACTAGCAAACGAAGCGGCAGCAAATTCATTACCATGCTAGGAATATTCAGTGAAGCGGACCCTAACCGTCCCATCATTGGCAAACTAAGAATTACATCTTGTGCCCCTGTCAAACGGTGTACATAAACAGCTGTTGCTGCAATCAGCGTTTCATGCCAGCTTCCTTTATATTTGTGCGCTGCGGTCTGCAAGGAATGTGTGATAGACGGTGATAAGTTAGCGGTCTGACGAAAGACGCTCTTAGAAGTCCTAGATGCTCGATTTGCTAAACTAATAACCTCCGGTCCATCTGCAAAACGTTCCAGCCAAAACTGACGATCTCGCAAAAAATTCTCTGAGGCACGATACGCTACGTCTTCTTCCAGTACCAAACGTAAAGGAGCAAAAGCACCTTCATCATAAGCAAGATTATTTATAAGTGCAGTGTAAAGGCTAGCCACACGCTGCGAAATAAGTGAAAAACCAAATCCATCCATTACAATGTGATGAATACGCTGATACCAGAAAAAGCGATTGGATGAAACTTTAAATAAAGCTTGGCAGAAAAGAGGATCCAGTCTAAGATCAATTGGCCTTGAAAGATCATCCTTCATCCACATTTGCGCTGCTTGCTGTGGGTGTTCCTCTGTACTGACATCGAAAACATGTAATGGAAATTCAGAAGCAGGGCAAATAACCTGCCATGGTCCCTGTTCATTTACGCCAAATTTAACATGTAACGATTCTGCTTCCCTTACAGCCTGCCTAAGGGCTAGTTCAAAGCATTCTAAATCGACTTTTCCATTAATCTCTATATATTCACCAGCATTATAAATCGGATTTTCTGGCTCAAGCTGTTGAGCGAACCAGATACCAGATTGCGCACCGGTCAAGGTCCAACGAGCTTCTTGACAATTGGGCATTCTTTCATGACCTCCTTTATAATTAGCATTTATGATACAGCATTTCTTATTTTGCAGATGATAATAGATTCCACCAAGCAGAAATCGTCGGTCCTGCAGCAAGCTTCACAAAAGTAACATCAGCCCCTTTACTGCGCCATCTCTCAACAAGGCTCATCATTCTGATTGAATCTAAACCCCTGTCAATTAAGTCCTCATTGTCGTCAATATCTGATGGTGATTCTCCAAGAAGTTCAGCAACTTGCTGGCGCACAAGCGGCTGTGTCAGACTGTGTAAATTCGCTTTTGTTGCCGTTTTGTTAGATGATAGCTGAATGCTTTTCAATTGCTCAAGCAGCAGCGCTGTTGAGATAGTTACTGCACAACGATCAGCCGCATATGTCATCGCCATCTTATGATGGTCTGCAGAAAAATCTGCTACTGCATCGCACACAAAGAAGGTTTCCATGTCTTGCATGAAGGCATCACATGCTGTTAAAAGACAACCAATATGAGCATAAACACCACAAATAATTAGTTGATCACGCCCTTGTTCCTGCATGATTTCCATAAGCCTGGTTCTCTTAAATGCACTGTATCGCCACTTTGTAAGCACAGTATCGCTTGCGTTAGGCGCAACCTCGTCTATAACTTTCGTTTGAGAAGGATCATCCGCAAGCCCTGGTCCCCAAAAATCTTGGAGAAGCGCTCGATCCTCAGGTCTCTGATCACCTGGCTGTGCCGTATAAACAACGGGTATACCAAGTTCTGTACATTGGACTTTTAATGATTGTATATTCTCGATAAGTTGTACTATTGGTGATTCCCCCAAGATATAAGCATTAAGAAAATACTGTTGCATATCATGAATGAGAAGTACCGAACGTTTCGGATTTGCTTTCCACGATACTCTATTTTGAGGAAAATCTGATGCCATAGGCATGGAATATGGTGAGATAGCCGGAATAGCCATCGAATCACTCTCCTTTATTTTTATATACCTTTATTAATTTGCAGCAGCACGAACTATCAGTTTCTTAGCAATCATCTGACGCAATTTTTTCTTACTTACTTTTCCTAATGGAGTATAAGGAAATGAATGGATGAATTCAATCCGGTCAGGAATTTTAAAAGCAGCAATTCCACGTTCTCTTAAAAATCTTTTAAGCTCACCCGCAGTTGGAGTTTGGTGGCGTGGTATCACAAAAGCACATGATCTTTCCCCAAGAAATGCATCAGGCATTGAAACAATTGCGGCATCAAGTACAGCCTCATGAGCAAGAAGATGATTCTCAACCTCTTCCGCTGCAACTTTTTCACCACCGCGATTGATTTGATCTTTATCGCGACCTTCCACGACGATATAACCAGACTCATTCACTTTAACCAAATCCCCTGTTCGATAAAAGCCATCGGGAGTAAATGCCTTAGCATTATGTTCTTCCGCTTTGTAATACCCGCGAATGGTATAAGGTCCTCTAGTTAATAATTGTCCAACGCTGCCTGGTTCCACATCAACATCGTCTTCATCCACTACCCGAATTTCATCATACTTTGACATGGGTCTCCCTTGCGTACTCACAATCGTTTCTTCAGAATCGTCTAATCTTGTATAATTAACTAACCCTTCGGCCATGCCAAACACTTGCTGCAGCATACAACCAAATGCAGGTTTTACTCGGCGCGCCGCTTCCTCACTGAATTTAGCTCCACCAACTTGCAGCACTTTAAGACTAGACAAGTCATAATGGCGGGAAGATACAGCTTCAAGCCATATTAAAGCAAGTGGCGGTACAAGCGCCGTAATCGTAACGCCTTCGCGCTCAATAAGGGGAAATGCTTCATCCGGGCTGGCCCCAGCTGCAAGAACAACTCTCCCGCCTGCATACAACGTGCCAAGTACACCAGGTGAACTAAGGGGATAGTTATGAGCAACGGGAAGAGCAGCAAGATATACACTATTTTGATCTATTTGACAAATCTCATCACTGACTCTCAAGCTATATATATAATCGTCATGTGTTCGGGGAATTAACTTGGATAACCCGGTACTCCCACCAGACAATTGAAGAAAAGCAACATCCCCAGGATTTACTTCTGGTGGTTCAGTAAGAGTATCTGCATACAGATCTGCCAAAGATATAAACTCCTCAGAATCACCTATTACAATTACATGCTGTAAAGTTGAAACTTTACTTTTAACCTCCCTTGCAAGTGTACGATAGTCAAAATCAGCGTAACTATCTGGAATAACGTAGGCAACGGCTTCAGTAAACTCACAAAAATAGTTAATTTCACTGCTTCGGTGTGAAGGGAGAGCAAAGACAGGTAGTGCCCCCAACCTGAATAATGCAAAAATAACTGTAAAAAACTCAATTACATTAGGAAGGTGAAGTACCACACGATCTCCCTTCTTTATGCCGAGTGCCTGAAATCCAGCAGCTAAACGGTCAGCTTCATTGTCTAATGCTGCATAACTGAGACTTATTTCTCCCCTTGTAACGGCAATGCGTTCACTTTGGCTTTTAGCACGTTCACGCAGCATTGTGCCAAACGTTTCCCCGCGCCAGCAGTTCTCCTTCCTGTAGAAATCAGCAAACTCTTTAGGCCAAGAAGGATATTTAGTCAGCATCATTTATATATCACATCCTTACTCAGTCCCATAGCAAACAGCATGGTACGAAACTTTGCTGACGTTTCTGCCAATTCTTCCTCTGGGGTTGATTCAGCAACCACTCCAGCTCCTGCGAATAACCGAAGGGAACGTGTCTCTACCTCTGCGCAGCGAATAGTAACTGCCCATTCACCATCACCATTTGCATCGCACCAGCCAACCATCCCTGCAAAAAATCCTCGGTCAAATGGTTCAATTTCTCCAATTGCCTCTCGTGCTAGCTCCCTAGGAGACCCGCAAACAGCAGGAGTCGGATGAAGAGCGATTGCCAGCTCTAAAGAAGAAGTCGAAGGACTTGCAATCTCCCCTTTTATCACTGTTGAAAGATGCCACATTGTCTCCGTATGCATTAACGAAGGCTTGTCCGGCACATCCAATGTAAGACAATAAGGTCTAAGAGCAGCAGCAACTGCACTAACAACAACCTGATGTTCATGTAAATCCTTAGTAGATGAAAGCAGCTCTGCAGCTAATCTCTGATCTTCTGCAGGATCTTCACTGCGAGGTCTAGAGCCTGCCAATGGATTGGCCATCAAATGTAATCCTGTTTTTGTAACAAGCAGCTCAGGGCTGGCTCCAATTAATGTTCTGCCTGTTGAGAAAAAGACAGTTAAGCCAGATTTATCTAAAACAGTCTTAGGCAAATCAACGGCGAAAGTATAACCAAGAGTATTGTGTTTTGCTAGATTATGAAGCAGCTGATGGATATTTACGGTTGTCGATGAAGTAAGGTGCAGAGATCTTGCTAACACAATTTTACTAAGATGACCATTCTTTATATAATGAATTCCTTTTCCTACCCCTTCTTTATATTGGGCAGGTTCCGGTACAGATTTAATTTGATATGTAGATGCCATCGACGATTGTAATGGATTGACAGAATCGAATTGTGATGGATTTGATAACTTCATCATTTCAGGTACAATCAATTGGACATTCTTTTTATAATCAAATGGCACTGCTCCTACAACTATTGGATTGCTATAACCATGCTCTTTAGCATTTTCTAATGCAGCCAAAACACGTTCAGCAAGGCATTCCAATTGATTCTCTTTTTTGGAGTCACTCGGAATCACAGCAAAAGAACCTTTTCCCAACAGCGTTCTCTTTGGTGAAGCGAAGAAAAAATCACCAACTTGATAATCATTTAAAAGCTGTTTTTCTAATACAGCAGAATTACTCTGATGTTTCATATTTTTTATTGCCTCCTTTATTAACTAAATATCCTGTATTCAAAGAGATCGTTAAGCGCATTTTAGACTCCTAAAGTAGCTCCGCCATCCACACACAAGTCATTCATTGTAATATGACTGGCCCGCTCAGAAGCTAAAAAGAGAGCAGCATCTGCTATGTCAGAAGGTGTTGCTATTTTTTTTAGTGGAATTCCTATTTTAAATGCTTCTGGAGAACCCTCAATAACAGCTCGTGCTCCATTTTCATCTTTCCACAGAGACCACTGCATTTCTGTATCTGTAGACCCAGGTGAAACGATATTACAACGAATATTATACTGGGCCAGTTCTAAACCTAAACATTTAGTAAACATGGTGACAGCAGCTTTGGAAGCTGCATAAGCTGCCATTGCTATTCGAGGAACTCTTGTGGCATTTGACCCAACAGTTACAATTGATCCTTTCTGGCGAGAAATCATGTGCTTACTCACAGAACGGGATACATTAAAGACCCCTGTTGAGTTAACTGCAAAAGTCTTCTCCCAATCCTGATCACTAAGTGAACGAATTAAGCCTATACGCAGCACACCAGCGACATTTACTAAAATATCAATAGGACCAATATCATCTTCAATCAAATCTACAACTGTAGTAACAGCTTTACTATCACTGATATCTACGGGAAAAGCCTCTACATTGCATCCTTGTAACTTCAATTCATTTACAAGACTATTAAGTTTTGCTGCATTATGATCTAATATAGCAACAACTGCACCGGATTCAATTAATGCCCGAACGACAGACTCTCCAATGCCTTGGGCACCTCCTGTAACAAGCGCAATCTTCCCTTTCATTTTTAAATAGTTCATCTTACCATTTCCTTTCTTTAAACATTGACCGATAAACCCAGGTGTAACACTATCCTTAAAAATAAAAACATAATTGAGTTACAGTAATCCCCCCCTTTATCTTCCATTATCAATCTATCTTTCAAGCATCTAATGATAATAATTATCAATATCATTATTCAATATAATACCAATTTAAAAAATACCAGTAAATGGATATATTTCCAAATATTAATGTATTTTTTTCGATGATATTCTCTAAATAAAATTCTGCGGTAAATATGGATATACATTTTAACGTTTTATAGTCACCTTTCGAAGAACTAAGCACGCAAATTGCCTCAATCTAGTTGACTGCATAATTTAGCCAAATTATGCAGTCATATAAAAAAGCAGGCAAAATAGCCTGCTAATTTTTTATCTATATTAAATTATGTGTTTGTACCTGTTGACAGTAATTCAAAAGCATTAAAGCCAAAAAGACTCAGTGAACATAAAAAAGGGTTTGCATCTCTGCAAACCCTTGAATTTACTGGTGACACACCGGGGAATCGAACCCCGAACCTACTGATTAAGAGTCAGTTGCTCTGCCAGTTGAGCTAGTGAGTCGTATTAATTTCAGCAACATTTATATGATATACTAAAATGTTATACTTGTCAACCATTTTATCATTTTATTCGATCACCAGCCACCCTAAGCTCTCCTTTTACAGCTGGAAGTTAAGAAGATTTAGATAATCTACCAAAATTCAGGTGAGGTTGAATTCTACCTGAATTTGGTTTTTTTATTATTTTGCTTTCTTTTCCTGCAGATAACTGTCAATAGCTGCTGCAGCCTTTTTGCCTGCACCCATGGCTAGTATAACCGTGGCTGCACCAGTTACAATATCACCGCCAGCAAATACACCTGGTTTACTGGTAACTCCAGTTTCTTCATGAGCAGCAATGTTGCCCTTTTTATTCGTCTCTAATCCTTTTGTGGTAGATTGCACTAAAGGATTGGGACCTTGGCCAATGGCGATAATGACAGTGTCTACTTCCAATACAAATTCAGAATTTGGAATTTCAATGGGTCGGCGACGTCCAGAGGCATCGGGTTCACCCAGCTCCATCCGTACGCATTGAAGACCTGTGACCCACCCATCTTTATTGCCGATTACAGCGGTAGGAGCCGTGAGAAATTGAAAATCAATTCCTTCTTCTTTTGCGTGATGAATCTCTTCTAATCTGGCTGGCAGCTCCGCTTCCGAACGGCGATATACGATGTAGGAGCGCTCTGCACCTAAACGCAGAGCAGTTCTTGCGCCATCCATAGCTACGTTGCCACCACCGACAACCGCTACTTTTTTTCCTACATGGATGGGTGTACCGCATTCCGGAAAACGATAGGCTTTCATCAAATTGCAGCGAGTCAAAAATTCATTGGCAGAATAGACACCATTCAGATTTTCTCCTGGAACTCCCATAAAGTAAGGAAGTCCTGCTCCTGTACCAATAAATACAGCATCAAAACCTTCTTCTTCCATGAGTTCATCAACGGTAAAGGTGCTGCCAATTACAGCATTTACAATAATTTCCACGCCGAGTTTGCGTAGATTGTTAATCTCTACTTGAACTACCTCGTCCTTTGGCAAACGAAATTCAGGAATACCATACATCAAAACGCCGCCTGGCAAATGCAAGGCTTCAAAAATCGTAACTTTATACCCCTTTTTCGCTAAATCACCTGCTACTGCAAGGCCTGCCGGTCCAGAACCAATGACGGCTACTTTTTGGGCATCAGGGGCATAATCAATTGCAGTGATATGTTCCCCTTTATTCCGCGCAGTATCTGCCACATAGCGCTCTAGACGACCAATGCCTACTGCTTCCCCTCTTTTAGCCAAGACACAATATTTTTCGCATTGTTCTTCTTGAGGACATACCCTGCCACAAACTGCTGGCAGGCTATTCACTTCTTTTATTTTTGCAATAGCTACGTCCATATTCCCTTCTTTTACCTCTTTAATAAAAGCAGGAATATCAACCTGTACAGGGCATCCTTTACGGCAAGGTGCTGTTTTGCATTGCAGGCAGCGTGCCGCTTCTGCTTTTGCCAGCTCTTCCGTATAACCAAGGCTTACCTCGGAAAAATTCTTTGCCCGTACTTTAGGTTCTTGCTCTGGCATTGGGTTTTTATTTAGTGAGAGTGACATTTACAGCCCTCCTCTCTTTTACCAGCAATATGCTCACTATGCTGTTTTTCATGAGGCTTGTACATACGCTGCCGGGCCATTAAACTTTCAAAGTCAACTTTATGAGCATCAAATTCGGGACCGTCAACACAAGCAAATTTATTCTCCTGACCGACGGAAACTCTACAGCCGCCGCACATGCCAGTACCATCCACCATGATCGGGTTCAGGCTGACGACTGTAGGAACACCATAGGGTCTGGTTGTTTCTGCAACAAATTTCATCATAATAACAGGACCGATCGCGACTACTAGACTGATGGTTTTATCGGAGTCTAATAACTCTTTAAGTGGTTGGGTAACCAACGCTTTAATCCCCTTTGAGCCATCATCTGTTGTAATAATCAATTGATCACTGACTGCTGCCATTTCTTCTTCATAAATTAAAATCTCTTCCGAACGAGCACCAATAATGGAAATCACTTCATTACCTGCTTCTTTTAGACCACGAGCGATAGGATATACTGGTGCTATACCAATACCACCGCCTACACAGACTACCGTACCAAACTTCTCAATATGAGTAGGTTTACCTAAAGGACCAACTAAATCTAATAAGAAATCCCCTTGCTGCAGACGGCCTAACTCAAGAGTAGATGCGCCTACTTCTTGAAAAATAAGGGTAACACTGCCCTTTTCCCGATTAAAATCGGCAATGGTTAGAGGAATACGCTCACCATGGTCGTTTACACGCAAAATAACAAATTGTCCTGGTTTTGCCTTTTTAGCAATAAGAGGTGCCTCCACCTCAAAAAGTTGAACACTTGGTGCCAACTGCTGTTTTACAAGAATTTTATACACAAGAAACCTCCTTCAATTAAGGAAAGGTAAATCCCTTACCAATTTCACCTTCCCAGAAACTTCTCGAATCGTAATGCAAGTAATAGTCCAATTTTTATTAATAACAATGTCTTTAATTTTATCGTTTTCTCATGATAAGTCAATACCTTATCAATTATCATTCACCATTTATAATGAAAACTGTCTTTACTTCTTACTTATACATTAAAACAAACCAATAATTTTTCCTGCATTATCAATATCCATTTTTTCTGCCGCTGGACGTTTGGGCAGCCCTGGCATGGTCATCACTTCGCCTGTCAGTGCTACTAAGAATCCAGCTCCTGCTGCTACTCGAATTTCACGCACAGTAATGGTAAAGCCAGCAGGTCGCCCTAATTGAGTCATATCATCACTCAAAGAGTATTGAGTTTTAGCCATACATATCGGTGTTTTATCAAAACCTAACGCTGTAAGCTCCTTAATTGTCTTCTCCGCTTGAGGAGTATAGCTAACCCCTTCGGCACCATATATTTCCCTGGCAATAGTTGCGATCTTATCCTTGATGGATGCATTCACATCATATAGATAGTTGAAATTGCCAGGCTGCTCACAAGCTGCGAGAACTTTTTTGGCCAGTTCTATGCCGCCTTGACCACCTTTGGCCCAAACTTCTGATAAGGCAACCTCAGCACCCAACTCCACACATTTTTGTCTTACAAATTCAAGCTCTTGGGAAGTATCTGTAGGAAATGCATTAATAGCAACGATTGCTGGCAAACCAAATTTCTGCATATTTTCAATATGTTTTGTCAAATTCGCCAAGCCTTTTTCTAAAGCTGGCATATTTTCTCCCACTAACTCTGTTTTAGGTACGCCACCATGCATTTTAAGAGCACGAACAGTAGCGACAATTACCACTGCATCTGGCTTAATCCCCGCAAACCGACACTTAATATCCAAGAATTTTTCAGCACCAAGGTCAGCACCAAAACCAGCTTCTGTAACACAAATATCAGCCAGCTTTAATGCAAATTTAGTCGCCATTACACTATTGCAGCCATGAGCAATATTGGCAAAAGGTCCGCCATGGACAAAAGCCGGAGTATGTTCTAATGTCTGCACTAAATTAGGCTTTATAGCATCTTTAAACAATAACGTCAACGCTCCCGTGACATGTAACGCCTCAGCAGTAATGGGTTCATTTCCATAGGTATAACCAATAATAATCTTACCGATACGAGCCTTCATATCGTCTAAATCACTGGCTAAACATAAAATAGCCATCATTTCAGAAGCAACCGTAATATCAAAACCGCTTTCCCGGGGTATACCATTTATTTTTCCGCCTAGTCCGCAAATAATCGAGCGAAGTGAACGTTCATTTAAATCCATCACACGGCGCCAGGTAATACGCCTAGGATCTAAGCCTAGTTCATTTCCTTGATGAATATGATTGTCAATAATAGCAGCTAATAAATTATGAGCCGTTGTAATTGCATGAAAATCCCCAGTAAAATGTAAATTAATATCTTCCATCGGCACTACTTGTGCATATCCACCACCAGCAGCACCACCTTTCATACCAAAACAGGGTCCTAGTGATGGCTCACGCAAGGCTATAGCAACTTTTTTTCCGATTTGATGTAATGCGTCGCCAAGACCGACTGTAGTCGTTGTTTTGCCTTCCCCTGCTGCTGTAGGGTTAATGGCGGTAACCAGTACTAGCTTACCATCAGGGCGAGTTTTAATCTTTTCCCAAGTTTGTAATGCTACCTTCCCTTTATATTTTCCATATAGTTCGAGATCATCTTGCGTAATACCAAGTTGACTGGCAACTTCTTCAATATGTATCATATTTGCCTCTTGCGCAATTTCAACATCACTTTTCATTTTATATACCCTCCTTATATAATTACAGCCAAAGTGAGTACTTGATACAATCGCTTCGTTCAAGTATCATTTGGCTGTAACACTACCGAATGAATGAATCTACTTATGTTCTTTATGACACTGCAACTGGGCAGCTTTTACCGTATTACTAAGCAGCATTGCAATGGTTAAAAGCCCAACGCCTCCTGGTACAGGGGTAATAGCTCCTGCTACTTCTTTTACATCTTCAAAGTTAACGTCACCCACTAATTTTTTATCTTCAAGACGATTGATCCCCACATCAATTACTACGGCACCTGGTTTTACCATATCTTTAGTTACAAAATGAGCTTTGCCAATTGCAACAATTAAAATATCAGCTTGGGAAGTGATGCTGGGTAAATTGGCCGTCCGAGAGTGACAGATGGTTACTGTAGCATGACGGGATAATAATAAATTTGCCATTGGTTTGCCAACAATATTGCTCCGTCCAATAATTACTGCATGCTTACCCGCAATCTCTACATTGGCAAGTTCCAAAATTCTGATACAACCAGCAGGTGTGCACGGTACAAGATGTTCTTGACCGATTGCCAATTTTCCCACATTTACAGGATGAAATCCATCCACATCTTTATCAGGATGAATTGCTTTTAAAAGCTCTGCTTCATCATGTTTTAAATCATCAGGTAATGGCAATTGTAATAGAATGCCGTGAATGGCAGTACTTTTATTCAAGATATCAATCTGCTCTAATAATTCTTGCTTAGTTGTACTTGCAGGCATACGTATCACTTCTGAATAAATGCCTAATTCCTCACAAGCCTTATGCTTATTAGCTACGTATACTTTTGATGCAGCATTTTCCCCAACAATGATTACTGCCAGTCCAGGCGTAATTCCTTGTGACTTCTTCAGTTTTTCAACGTCCTCGTGCACGTTCCTTTTTATTTCCGCTGCAAAAACTTTACCTTCTAATAATGTTGCTGTCATACGACATCCCCCCATGCTGTTTATCTTGCTGGCGCAGAAAAATTATTTCTGCCTTAATCCGATCTTCTTTATGCCAGAATACTAATTACGGTAAATACTAATAAGGCAATACTTACTAAGCCATTACGCATAAAATACGTTTGAGTCACCAAGCGAAAATCAGTAGGGGTGACAATAGAATGTTGATAAATTAATACTAATCCAGCAAGTATTACACCTGCATAATAGATTCCATGCATGTTCATAAGCTGTCCTACTAAATAAAAGCCCATAATACTAATCACATGCATTGCTTTACATATAGCCAATGTTCTTGGTATGCCAAAGCGCACTGGCATGGAATGCAGCCCATGTTTTTTATCGAAAGCAACATCTTGACAGCCATAAATAGCATCAAAACTAGCAATCCATACCCCAACAGCTAACCCAAGCAGGATGATAGGCATGGTAATATCTCCCCGTATCGCTACCCAAGAGCCAATGGGTGCAATGGATAAAGCCAGTCCCAGAACTAAATGACAAGTCCATGAAAATCGTTTCATATACGGATAGATAACTAAAGGAAGTATTGCTAAGGGAGCCAATTGTAAGCATAACGGATGCAAATTAGCTGCCGCCCAGACGAATAGCCCCAAACTCGCTAGTGTTAAAAGTATTGCCTCCCAAGGCTTAACCGCCCCGGTTACCATGGGGCGGTTTGCAAACCTTGGCTGTAATTTGTCATATTTTAAATCAATACAATTATTTAATGCCATGGCTGCACTGCGTGCGCCCACCATAGCCAAAGTAATCCAAAAGAACTCTCTGCCTGTAGGTATACCGCCGAATGCTAATATAGCACCAATATAGGAAAAAGGTAAGGCAAATACAGTATGGGATAATACGATATTATCAAGATGTGCTTTAATCTTACTCAAGACCCAATCCCTTCCATTTCTTGTCAACCATTTCTTTTATTTCAGCTGACATTTCAATTTCATCTGGCCATTCTCGGGTATAGCCTTCAGCAGCCCAGGCTTTTGTGGCATCAATCCCTACTTTTGTTCCCCAGTTTGGCATCGGCGAAGAATGATCCAGTACATCCAATGGTCCATCCACCATCACAATGTCGCGGCGAGCATCAATGTTATTATACACGCGCCACCATACTTCATTCATATCCTGCACATTGACGTGTTCATCCACGACAATAACCATTTTAGTAAACATCATTTGCCCCATACCCCATATCGCATGCATTACTTTTTTGGCTTGTTGAGGATAGGTTTTCTTTATCGAAACTACGGCACAATTATGAAAAACGCCCTCTAAAGGCAGATTCAAATCAATGATTTCCGGCAGATTCATTTGCAGTACAGGCAGGAAAATACGTTCCGTGGCTTTTGCCAAGAAACAATCTTCCATTGGCGGTTTACCTACGATGGTAGCGGGATAAATTGGATCTTTACGATGAGTAATACAAGTAATATGAAATACTGGGTAATCATCAGCAAGGGAATAATAACCCGTATGGTCACCGAAAGGTCCTTCCCTTCTCAATTCATCAATCATCACATACCCTTCCAAGACAATCTCCGAATGAGCTGGTACTTCTACATCCACCGTTTCACATTTAATCATTTCTACAGATTTTTTACGCAAGAATCCTGCAAATACCATTTCATCAATATCTTTTGGCAATGGAGCAGTAGCTGCATAGGTAAGAGTCGGATCAGTACCAATAGCCACAGCCACCTCAATACGATCTTTACCTAATGTCTGATGAGCCCGATAATTCTCTGCCCCATTTTTATGAATATGCCAATGCATACCTGTCGTCTGTCCATCATATACTTGCAAACGATACATTCCCACATTTCGTTTACCATTTAAAGGATTTTTAGTAAATACTAACGGTAAGGTAATAAATTTTCCTGCGTCACCCGGCCAGCACTTTAAGATAGGAAATTTATCTAAGGAAGGCTGATCTTTAATAATCACGTCTTTGCATGATCCGCTTTTTACATACTTAGGAAAGTTTATTGCCCGCTTAGCGGTAGGAATAATCTTCAACAAATCTAATTTATTCTGCACAGAAATATAAGGTAATTTGAATATTTCTTTAACTTCTGCTGCAATATCATCAAGCTTGTCTACGCCTAAAGCCAGCGCCATACGCTCCATACTGCCAAAAGCATTCATGAGTACAGGCATATTGTATCCTTTTACATTTTCAAAAAGTAAGGCTACATTTTTCTCACCAGACATTTTAGATACCCTGTCTGTGATCTCTGTAATCTCAAGATCACACTCTACCTCTTCTTGAATGCGCTTTAACCAACCTCGCTCCTCTAGAGCATGAATGAATTCACGTAAATCAGTAAATGCCATATATAACTTCCTTTCATGGGCCTTTCTTAAATATTATTTCTTTAAAAGATATTTTACAATCAAAATACTAAGTTCATATAATAAGATTATGGGAACAGCGACCATAGTCTGAGAAAAGATATCTGGAGTTGGTGAAATAAGAGCACCTATCACAAATGATAATACTAAAACATGCTTACGTTTGCCAGATAAAAAGCTCGAACTTATAAGTCCAAATTTAGCCATGACAATGATAAACAAAGGTAACTCAAAAATAAAGCCAAAAGGAAGTAAAAAAGAAATGACAAAGGATAAATACTCACCTAAGGATAGCAAAGGCTGAAGATTTTCTGTAGCAAATCCCATAAAGAACTTAATTCCAGCTGGCAATACAAGCAAATAAGAAAAAGTAATTCCTATAAAAAATAACAGCACCGAGGAAGGCACTAAAATTATAGAAGCCATATGCTCCTTCTTTGTTAGCGCAGGCACAACAAACGCCCAAATTTGATACAGCACAATCGGTAACGCTAATAAAAAACCAGCAAAAACAGATACTCTTATGTAGGTAAAAAAAGCTTCTGCCGGACTCATATAATACAATTTACCAGCAGGAGCCGTAATATAGTGTACTAACTCGGCAGCATAAAAATAACTAATCAGACTCCCTGCAGCCACAGCTATAATAATAATAATCAGCCTACGCCTTAATTCCTGGAGATGTTCCACTAAAGACATTCCGTTATCAATAGCAGCATCCTCAAGCTGATCATCATCCTTATCCGTATTTATTATATCCGACATTGAGTATTCCTCACTTTTTATCTTCTGTCTTACTCTCTTCTTTGGTTACAGGATCTTCTTTACTCTCGCCAGTTGTAGCCTTTTTAAATTCCTGAATGCCTCTGCCTAGAGCCTTACCAACTTCCGGAAGTTTTCCAGGACCAAAAACAACAAGTGCGATAACTAATATTAACACCAATTCAGGCATGCTAAAACTAAACATCGATACATAACCCCTTTCAAAGTCAAACTTATTTACTTATTATACCTAAAATCCTCTAAAAAGAAAAGACTTGGCCCGCACCAAGTCTTCCCCATTCATTACACTTTCACAATAAATCTTATCAATGCTAACCATACGTTTAATAATTACGCAAACCTACGAAATCAGCTACTGCAATAAATGCTTCCCTATGTTCTCCCACTATGTTGGCAGGTATAACATTACGTGCATATTGTAAATAATCTGCAACACGGCTGTAGGAATACTCGATTGCATCCGTTTCATGAAGAATCGCTAAGCCGCGTTTAATTTTCTCTTCTGACATATTTTTAGTTTGGACAATTTCCCACAACTCATCCTTATGTAAGCTATGCTCCAAAGCATAGATTACAGGCAATGTTACAATCCCCTGCCGTAAATCATTGCCGACAGGTTTACCAATTTGTTCTGAAAATGCGGTAACATCTAAAATATCATCTGTAATTTGAAAAGCCATTCCCAATGAATATCCATAGTCCCGTAAGGCTTTCGTTTCTTCTGCAGGCAGTCCCACTGCCAAGCCACCTAACTCACAGCTAGCAGCAATAAAATTCGCAGTTTTTTGTTCAATACGTCCTAAATAATCACATTCTTTTTGATCTGCATGAAAGGTACTTCGATTCTGATTAATTTCACCTTCACACATAGAGCAGATAACATCTGTCAATACTTTAAGCATTTCGTTACTAACTTTAGTTGCCACTAGAGAAAAAGCTTTAGCAAATAAATAATCACCAATTAATACCGATGAATGATTGCCCCAACAAGAGTTCGCAGTCGCTTTCCCGCGACGAGTTGCTGCATTGTCAATTACATCATCATGAACCAAAGTAGCCATGTGGATTACTTCAATAGCAACTGCCATTGGCATTATTTTTTCCCTATCAGCGACTCGGCCTTTGGTGCACATAAAGTACAAAGCAGGACGCAATCGTTTGCCACCAGCTTCTATTAAATGTTTGCTAATATCCGTTATTAATTTTTCTGGAGAATGTATAACAGAAAGTAATTCCGTTTCCAATAAGATTAAATCACTTTTTACAACATCAAACATCGAATTTTTATTCACTATTTTAATCACCTACACGCAAAGTCTGTTACTATAATACACTATTATCTGTCTTTACGTCTATTGCTTTTTTTAAATTTTTCGACAATCTCTAAGTCAAACTATTAAATAATATTGTAAAATATCATTTAAAATGACAATTTTTCTTATATTTCGTGGAAAAAATATCGTTTTATTATGGTTACCGGACCATTATAATCACTGAAAACTTATTTTGAGCTGCTTGTTCATTTAATAAAGTAAAAATACTGGGTAAAGAATAATCTACACCCAGTATTTCATGTGTTCTTTTACTATTATTTATTATCTTAAGGAATCATCCAGTTTAGCCAATATGCTTGTACATAAGTCATGATACCAACAATAACAGCCAACACTAGGGAATGTTTAACTGTGAAACTAAATAAATCTCCTTCTTTGCCAACAAGCCCAGTTGCTGCTGTTGCCACGGCGATACTTTGTGGTGAAATCATTTTACCACAAACACCACCTGATGAATTTGCTGCTACTGCTATAATCGGATCAACACCAACCTGTTGTGCAGTAACAGCTTGCAAATTGGAAAATAAAGCATTGGCAGAAGTATCGGAACCAGTTAAGAATACGCCTAGCCATCCTAAAAAAGGTGAGAAAAAAGGAAATAAAGAACCTGTACCTGCAAGGAATAATCCTAGAGTAGAAGTCATTCCTGAATAATTCATAACATACGCCAAACCAAGCACACTGGGAATCGTAATAAATGGCTTTGTCAATTGCTTAAAGGTTTCAGTAAAAATAGAGATAAACCTGCCAGGTCCAACCCCTAGTACTGCTGCTGTAAATATACTGGCAATAAATAATCCCGTACCTGCTGCACTTAACCAATTGATTTTATAAAGAGCTGCCATAGGTGTTGCTTGCTTGACAATCGGTGCAACCTGCACAATCATCTTATCCAACCCTGGTACCAGCCATTTAACGGTTACTGCATCAAGAGCTGCAACTACAGGATGTAAGCCCCATAAAATCACCATTATAATTAAAATAATAAATGGTGACCACGCTTTTAATACCTTACCAAATGTTAATACCGATCGATTAATAGCCAGAGTGGGAGGCGGTTCATTTTCAAATCTCCAAATAGTTGCGGGCTTCCAACTTCTTAAAAATATTGTTAAAGCAATAATACAAGCTAGAGAAGATAAAATATCAGGAAGTTCTGGTCCAATATAATTGGAAGAATACCATTGTACACCAGCGAAGGATATACCTGCTATTAAACAAGCCGGTAAGACTTCTTTCATAGCTTTCCAACCAGACATAAGAACAATTAGCCAAATCGGGATAATCACTGAAAGGAACGGCAATTGTCTTCCCACCATAGCACTAATTTTCATTACATCTATGCCTGTAACTTGTCCTGCAACAATAATCGGAATTCCGATAGCACCAAAGGCTACAGGAGCAGTATTAGCAATCAAGCATAATCCTGCTGCATATAAAGGATCAAAGCCAAGACCGACCAGCATTCCAGCAGAGATTGCAACAGGAGCACCAAAACCTGCTGCTCCTTCTAAAAAGGCACCAAAACCAAAAGCGATTAACAAGGCTTGTAACCGTCGGTCATCCGTAATGGTGGCAATAGAATCTTTTATAATTTCAAATTGCCCGGTCTCAACAGTTAAATTATAAATAAATATAGCCGTGATTACAATCCAGAAAATAGGAAACACTCCATATAAGGCTCCCATAGCTGCTGCTATAATGGCAAGATTGACAGGCATTTGATAGGCTAAGACTGCTACCAATATGGCAGAAATCAAGGCCATCACACCAGCAATTTGCCCTGCAGTGCGACGAACCGCCAATAAGTAGAACATCACGATAATTGGAATAGCTGCTAATAATGCGGAAAAAACTAAACTATGCATCGGGTCATAGATTTGTGTCCATTCCATGATTTAATATGCACTCCTTTAATTTGAGATTTCAACTATTACTCATTGCATATAGCATCCTTGCGATGTCATGCATGCTTCAATAGACAAGATTTTCTCTTGACTTCTTAGTCTACTTACTTAGTTTGACCAAAAGCAAAATATATATTAATTTAAAATAAAAAAATAGCTGCGCACCTTTTCATTTAAGTGCACAGCTATCTAATTTTTTATTAGTCATTACCAGTTCTGTTTACTATCTATCACAACCGATTAAGCGCATTGCTATGAATCAGGGGATCATCCAACTGAGCCAATAAGCCTGTGCATAGGTTATAAGACCTACAATCACAGCTAAGACTAGGGAATGTTTTACTGTAAAGCTAAACAAGTCGCCTTCTTTGCCGACTAATCCTGTAGCTGCGGTAGCTACAGCAATACTTTGCGGAGAAATCATCTTGCCGCAAACCCCACCTGATGAATTTCCCGCTACTGTTAAGATCGGATCAACACCAATCTGCTGCCCGGTAACGGATTGTAAATTGCCGAATAAAGCATTGGCAGAAGTATCGGAGCCTGTTAAAAATACTCCTAGCCACCCTAAAAATGGAGAGAAGAATGGAAATAGCGAACCTGAACCCGCAAGGAATAGACCTAGAGTAGAGCTCATTCCTGAGTAATTCATAACGTAAGCTAAACCTAGAACACAAGGAATGGTGATCAAAGGCTTCAATAACTGATTGAAGGTTTTTGCAAAAACAGCAATAAACCGGCTAGGACCAACACCTAAAACGGCAGCTGTAAGAATACTTGCAATAAATAATGCTGTACCTGCAGCGCTTAACCAATTGATTTTATAAAGAGCCGCTAAGGCTACTGGTTGTTTTGCAATAGGTGCAACCTGTGTAACAAGTTTATCAAGACCAGGTACCATCCAATTAATAGTTACAGTATTTAATGATGCTACCACCGGTTTTAAGCCCCATAAAATGACCATTACCGTTAAAATGATAAAGGGAGACCATGCTTTTAAAACCTTGCCAAGAGTCAAGGCAGCTCTGTCAGCAACAAGAGTCGGTGCTGGTTCATTTTCAAAGCGCCAAATAGTAGCAGGTTTCCAATATTTCAAGAATATTGTCAAGGAAACAATACATGCAAGTGAAGATAAAATGTCGGGAAGTTCTGGCCCGATATAATTAGAAGAAAACCACTGTACGCCAGCAAAGGATACGCCAGCTACTAAACATGCGGGCAATACCTCTTTTGCTGCCTTCCAGCCAGACATTAAAACAACCAGCCATATCGGAATGATAATTGATAGAAATGGTAATTGTCGCCCTACCATAGCACTAATTTTCATAGTATCGAGCCCTGTAACTTGGCCAGCAACAATGATAGGAATACCAATGCCACCAAAAGCTACTGGAGCAGTATTGGCAATCAAACATAATCCTGCAGCATATAAAGGATTAAAGCCAAGCCCCACCAGCATACCCGCAGAAATTGCCACAGGAGTTCCAAATCCTGCTGCGCCTTCCAGGAAAGCACCAAAGCCAAAAGCAATTAAGAGAGCTTGCAGGCGGCGATCATCCGTAATCGTCGCAATAGAGTCTTTAACAATTTGAAATTGTCCCGTCTCTACTGTAAGATTATAAATAAAGATAGCCGTAATTACGATCCAGAAGATAGGGAATATTCCATATAAAGCTCCCATAGCAGCCGATGTAATCGCTAACCCTGGAGGCATTTGATAAACAAAAATAGCAACTAATACAGCAGAAACTAACGCTAAGGCGCCAGCAATTTGTCCAGGAGACCGTCGAATAGCCAGTAAATAAAAAATTACGATAATGGGAATAGCTGCCAATAATGATGAAAGAGCAAGATTCTGCATAGGATCATATACTTGCGTCCAATTCATTCAGTAACACCCCTTTCTATTTACCTTATTAACGATTAGATGAAGGATATAATAATGCCTTATGAGCTTCAGGTAATATACTCTCACCTCCTCATCCCCAGTTAGTTTTATGAATCCTTACAAGTTATGCACCTCCTACATAAATAATGTCTTTTTATCAATTTAAGTAAATTATCCAAAAATACAGAATTTTTATTCTATTCATTTTCCAATTTTCTATACTTACTAATCAATCCCCTCTTTTTTTACTGCTCAATAATAAATTACTTTTTTCACTATATTAAATACTAAAATAAGCAGCAGCACATGTGTAATCCATGTGCTGCTACGGTTATTATTGATGATTAGTCTTTAAAATATTGCATACTAATTTTCTTCCATTCTTTAGTGCTAAATAGCATGACATATTCCTGCAACCCTGTACGCTTAGCGATATCTTCCGCTAACGCCTTACAGTCCTTACGAGTATGAGCATGAAGCATTGTATAAAAATTATAGGGCCAGCCAGGTTGGGATATCCTCGCATAGCAATGGGATACTACTGCGTCCTTTGCCAACATTTTTCCGATTTCAACAATATGCTCCTCAGGAACAATCCACGCACATAATGCATTGGCTGCATAGCCAACTTCCCGATGTCTAAGAACAGCTCCCATTTTACGAATCTTACCCGATTGATGGTATCCTTTCAATCTTTTTAATAGTTCATCTTCATGAATTCCTAATCTTTCTGCTATTTCCCGATAAGGTTCAGCCACTAAGGGAAAGTCTTCCTGCATAATCACGATAATCTTTTTATCTAATTCATCCAGCATAAGTCACCTCTTTTCCAGCTTATTTGAAGTCCGCTCTCACATTTTCTAGGTTAAAGAAAACTGTACACTCACTTTAAACTTCTGAGTAGCTGGCAAATTTAGCAACCGCACGACACCATCAAGATTACGAATGGTTTCTAATATTTCATCTTGTTTCAAAAGATTTGGACTTAATAGCGTAAACCACAGATTTAAATCTGCTTCCCTTTCATAGTTATGAGTAACTCCATAATAAGAATTAATCACTCCTGCCACTTGGACAAGACACTCCTTTTTTACCTCTAATGCCACTAAAGTGCCAATATAACCGAGCTTGGCAGAATCAAAAAAAGGACCGATGCGGCGAATGAATCCTTGTTCTTTTAAAAATTTTAGTCTTTCAATGACAATTGCTTCCGTTGTTTCTAGTTTTTTTGCCACTAAAGCGAAAGGACGCTTCTCAAAAGATAAATCTGTTTGAATAATATTCAATAAACTCTTATCAAATGCAGTAAGCATAAACAACTCCTTTTTATTTATTTTGTACCAAATAACTCTTATGAAACAGTCAGAATGCCATAACATGGTAAGTGTAACGGCGCTTAGTAATAGATAACATTCTGATTGATATATATATACAAAGTAAACATATGCATCTTGTAAAATTCAATTCTATATACCTTAAAAGAAAAGAACCTGGATTGCACCAAGTCCACTCCTTTGCTCAAAATCAGCAGTGAATTGTTAGTTATTCATCAAAAAGGAGAACAGCCGATGCTATTCTCCTTTGCATTTATATTTCATTTTAACAGAATCTGCCCAATTACGTCAAGTAACTCTGGACGTCCTAAACCCTTTTCGGAAGAATAGGCAATAATATGATCACCTTTCATTCCTAATCCCTTACGGATTGCTTCCACATTTTTTTTAACAGCCATCCGATTGAGTTTATCGGCTTTTGTTGCAATGACTTGCACTGGTACATCATTTTCAATTAACCACCTATAGGCACTAATATCGCTCTGCATTGGATCATGGCGGATATCAATTAACTGACATACCAACTGCAGCCTGGGAGACTTTAATAAATATTCTTCAATAAACTTTGCCCATTGCTGCCGATTGGATTTACCTGTACGGGCATAACCATAACCAGGTAAATCTACCAGAAAAAAATCACGTTTATCCGTATCACTGAGTTTAGCCATCAGTTTATAAAAATTAAGGGTTTGGGTTTTCCCTGGGCTGCCACTTGTACGCGCTAATCCATTACGCCTCGATAATGAATTGATCAATGAAGATTTACCTACGTTGGAGCGTCCCATAAATGCAATCTCATGCAGTTCACCTTCGGGATACTGATCAATTTTTACAGCTGAAGCGATATATTGCCCACTGGTAATATTCATATCTTTCGTTATTACTTCACTATTCACTTTTGCTCACCAATGCCGCTTTTAGCACCTCATCCATGTGTTCTACCAATACGAATTCTAAGTGTCTTTTTACATTTGCAGGTATCTCGTCTATATCCCGTTTATTTTCCTTCGGCATGATGATCGTCTTAATACCAACACGATGAGCAGCTAATACTTTTTCTTTAATGCCACCTACAGGCAGAACTCGCCCTCGTAAGGTGATTTCTCCCGTCATTGCAACATCACTTCGCACAGCCCTGTTAGTCAACGCTGAAACCACTGCTGTAGACATACTAATGCCTGCTGAAGGCCCATCTTTAGGGATACCACCTTCTGGTAAATGAATATGGATATCTGTTTCCTCCTGGAAATTTCCATCAATCCCTAGTTCCTGAGCACGAGTACGAATGTAGCTAAAGCCTGCTTGTGCCGATTCTCGCATAACCTCACCCAACTGACCTGTCAGCAATAATTTACCCTTGCCCTTCATAACAGAAACCTCAATGGCAAGAACATCTCCGCCGACTTCAGTCCAAGCCAGTCCTGTACTTACTCCTACCTGAGGCTGACGCTCAGCCTGAGTATGGCGATATCTAGGGGCACCTAAATAAGTGTGTAAATTTTGTGCAGTTACTTTCACATTCATACGTTTTTCTTGCACAATTTGACGCGCTACTTTACGGCATAACGTAGCGATATTTCGTTCCAAGCCACGCACACCTGATTCCCTGGTATAATCACCAATGATTTTTTGTAAAGTGGTATCAGAAAAAACAATCTGTTTGTCCGTTAAACCATGATCCCGAACTTGTTTAGGAACTAAATAGCGTTTTGAAATCTCGACTTTTTCTTCTTCCGTATAACCAGGAATATTAATAATTTCTATACGATCGAGCAGCGGTCGAGGAATGGTATGCATCACATTCGCCGTTACTACCCATAAAACCCTGGAAAGATCATAAGGCACTTCTACGTAATGATCACTAAATGTATTGTTTTGCTCCGGGTCTAAAACCTCTAACAACGCTGCAGACGGATCACCTCTAAAGTCCGCACTCATTTTATCAATTTCATCTAATAAAAATACTGGATTTTTTGAACCTGCAGTACGTATCCCTTGGATAATTCGACCAGGCAGGGCCCCAACATAAGTACGGCGATGACCGCGAATTTCAGCTTCATCTCTTACGCCACCTAAAGAGACTCGGACAAATTTTCGATCCATTGCTTTAGCAATCGAACGAGCCAGAGACGTTTTACCTACACCGGGAGGTCCCACAAGGCAGAGAATGGGTCCTTTCATGGTTTCTGTCAATTTTCGAATGGATAAATATTCTAAAATACGTTCTTTTACTTTTTCTAGACCATAATGATCTTCATTCAATATTTTTTCAGCGTTATTGACATCCAGCATGTCTTCAGTCTCTTTGGTCCAAGGCAGTGCCAACAAACAATCAAGATAGGTACGGATAACAGCACTTTCCGCCACCATCGCCGGCATTTTTTCAAGACGTTCGATTTCTTTATTAATTTTTTCTGCAACTTCCTTAGGAAACTCTTGCTCTTTGAGCTTATTTCTATATTCTTCCACTTCAGCTGCCCGATCGTCTTTTTCACCTAATTCTTTTTGAATGGCCTTTAACTGCTCACGCAAATAATATTCTTTTTGTGTTTTTTCCATTTGTTTACGCACACGAACACTGATTTTCTTTTCCAATTCGAGAATTTCCATCTCACGCCCAAGAATTTCGCATAATTTCTCCAAGCGTTCTTTTACATCAACAGCGTCAAGCAATGCTTGCTTGTCTTCAATTTTAAGAGATAAATGACTGGCAATCAGGTCTGTTAAACGACCTGGTTCTTCTACGACTACAACCGAAACCAAAGTCTCCGGTGGAATTTTTTTACTCAGCTTTACCCATTGCTCAAAGTGGGCAATGGCTGTACGGGTTAAGGCCTCTATTTCCAGAGTACGTGTTTCTGGTTCATCAAATTCCTTAACTTCAACTTGATAAAAGTTTTCCGAATCCGTATACTTTATTACTTCAGCACGGTGCAATCCTTCCACTAGTACTCGAATCGTACCACCAGGCAGCTTTAATAATTGCTTAACCTCAGCTACGGTTCCAAATGTAAAGATCTCCTCTGGCGTTGGTGCATCATTCTGCGCATCTTTTTGAGTAGCAAGCATAATGAAACGATCATTTACCATAGCTTCTTCCAATGCACTAATCGATTTTTCACGACCTACATCAAGATGGATAATCATATATGGGAAAACTAAGATGCCTCTAAGGGGCAGCAGCGGTATGGTGCGTACTTTATTCAGCATAAAATTAATCTCCTTTAAATTGTCCTTATCCTATTACTATTATTTTCATCCTTAACATTTATAAATATTCTTATTTACCCTGCAAAAATCCTTTTTGTAGAAAATAAAAAACGCAGAAAATAGTAGAATTTTACCTTTTACACCATTTGTAATCAATAGTATAATATATTATGTTAACTATATAGGCTTTATTCACTGATTTAGTCCAAGAGCTAAAGTCAAATTCCCTTTTTTAGGAAAGTAACGCTTTCACAGGGCAAGACTTCTTGATTATGGTATTTGAGAGGGGAAAATATATGAATTGGCAAAAATACAACTGGTCAATTATCATCATCAGTATCCTATTCACATTCGCTGCTGCCAGCAGCAGCTATTATTTTTGGCAGCAGCATACAATGACGAAACCATTAACATTGGCCTTAGAGGAAATCGAAGGTGTAGAAGCTGTATCCTTAAACAACCAAGACAAAGCGCAAACCGTTTTAGAAATTCATGTGACCCTTAGCAATATCAATAATCTGCAAACAACTTACGAGAGTATTAATCACACTATTAAGACGAACATCGGGCCCAAACGATATACACTTATCCTTCATGACCATAAGACACCTGCCTTGGAAGAGTTTTATTATTCTATTCATCATCAAATTTTTGAAGGGCTCGCCACAGGAAACTTTAGCAGCATGTATAACAGCATTCACGAAAAGGCCATTGCTGCTGATATAAAAGAACAAGTATATATAGACACGAATTATCTATATCTTCAGCTCATCACTGCAACAGGGAATCTCTACCAGGTAATTCCCAGACAATTAGATGACAAAGAGGTGAGATAAATGTATATTACAGAGTTGTGTATAGGTACAGTCGCAGGCCTTCTCCTTTTTATGCTTTGGCAGGGATTTGATGGCATCCTAGTATTTTTTGTTGCAACACTCATTATTGCTGGGATCTACTTTTATTATGCTAACGTTACTAAGAAGTCTTTTGCTGTGAATAAAAAGGAACTATCTGCCTCTTCCCTCATCCAATTTGATGACATTGGAGGCCAAGAAGTGGCGAAGCAAGAATTACGAGAAGCCGTAGAATTTATAAAAGATTCGACGCGTCTTAGCCATTTAGGCATTCGCCCACTAAAAGGAGTTTTATTAAATGGTCCGCCAGGAACAGGGAAAACCCTTTTAGCAAAAGCAGCAGCTCAATTTACAGATTCTGTTTTCCTTTCAGCCAGTGGCTCAGAATTCGTAGAAATGTATGTCGGAGTTGGTGCAAAGCGTGTACGTCAATTGTTTCAGTCTGCCAAATCCCTCGCTAAGCAGCAACATAAAGCTAGTGCAATTCTTTTCATTGATGAGCTGGATATTCTGGGCGGAAAACGGGGGCAAAATGCAAGTAATACAGAATATGACCAAACCCTAAATGAACTTTTGGTACAAATGGATGGCCTCTCTTTTGATGACAGCATTAAAATACTAATCATTGGTGCTACCAATCGCATAGACATCCTTGATTCGGCCTTACTGCGCCCAGGACGTTTCGATAGGCATGTAAAAGTAGAACTGCCTGATAAAAAAGGACGTTTGCATATATTGAGCCTGCATACTAAAAATAAACCATTAGCATCAGATGTCTCATTAGAAGCACTTGCCGCAAATACCTTTGGCTTTTCAGGAGCCCATTTAGAAAGCTTAACCAATGAAGCAGCCATTCTGGCTCTGCGTGAGGAAAAGGCAACCATTACATCTGAGCACTTTCAAAGTGCGATCGACAAAGTAATCATGGGTGAAAAATTAGATAGAAGACCAAATACACTGGAGAAACAACGTATTGCTATTCATGAAGCAGGACATGCATTAGTAAGTGAAATTACACGACCTGGTTCTGTGGCAACAATTAACATTGCTTCTCGCAGTAATGCCTTAGGTTATGTAAGACAAACAGCATTAGATGATACGTATTTATATACATTGGATATCATTAAAAATAAAATTGCAGTAGCACTAGCTGGTGCAATCGCTGAAGAGATAAACTTAGGCAATCGTAGTACAGGTGCATCCAATGATTTTAAGCAGGCAATCGACTTAGCAAAAGAGATTATTCATAATGGTATGTCAACATTAGGCATTATATCCGTAGAAGATCTTGCAAAGGACCTTTTACATGCCACTATAACATCCATTATAAAGGAAACAGAGCAGTATGTTTATACCATTCTCTCGAATCGCCAAACCACCCTGCAAGCAGCAGTCGCCTTGTTGTTAGAAAAGGAATCCCTGGATGGTGATGAATTCAGAGCATTATTATCTTAATTTTTTAATAGCAAGATAGCCTTCTGTATGTAGAAGGCTATCTTGCTAACCTGCAATATCTTATGCTGACCTTCTGCCTCTATTTAGAAAACTGATGGACCAGATACCTGATAAGCCTACTAATACATAGATAATGCGACTTAAGAAAGAGGTTTGCCCGCCAAAAATCGTGGCTACTAGATCGAACTTAAACAGTCCCACTAAAAGCCAATTCAGAGCTCCAACAATGACTAGAATTAAAGCAATTCTATCCATAACCTTTACCACCTTTATAAACTTAAATTTCCATACCTGCTGCTGCTAAAATTTCTGGCTGAGGTATTATAGTATCTTTGTGAAGTATATCGACTGTTTTTATTAAAGCGTTTTCGATAGCTTCCTCAAGAGATTCAATTGCGATAACTTGAACAGGTAGCCCCTGATAGGACTCTTGCCAATTGTCTTTTGGTATCAAAACCCGGCACGCTCCAGCTTGCTCCGCTGCATAGATCTTGGCGCTTACCCCACCCACGGGACGAATTAAACCACGAATGGAAAGCTCTCCTGTCATAGCTACTTTATTATCAACGGGAATTCCTTTAATGGCAGAATAGATTGCTACTGCCATTGTCACTCCTGCTGAAGGACCATCCACAGGACCTCCACCTGGAAAATTCACATGGATATCATAGCTATGTATATCCATTTTATAACAATTGGAAAGTACAGTCATAACATTTTCCAAAGAACATTTCGCCATGCTTTTACGGCGTATGGTACGACCCGGCACATCTAATTCTTCTTCATCAACCACGCCAGTTATGGTAAGTTTACCAGTTCCTGAAACGGCCGTTACTTCAATTTCGGTAATTGCCCCTATATCAGCCCCGTGTACTGCCAATCCATTGACAAAGCCCACTTGAGGAGCATCAGGGACTTTCTTTTCCGGTCGTCTGCTATAGTGTCCAAAATTTATGACCCATTCTACATCTTTACAAGTGATGGACTGCCTAGACTCATTAATTGCAACGCTTGCAGCAATTTGCACAATATTAACACCATCACGACCATTGGTAGAGTATTGTTTAATCACTTCAACGGCTTTGTCCTCAATCGGAAAATTAAGTTTTTTAGCAGCATTATACACAATCCTGCTCACTTCATCGGCTACTATGGGGCGGAAAAAGATTTCCACACACCGTGAACGGATAGCAGGAGGAATATCCTGAGGCATACGAGTCGTTGCCCCCACTAAACGAAAATCAGCTGGCAAACCATTCTGGAAAATATCATGGATGTGACTTGGAATATTAGTATCCTCACTATTGTAATAGGAGCTTTCTAAAAACACTTTCCGATCCTCTAATACTTTTAGCAGCTTGTTCATTTGGATATGATGCAGTTCACCAATTTCATCAATAAATAACAATCCACCATGAGCTTTTGTTACCGCTCCAGCTTTTGGCTGAGGAATACCAGCTACCCCTAAAGGACCTGCTCCTTGGTAAATGGGGTCATGCACTGTACCAATTAAAGGATCTGCAATTCCTCGTTCATCAAAACGAGCAGTTGTCGCATCCATTTCAATAAACTTCGCATTCGATGAGAAAGGCGATAAACTATTGCGCTTAGCCTCTTCTAGTATCAGTCTTGCTGCTGCTGTCTTACCAACCCCTGGCGGTCCATACACTAACACATGCTGAGGATTAGGTCCGCATAAAGCTGCTCTTAATGCTTTTAAACCATCTTCTTGCCCAACAATTTCAGCAAAAGTCGTGGGTCGAGTTTTTTCTGATAAAGGTTCCGTTAATGAGATTGATCTCAGTTTCTGCAATTTGTCAATTTCTTTTTTTGATTCTCGTTCAACTGCTACCCGGTTTCCTTGTTGTGATCGCAGTAAATTCCAAAAATACAATCCGATAACAACTGCAAAAAAGAATTGTATTACTGTAACAATATTTATCGCATAATCCACTGATCCAAAACCTCCTCCCCAACAATTCTGATTCTGATTTTAGTATAGGCAAACAACTTGATTTTATCCTGTAAAAAACAGTAAATAAAAAAGGAGAGACAATGTCTCTCCTTTTTCTATTAATCGTCTTTATGCCGACTCTTCTTTTTTCTTCGCTTTGCGATCAACTGTAACTAATATAGGCTCTTCTTTGCTTAAGACCACTTCTTTTGTTACAGTACATTTTGCTACATCTGCACGCGATGGTACTTCGTACATCACATTGCACATAATGCCTTCAATAATAGCTCTAAGCCCCCGTGCTCCTGTATTGCGCTTCAATGCTTCTTTAGCGATAGCATCTAATGCATCTTCTTTAAATTCAAGCTGCACATTATCAATCTCTAAGAATTTTTGATATTGCTTTACTAGCGCATTTTTAGGCTCTAACAGTATGCGTACCAAAGCTTGTTCATCTAGAGCGTCTAACGTTACCACTACTGGCAAACGACCAACAAACTCTGGAATAAGACCAAACTTTAAAAGATCTTCCGGCAGAATTTGCTGCAGCAAATCACCAATGTTCTTTTTACCTTTACTTCTTATTTCAGCACCAAAGCCCATGTTCTTCTTGCCTGTACGAGCGCTGATCAATTTATCAATACCATCAAACGCGCCACCGCAAATAAACAGGATATTGGTTGTATCAATTTGAATGAACTCCTGATGAGGATGCTTGCGTCCTCCCTGAGGAGGTACACTCGCTACAGTACCTTCCAGAATTTTTAGAAGTGCCTGCTGCACACCTTCCCCAGATACATCGCGAGTAATTGACGGATTCTCCGATTTACGGGCAATCTTGTCAATTTCATCAATGTAGACAATGCCTTTTTCTGCCTTTTCCACATCATAATCAGCCGCTTGGATGAGTTTGAGTAAGATATTTTCCACATCTTCTCCAACATATCCAGCCTCTGTAAGCGATGTTGCATCGGCAATAGCAAAAGGTACATTTAGCAGTTTGGCTAATGTCTGAGCCAGCAGTGTTTTACCACTACCAGTTGGTCCAAGCATTACAATGTTGGACTTTTGCAATTCCACATCGTCCATTTTACTGCCAAAATTAACGCGCTTATAATGGTTATACACCGCTACAGCTAATGTTTTTTTAGCAGCATCCTGACCAATTACATATTGATCAAGAATATCTTTTATTTCTTTAGGCTTTGGAACATCACGAAGCTCAATATCAATCTCTCCGCTTAGTTCTTCCTCAATAATCTCATTACACAGCTCAATACATTCATCACAAATGTATACACCAGGACCAGCTACCAGTTTTTTAACTTGTTCCTGCAACTTACCGCAAAAAGAACATTTGAGTTGACCTTTGTCATCCCCAAATTTTAACATACTATATCACCTCTTTATTTGGGACTTTCATGACGTTTTTCTCCACGGACAACTACAGCATCAATCAGACCATATTCCTTAGCCTGCTCTGCAGACATAAAGAAATCACGTTCTGTATCATGCTCAATTTTATCTTTTGTCTGTCCAGTGTGTTGAATAAGAATCCCGTTAAGAAGTTCCCTAAGTCGCAATATTTCTCTAGCATGAATTTCGATATCGGTAGCCTGCCCTTGGGTTCCACCCAAAGGTTGATGAATCATGATACGGGCATACGGAAGTGCATAACGCTTTCCTTTTGCACCTGCAGTAAGCAAAAGAGCTCCCATACTTGCCGCTGAACCAAGGCAAATGGTAGAAACATCTGGCTTAATATACTGCATGGTATCATAGATAGCCAATCCAGCTGTCACTACGCCACCTGGACTGTTAATGTACACATGGATGTCCTTCTCAGGATCTTCCGATTCCAAAAACAGTAATTGGGCAATGACAAGATTTGCCACATTATCATCAATGGGACCACCAATAAATATAATTCGATCTTTTAGAAGTCTGGAAAAAATATCATAGGATCGTTCCCCGCGACTTGATTGCTCTACTACTATTGGTACAAAATTCATAGCATAACACCTCTATTGATTTATTATTCTATTACTCTTTTTCTACACTGTCAATAATCAGTTGAGCTGCTTTTTTACGTAATATGGAATCAAATACAGTAGACATTTTTCCTTGTCCGTTGATAATCGCTTTTACATCTTCGATTTCTGCACCGTATCCTTTAGCAATCGTAGCAATTTCAGCATCAACTTCTTCATGACTTACTTCTAATGCTTCAGCTTTTACAATAGCTTCCAGCAGTAAATCAGTTTTAACATTCGCTACAGCTGATTCATGATAATTTTGACGTAATGCTGTTAAATCTGTGTTCATGTACTTCATATAATCATCCAGCTTCATTCCGCGACTTTCTAAGTTGGCACCTAAATCTTCGATCATTTTTGAAATACGGTCTTCCACCATAACATCTGGAATTTCCACTGTGGCATTTTCCACAGCTTGCTTAATAGCTTCATTACGGAAATCACGATCTGCTTTTTCATTAGCAGCCTTTTCTAATTTATTCTTAATGTCAGCCTTTAATTCCTCTACTGTATTAAAATCGCTTACATCTTTAACAAATTCATCATCCAATGCTGGCAGTTCTTTGCGTTTTACATCGTGAACTTTTACTTTAAATACAGCTTCTTTGCCTGCTAAATCAGCAGCATGATACTCCGCAGGGAAGGTTACATTTACATCAATTTCAGAACCGGCTTTTGCACCAATTACTTGTTCTTCAAAACCAGGAATGAAAGTGTTCGAACCAATTTGCAACGGATAAGCTTTGCCGTCTCCGCCAGGGAAAGCTACGCCATCTACAAATCCTTCAAAATCAATAATAGCAAAATCACCGTCTTCAATCACTGCATCTTCTGCTACTACCATTTTGGCATGACTATTGCGCATGGTTTCCACTTCTGCGTTGATTCTTTCTTCTGTAACTTCTTCTACTGCTGCAGCAATCTTCAATCCTTTATATTGTCCCAAAGTAATTTCTGGTTTTGCCACTACAGTAGCTTTAAAAAGTAAATCTTTATCTTCTGCTAAAGTAACGACATCAATATGAGGGCGGCTTACTGGTTCAATTTTATTATCTTCAAGAGCTTGAGCATACGCAGGGCTAGCCATGATTTCAAAAGCTTCATCTAATAGAGCTTCTTTACCAATATGCATTTCTAAAATGCGACGAGGTGTTTTTCCTTTACGGAACCCCGGAATATTTACTTTATTAGATAATTTACGATATGCCTTTTCAACTGCTTTTGCTACTTCCACTTGAGGTACTTCAATTTCAAAAACCACTTTATGATTGTCTATTTTTTCCATTGTTGCTTTCATTTCGTATTGTATCCTCCCTATGTAATTAGTTGGCGACATTATGTGTAACGCCAAAAATAGTATTACCATTTTTAACATGTTTTCTATGTTAGTTCAAATAAATTCCTTACTTTAGACATAAATCACTACACTTTAGAATGTCATACCCCATATGATACCATAAGTAAATAACAAAAACAAGATATATGCAAAAAACCCAGCAATAACTGCCGAGTTCAATATTTCTATGGAGCGGAAGACGAGATTCGAACTCGCGACCCTCGCCTTGGCAAGGCGATGCTCTACCACTGAGCTACTTCCGCATATTATATTTAACTGTCACCAACAACGTTGTTAATTATATATGTAATTTTATTTTTTGTCAACATCCGATTGTTTTTTGAAAGATGACACACACCAAGACACCTTTTTTTGCATATTATGTAATAAATCCAACATAAAAGGAGGCTGATCTGTTGTATTATAACTTACAAAAACACTGCAAATTAGTGAAAGGTGCTGTTCGTGCTGCAATCTACGACTTTAAAACGGGAAAGGTTCATTCCATTAACCAAAGTGCAGCCGGGCTACTCAGCGCCTGTCAAAGCAACGCCTTGGAGGATCTTTGGGATATGTCGTCTACCGAGAGCACACAATACATGAATTTCTTAAATAAGTTAGAACAAAAAGATTTAGGATTCTTTGACGAAACATCTTCTGCTTCTTTGCCAGAGCGCTCCTTGCCAGATTCCCCCGTTAAGCTTGAGTTTCTGTGGTTAGAACTAACAGCAGCCTGCAACAGCAAGTGTTTACACTGTTACTCCGAAAGTGGCCCTTCACGCAAGGAATTGGATCTCGTACCTCATCACCGCTGGCTCTCCCTAATAGAAGAAGCAAAAGCAGCAGGAGCTACTGATATTCAATTCATTGGCGGTGAACCATTACTATATCCTAAATGGCGCGACCTAGTCATCAAGGCCTATGAAATCGGTTATGAATATATCGAAATCTTTACAAACGCTACATTAGTTGATGATGACTGTATCGATTTCTTTAAACAATATAATGTAAACATCGCTACAACTATTTATGCTAATAACGCATCTGTCCATGACAGCGTAACCTTGCATCCTAATAGCTTTACGAAAACCATGACTGCCATCAAGAAAATATTAGAAGCCAAGATTCCTTTACGCATTGCTTCTATTATTATGAAAGCCAACGAACACGAAGTACCCAATATTCTTAAGCTTTATGAAGAATTGGGCATGCCCGATGCGTATCCCGATGTGATTCGCCCCACCGGCAGAGGGGACGATCAGCATTTACTTCCAACTACTTATACCAAGCCGCCGATCAAACCGCCCTTTTACACCGATGAAGCTTCTTTTATAGCTTCTCAGACTTACTGCCAATGCCTGGCAGGAAAAATTGCGATTACTTCTACAGGTGATGTCATACCTTGCATCTTTGCAAGAAATCAAGTATGCGGTAATATTCTCACACATTCATTAGCTGATGTACTTACAGATCATCCACTACAACAATGCTGGCACACGACTAAAAATCAAATCCAAAAATGTAAGGATTGTGAATATCGCTATGCTTGCACGGATTGTCGTCCGTTAGCCCAAGGCAACGATTCTAATAAGTCATGGCTGGCCCCTCCTGCTGCCTGTTCCTATAATCCTTATACCGGTGAGTGGTAACCTCGATATAGCGAGTATCTTTAAACTAAAAAGGAGGATATAAGTATGTATTATGATGATGATGATTATTATTATGATAATAACGAACAAAGACCTAAATGGGATCGACCAGAAATGACTGACTGGGATGATGACGATGATGATGAACGAGTCGTTATTGTAGGGTGCGGTCCGTCATCTTCTTGCTGGCCTCGTCAGCAACAGTGCTGGCCCCGCCAACAGTGTTGGCCTCGTCAACAGCAATGCTGGCCCCGTCAGCAGCAATGCTGGCCTCGTCAACAGCAATGCTGGCCCCGCCAACAACAATGCTCGCCTCATCAGCAATGCTGGCCTCGACCTTGCAATCCTAATTCCTGCTGGCCTCGCCGCGATTAAAACTTCTTATGCGAAGCTTCCCCTTACCCTTAAATATAAGTATATACACTCAAAGGCACCGGAGGTATCTGGTGCCTTTAAATTTAAACATTTATAACTTTTCTACATGCCGTCCCCTATTTGCAGCATTATCGTCCAGAATTGTTGCAAATAGATCTAAATGGAAGAAAATAGTCTTAATCACAAGGATATTGATGATAGATATTTTTATTTGGTATAAATTATTGTTATTTATTGATAAACGGTTCAAAATCGCCCTTTCTTTTTACCATAACTACTGTATAATTGATTCTATGCCAAATGGTCTATCATCCCTCAGCCAGCTACAATCAAGAATCTTATGGCATTATTATTTGCACTTATCCTTCGGACTTAGCCGCTTTAACTCCCATTTATAGAAGATGGGATTCTTAAAGCGGTTTAGTCATCGGATAAAACACATTTCACAATAAATATCGGAGGTAGATTCAACTATGATGCGATTCGTTCGACGAATCCTTATTGGCAAACCATTACACAATCAAGAGATACATAATGAAAAACTCCCCAAATGGAAGGCTCTGTCCATTTTTTCTTCTGATGCCTTATCCTCTGTAGCTTACGGGCCAGAACAAATTATGCTCATGCTAACTCTTCCTGGCATGTTAGCTTACGGCTATTTAGCACCCATTTCTCTGGCTATCCTGGCCCTCCTGGCAATCGTAACCATTTCATATGTACAAGTAGCTAAAGTTAATCCAGGAGGTGGAGGTTCGTATTCTGTTGCCATTACCAATTTAGGAGAAATGCCAGCACTCACCGCAGCAGCCGCCTTATTTGCAGATTATACACTTACGGTCGCTGTAAGTGTATCAGCTGGAACGGCTGCCATTATCTCAGCTTTCCCCCATTTTGCTCAACACGAAGTTGCAATGGATTTAATCATTCTTTTCGGAGTCTTAATGCTAGTAAATTTACGCGGCATCCGCGAATCTTCTACCGCATTTGTATTTCCTACCTACGGTTTCATTCTTGGCATTATCGCATTAATTGGCACAGGAACATATCAAGCACTTACGAATCAAGCACCCATTTTTCCTCCTGAATCACTAGTAAAGCAAATGGATTGGACGATTCTGGTTCTCGTACTTCGAGCCTTTGCAAATGGCTGCAGCTCCATGACAGGCCTTGAAGCAATTTCAAATGGAGTCCCGATGTTCCGTTCTCCAGGAGCACGCAATGCTACAATCACTACCTATTGGATGTCAGGAATCCTTGGCATTATGTTTATTGGCACTTCATTTTTAACTATGCATTTCCACATTCTACCTTTACATGATATAACAGCCTTATCCCAAATTGCCGAACTCACTTTTGGACGCGGCTGGGCATATTATTATATACAAATTACCACTATGTTAGTCCTCTACCTGGCTGCCAACACTTCTTTTAACGGATTGCCTCTTTTATTATCCATCCTTGCTAGAGACGGCTATATGCCTCGTTATTTGGGAGTAAGAGGAGAACGATTAAATTTTTCTAATGGCATTGTACTACTAAGTATTGTTGCTGGCATTTTAATCCTAATTTATCAAGGAAATACGGAACATTTGATCTCATTATATGCTATCGGTGTTTTTCTATCCTTTACGATTGCACAAATAGGCATGGTAGTTCATTGGAGAAAAGAAAGAACTCCCGGTTGGCGTCTACGTGCTACTGTGAATACCATCGGTGCTACTGTTACCGGAATCGTTGTTTTGATTATTGCAATTACTAAGTTTTTTTATGGTGCATGGCTTGTACTAGTATTTATCCCTATTATGATTTGTATATTCAAAAAAATTCGCTCTCATTATAATGATATGGCTGAACAATTACACCTTCCCTTAGAAGACTTTAATCCAAATATTAAAGCCAATCTAAAAACAGGCAGAAATGTGGTAATCGTCCCTATCGCTACGCCAACCAGTGTCGTAGCTGAAACTCTTAAATATGCTAAAAGCATTAGCAATGATGTGGTAGCCTTACATATTGCCACAGACGAAGAAATAGGCAGAAAAGTCGAAGAAAAATGGCGTGGCTGGAATCCCGGAATTGAACTGGTAACTGTATATTCTCCCTATCGTTTGGTGATCCAGCCTATACTAGACTACATTATCAATTTGGAACATCAAAAAAATCCCGAAGATTATATTACAATTCTAATTCCTGAATTTCAAACGAGGAAATGGTGGCATCGCCTACTGCATAACCAAACAGGCTGGATCCTTCGCACCTTATTGATTTTAAGAGAAAATGTTATTGTAACCACTATCCCATTTCATTTGCAAAAATAAATAAAAATTGTAAGAAATGCACGCTTCTAAAACAGAGAATACACAGAGAATACAGAGAAAAAAATGGAGAAGATAGAAACAAATTCTACTCTCAGTGTTCTTCGTACTCTCTGTTTTCTTTGTATCTTTATCTCTTTATACAATCATGAATAAAATTTAAGCTATGAAACAAAATAGTAACAGGAGGTGATAATGTGACGCTACAGTTAACCCCAAAGGAAAAATCTTTATTGGAAGATCAAAAAAAGCATGAGCAGATCTGTGTCGAGAAATACCAGTCTTATGCGAACCAAGCCCAAGATCCAGTTCTAAAGCAGTTGTTTAACTCCTATGCTGGACAAGAGCAGCAGCACCTAAATACTATCAACCAAATGCTAAATGGTCAAATTCCCAATATGACTTCACAGCAAAATCAACAATCCGGGCAAAGCAACTCAACTACAACTTCATCATCCCCTCAAGGTTCTATTGCAAGTCAAAGCGATAGTACTCTCTGTACGGATATGCTAATGACAGAAAAATTTGTCTCCGGAGCCTATGATACGGCGATCTTCGAATTTTCTGATCCTAATGCACGTCAAGCGCTTAACCACATTCAAAAAGAAGAGCAAGGACATGGGCAAGGGCTCTTCCAATACATGCAAAGCAAGGGCATGTATAATACACAATCCTGATACCATAGTTACATAAAAAAGACTTGAAATAATAATAACGGCAGAGATAAAAACCTCTGCCGTTATTATTATTTTATAAATGTTTTCCCAAACCGTATCTTAAGGATTGCTCTTTTGTACAATTTTTCCTATAAAGTCTATGGAGGCTTGGATATATTTAGGAGTAGGTCACGAGCTTAAAATTCCACTTTCTAAATAAATCACACATACCCATCCTCTTTAAGGCTAATGTATTTATCATCTCCAACAATGATATGATCAAGAACCATTATATGTAGTATTTTTTGTGAGTTCTATATCTTCACGACTTGGTGTCGGATCCCTAGACGGATGGTTATGAATCAATATAATAGATATAGAATTTGTAAATAATGTCTTTGAAATATTTTCCTTGGAGAAATAGCTGTTTCATTGAGCGTTCCTATGGTTACCAAACTTGTTCCAATTACTTGGCATTTAGCATCCAGCATTATGATTTGGAAGTATTCAACAGGTAAGTTTTCCATCATGGGTCTTATCAGTTCATAAGCATCTCTGGCTTTAGTAATTTTTTGATTTCACTTTTAAATGAACCCATCTTTTATCAGTTTTAGAATATACCGCACTGTTCTATACATATTCACACCCCTTTAGCTTACAAGCATAAACATAGATGTTATGTCTTATCATTATAGCATGCATTCAGCAATTCTCTAGAACAATAGTTAATTCGAAGCCCCATTGTTAAATCCTTTAGTAACAGCATAAAATATAGCAATAAAAAAGACCTTCAGGTAAAATCCTGAAAGCCTTGCATTTCTTGTGGTGCGGGAGAGGAGACTTGAACTCCTACACCTTGCGGCGCCAGATCCTAAGTCTGGTGCGTCTGCCATTCCGCCACTCCCGCATAATTAAGTTAAATGGTGGCTCACCCGCGGCTCGAACGCGGGACACCCTGATTAAAAGTCAGGTGCTCTACCAACTGAGCTAGTGAACCATAATGGCAGGGGTAGCTGGACTCGAACCAACGGATGCGGGAGTCAAAGTCCCGTGCCTTACCAACTTGGCTATACCCCTATATCGTTATTACTAGAGTTAATGAATGGGGTGGCTGAAGGGGATCGAACCCTCGAATAACGGAACCACAATCCGCCGTGTTGACCGCTTCACCACAGCCACCATATTATCTGCGATGTTTTCTCTTAACATCCCCTAGCGACAAGATTTATTGTATCATGTCCGCCTTGTTATGTCAAGCAAATTTAAAAAAGTTTTTACTTTCAATCAGTTAACTTCTTCAACGCCTCGCAACAACTTTATTAGTATACCAATTATTATTTATATCTACAATATCCATATTTGGACATTTTATATAATTACTTAACGCAAAGTCTTTTATTCTTTCTAATTCTCATTTTTTCACTAAATATCTTCTACAACAACTTCATTAGACTAATCTTACGATATCTTACTAAATAAGAATTGATTGATACGATAAAGGTACAACACAACTAGTAATAGCAGCATTGTACCTTACCAATCTTATACTTTAAATTTATGTACTACTTCTTGTAACTCACTAGCCATTGTTGCTAAACCAGAAACAGCTGTCACGATTTCATGTACAGAGGCATTTTGTTCTTCACTCGCTGCTGCCACTTCTTGAGAACTCGCAGCATTGGTTCTTGATGCATCAGCAATGCCCGTGATGGATTGACCAACTTGTCCACTTCCAGTTAACTGCAAATCCATCAGTGCTAAAATATTATCTACCTGTCTTCGCATTTCCTTTACATCTACATAAATTTCCTCAAATGCTACTTTTGAAGCAGAAACGACCTTAACGCCTTCTCCTACTTCTTTGCTGCCTTTATCCATTGCATCTACCGCTTGCACTGTCTCACTTTGGATTGCACCGATAATTTCGGCAATTTCTTTTGCAGCTTCTTGGGATTGCTCAGCCAGTTTTCGCACTTCATCTGCTACCACTGCAAAACCACGTCCTTGTTCACCTGCTCTTGCAGCTTCAATTGCAGCATTCAACGCCAACAGATTAGTTTGTCCTGCAATATTTGTAATTACTTCAACGATTTGTCCAATCTGCCTTGACTTCTCACCAAGAATATTTATTTTTTCTGCTGCATCGCCCACATCTTGACGAATATTATTCATTAATTGAACAGCATGATTCACTTGTGTAAGACCACCTTCAGCTGACTGTTCACTTCTCTCTGAAACGCCAGCCACTTCACAGGCCGCTTGAACAGCATCCGCAATACCTGCTTGCATTTCCATCATAATAGTAGAAGATTCATCAGATAACCGCACTTGAGTAGTAGCACTTTGAGCTACATCCTGAATTGTAGCTGTTACTTCTTCTGAGGCTCTGCCAACTTCAGTAGCTGATGCCGTCAACTCTTCTGCAGAAGCAGCTACAGATTCGGCAACTGAAGCTGTATGCAAAATAATTTTCCGCAAAGCAAACGTCATCTGGTTAACACCTTGCACTAATTGATTCACTTCCAAAACTCCGTCTGCAACTAATGTATGCGATAAATCGCCTCCTGCTACTAATTCAACAGAATGAACTACTTTCTGCAGCGGAGTAACAATACTGCGAGCTATATAAAACGCTGTGACCGCAGCCAAAACTAGAGAAATCAGTAAGATCCCAATGATAATATATGACGCTGTGATAGCCCCATCATAAACATCTTTTAGCGGTTCATTTACAATGACTCCCCATTGATACTTGGGTACTGGAGTAAAGGCACTAATCGTCTTGTCACCACGGCTTGAAATAGTCTCTATTGATCCTGTTTGACCTTCTATTACTTTTTTTACATATTCAATTGCTGCAAAGCTTTCTTTTTTCAAGACCTTTTCATGATCTGGATAAGCAATCACTACACCATTGTGATCGACAATCTCAACATAACCATTTTTTCCCACCTTAACATTATCTGCAATTGCCCAGAGACTTTGCAAACCAATATCAGCAGCAAAAACTCCCATAATTGTTCCTGCTGAATTCTTAATTGGCACAGATATTGTTATACTAGGAGCATTAGTAAAAGAAGATATATAAATATCGGTAAAAAATGTATTCCCCTTCATTGCTTCTTTAAAATAAGGACGATCTGCACGATTCGCTAACGTACCAGCTGTTCTTGCAACCTGCATACCGTTTGCATCCATTACATAGATCAATTCAAATTGAGGATTTTTTTGTTGAAAATTTATAATCATATCACGTAAGGCAATTCCTTCTAAAGAACGCGCTGTCGGACTTGCAGCCAATCCCTCAGTCATTCCCGTTGAGTCATCTAGCATAATTTCAATTTGCTTGGCAATCTGCAAAGCTGTATTATTATTGCTGTGTATCGTCGTCTCTTTAGTCGTGATTACACTTTTATAGATACTGATTGCCCCACCAATAGCCGCAGGAATAACTGCAAATAAAATAAAGAATACGATTAGCTTTGTTCTTAAACTATTTCTTTCAAACATAAATGATCCCCCTCCCTACATCTTTACATTTTACTTATGTACTAATAGCTCTTCTATAATGAGAGCTTTATAACCATTACTACTATTCTAACTATTTTTCCCATTTCCTGCCTATTACTACAAAAAGAACGATGTTACTACAAAATTTATATTGCTCATCATTATAACATGCCAACTTCTGTAAAACTACAGAAAGCAACTTTAATTATCATGCAATTCAGAATTAAAGTTTTTCGATAAAAAAGCTGACATGTCTAATGGCCGTCACTCATCTGCCATCGATTACTTGCCAAATCTCTCCAGCAGCTTCTTTGCTGTCAGTTGCATTAGAGCACAAGAAAGAAAGCTTCCTAATATATATAGGATACATTTCAGCCCCTTTTAGGCCAACTTTAGATTAATGATGACTTGTATTTAAATTTATAAGAAACAAAAAGAACTGCTCAAATCAGATAAAACTCCTTTTTGATGCAGCCCTTTATATAAAATCAAGAAGAAACTATTGGTCATATGCTTTTGAATTAGCTTAGGTACTGTTTTAAGATTTCTAATCCGCTTCTCAGCTCCTTTAATGAATTTGTAGATGATAGCGCAATACGCAGATATTGATCGGATGTAGTGTGCACACTAAGGAAACGATTGGAATGAAACACCCGAATGCCAGCCTGCTCCAAATCAACCACTATCTGCAATGCGGTTATTTCATCGGTCACAGCCTATATGAGCAAAGCCCCGCTGTGTTCTTCAATGGCAATCTTATCACCACTCTGAAAGCCAAGGTCCTGGAGCCATTTACCTTGCAGCCGGATGAGCGGCAGCCTTTTTTTGCCATTGAGGTATGTATAATAGACAGTCAAAATACGCGAATTCTCGCTTTCACCAGACAAACTATATACCCCTTATCATAAGCTGCAGCAAGGCCCTCGGTCCTGTCCAAGCGACCTGCCAGATAGCTTTTATAGGTGATAGAGTAAGGGGTAGAATTATTCTACCCCTTACTCTATCATCTAAGTCCATATAGCTCATTTCAAACGGATTGCAAGCAAATGGACCATGAAAGCGGGATTTTTTTTCCTGACCCGTTGCATATTTTTATCCCAATGGGTATAATGTAAGAAAAGGACTGACGTGCTCGACACACGCCAGCCCCACAGGCTGTCTAACCGGAAAACAGTTAGCCCAGATTGTTAGTTATTGAAGAAATAACCGCGAACCTTAGGCAGGGGCGGTTATTTCTTTTTGGTCGTGACCAATACCATGAGCGTGGCAAATGCGACAGCAAATGTCAATGCTTCGTAAATAGTCATCTTACCACCCCCTTCCTTTAAAGGAAAGGGGCTAACCGTCCCCGAGCAGCCTGTACGATTACTATTATAGAATATTCTGCCAGACGCGAAAGAAAATTTTCGTCTGCAGCTCTACTCCGCTACCGTGTCGCCTTCAAAGGAATGAGGGCGGCTTTTTCTATTCTGCCGCGCAGTTCGCGGCTCCCGTGCTGCCGGCAGGCCCGTTAGCACGGGGTGCGGCGGCAGGGGTTTGGCCGCAGTGGCCGGTGCGCTCTTCTGCCCAGCCTGCAAGCGCATCCGGGCAGGCTTACGATGTGCGGCCGCGTGCTTTTTGCGGCTGCTCATGGTAAGCCGTTGATTGGGCTGTTGGCAGCAAGTGGCCGCTTCCCCCTCCTGTTTGTTCGCTGAGAGGGGGTCAGGGGGTGGGTTCGTCTAGCGGAGCCGGGCCGTCTGGTGCCGCCGTCCAAATTGCCGCTAAGCTAAGTGAAGGGCCCTGCCGCGGCCGCGTACCCTCCGAATAATTTGGCCGCTCCTTACTGGGGGATTTGGGGGGTAGTCCTTCCCGAAGGGAGGACGGAGAGTGGACACATGCTTTTGGTGTCCACGGGGCGGGACGGGCGCGGCCGCGGCAGGGAACGAACGACTGTTACCACCCGGTCAGGCGAGTGGCACCAGGTGGCCCAGTGAAGCGGTTTAATTCCTCGCCGTTCTATGGTTTCGTACTTTGTTTTCCGTTCCCGGCGGCCGGACATAGAGCGGTATCCGTCATATTGGCACTGAACGGAGCAGACCAAGGACGGCAGGCAGAAGACGCGGTTGCGGCGGCTGCAGCACCGCCCGCAGGGATGCGGAGCGGGCCTTTGCCTATACAAAAAAACATCCGCCGCCGGATTTTCAGACCAGCCGACCTAAAACTTGAACCGTGGCGGAATGGAACCATAGGTAATTATTTGCTAACAAAAGGAAAAAATAATTCTTGACAGGATTTTTCCTCGGGGTTTATAATCTGAACATAATTCAAATTACTGAGGTGCACCATGGCCAGACCTGTGCAAGACCCGCAAATTCGCATTAACGAAATACTAAATGCTGCCGATCAATTGTTTTTCAGCAAGGGTTATCAGGCAACCACGATCAGCGATATCGCAAAAAAGGTGGGCGTTGCCCAGGGCATGCTCTACTACTACTTTAAATCCAAAGAGGAAGTCCTGGAAATGCTGCTGAACCGGCATGTCGCTTCCCTGGTCGCGGAAATCCAAAACATCCAGCACCTGGCCAGCACTCCGCCGGAAAAAATCGCCTTAATCGTATCTACCATATTGGACAGAGCCAGTTATAAAGAGGGGCAGCTATTAAACTTGCTCTACGATATCCAGAATTTATACCTGAAGGAAACCCTGTTTCGTCAGCTTGAAACAACCTTCTCTCCTTGGCTGTTACGAACGCTTGAGGAAGGCATAGCCACTGGCGATTTCAGTCTGCCCCACCCGCCGACCGCCGTGGATTATATTCTGGTGATTGTCGATTTTTTAAGTGAAGCCCTGTATCAGAAAACCTCGGCCGATATTCTGTCTTATCGCCTGCATACGGCCGAAGCGCTGATCGAAAAAGTGTTGGGAGCAAAAGAACACACCATTCATATCCGGCTAACCGGGCAAGCCGAATGATAATTCGAGAAAAATTTCCGCCATCCCATCCGGCATGGGATGAGCGGTTTTTTCGGAAAGTTAATTGAACGTCATTCAATTAACTTTTGACTTGCAAGCTTGCGCTAAAACAACGACATGCAGCGTTCACTCGACGTTCACTTGACCGATGATTCAAAAAACGAAAGGAGGCCTATAACATGCCAATATCCCTACCAATCACCTTCGGTCCTGACCTCTCAAGGGAAGCGATCAGCAAAACCGTCAAAAAACGGCTACATACCGGGAACTACGAAGGCCGAAAGCCGGGTAGAACCGACTTTATCCGCGACGGCCCTCGGATACGAGTGTCCATATAGCCACCCGCCCTGCCTGCGGTTGATCAAATAACGCGACAAGTAATGACAAAGAACCGTTATCGGAGGTATCAACATGAAAAAAGCAATCACTCTGGTCATGCTCCTGTTATTCGTCTTTTCAGCCACTAGTTACGGAAAAGAAACGGAAATCACCTCCCAGTCTCCTGGCGCGGCAGCTCCGTCCGTTCTTTTGGTTTTTTATGACCACAACAAGGCCGTTTGGCCAACGAAAGAAATTTTGCAGACCAACACCCCGAAAAATAACCGAAAAATCATTGTCGACGCCACCCAAGGTGAATTAGCAAAACATCATTTTACCGTACTGGAAAGCGCTCCCTATTCCGAGCGCCTGGCTCAGGCAGGGACTGATGTCGCATCCATTGAACGCGCCGACCTGCTGAACTTATATAAAGATGTCGCCTGCGATTATATCCTGCTTGTGGAACTATTGAACACCCGTGGCGGCAATTTTGCCAATGATACCCTTCTGGGCTTTGTTAACCTGGGATATCAAGGTACGGCTCACGTAAAATTGGTGGACGTAAAAAATAACCGGTACCTTTATAATGCGACCATCTCTGAATCCAAAAAATTAGTCCCGTCTTCCAGTGCAGCGCTTCAGCCGGATGCAGCCGCAACATCGAGCGTAAGCACCGCGTTACTTTCAAAATAAACAAATTCCTATAAAACCGGAGTAAAGGCAGCAGGTATCCACCAATAACGGAGTTTCATTGGGTTTTAATTCCGCTGTCCAAAAGCAACATTGGGATGGGCGGTTTTTTGGGGAAATTAATTGAATTATGTTTAATTAATTTTTCCTGTAGATCATGTTATTAACGACACAGCAAACGCATTCTGCATTCATTCTGGGTAATGGAGAGGAGGAATATAACATGTCCATGTTCATCCATGGCATACCGATAGCCTACGACCCGTCGTTATCCTGGGAAGAAATACGTGAAATTGCCGAAGAACTGGTCCATACCTGGGACTGGGAGGGCAGAAAGCTGGGCAGAATTGATTTCATCCGCGACGGGTCCTGGATACGTATTTACTCGTATGAAACACCCTGCCTATCCCTTGTCCTGGCCAAATTATCAAAGGAGTGAAAGCATTCATGCAACCTAACAAGCTATTTGATTATTTGAAAAGAATTCCCCCAAAAAAACTATCTTACGGTTTGGCGGCAGTTGCCTTATGCCTTGGCGCTATCTGGTTCTGGAAAATGCACAACCAGCCTGCAACCACAGTCGAAACCATCCCCCTGGTACGCACCGCCGTAGCCGGCACCGGCGGAGGACCGGCGAGCTATGCCTATGCCGGTGAAGTGCGCGGCCGTTATGAAAGCCAGCTGGCCTTTCAGGTGTCCGGCAAAATCATCAAACGCAACGTACAGCTTGGCAGTGTTGTCCAGGCCGGCGAGGTACTCATGCAAATTGATCCCAAAGATATTAACCAAACAGTTAACAGCAGTTCGGCGCAGGTCTATTCCGCGCAATCCCAGCTGAAACTGGCTGAGAGCAACCTGCAGCGCTACCGTCAGCTCTATGCTCAGAACGCGATCAGTCGGTCCCAGCTGGATCAATACGAAAACGCGTACGAACTGGCCCAGGCGGCAGTACAGCAGGCAGCCGCTCAATACAGTCAAAGCGCTAACCAGCTGGACTACAGCCTGCTCCGGGCTGACGCCGCCGGCGTGATCGCCGGCATCACCGCAGAGGCCGGGCAGGTTGTCAACGCCGGTCAGACGGTAGTAACCATCGTCCGCGACGGCGAGCGCGAAGTGGAAATCAGTGTGCCGGAAAATCGCATCGAAGAACTGCGCAAAGCATCGCAGCCTACAGTATCCTTTTGGGCGCTCCCTGAGGTAAAAGTCAACGGCCATGTGCGGGAAATCGCCCCCATGGCCGCTCCAACCACCCGCACCTATTCGGTGCGTATCAGCTTGCTGAACCCGCCGCCGGAAATCAAGTTAGGCATGACGGCTGCCGTATCTTTGACCAGTGCCGGCGATCAAAATGCTACCCTTCTTTCCATCCCGATGTCCGCCATCTATCAGACCCAGGATACGCCAGGTGTCTGGGTAGTGACCGATTCTACCGTCCGATTACGCCCTGTACAAATTGTCAGCCTTGGCAACAACCAGGCACAGGTGAGCGGCCTCCGTTCCGGTGAAATCATCGTCACGGCCGGCGTACATAAACTCCGCGAAGGGCAACAGGTCCGGTTACCGGAAGGTGGCCAATCATGAAATCCTTTAATTTGACCGAATGGAGCCTCAACCACAAACAACTGATTTACTATTTCATCACTGTCATTTTCCTGGGCGGACTGTTTGCCTACCAGAACCTCGGCCGGATGGAAGACCCGGACTTTACCATCCGCCAGATGATTGTGGCGGTAAACTGGCCTGGCGCAACCGCCCGCCAGGTAGAAGAACAGGTAACCGATAAAATCGAAAAAAAATTGCAGGACACCCCGGGATTGGACTATCTGAAAAGCTATTCACTACCCGGCCAATCCGTAATTTATGTATCCCTGAAAGAAGATGTAGTTACTGCCGACAAGGTACATCCCACCTGGCTGCAAGTACGCAATATGGTCAATGACATCAAGGCCACCCTGCCCCTGGGGGTCGACGGTCCTTATTTCAATGACCGATTTGACGATGTGTTTGGCTGCATCTATGCCCTGACCGGCGACGGTTACAGCTACGAAGACCTACGGGAACGTGCGGAGAATATTCGCCGCATGCTGCTGACCGTACCCAGTGTAAAAAAAGTCGATCTGCTGGGCGTCCAGGCTGAAAAAATTTATATTGAAATCCCCTCCGTTAAACTGGCGGCCTTGGGACTTGTCCCATCGGACATCACCGACACTGTCCAGGCACAAAACGCCATGACGGCCTCCGGTATGGTGGAAACCGCTTCCGATAATGTCTACCTGCGGGTCTCGGGCATGTTCGAAAACATTGACGATCTGAGAAATCTCCCCATCCGGGCCGGCGGACACACCTTCCGCCTGGGCGACATCGCTAAAATCGAACGCAGCTATGTCGACCCGCCGGGGCCAAAAATGCTATACAACGGTCAGCCGGCCGTCGGCATAGCGCTTTCGATGGAAAAGGGCGGCAATATCCTGGCCCTGGGCAAGGCTTTAGCCCAAACCACGGATCGGCTCCAAAAGGACCTGCCGCTCGGGCTGGAGCTCCATATCGTTACCAATCAACCCGTCGTAGTCAAAGAATCCATCAACGAATTCGTCAAAACGCTGGCCGAAGCGGTTGCTATTGTGCTTATCGTCAGCTTTGCCAGTCTGGGCTTGCGCTCCGGGGTCGTCGTAGCGCTCTGCATCCCGCTGGTCATTGCCGGCGTTTTCGTTGGCATGGACCTTGCCGGCATCGCCCTGCACAAAGTGTCCCTGGGAGCCCTGATCATTGCCCTGGGACTGTTAGTCGATGACGCCATCATCGCTATTGAAATGATGATCGTCAAACTCGAGGAAGGCTGGAGCCGGTTTGACGCCGCCTGCTACGCCTATACCGCTACCGCCTTTCCCATGCTGACCGGCACGCTCATCACCTGCGCCGGCTTTATCCCGGTCGGGTTTTCCAAGGGCAGCGCCTCCGAGTTTGTCGGCAGTATTTTCTCGGTCATCACCATCGCCCTTCTCATCTCCTGGGTGGTCTCCGTTATGGCCGCCCCCCTGTTCGGGTATCACTTCCTGAAAGTAACTCCTGCTAAAGGCACAACAGGGCACGACGCCTATGACAAGCCTTTTTTCCGCAAGTTTAAAGGCTTGCTGAGCTGGTGCCTGGGCCATCGTAAGCAAGTCCTGGCCGGCACCGTCCTTTGCTTCGCCGGGTCCCTGTTCCTGATGAGTTTCATTAAGCAGGAATTCTTCCCGGCTTCGACCCGGCCTGAGCTGATTGTCGAACTGACCCTGCCGGAAGGCGCCTCCGTTAAGGCGACCGAACAAGAAGCGGCGCAATTCGCCAGTCGTTTTGCCGATGATGCTGCGCTGGCCAGCTATACCTACTACGTCGGCGGCGGAGCGCCACGGTTTGTGTTGACAGCCGACCCGCCCAATGAAAACTCCAATTTCGCCCAGTTTGTGTTTGTTGCGAAAGATTTGCCTTCCCGCGTAGCACTGGAGAAAAAAGTCCAAACGCTGCTGGCCACGGAATTTACCGCCGTGCGCGGCCATACCAAAATTATTCAGACCGGCACCACCGATCCCTATCCAGTCATGCTCCGGGTCAGCGGCCCGGACCACGACAAGGTCCGGGAACTTGCCCAGCAAGCCCGGCATATTTTGGCCGCCGACCCCGATCTGGCCGGCGTCAGCCTGGACTGGAATGAAAAAAGCAAAGTCCTGCGTCTGGACATCGATCAGGCCAAAGCCCGGGCACTAGGCATCGACAGCCGGACCTTGTCGGCCAGCCTCCAGGCTCTGCTGTCGGGAAGCGAAGTCGGCGAGTTTCGGGAAAAGGATAAAACCGTCGGTATTGTATTCCGCGTGGACCCGGACAGCCGCCAGGAGCTTGCCCGGCTCAAGGATCTCAATATCCACATCGGCAGCGGCCGCTTCGTCCCGCTGGAACAGATCGCCAACCTCCGCTATGAGGCCGAGGAGGGCATGATCTGGCGGCGCGACTTAAAGCCGACCATTACCATCCAGGCCGCTACCGCCCCCGGTGTCCTGGGTGACGACGCGGCGCTGGCTGCCTATGAGCGCCTGCACGAGCTGCGCGCCTCCCTGTCGCCGGGCTACAGCATTAAACTCGGCGGTTCCGCCGAGTCCAGCGAAAATGCGATGAGGTGGCTGCTCCAGCCTGTACCGGCCATGCTCCTTATCATCATCACCCTGCTGATGTTCCAGCTGCACAATATTCCCCAGATGATCATGACCCTCTTAACCGCGCCGCTGGGCCTGATCGGCGTCAGCCCGGCTCTGCTTCTGACCGGCCGTCCTATGGGGTTTGTCGTCCAGTTGGGCATTCTGGCCCTGGCCGGCATTATCATCCGCAATTCGGTCATTCTGATTGATCAGATCAACCGGCATATCGACGCCGGGGAAGCGCTCTGGGATGCTATTTTGAACGCCACCGTCAGCCGGTTCCGCCCCATCATGCTCACAGCCGCCGCGGCTATTCTGGGCATGCTGCCGCTCATTTCCAGCATTTTCTGGGGTCCCATGGCCGTCGCAATTGCCGGCGGCTTGTTCGCCGCCACAGTTTTGACTCTGATCGTTCTTCCGGTCCTGTATGCGGCCTGGTATAAGGCCGTGCCGGCCGATGAGGAACGTCCAGCGATCATATCAGCCGGGAGGTCTAAAAATGTATAAAAAACTAGGGACGCTCTTGCTGGTAGTTTTCTATCTTTTCGCCTGCCCGGCCGGTCCGGCCATTGCCGCCAGGCCGGTCATTACAGCCGACACTACCTATTATGATACCGATACCGGGCTATATATCTTAAAAGGTCACGTTCGAGTCGAAATCGGCAAGCGCATTATCACGGCCGGTCAGGCCAAAGTCAGCCTCGGCTCACTGGAGGTCTGGGGCTCAGACGGCATCACCCTTACCCAGGAGGACATTTCCCTTACCGCCGGCAGTGTGTACGTCATCGGCTCTCAAAATAAAGCCGCCCTCAGCGGCAGCGTGACATTAGCCCAGCCCCAGATTACCATCACCGCCGATACGGCCGACTTCAACTGGCGCACCAAGCTGGCCGTCTTTACCGGTAATGTACAGGTCACCCAGGGCAATGACACCTGGTCCGCCGCTTCGGTAACCTACAACAGCAAAACCGGTGCTCTGGAATAGCCCGCCGGGCTGCCTGCGTACCAAAACCATAAACCAGTATCCCGCAAAAACAAAGGAGGTGTCGCTGCTGTGGAATGGTTGGATGGACTAATCGTCTTTTGGTGGTTGGTACTGGATGCCGTTTTTATTGCTGGTACGCTCTTCATAGCCGGTGCAATTTGGGTCTTCGGGGAATTTTATAAGGTCTTGATTGGCGCTAAGCTTGCCGATGAGTTTGGCGATGAAGAAGCCCCGAGCCGGCACAGCCATACTTAATACCAAAAACACCTTCTGGCAACTACTGTATAAGGAACAGCAAGCGAATGATCGCGGAACACCAACAATACTATGCTGAAAAAGAACAACTGCTGACCAGAATAGACTGCTTAATTCGGGAATTAACCCAATTAAGGCAAACCGGACCAGCGAAATGCATCCCCTGCTTAACCAACCTGTTGGAAGCGTGCTTAAAAGAGCTATCCGCTTTACAGAAGACCAGCACCTGTCGCCGTAGGCGGCACAAATAAACAGAGGAGGTGCCGGGAATTGAAACGCTTATGGCGGCTCTGCCTTATCCTGTGCCTGCTGGCCTATCATCCGGCCTTAGGCCATGCAGGAGCGAAAGAAGACTACGAAGAAGCCTATATTCTCTATTTGACTGCGGCTGCCAGTGCGGCGGCCTATAACGGACGGATCGGCGAACTGGTCAATCGCTACCTGGAGCAGGATGGCTGGAACGTTGAGCATTACATACAGCCCCGGGGGCGGGCGGGCGCCCGTTACCTGATTGCGCAAAAAAAAGAAATTCCCTATATCATTGCTGCCATTGTCGGCACGGAAAACGATAAAGATATAGAAACCGACCTCAAATTTGACAAAGTGTATTTTGCCGGCAGCACGCCGGAAGAATTTGCCGCAAACGCCACCAAAAGAGAGATCCCCGACAGCGAACCCAAAGTACACAGAGGCTTTCACCAATTTGTGCAAGCCGGCCTGTCCGCCGTCTTGCACAACCCGGAACAAGGCCGTCTCTCACTCCCCGACCTGCTCTTAAACGACCCTGCCCGCAAAGTATACATAACCGGCCACAGTCTCGGCGGTGCAGCCGCCACCCTGGCCGGAGCCAGGCTGCAACCTATAACCTGACTCCCCTGGAAGCCTTCATTCATACCTTTAAGGGGATGCATGCCCATTTAGCGGACCAGTTTGCCAAAATCAAATGACAGCCTATTCCGATAAATACTCTTTATACAAACAAAGATAGCGTGCCAAGCGACACGCTATCTTTTTTACTCCCGGGCTGCTGCACCCGTCTAGCTAGGCATTGCCTTTTAGGTCGCCAAAAGCCATACGCCTTCATACCGGCACAGCAAACCTCGCTAGACAGGCTTTTCCCTTTAACGGTCATGTGGTTTTTCTTGCAGTAAGCTGGAAAAAACGGTTGTTTTTTCCTTCTCTGTTTCCCGGATGCAGCATTCTTCCTCCGGCTCGGCCGCCTCAATCCGCTCCGCATCCGGCGGCGGCGGGCCATACACTATTTTTAGCATCATTTTTTCATGACCTCCATCCTTTCAATGCAATTACACATCTGGTTGATTGCGCTGGTCAATTCGGTCAGGAGCTTTTCCAGTCTGACCAAAAGGCAGAAGGCCACCACCATGGGAAAACCGTAGGTCGCCGTCAGGCAGGCCAATTCCTCCATTTGCATGGCCTCCTCTTATTCATCATTAGGTCAAACTTGATTATCGCTAATTGACGAATTTGCGCTTCCTTGGCGTTCACCAAATCCCCAGGTAACACTGGAAGAAGAACCACTCCATTAGAAGTTTAGAAAAGCAGTTCGGCCGCGTTGTTGTAAACTGCTATGAAAACGAAAAAAAGGCTTTACGAAAACCTCGTAAAACCCTTGATATACCTATGGTGACCCCGGCAGGATTCGAACCTGCGACCTTTTGATTCGTAGTCAAACGCTCTATCCAGCTGGGCTACGGAGTCATTGTGTAATTACCTTACTTAAATAGTATAATGGTTTTAACCAATTATGTCAACAGTTTTTATTTTGCATTTTATCCATGAAATTAGCAAGTATTAATTTCATTACTAGCCGATTCTCCCCCATCCCATATTCATTCTCTCTACGTTCTATAATCTGAAATCCAAGTTTTTTTTCATATATTGCGACTGCTGCAACATTATTCGGTTCTACTGTTAATTCAATTTCTGTAATATTTTCTTGATGTAAGCTCTTAAAACTCTCTTGCAGAAGCCTAGTTCCCAGCCCTTGCCCCCGCCATTTATTATCCGTAGATACGCCAACCATATATGCTTTTTGAGGATACGTCCAATCTAGCATGTATTGAATCAAACCAACAATTTCTCGATCCTTGCGAATAATAAAAACACGTCCGTGCCTGATGAATGGAACAAGATGCCACTCATTCATTCCACCATGACCAAAGGCACTTATTTCTAACTCTACTAATCGCTTTATCAAAGCCGGTTCAACACTTTGCACCAATTCAATCATAATATCCCTCTTTTGAATTTTTTTGTAACATAACTAGAATCACTCACCGAAAGCAATCCAGAATAAGATAAGGAAAATTCAACATCATCTCCTACCTTTATTTGTTCCTCACAATCTGTAATATCAAGAATTAAATGATCACTACTTGCCCCCATAACTTTTATGCTTTCCCGGACTGGAACAATCCCTTCTACATCCACATCTTGTTTACCTAAAGCTAAAATCGCTCGATTACGTACTCCTTTATCGATGAATTGAGGTATATTCCCAAATGCATCTCTACCAATGTCTCCAGTCGGTACAGAAGGCTTACATTTTACCTCAATTACCTCAGCTCTAAGCAGAAAAGCATCTTGCAACAACCAGGGTATTTTGCGGTTATGCGTTGTATCCGTACCTAACAAAATACCCTCACCAATACGCAATTGATTAATTCCCACAGGAACATTGTTCTTCTCTACCAAAGATAAGCTAGAAGTTCCACCACCTGAAATTACTTCTAATCGTATTCCTACTTTTTTCTCTATCGCTTGTACTAATGTAACTAAAACCCCTAGATTTTCTGGACTTGGTAGGATTCCACCAAAACATCCCATATTAGTCCCCAAGCCTAATAAGTGTACTCCTTTTAAACTAGAAATTTGCATCACAGCATCAAGAACTTGATCAATCATCAATCCTTCCCGAAGATCACCTACATCTACCATTAAAATTATATTATGTCTCTTTCCTAGCCTTTTGGCAGTTTCTGATAGAGCCTTTATTACTGTCATTTCCGAATTAATACTCGTATCGGCATACCGAATAATTGTTTCAACATTACTTAATCGTGGAAGTCTTAATAATGTCATTTCCTGGTTAAAATTTCGTTTGCGAAGCTCTATGATATTTTCAAGCCTGGCATCCGCTAGGCCATCAACGCCTCCTTCTACCATAGCTGATACAATCTGGTGCATAGCGCTGAATCCTTTAGTTACTCCCAATACTGCAATTCCCAAACGATGACATCTTTCTACGACTTGAGAGGTATTATATATAATTTTATCTAAATCGACTTCCAGAATTGTAGTATCATCCATATTCTCCCCTCCGCTAGTACATCATTACGCGCCCCGCAAAAATGAATCATTAATACATCTATCTTTAGTTTCTTACATTTTTAGTTTTTTATCTCACCTGCGCAAAATCAAAATAAAAATTATGCTTTCGTTTATCCTTTGTAGAAATTGATAATATAACAGGCTTATCATAAACTATATTTTTTTCTAAAAAATATACATAGCATTGTAATCTATATGTAGGTTTTTCGGTACTTTTTGCCATCTTTTCTGCTATAGGAGGTATAACCACCTGATATGCTTTTACGGAGGCATCGTCTTGCTTTAAAGTAACAACAGCGTTCTGACCAAACTTCTCCTGAGAACCATACAAAGTCACGCTAAAGGTCAGATAACCATTATAATTTGTTAAAATATCTTCACTGTCCTTTAACTGAGGGCTTATTCCTTTCAGACGCTTCTCTCTTGCATCAGTAGCAATTAATAAAAACTTCGTATATAGATACGCTTTTTCGGAAAACTCATTAAGCCTTGGTGTTTTTTCTTCATAAGAAATCCATGGCAATAAGAACTCTTCCCATTCCATATGAGCATGCTTTTCTCCATAATACTGTGCTGCTTTAATTTCATCTCTATTAATAAGAGATATAGCAAAAGCCTGATTGCATACCAATACCAGCAATACGAAGATGGACCCTAGTATTCTCATAATAATACCTCCTAATGATATAATATCTTTCCGTCTAATAGCGATATTCATATAATAGACATGCTACTGACTTTACTATGCTTCGTTTAAACAAAAAGGCAGAGCCTTCTATACAGACTCCACCTTCCTTTCTTTATCTATATAGATTACAACGATCTAAAGATATATCCAAGAATATAATATAAAATTCAATATACATTTCTTCTAAATAGCCGTTTATAAATGTACTAACATTATATAGAATATTCATAGTAAAATCAATAGAACAGAATCGAGCAATTAAGAAATACAGCAATGAGTATTCATTACTGCTCATTATCTTCCCTTTATTTCATTCTCCGCTGCCCTCTTCTAATAACCAGAGTTCATCTTCCGGAACAACAATTAATTTTTTATCATTGCCGCATTCCACTAAATATATCCAGCTATAATTAAGAAATCGATAACTAACAATAACTCCTTTCACTAAAGAGCTTCCAAATAATGTTCGCTTCTCAAACGATACTTTATCATTATTTTTATATCTGTTAATTTTGTTATCCACTAGTATTTTCCTCCTTGCTCCCTATTAATCTGTACCAGCCTGTAAAGGCAATTTACTTAAAGCATCAAAAGCTATTTTTAACGTCATTATCCATCTTCCATTTACAGATATAGTTATTATGACCACTACATAAAAGAAATATGACCTTCCAATATAGAAGTCTAATTAAAAAATTTTAACGCTGCATTTACGAAATGCCCTATTGCACTCTTAGACAAAAAAAAAGCTTGCACAGTATGCAAACTTTAAACTTCTTAGTGGTGTGCCTGGCACGATTCGAACGTGCGACCCACGGCTTAGAAGGCCGTTGCTCTATCCAGCTGAGCTACAAGCACATATTTTTTTGAAATAAATGGAGCGGGTGAAGGGAATCGAACCCTCGTAACTAGCTTGGAAGGCTAGCGCTCTACCATTGAGCTACACCCGCACATAAATTGGATACTAATTTTGATGGTCGGAGCGGCAGGATTCGAACCTGCGACCCCCTGGTCCCAAGCCAGGTGCTCTACCAAGCTGAGCCACGCCCCGTTAATCACATTATCTATTATAATATATTCCAGGAAAATTGTCAAATACTTTTTAAAAAGTATTTTTTATGTCTACTCATAAATCAACTGTAGCCGAGCATTTTTCTCGGCTACAGCCAACTCACAAATAATATAATAACATAATTAAATTATTATGTCAATATTGTTTCCCAAGAATCTGCATATATCTCAGTGGTAAATTACTTACTTTTGTGGATACATGAGATCTTGCCAACTAGCTTACTTATTAAACAAGCTCTTAAGTGCTTGCTTATTCGTATCACGATTTAGTTTCGCAATATACTCAGTCAGTTTAATATCTTTAGGGCATGCTTGTACGCAGTTTTGGCTATTGCCGCAACTTGCCAATCCACCCTTTTCCATCAAAGCATCTAGACGCTCTTCTTTCTGATATTCACCAATTGGGTGCAGATTAAAGAGATGTGCTTGTGCAATAGGAGCTGGCCCTATGAATTCAGAACTCTGATTTACATTTGGGCAAGCATCCATGCAACAACCGCAAGTCATGCAACGAGAAATTTCATAAGCAATCGTTGCAGTTTTTGGATTTTGACGCGGAGCATCATTATGAACTTCCCAAGTTCCATCTACATCTACCCATCCGTGTATCTTTTTTAAACTTTCAAACATTACCGAACGGTCAATCGCAAGGTCGCGGATAACAGGGAAGGTTCTAGCAGGACTCAAACGAATTGGTTGTTCTAGATGATCAATTAGAGCAGCACAAGCCTGTTGCGCTTTACCATTGATCACCATCATGCAAGCGCCACAAACTTTTTCCAGACAGTTGCATTCCCAGACAACAGCAGTTGTTTTTTTGCCATCTTTTGTTACAGGGTTCTTCTGAATTTCCATAAGAGATGCAACAACATTAAGCGCAGGACGATAGTCAACTTCAAACTCTTCTGTATAGGGCTGGGAATTAGGACCATCTTGTCTTTCTATGATAAAATGTACTTTTTTCTTTATTTCTGCCATTATTATCTACCTCCTTCTTACTCTTTCTTAGCAACAGCATAGTTACGCGGACGGGGTTTAACCAATGAATGATCAAAATCAGCATAACTGATTTTCGGCTCTTCTGTTGCCTGATCATACTCAGCGACTGTGATTTTCATGAAGCGTTCGTCATCACGGGTTGGAAACTCGCGTTTATAGTGAGCCCCACGGCTTTCATCACGCATACGTGCTGCTCTTGTCACAACTAAAGCATAAATAATCATATTGCGAAGTTGTCTTGCGAACATACCTTCCTGGTTTGCCCAGTTTGATTTATCGACTATACCGATATTATCCCAACGTTTAAGAATTTTCTTTACTTCATCGAAACAATAATCAAGATCTTTGTTTACACGTTCAATGGTAACGTATTTGTTCATTACCTCACCAAGTTCATGGTGAAGTTCATGTGCATTTTCCGTTCCATTCATTTTTAAAATGGCTTCATACTCTTCACGACATTCTTTTGCTGCTTTTGCTAATTCTTCATCAGTAAGTTCTGAACCTTTTTCTCCTTCTTTAGCCCAGCGCATAGCTTCCGGACCTGAAACAGTACCAGAGTAAGCAGCAGATAGAAGTGAATTTGCACCAAGACGGTTTGCGCCGTGGTATTGATAGTCACATTCACCAGATGCCATAAGGCCAGGAATGTTTGTGTTATGTTTTGTATCTACCCAGATGCCGCCCATGGAATAATGAACAGATGGATAAATTTGCATTGGAACTTTACGTGGGTCATCGCCAACGAATTCCGTATAAATTTCCAAAATACCGCCTAATTTACGTTCAAGGTAATCCGCTGGGATATGGGAAAGATCAAGATACACTTTGTTTTCACCATTAATACCCAGTTTTTGATTTACACATACATCGTAAATAGCACGAGATGCTACGTCACGAGGTACAAGATTACCATAGGCAGGATACATTTCTTCTAAGAAGTACCATGGTTTACCGTCTTTATATACCCAAACACGTCCACCTTCACCACGGCAAGCTTCAGACATTAAACGGTTTTTATCTGAACCAGGAATAGCTGTTGGATGAATCTGAATAAATTCAGGGTTACCAATAAGAGCGCCCTGCTGATATACAGCAGATACTGCTGAACCATTGCAGATTGTCGAAGCAGTACATCTACCGAATACCATACCCGGACCGCCTGTTGCAAGGATAACTGTATCAGCACGAAAAGCTCTTACTTCCATAGAATTCATGTCTTGTGCTACGATACCGCGGCAAACACTTTCTTTATTTTTAATAATTTTAATGAATTCCCAGAATTCATATTTCTTAACAGCACCTTTTACTTCCCATGCACGAACTTGTTCATCAAGTGCATAAAGAAGCTGCTGACCTGTTGTGGAACCAGAAAACAAAGTACGTTTATTTTTCTGACCGCCAAAATTACGAAGATCAAGTAAACCTTCTGGGGTACGAGTAAATGTAACACCCATGCGATCAAACATCTTAATTAATTTAGGAGCCGCTTCACACATGCCTTTTATTGCAGTCTGATCGGCAAGAAAGTCACCACCATAAACAGTATCATCAAAATGTTCATGAACACTATCATTTTCACCTTTTGTATCCATACAAGCATTCATACCGCCTTGTGCACAAAGGGAATGAGAACGTTTTACCGGGCAATACGAGAATAATTCTACTTCGCCGCCAGCTTCACAAATTTTAAGTGTTGCCATGAGGCCGGATAAACCGCCGCCAACAACTATAATTTTCTTTTTCACTAAGCTCTCTCCTTACTTTAAATTATTTCACAAAATGAGTAAGAGCGGTAAGCCCTACACTAGAAATGAGTACAAATAATGCCAAAGTTGCTATACTCACAACACGCTGTCCGCGTGGTCCTGTTACGATTCCCCAAGTAATTGAAAAACCAAACAATCCATTGGTAAAATGGAAAACGGATGATAACAAACCAATTACATAGAATCCAAAAGTTAAAGGATCAGATAACACATTGTGCATAAAATCATAACCAATCAAATGACCGCCCATTGCTTTGCCGACAATACGCAATGTCCATACATGCCAGATAATGAAAACAAAGGCAATATAAGCAGTAATGCGTTGTAAGTAGAACATCCAATTGTTCCAGTAACCATAACGAAGTGGGTTATTTTTTGCTTTTAAAGCATACACCACACCTAAAATACCATGAAAAGCAATTGGCATTCCGATTGCGATGATTTCAATTGGAACCAAAAAAGGCATAGCTGCAAGTGCCGCTACGGATTTATCAAAATTCGCAGGGCCCCCCATTACTGTTGATACAGTAAATATATGCTCCAATAAAAATGCACCCAATGCTATAACACCAGATAGAGAATGAATACGACGAATCCAAAAATCAAAATTCTTCATGCTTTTACCTCCTGTAATATTTACATAGTTGGTACAAATTTCTTACCAACACACTGTACAAATAAAGCTAGTTCGACACTGCTTGTTTTTTTCCTTTAATAAATTTACATAAATGTGAATTTATTCGCAAGTGTCTTTTTTACTAAGCAGAAAAGTTTTATCCTATGGACCAAGAACCCCAGACCACTCCTCTATCAGCAGCAGCCTCCGTGCACTTGGTCCTTTCTACTTTAAATACTTTTCAGTTGTCTTTAGCTTGTCCGACTCAAGATCGCTCTATTACGTAATTGACGATTATATTTTACGATAGGGCTTTTGACCTTCTTCGTAATAGTTATTGCCATCACAGTCAATCGCTACTATTGCAGGAAAATCTTCTACTGTAAGTTTAGCCAATGCTTCTGCGCCCAATTCAGGATATGCTAACACCTCATAAGCCTTAATGGTTTTTGCAATCAAAGCTGCTGCACCGCCAATTGCTACCATGAACACTGTACTATTTTTTTTCATAGCTTCCACTACTTCTGGAGAGCGATATCCCTTACCGATCATGCCACTAAGACCTTGTTCAATCATTTGTGGTGTATATTTATCCATACGTCCAGCAGTGGTCGGACCAGCTGAACCAATAGGATCTCCTGGTTTTGCCGGCGTAGGTCCCAAATAGTATACAATTTGATTTGTAAAATCTACAGGTAATTTTTCGCCTCGGTCAAGAGCTTCTGTCATTACCTTATGAGCTGCATCACGAGCACTAAAGATCGTTCCAGTAATTAACACACTATCACCAGCTTTTAAGGAACGAGCCATTTCTTTTGTTAATGGAGTGGTAATCCGTTTTACTTCTGCCATCTTCTCTACACCTCCTAAAGTTCAACTTCAGCATGCCGTGTGGCATGGCAATTAATATTAACAGCAACTGGTAAACCCGCAATATGGGTAGCAAAATATTCAACATTTACTGCTAAAGCAGTAGTTACTCCCCCTAATCCTTGAGGACCTACACCTGTCTTGTTAACCATCTCTAATAATTCTTCTTCTAATTTCGCATATTCAGGATGATCATTACGTTTGTTGACAGAACGCAAAAGAGCCTTTTTAGCGAGTATTGTAGCCTTTTCCATGGTTCCGCCTACACCTACGCCAATGACCATCGGAGGACAGGCGTTAGGTCCCGCTGTTTTTACCGTATCAAGAACAACTTTTTTCAGACCTTCAACACCATCAGCAGGTACAAGCATTTTTAAGGCACTTTTATTTTCGCTGCCAAAACCTTTAGGCGCTAGTTTAATTTTAACTTTGTCACCTGGTACAATGCTAGTATGTAAAATCGCAGGAGTATTGTTTGTAGTATTTTTACGATTAAACAAAGGCTCGGCCACTACGGATTTACGCAAATAACCTTCTGTATAACCTTTAGCAACACCGGCATTTACTGCCTCTTCCAAACTACCGCCTACCAAATGAACATCTTGTCCTACTTCCATAAATACTACTGTCATACCAGTATCCTGACAAATAGGTCTTTGTTCATTTTTAGAAATATTGGCGTTTTCTACCAGTTTTCCAATAATTTCTTTGCCTAAAGCCGATTCTTCTTTTCTTCCAGCTGACACTAAAGCGTCATACACGTCCTCGGACAAATAATAGCAAGCATCCATGCACATTTTTGCTATCGCCTGAGTAATTTGCTCTACCTCAATTGTACGCATGCTCATCCCCCTATTCTAATATTCAAGTGTATTATATCACAAACTTTTCAGGTAAACCACTCACTCTATCACAATAATATAAATTTTATAGAATATTTGCGTTATATAACTTTTTTTATAGTACCCCACGCCCCTCTACATAGCCTTTGCATAAGAGTTACGGTCAAAAAGAACACTGTAAATGTACTTCTTGACCGTAAATTCTCCATATTCATTTATCTTAAGAATTGTTTTCCAGCAATACCAGGTTGTGTCATTTCACTTGGTGATAAAATAATTTCTAATTGAGCAGCTGTTAATAGACCTTTAGAGATAACCAGTTCTTTAACAGATGCTCCTGTTTTTAAAGCCTCTTTTGCAATTGCAGAAGATTGCTCATATCCAATATGAGGTAACAGCGCCGTCACAATTCCTACACTCTTATCAATCATCTCACGACAACGTTCTTCATTAGCTTCAATATCTTTCACGCATTTATGATTTAATGTATTGACTACATTTGTTAATATCGTTAAAGAATTAAAGAGATTATATGCCATGACCGGCTCCATAACATTTAGTTCAAACTGTCCATTTTCTACAGCTAAACTAATAACCAAGTCATTGCCAATTACTTGATACGCCACTTGATTCACAACCTCGGGAATGACAGGATTTACTTTGCCAGGCATAATTGATGATCCCGGCTGCCTTGCAGGAAGAGAAAGTTCTCCCAAACCGCAGCGCGGTCCCGATGACATGAGTCTTAGATCACTGGCAATTTTACAAAAAGCCAAGGCCGTAACTTTGAGAGCACTGGAAATTTCAGCAATCTGATCGGTATTTTGGGTAGCATCTACTAAATTAGCAGCAGAATGAATCTCTTCGCCTGTTAAGCGGGAAAGTTCTTCTATCACAAAGGCAATATATTCTGGTTCCGCATTTAGACCAGTTCCAACAGCAGTGGCTCCCATATTCACAAAATGCATATTCTTAACATTTTCTCTAATGCGTTTGATTGCTCGTTTAGTAGCTTCTGCATATGCATAAAACTCTTGTCCTAATGTAATAGGCACGGCATCTTGCAAATGGGTACGACCCATTTTCAAGATATGATTAAAGCTGTCTCCCTTAGCAGTAAAAGTAGCTGCCATATCTTCTAATGCAGCAATCAGCTTTTTGGACTTTGTAATGGTGCAGATACGCATAGCTGTTGGCATAACATCGTTAGTAGATTGCGCCATATTCACATGATTATTAGGTGAAATAAGCGCATAATTGCCCTTCGCCTCACCTAAGATTTCAAGTGCCCGATTTGCTATGACTTCATTAGCATTCATATTCATTGAAGTTCCTGCTCCACCTTGGATGCAATCCACTATAAATTGATCATGCCGCTTTCCCTCAATGATCTCTTGCGCTGCTTGTACAATAGCATTGCCAATTTTGATTGGCATACGACCAGTTCTCATGTTAGCTTTGGCTGCTGCCGCTTTTACAATACCAAACGATGCAATAAAATCAGTATTCATTCTATGACCAGTAATAATAAAGTTTTCTAAGGCTCTAGTCGTTTGTACTCCATAATAAACTTCATCCTGTATTTGTATTTCTCCTAGAAAATCATGCTCAATGCGCACAAAACAGCACCTCCACTATTCTTTTACTTGATTATAGCACGGCAATTGTATTTTGTATACATTATTCTTTTTATTTATTGCAAAATTCTTTCTATTTTGCAAGCAAGAAAAATACATATTTATCATGTATTAAAAGTTGTTTATCTATACACATGTTAGCCGTCAGAAATAGAATACAGAGGTAAACGGTGTTATATAAGCCATCAAATCTCTATATTCATTTCTGACCGACTCTGTTATTCATTTGCAATATATACCTTAATGTCTCGATATACTGCTTTGTATTTTTTCTATAATAGGAATAGCTGCAGGAGAACGAAGGAATTGATAAGTCGTATCTGGTACTAAAGTCTGAATTTCCTCCCATTCTTCCTGCCTTAAGAGTTCTCGAACTCTAGAGGCACTCACAGCATTTCCCTGAACAGAAATCCTTGGCATTTCCAGCACATCAATCCCATGCTGTGGTAAAATATCAAGCATTGCTTGGTTATAAGCCTTTGTCACTAAGCAATATGGTTCATCCCCCATATACCGGCAGGTAATCCCCATGGCAGGTGCAATATGTTTAGCAAAAATAGTGGCGTCCAGCCTAGTCTGCGCTGTTACCGTTTCGTCTCCTTTGGTAAAATAGCCAGGATATGTAGCAGCCGACACAATATATTTACCTCCTGGCAGCACGACTACGTTATCATATTCGGCTAATCCCTGCTTAACCAAAGAAAAGCGGACGTCAAAAGGGAATACAGATCCCTCTTCACTGACTACCAATACCACTACAGCTGCATTTTCTTTAGCTGCTTTGGCAATTACCGCCTGATGTCCCAAAGTAAAAGGATTGCAGTTTACTACTAAGCCAGCTCTTTTCCCCGAAGGCAGATGGGCTGTCAAAGCAGCCATCTCCTTACAATACGAATCAATCGACCCGATACCAGCTTCTAAAAGCACCGCATATGGATCAGCCCGCCCAACTTCTTTAAATCCTAATGCACTAAATAAATGCGCCTTGTCAGGCTTGGTGAAAATAAAATAATGATAGATTCCCCGCCGTCCTGCTTCCTGCATTAAATGGCTGACAACTGCTGACGTCAGACCTTCTCCCTGCAGCGACTCATCAATCGCAATGTTACGCAATACTTCTCCAGCAAACGAACCTGTCGCTACAATAGAATCATTTTTATATAAGGCAATAGTATAGTCTACTTGTTCAGTAAAGGTTAAGGAAAATCTGGAGAGAAATTCTCTCACGGCACTAACCTGTCTAGCATTATTCAGATTGATTACCCTCTCTTCTATAGTGCCCCACAACATCACTTAGCCCTCCACTTGGCGCACAACATCGATAATCGTGCCATCACGATATTCTACTACTGCAACTATCTTTTCCCCTGTCTTTACTGCTTTAGGAGCTCCGGCTATTTTCTCTGCCAATTGCTTTAATTCTTGTATATCTTTTACCGGCAATCCTGCTGCCAGGAATTTTTCTTTTAAATCGGCTCTAAGAGGATTTACTGCCACACCTCTTTCTGTAACAAGAACATCTATTGTTTCACCTGGAGTCGTGGCCGTAAGTACTTTATCCACAATAATAGGTAAACGTCCACGTAATAAATTGGCTACGATGATCGTAACTTTTGCACCTGCCGCTGCATCCGCATGACCTCCTGAGCCACCCATAATAACGCCATCAGAGCCCGTAACTACATTCACATTAAAGTCAGTGTCCATTTCTGTAGCCCCTAGAATGACCACATCCAGCTGATTAACGGCGCATCCGGCATTAAATGGACTTGCATAAAAATCAGCACCAACTTCCAAATGATTTGGATTGGTAGCTAAAGAACGAATCGCTTCTAAGTCAAATCCCTGTACATCTATAAGTTTCTTAAATAAACCACTCTCCAGCATATCTACCATATAGCCTGTAATACCACCGAGAGCAAAACTTCCCACGACACTATCTTTCTCCATCATTTTCCTGACAAAAGCTGCTGTTGCTAAAGAGGCCCCACCTGCACCTGTTTGAAATGCAAATCCATTTTTTATAAGTCCAGTAGCTTGAATTACTTTTGCTGCCGTTTCAGCAATTTTAAGCCCAACTGGATCTTTAGTAATACGAGTCGTACCCGAAACAATCCCTTTAGGGTCCCCTACACATTCTACTTTTACTACATAATCTACCCTCGTCTGAGATATGGATATAGGTGATAGAGGATATTCACCTAGATAATCCGTCACAGCTACTACATAATCTGCATACTGAGCATCAGGAAAAGCATAACCGAGTGAACCGCATGCCGCCGGACCTTCTACACCATTTAGGTTGCCATATTCATCAGCTGCCGGCGCTGCGATAAACGCCACATCAATTTTAAGCTGACCACATTCAATCGCTCGTCCACGTCCGCCATGAGTGCGCAGTACGACAGGTTTGCTGAACAACCCCTTCGATACAGCCTGAGCAACTGGACCGGACATATAATTCGTATCAAGACCCGTTACTACGCCATTTTTTACATGTTCAATAATCGGTGCATGTACAGGAAAGACAGAGCTTAAGGCAACGGTTAGATTTTTCAATCCTAACTGCGCCGCAGTTGCCAAGACCATATTTACAACGCCATCACCATTTCGGAAATGATGATGAAAAGACAAAGTCATTCCATCGGTTACGGGTATCTTTTTAAATACTTCAACTAAACTATCGACCAATTTTCGATCGGCAGGTTTTATGGTTTTGACCTTAGGTGCCTGACGTGTCATTTCGGGTACGATAGCAAAGGCACCAGAAAAGGGCTTTATTGCTGCTATACCGGAAATGGCTTCAGGTATTTCACGTCCAATTGCATTTTTCATTATTTTTCTCCCCCCATCAAACCTAACAGTTCTGCTAAATGCAAGATGCGTTCTGCACGATTTACAATTGGCAAATCTACCATCTTACCATTTAATGACGCCACACCTGATCCTTCAGCTTCTGCTTTACGAATGGCATGGATGACTTGCTGGGCCCAATCAATATCATTTAGACTTGGGTTAAATACAGTATGAATTACATCAATCTGCCTGGGATTGATGGACAATTTCCCCTTGAAGCCCAATCTCTTTGCCAGCTGTGTATCGGCAAGCAGACCTTCTTCGTCATTCGCATCGGTATAAGGAGTATCAATGGATTGAACATTCGCAGCCGCAGCTGCATTGATAACAATGGTACGTGCTGTAAAGATCTCAGTACCTTCTTTGGTACGCATAGCACCCAGACCTGCTGTATAATCTTCTGCACCTAAAGCAAGAGCAACTACCCTCGGGTCCGCTTTCGCAATCTGATACGCTTCAACAATCCCGCAAGGTGTTTCTAATAGAGCAATAATCTTCACAGGTGTTTGATCTGGTTTTTCCGCCGCGGCAATCATAGCAGCCACTTGATGAATATCAGCTGCACTTTCTACTTTTGGCACCAGAATTGCATCAGGACAACATGGAACAATCGCTTTAATATCCACAGCAGCAAAGGTATCTAAAGGATTAATCCGAACCACGGTTTCACTTGATCCATAATCCACAGTGCGCAGAGCCTGAGCAACCAAAAAACGGGCTGCATCTTTTTCCATGGGAGCCACAGCATCTTCTAAATCCAAAATAACTGAATCTGCGCCAAATACACCACCATTTTGCAGCATTCCCGGATTATTACCTGGAATAAATAACATACTTCTTCTTAAATCCATTATATGATCGCCTCCTTTAGCACAGCACCTGCACGGCTTAATGCCGCTAAAGTCCGGGCGCAGATGGTACAATCCAGCGCTCCCCGGTCTACCGCCTTAATATAGATATCGGTAACCCCCTGCTCCTTCATCGTTTTCTCTAAGATGATCTTAATATCTTCACCGTACTGAGCCAGAACAATACTTTCTAATTCAATAACAATACCGCTTCCTTGGTTACCAGGAGCTACAGTAATCATAACATCACTTGATTCTAAGGTCCCTGCTTGAGCAGTTTTTGTAATACTTGCCATATTTCTAACCTCCTAATGAAAAATTCTTTATATGTAAGTCTCTTTGTGCAATCATGATTTTGATGCTCTTATGGGTACTGTCTTCTCTTTAAGAAAACAGTACCCATTTACAGCTAATTATACACTTTTACAATGATGCATGAAAGATCATGCTGGAGAAACCATCAAGATTCTCTTCTAATGGCCCTACCAAGCCAATAATAAGGTAGGTTTTCGTTTTAGGGTCATATTTATACTCATGGAGCAGACGAAAACCTTCAATATCTTCTGTATTATGCACATGAGTCCGCGGCCCTGTACACGCCCATGAAACATCACCAATTTCAATATGCCCTTCATCTGAGTAACAAACCTTCAGTCCCTCATCAATGAATGCTTTAACCTTTCTTTCAACTTCCTTTAGATCTGCATCAAGCTCTACAGGATATTCCAGGACAAAACCATGATGTACATCTCTGTGACCAAAAGGAAGGATAGCACCATAATCTTTTAATAAAATACTTTCTGTCAGATCTTCAGCAGTATGAGCCATTTTACGATACTTTAACGTCTTTACAACCACATCCGCAATTTCCTGGGGAAAAGGTCCAAAAACATTAGGGCGAACAGCGATAACCTCGCCGCCTACACCTAAGAGCACATCAGCATTTGCCCCCAGAGCAGGATATAACAGATCAAAATGTTCTACTATGACCCGTTTATCATGAGATAATGCTTTTTTAATAGCATCTGCTAATACATGAAGTTGAGTAAATGCCAACTCAAAACGAATATCAATATGATAAGTATGACTGGAAAAGAAATCTTTTTCAATATTTTTGAGCAAAGGCAAGGGACGTACATTTACACCATCATCATCATTTGTTAATTCTAATCCAGGAAACATACCTTTAATTAAGGAAGATTTACCTGCACCAGGACCACCAACAATGCCAATTAGACGATCTAATGGCGACAAATAACGTTCACTAATCTGCTGCCCCAAAACAAACATACGATTACGCCCTCTGGGTGCAAAATAACTAGCATACATTAATTGCTCATGCATTAACATTCTCATAATTACGCCTTACGTGCCTGGCGAACAGCCAAGATACGCTGCATTTCATTATATACAATCATGATGCCTTCATCCACGCCCATACCTGGTTTTGCTAACATCTGTACTGGTTTGGTTGCCATAGCAAGATGTACACAAACCTGTGCGGAACGATCTGTTTCGTTGCAAGTACCTCCTTGGTATGCACCTACGCCTTTTTCTTTACAATATAAAACAGCTTCGATGGTATTGTTAATTCCGCCTAAATCCGGTGTTTTGATTTGCAGCATATCTCCCGCATTATTATCAGCAAAATATTTAATATCTTCCAGTGTATTGCACCATTCATCAGCAACCACTTCTACATTGATCTTTTCTTCGTGCAAACGAGCTGTAATTTCTTTTAACGCTACCATTTGTTTTTCCCGATCTTCTACATCCATCGGACCTTCAATGCGAAGTTTTAAAGGAGCAGCCGCTTTTTCTAATTCACGGAAGTAAGAGACCATTCTTTCGGTATCCAAATCAAAGGCAGCACCAATTGTACCGTATACATCAATGTGCAGTACAGGATTATAAGAATCGCTGGTACGCAAGCTTAGTATCCGATTTTTTAACCAAGTAACATATTCAAGCAGCAATTCACCATTTTTGCCTAACTTTTCTTCTACATTATTAATTAAGGCATGAGGCAATACCTGCGCCCCTTTGATAATCATTTTATCAGCATTATCATAGCGATTATCCCCAGACTGGGTAAAAATATCGATTGCGGTTTCACTAACAGTCGTATTATATTCTTCTGCAACTACTTCACACATCAATTTATGTTTTGCTTTGGAGACAGCATCTAAAATTGCTTGGGTCACGCCATAACGCAGTGCAGTATGGATGAGCTTACCTGTTTTAGCATCAACCATACTGTCAATTTCTCCTGCCAATTGTCTGAAGGAAGTTAATTCACGACCCACGAGACGTGGTTTAATTTCTTGTTCAATCACAGGAATAAAATCTTCGGCTAAAAACAAAGGGTCACGTCCGCCTGCTCCGCTGTATTGTACAGCAGCACAATCGCCATAAGCCACTTGTCCATCTTCTAATACGATCATTACGGATACAGCTTCCCCAGTTTGACGAATGGAATGAAATCCAGGAGTAACCGTTTCTCCTACATAGCTAAAACCATCATGCTGAGCTCCCGCTTTAATAGCCCGTTGATCATCAAAATAAAAACCAGTACGACCTTTTGAACATACAACATTTACAATTTTCATGATTACACTCTCCATTCCTTTTTATGCAGGGCGGCATAAGGCAGAATACCTTTTGCCGCCCTGCTGAATTTAAGATTTATTTATTAGGTCTGCCTACTAAGCGTCCCTTGGAAATCGCATAAATATCATCAATAACCATTTGGAAACTCGCTTTACGTCCTTCTTCTTTTGCACGAGCATCAATTTTAGCTTTATGGAAGTCAATAATATCCTGTGTGAAAGGTAGATTTCCTACATCAAATAATCGTACAGCGCCGTTATTATCACGGGCTGGCAGAATTTTATTCAAGGAATACTGGCTAGGAGCAAAAGGTACGTCCAGAACGCCGGCTTCAAAGGCACGAACGCTGCCAGATGCAAAATCTCCATTGCCAAGTTCAAAAACTTTATCTAAAATACAACGTGTTTCTGCTTTTATCATTTCCACTTCGATATCTACTTCCGCAGTCATCGGGAATGGTTGATCAGCCAGCATATTGATTAATTGCTTCGTTGCACGAAGTCCCATCGCATTAGCTTCTTTGGTAGGAATCCCTAAGGCTTCATGAGGAGTCTTAACAATAACTTTCGTAGCCTTTGCTAAGGCAGCAGCTGCTGCACCCCAAGAAATTACAGCAAAGGCCTTTGCTTCATCTTGCGGGAATCCGCCCATCCATTGATGGAACACAGTAGTTAATACGCAGTCACTATATCCATGTTTCACCAAATATTCTTCTGCCAGCTGCTCTAAAGCTTTAATCGCTGCAACGTCTTGGAATAAGTTACCACATTGACCATAGCCTAATGTAATATTTTTAACACCCTGCTCTGCTGCCAAAATACCTTCAATGATAGCTACTGCATGAGAAATGCAAGGTGGTACTAGCGTACCTGTCAATGGTCCAAAAGGCTCTCTGTTAATTTCAATGCCATGCTCAGCATAAATACCTACCAAACGGTCATTATACTGCCAATCATAAATTGTTTTTTCCAGCGAAACGCTTTTGGCATAAGGAATGTTATAGGAGATACCGCCACCCTCATAGGATGTGAATCCACCTGCTAACGTGATTTCTGTTAATAAGCGGGCATCCGGCGTACCATGGCGTACTTGCAATGGGCCATCAACACTTTCTACCAACTTACGTACACCATGAACTCCATGATTTACTGCTGGAAAACCATTTAGCAAGGAGCGGCCGGCTTTCACACTTTCTTCAATTGCATTTGCACAATTTTCATATTGATTTTGACGAGTATAACTATCAATCGTAGTTGGCAGAAGATCCGCTTCTCCCTCTGTACGCAAAAAGTTCAAGAGATTAATGTGTTCATCTAATAATGCAACCCCTGCTCTAGGCTGAGTTAATGTTTCACCATTCTTCTTCGCTTTTACTAAACGCTTTGCAAAATGCTTTTTTGCTGGGATTGTTTCATGATATTTAACAGCTTCTTCAAAATTTACATCAGCACCTGTTGGCCAATGTTTCAATATTTCTTCGCGTACACCATAGAAGTGATCATGTGTCCACTTTTTATTTTTCAATTCCATTACTGCTACCCCCGCACAATATATTTTTTCATCATTCTTACTGCTACATCCGGATATACTTCACCCAATAGTCCCATGGATGCCATAATGTACTCTTCATCAATCAAGTACTTTGGACACTCAGGTTTTAACATTTCAGGCGTACTTTCACTGTATGCTGCACCCTTTAAAATTTCTTTCGGCTGTTCATGATGAACAATTACGCCACCAGTACCTACCACCGTCTTAACATCACTCAGATCCTTGCCTTTTTGTACAAAAGCAGAACCAAAACATGTGAATATCGTTTCAAGCTGTCCGACATGGCGTTCCACGGCTAAAGAAGTACAAGCTTTCCCCATGGCAATTTCCACTTTTTTTTCAATTTCATTTTGTGGTAAATATTCAATATTCGCTTCGACCTTTTCTACATATGCCTCCACATCCTCTGCAGAAACATGGGCATAGTCTGCAATCCTTCTGGCACCAGCTGCTTTAAATAAAGCTGTCGCACTATACCGCATCCCCAGATCGCCTTCAACTGTACGTTTCGCAAAGGGTTCTGGCAGTCCTCGCAAGGCTACATTAGTTTTAGTAGGATCACCTTTGGCAATGGAATATACATCAGTAGTTGCGCCACCAATATCCACTACTATTAAGTCACCTAAACCAGACTCATATTCGGTACCTTTGCTTAAGAGTTCTGCAGCCTTTAATACCGCGGCCGGCGTAGGCATAACAACATCATCAACAAACTGATTTGCTTTATTGAGACCCTTAGCTTCCACAATCCTTCTTAAGAATACACTGCGAATGGTTTCACGTGCAGGCTCAATATTTAGTTCATTTAACTTCGGCATTACATTTTCGGTATGTACTACCTCCGTCATGGCTTCCAATAATGTCCTGACTACTTGAGGTGCTACGGATTTATTACCTGCCACAATGACAGGAATATCTTTGCCAAGGGTAGTAAGCATTCTGGCATTATGCAGAATCACTTCTTTATTACCGCCATTGGTACCACCTGCCAACAGAATAATTTCCGGCTGCAGCTGGGCTATTTCTTGTATTTCATATTCATTTAATTCATTACCATATACACCCATAATCTTGGCGCCAGCCCCTAGAGCCGCACGTTTTGCAGCTTCTGCTGTAAGTTCAGGCACCAATCCAACGGCTACCATTTTCAATCCACCGGCTGCACTAGAGCAGCCTAATACTTTTGAAAATGCCAGTTTACCCGTTTTGAGGAACAAAGCATCGATCGCCTGATTTAGTCCATTCATAATATCAGTTTCTACAGTAGTTATACCACGAGCAGTGCCTAATACTATTTCATTGTCAACATCCACTGCAGTAATTTTGGTATAAGTACTCCCAAAATCAATCAGTAAAATATGATTCATTATCAAGACTCCCTTATAAACCTAAATCATTTTTTAAATCAATGACCACTTGATCAGGAAGTATGCCTGGCTCATAGACTCTGTCATAACCCATTTCAATAAATTTATTGTGTACTTCCGTAAAATCAGTTTTACCAACTACCAAATTTCCGCCAACATATAATAAAATATCGCCTAAACCGGACTCACGGCAGCGTTCTCTCAATCCCCGACAATCAATTTCCCCATGTCCATATAAGGAAGCGACGAGAATGGCTTTTGCATCCGTTTCAATAGCTGCATTTACAAATTCTTCTTGAGGAACCAATACCCCTAAATTAACTACTTCAAATCCTGCGGAAGTAAAGGCATAGTTTAAAATTTTGTTACCTACTGCATGACAGTCAGCTCCAATAACCCCCAAAACCACTTTTACTTTATTGTTTTCCATCCTAACTACTCCTTTGCTATTAAAATCTATATCTAGTATTTCTACTATCTAAAGTGCCTGACTGACTAACTTCATCAGAACCTGGTTCAAGGAACCACGATCAATTTCATAATAGAACGTAATTACTTCCTGACTTTCACTCACCATTTGGCGCACAAGTATTTCACGTTCTTCACTGACAATTACTGCTTTATAATTAGCAATCATCCTATTAACCTCTGAGAAATCACTTGATTGTACTACTGTAAAATCCAAATGGTTAATTGATGTCTTTTCCAGTAAATTTTGCAGATTGGATACAAATGCATCGCTCTTTGCCACAATTGCCACTTGCGTATTTGCCGGCAAGCGAGCTAATTTGATAACTGCATCAAGATTTGGAACCGTAGCTACGCCAATTACTTTACTTGCCTTTCCCAGTAAGCCAACGACTGCTGCTTGATGCCCCAAGGTCGTAACAACTAAGTCACAAGCCTGCAATAATTCAATGGGAGTTCGTCCTTCAATTAATTCTGCTAAGAGTACCGTTTCAAATCGCACGTTAGCAATTTGTCCAATCTGGTTAATAAAGCGTTGAATGAATTCAGAAGCACAATCAACAACAGCCACTCGCAATTCTTTAACAGCTTGATTCTTTTCAATGGCCCGTATACTGGCAATTGCCGCAAATTGATCTACTGTGAAACCTAGCTCTACTACTTTTGCCATGGCATCATCAATAATTTTAACCAATCGCTCCCGTCTTCCACCGGCGACTTCCGTTTCTGCATCATCCGTAACCGTTTTTACAAACGTTCCACGGCCTTGCTGCGCTTCAAGCACACCCTCTAGTAAAAGTTCTTTGTAAGCAGCGCTCACAGTATTGCGACTCACGCCTAATTCGACAGACAACTCTCTTTCTGTAGGTATTTTAGCACCCGATACATACTCTCCGGATTTTATTTTGTCCAAAATGTATGTTTTAATTTGCAAATAGATCGGAATGCCTACTCGCTGTAAAATCATGATCGCACCTCACAATTGGCTTAATCCATTAATCCAATTTATTAACCATGATTAATTATGTCATATTTTTCGCAAAAATGCAACCCATCTCATACATCATACAGAAAGTATTATAAATATTCAAAAAACTACTGCTGCCGCTTTTTTAAATGAACCGCATGGATTTTGGCGGCACTATCGTGTTAGCACACACATAGCATCATCCCTCCTTGCGGTTCATTGCACATACAAAATTCAATATAATTTTAATATTTCCAGAACATTTGTTGAATTTCATTTACATTAGTAGTTTTGGTGAGAGCCAGCATTAATAAAATGCGTGCTTTCTGGGGATTCAGGTTATCACTGGCAATAAAACCATACATATCATCATTTGCTTCCCCATTACGAGCGATAATCCCGCTGCCAACACGGGCACTCCTTACAACGATTACGCCATGCTTAAGAGCATTCTCAACTGCAGGATATTCCGCTTTTCCAATGCTGCCATTACCGGTTCCTGCATGAACAATTCCTTTTGCACCAGCATTTACAGCAGCATCAATCATGGTTCCAGCATTGCCGGCATAATGATATACGATATCAACACGAGGCAGTGACATCAGGTTAGTGACATCAAATTCCGTTGCCACCGTATTTTTACGTAAGGATTGACGATAGAATACAGGTTTATCACCAGTAAATACCCCTAGTGCACCGCTAATTGGCGATTGAAACGTATCCACACGGTCAGTGATGGTTTTTGTTACCTCACGCCCGGAATGGATCGTATCATTGAGCATTACCATGACACCACTGCCAGCAGCTTCTTTCGTACCAGCAAGAATAACAGCACGATATAAATTCAGAGGACCATCAGCACTCATTGCAGTACCAGGACGCATCGAACCAACAAGTACAACGGGTTTTTCACTTTTTACTACTAGATCAAGAAAATATGCAGTTTCTTCTAGTGTATCTGTTCCATGAGTAATAACGATGCCATCTACATTATCTTGAGCAAGAAGCTGATTGACACGTTTGGCCAGCGTTAACCAATTTTCCATGGTTATACTTTCACTGGCAATTTGAAAAACTTGTTCTCCCCGTACATTTGCCACTTTGGTCAATTCGGGAACATTAGAAATAAGTTTGTCTACGGCAGTAACAGCAGCTGTATACCCCACGGTTGTAGTACTGCTGACACCTGCACCAGCAATGGTTCCCCCTGTTGCAAGAATGACAACATTAGGTTTGTCTGGAGCCTCTGCCGCAAAGGCGACTACCTGTAAACAGACCACCAAGAGACAAAGGGTTACAAAAATACCGAGAATACGTTTCTTCATAATACCACCCCTTATAAAGTTTAATTGTCATAAGACAATCAAGATGCTACTTCGTACAGCTCTATTCAAAATCCTTTCTAAAAATCGCAACATACTTAAAAAATTAAGAATATTCAATAAACTACTAAATTTAGTATATATCCTCTGATAAATAAAGAGGGGTACTACAACCTCCTATGTTGTAGTACCCCCATTTACCATCTTATCCATCAGACTTCTGCAATAAATAATAACCCTTCAATGAATTTTTTGACATTGATTTTTCCTCGATATTGGCTTTTTCCCAAAATAAAATTCATTTCCTGGCGTACTTCTTTAAAATCAAACAATGAAGAACTATGGGACTGAAAGATTTCGTTATAATAATCATCAATCCCTAAATTGGCAAGATTGTGCAAGCTTTTCGTTGTGGCACGACGTACTCGCTGCTCAATTGCCTTGGCATCCTGCTCCATTCCTTCTGACATTTGCTGATAAATATCACACAACTGATAAGACTTACTTTCTGTACCTTTCTTCAGAATTAGCTGTACCATTCGATAAATGTCTTTTACACCTGCCTCACCAATAATTCCTAAATCAGAAAAGACTTTGTAAATGCGAGTCTTCTGCAGATTTTTCGGTCCTTCCTCAACAGCAGGACGGACATGAGGATATTGAGAAATGGTTTGATGCATCAAAGACATAATTTGTTTCAACTTACGATGTTCCTGCACTTTATTGATTACAGATACCGTTTCTAAGACATTAATGGGTTTATGAATAAAAAACTCAATACCGGCTTCATAAGCTTTCGTAATTAATTGTTCGCTCGTGGCTTGAGAAACCATGATAAATGAAGTATTGGTCGCTGCAGCAGACACCTTCTCTATAAGTTCCACTCCGTCTTGACCTGGCAGTAACAAATCAACCAATGCAATGTCCGGCTGATATTCCCGAATGATCCTCTCGCCCTTTAAGCCGTCATTGCATTGCTCAACAACAGTACCTAATTGATTTTGTTCAATAATTTTTTGTAGAATTCTACAAATTACAAGATCATCATCAACAATCACAAAACGTAACGACATATTAGCACCACTTTCTTATAAAAATACTTTATTATAAATCGTTTACTCCAATATATATATCATTAGGAGTAAGATACAGAAAAATCAGCACCTTTGTTAGAAATCAATACGCCCGAGCGAGGTAACGCGATTAAAAACCGAGTACATACATCAGGCTGCGATTCCACACGAATAGTTCCGCCTAATAACTCAATGTAATTTTTCACATGGGCCAAACCTAGTCCTGTTGAAATTTTACCAGTACGGGGCGAAAATTTTGTAGAATAACCAGGATTAAAAATGAGTTCAAATTCTTGTTCATCAATACCAACCCCATTGTCTTCCACACAAAAATATAGCGTGTCATTGGAGCTGGTTTCAATTACCTTAATAATTCCATCATCGCCACAGGCCTCAATTGAGTTCATAATGAGATTATCTAATATGGATACCAGGGTATAATGCTTATCTGTAAGAAAATCATCTGCTAACTCATAGGTTATATCAATTTTTTTATCAATTACATTCAAGTACCGTATTGTATTTTGTTCAATGATAAACAGTATTTCTGATAGCTTTATCTTCTGAGCCCGGCTTGAGGGTCTAAGAATATTCTCAATTCCAGTAATGACTCGATAGTAATCTTTCTTGATTTCGTGAATTTCTCTTGCAACTGCAAGAGCATTCTCTGCCGGTAGATGTTCCTGCTCTCTATCAAATTCCACTTTAGAATTTAATTGCTTATAAAGCCAATAGGCCTTTTCCATAACATTTTCGATATCCTGAGACGATTTTTCCAGATAAAATAGCTCGCTTTTCAATTTGGCAACCATAAGAGTTTGTTCGATATAGCGCTTTGCCTGATCATTGGCAAGAATAAAGGATTGATATTGCTTTAACGCATAATACCCAACAAAAGCTAAACAAGCCCGCACAATAGCCACGACTACAATACTTGGAAAAACCACTGCAAATTTTGCACCAATCAATTCGGAACGGCAAAAAAGTTCGACCATATTACTTAGGATATCGACCACGCTCAATAAGAGAATAAGGACCAATATGTGATCTTTGTACTTTCGAATGGAAAATAAGTAAAATAGTACGGCAAAAGAGATATAATATGCCAGAGAAGGTAAGTTATACATGATGGCAGTCTTATAATCATGACCGCTTATTAAAAAATCCGTTGTCGTACGGAAAAATACAATCACTGCTCCTGTCAAGATTGTACCAGATAAAATGGGAAACTGCTCAAAATATAATAAAAAGACAATTAACAGCACAATCGCTAGGGTAAAACGAAAATAGCTGCCAAAAGGATAAATATATACGATACCAGTTAAGGAAACAAGCAATATTGTATTGATAAGGGATTTATATTTATGAAATAAATCTTGTATACCCTTAAAGACATCATGCATTTTTTTTAGCAAAAAAGATAACAGAAAACTCCCTCCTTTTGTGAACGATTTAGCCGATCATTGTAAATGCAAAAATCGACATACAATATTATAATCCTCATCGTCCTAAAAAGCTATTCTTATATAATTCTGAATTGCATAATAATTTTTTTCAGTTGTTTTCTGTAGTTTAGCAGATGGTTACATTCTATACTAGGAGAAGAAAGTATTTCATCATTAAAAATATTTTCTCTTTGCTGTGCAGTGCAGTAAAGGTAATCAAGGCAATACCTTGATTACTTTATCTCTTGGTGTTTCCAAGTAATCAAAAATTTATAGGAGGATTCGTTTATGGAAAAAGGAAAAAAGGGAATAGGCCTGACAACTCAAATTTTTATTGCTCTTATTCTAGGTGTTGTGTTCGGTTATATCTTCCCAGTCTATGGACAAGCATTAAAGCCTGTCGGTGACACATTTATCCGTATGATTAAAATGATTGTGGTACCTTTAATTTTCAGTTCATTAATTATGGGTATTGCAGGTACTGGTGACTTTAAAAAACTAGGCCGTTTAGGCGCAAAATCAATTATTTGGTTTGAAGTCGCTACAACATTGGCTCTCTTCGTTGGTCTGGCTGTCGCAAATATATTCCAGCCTGGTGCAGGTGTCGCAATCGCAACAGGTGCTGATGTGAGTTCTGCAGCAGCTGCAGCAAAAAAGACTATTGATATGACGCAAATGATCGTTAACATTGTACCTACCAATGTGGTAGATGCCATGGGACGCGGCGACATGCTACAAATCATTTTATTCTCTACTTTCTTCGGTGTAGCAGCTGCTGCTATGGGAGAAAAAGGAAGACCAACCGTTACATTAGCAATCAGCGTTGCTGAAATCATGTTCAAATTTACCTGGTATGTCATGAAACTAGCTCCTATTGGTGTTTTTGCCCTCATTTCCTATACAGTAGGCAAATTCGGCTTGGGTATGCTAATTCCTCTAGCCAAGCTGATCGGTTCCTTATATTTTGCTCTAGTACTTTTTATTGTTTTGTTATTAGCCTGTGCTTCACTAATTATCCGTATGAATTTCTTCCAGCTCTTAAGAGCTATAAAAGAGCCTATCTTGATTGCTTTCTCCACTGCCTCCAGCGAAGCAGCATTGCCAATTGCAATGGAAAAATTAGAGCAATTTGGCGTTCCAAAGCATATTGTTACCTTCGTGCTGCCGACAGGTTATACATTTAACTTAGATGGTTCCACACTGTATAGTGCTTTAGCTGTTATCTTTATCGCTCAGGTTTATAATATCCCCTTCCCAATCGAAACCCAATTGATTATGCTTGTGACATTGATGATGTCAACAAAAGGTATTGCAGCAGTGCCTGGTGCTTCCTTGATCGTTATTGCCGGTACCGCAGCCGCCTTTGGTTTGCCAGTAGAAGGGATTGGTATTATCCTTGGAGTTGACCGTATCCTTGATATGGCTCGTACAGCTTGCAATCTGATCGGTAACTGCGTGGCTGCTGTAGTCGTAGCGCGTTGGGAAAATGAATTGCCAGATGAAGTATTAAAAGTCGCTTATACCAAGAATTATGATTGAGTAAACCATTAAACTAAGCACCTTTTATCGTAATGAGGGTCTGTTCTACACAAGATGTAGAACAGACCCTCATTCTATATTCATTTTACTTTCTTACTCAAATGTAAGAATCTGCCCTGTTATTTTCCCTTCATGATTAATAGTTAAAATACCACAAGTACCATATCCAGAGCGAGGTTCAGCAGCACTGCCCGGATTGAAAACCAGTAAATTTTCCTCCCAGTGGCTATCCGGAATATGCGTATGTCCATAAATTACAATGTCCACCTCATATTGCCTGCCCCATTCCACCAATTGACTGACGCCTTGCTTTACACCATAACGATGCCCATGGGTTATCCATATTTTCTTACCAGCCACTTCTATAAATTCATCAATTTTAGTAGTTGCCTGTCCATCACAATTTCCTCTCGCTGCAAATACAGGAACATTCACTAACTTAGCCAAATAGCTTGCATCTTGGCTATAATCTCCTGCATGCAGCCACATATCCATAGGACCTGCTGCTTTTATCCCTTGCCTGACAGCCGCTTGGTCACCATGGGTATCACTCATGACCCCTATCTTCATTTTAAATACTCTCCCAGTATCTTGGTCATAATCTTCAGCGCTTGTCCTCTATGGCTAATATCATTTTTTTCACTCTTTGAACATTCAGCCATGGTTTTCTCCATTTCAGGCATATAAAACAATGGATCGTACCCAAAGCCGCCTAAACCACGCAAGTCTTGACCAATAATTCCTTCTCTTACTCCATCGGCAGTCACGATCGTTCCATCAATGTCAGCGAGAGCCAAAACACAACGAAATCTAGCCGTACGCTTTTCAGGGGCAACACCCGTTAATTCTGCTAACAATTTTTGATTATTTGCAGCATCATTAGCATCCTCCCCGGCAAAGCGTGCAGAATAAATGCCTGGTGCGCCTCCTAATGCATCCACTTCTAGTCCAGAATCATCTGCTAAGCAAGCCTTTCCCGTATGGTGGGCATAATGTTTAGCTTTTAGCTGAGCATTTGCCATAAAGCTATCACCATCTTCCACAGCCTCAGGAATATCACCAAAATCACTTAAATCTAACACTTTGACAGGCAAGTTGGCCAAAGCTAAGGCAATCTCGGCAACTTTCCCTTTATTCGTAGTCGCTACCACTATTTCTTTCATGGCTCACGTCCGATTTTCCACGATAAAGGTCCTAGAATATCTTTTTGATAATCAATTAATTCCCCTACCATCTTTTCTGCAATAGCCAGCATTTCATTCAGCTCTTGTCTGCTAAAAGGACGTTTTTCACCCGTCCCCTGCACCTCTACAAATTGGCCGCTCCCAGTCATTACAACATTCATATCCACAATCGCTGCCGAATCCTCTTCATAACATAAATCAGCAACCACCGTATCTTTCACAACACCAATACTAACCGCTGCTAAGAACTCTTTTACAGGGAAAGGTTTCTCATGATTGGTATAAATACTATTAACTGCATCGACCAGGGCCACAAATGATCCTGTAATCGCAGCCGTCCGAGTACCACCATCTGCTTGTATAACATCACAATCAATCCAAATTGTTTTTTCCCCTAAGGCTCTTAAGTCAACCACACTCCGCAACGCTCTGCCAATTAGCCGCTGAATTTCATGAGTCCTTCCAGTGATTTTCCCTTTAGCGGACTCACGAATATTACGCACCTGGGTAGAGCGAGGCAACAAAGAATATTCAGCAGTAATCCATCCTTCACCTGAGCCCTTCATAAAATGTGGTACTTTATCCTCAATTGTGGCAGCACATATTACCTTCGTATTGCCCACTTCTATCAGCACCGATCCTTCCGGATATTTCAAATAATTACGAGTGATTTTTAATGGACGCATTTTATCAGCCTTTCGGCCATCTGGTCGGTTCATCTATTCGACTCCTCCTACAATATATAGTACCTCAATTATCTATAGTTTTAGCGCAGATGAGGTACTAGTTCTATTTCATACACATTGTTATAATTTTTCCAGCCGATCTTCCTGTTTATTTTGCACCATATAGTGCTGATAACTCCCTTGTTTCTTTGCTGTATGTACCACATCATAAGCTGCTTTTAGACAAGCCGGGCAAGCCTTCTGAGGAATCATACCAATATAAGCTGTCTTATAATGAAGACTACTGCGCGCCTTCGTTTCAATTATTACATATCCAGAGCAATGAGGACATATGCGTACTCTTTCTTTTTGCTGTTCGTTAATACCCTCATCATCATAATAGATACTGCGCTCTGTCTGCCAAAATTCACCATGTTTCATAATTGCTTCACGCTGCAGCTTCTCTTTTCTCCCCCACATATCTTGGCGCTCCTTGATTACATCTTTTATATAGTGAGTGACAGAAGAAGATTGGGAAGGGCAATCTGCAATATTAGGTTCAATGACTTTACTATAATCCATTCCTGCCATGGCTAATACAATACCTACATTTACATAAGGCAAAGCATCTTCAATGGAATATCCGCCTTCCAATACAGCAATATCCGCCTTTAATGTATCGGCCAATCGCGCATAGCCTTGTGCTGTAATTGCCATATTCGCTAAAGGATCACTATAATGGTTATCCTGGCCGGCAGAATTAATAATAATATCAGGTTTAAAGTCTCCCAAGATAGGCATAATCAGATGATCCAGTACTTCATGAAGACCACGATCTGTCGTTCCTGGGGGCAAGGGTATGTTTAATGTAGTACCGCGAGCATTAGGACTGCCCATTTCATTGGTAAAACCAGTACCCGGATATAAGGTCCGCCCATCCTGATGAAAGGAAATAAACAAGGTATTAGGGTCATGATAAAAGATATCTTGGGTACCATCACCATGGTGTACATCCGTATCAACAATGGCAACTTTACCGATACCATAGCTTTTCCGCAAATATTCTATCATAATTGCTTCCATGTTAATGGTACAAAATCCACGAGTCCCATGTACAATGCGCATAGCATGATGTCCTGGCGGGCGTACTAAAGCAAAAGCCCGCTGTACTTCCTTCTTCATTACCGCATCAGCAGCTGCAATCGCTCCACCTGCTGACACCAAGTGAGCATTGGTAATTAAAGATGCTATATCAGGCACCCCAACATGCACTCTTTCAATATCCTGAATCTTGGCGATTTTAGGCTTATATTCCCGTATCGCTGGCATGTCCAGCAGTCCTTCTTCCACAATCTGATCACGGGTATATAACAAACGTTCCTCCCGCTCAGGATGAGTTGGGCTAATCGCCCAATCAAAAGCTGGAAAAAATACCAGTCCTAACTTTTGAACATTCAATATAACTCCTCCTCACCATACTGCAGTACACCAGGTTTTACCTGCAAGCGGCAGGTCATAATTTTTCCCACTGTAGTAAAACCACGAACCATATTAAATTCCTCTGATTGTATGATTTGGGTTTCACCGATAAAAATGCCATTTCTCTGGGCTAACTCTGCCAAATGCTTTTCTGCTAACTCATAAGCATTTTGTAAGGAAAATTTCCCTCGAGGCAGTCTATTTTTGATCCCTAATTCCGCAACGGTATAATATCCTTCTGCAGTATCAGCACGAAGAGTAATATCAAGAGTTGATCTTGCTACCGCTGCGCCAAAGGCATTAGCAACCCTCCCATTCTCAGGAAGTGTATAGCTAATTCCCAGCTTTTTAGCAACCAGAGGCACAAGACCTGCCGCTCCGCCGCCTACACCAATTATGTTTTCTAAGACAAATTTTGTTTCATAAATAATTTCTTCTACATGATATAAAGGTTCAGCAGCTTGCTCATCCAACAAATCGGCTATCGCCTGGCAAATACCATTCACTGCCTTATCTACTACTTGACTCGCCATCTCTTCTGGGCTTTGCCCTTGTAAAGCAAGCAGCTTCATTGCCTTTACTGCTAAGACGCGATCGCCAAAATCAATGAATCCCGCGGCTACCATAGCATCAGTCACAGTAGGCTTAGGGCCTCCTGCCGCCATAGCAGGGCCATGACGCATCGGTCCGACCTTCAATACATGATTCTCCCAGAAAACCAGACTGTCGCCGCCGATTCCGACAGACTTAAGGCGGAATCCCTGAACTCCAGTTACATGACCATCAACGGCTGCACCTTCTTTTGCTAAAAGAGGTCTTCCCTTTTGCCACAATGCAATATCTGTGGTAGTGCCCCCAATATCAAGAGAAATTCCAGAAACGGCAGCATCATCATTCATGCCCATAATACCTATGGTACTGGCAGCGGGTCCAGTAAAAATTGCCTCTACAGGATAGTTTCTGGCTACTGATAAAGGCAGTGTGCCTCCGTCTGCTTTTAACACAAAAACAGGACTATAAATCCCACGCATCTTTAATGCTTCTTCTACTGCCGTAGCAAAAGCATTAAAATGCCGCCATACAGCTCCATTATAATAAGCCGAATTGGTGCGCCTTAAAAAATTAAGCGAACCTGAAACTTTTCCTCCTGTACTAATATGCATAGGGCTCACTTGCTCTTGTATCCAATCCGTCACTGCTGATTCAAAACAAGGATTACGAACAGCAAATTTCCCCGAAACAACAAATACATCACAAGAAGAAAAATGACGACAGGCACTCAGCACTTCCTCTTTATTAGGCTGAGCCATTTCACGGCCGCGATGGTCAATATAACCAGATAAGATATAAGGCGCAACTGGCAGAATATCATTTAGATTCATCCCTGGTCCTGGCATAATACATAGGCCAACCTGGTCGATATTATCTTCCACTATTGCATTGGTTACAATTGTCGTGGATAATGCAATCCGTTCAAACGCCTTACTGCCAGTATCCTCCACCATCTTATCTACTACTGTCAAAATACATTGCAATAGATTCTCCTTAGTAGTAGGAGTCTTAACCATACTGACTATTTTCTCATCTGCTACTACTACACCATCTGTAAATGTCCCACCAACATCAAGCCCCAAGAACATATTATCCCCTCTTTTCCCAGGAATAAACCCCACAGCCGATTGCTCCATTGAGTTGCGGATACTTTGGTACAACAACCTCTACTCCAAGTTCAGAAGAGATGGTTTGTCCAATAGCTTTTCCTAAAGCCACGCCTCCTGTAAAGACAATCACTTCACTGGAAAGAGAATGGAGCATCGGCTTAATTCTCTTGAAAATCGTATAATTAACGCCAGCTGCCAATTCTGGAACGCTATAACCTTCCACAATACGTCCAATAAGCTCAGACTCTCCAAAGATAGCACAAGTTGCAGATAGCTCTACAGGATTTTCCTTATAACTGCTAAGCTCTGCTAAACTAATCCCGAGAACCGTTGCCATATTTTCTAAATATCGCCCTGTACTGGCAGCGCATTTATCATTTGTCGCAAAATCTACCATTTTACCTTTACGCACTTTAATGACTTTACTATCCTGTCCACCTAAATCCAATAAGGTAAAATCAGTAAGTCCCGTCTGCCACATGGCTCCTATCATGTGTGCTTTTAATTCTGCAATGACAGTAGCTCCTACAATATTGATGGTATTTCGCCCATAGCCAGTAGCAACCACCTTATCAAATTTCCCTACACCCACAGAGGCAAAGTCAACAATTAGTCCATTTTCCCCAGGCTGTCCATAGTTTCGATAAAACTGCACGGTTTCAAAGATTTCAGAACGTTTTACACCTTCTTGATCCATTATAACTAATTTTACACTACGACTGCCTAAATCGATACCACAAAACACATTTTTCACCTCATCGCAGCATTTCCAAAAAGCTATCCATTCGAAGTTTCGTTCTGGCATCAAGCTTACCCGGCTTATCTCCTTCAATGGTTAGTATGGGTATATCTAATTTTTCCCTAAAGATCATATCCTCGATCTGCCTAAAACAGAAACTTTGAACATAATGCACAATACCATCTAAATTTCGTTTTTCTATTTCTCCCTTAATATCTTCAATTCTCTGAAATACACCATAAGGATAGGTATACAGTCTATATTGTTCCACTAAATCCTCTACTTGATAAGGCATAGCAAACTGCCGCTGTACTTCATTGAAGACAACCCTTGCTCCCATCTTTTCAAAATGACCATATAGATCATTAAAAATAGGCGGAACACCAATATACCCTAAGCGGATATCTTCTGTAAATTCATTTGCAGACTTTGTTTTTAGTAAAAACTGATCAATATCCTGCTCAAATTCATTCACATTTCCATTAAAATCACTACAGCTAACCTGAAATACGTGATTATCCCAGCCACTTACTAGATTTTCCTGCCAGGTAAGGCGGTCCATTTCAGCAATTTTACTTCTGACCCCATCTAAGCGTTTTTTTACAGCCATAACCTGCTCCCAATCCGTTTTTAAAGCTGTAATTAATTTATCCATCTGCAATTTCAAAAGATCATAATCCCGATCAAAAGGATACGCAAAGGGAATGGTCTCCACACCTACCAATTGCAAGGTTTCCATTAAGGCATGAGTATTACTGCAATCTCCTTGAGTAACTGCAAGTACTGTATCTATATTTCCCCTCTCAACGACTACAGAATATAAACCTTTAATCCAGCCGCATATGTTGCGGGGGTAACCTGCATCTTCAGCTCCTTCTACTAATCGATTGGCTTCTTTATCAGTAATAAATACATTATTTAAATCTACTGGCACATTTCCGGCTGCTAAAATAATCTCCACAGGTACGGTTGTAGTAATACCAATATTAGCCATGTCATTCCTCCAACACAAATTCCATACATTTTTAGACCTATCGTATTTGTTAATTTTACAGCAAAAATAACAAAGAGGATAGCTGTATTCTATCCTCTTTGCTAATCAATTACTCAACAGTAAGAAGATTTTCTGTCCTTCTCTCTACTGCTGCATAATTTTTAATAATAACAATCGGTGTCCGTTGGGAAGCGTTACCAAAAGGATTATCAATCAAAATATGTGCCAACTTCTTAGGATCAAGACCTGTTGAAGCCCCTACTACCAATGCTCGTTTTAAATCATTTACATCTGCCACTGCTGCACCATAACAGCCTAATCGACGCTTAATTTCCTCTGCTACGTTATTTGCCTCCAAAGGCCCGTATACCAGACATTTATCAAATGGAGGCATTGTGCCCGTAACATCATCAACTAGCGCAGCATGTGAACCCGCTAGTTCATAAAATACACCATTCTTCCCCACAATTTTGGCAAACATTCCTATAATCATTGCAAATAAAACGCGCCACTTACCTTCTGCATCCATTAATGACTGCATACCGTACACACTGGATAAACTACCTTTTTGAGGTACAAAGCGACATAAAATCTTCGCTAAAAAGCACACTTTAAAATCTTCGGGCCTTGCCACACGCCCCTGGGTAATCGCAACGACGCTCTCAGCTACGGATACTACATCATCTGGTCCAATATCCCCTTTGGTATACTTTTCAATCATATCTACAATATTGTCTTTATCTGTTAAAATACGCGTACCTACTGGTTTGAGTTCAAGTTCTGCCATTACTAGCCCTCCCATTTCGCAGTATCTTTTGCCTGCATAGCCCTATTGATTTCATCACAAGTCATAATCATGCGTGCCTTATGAATATACCATGGAGTACGAGCTACAATCTGATATACAATATCAATCGGCATATCTACAGACAAATCATATAAATTTTGCAAGGCATCTCTAATAGTACCTGTCTTCGCCGTAAATGTAACCGTAACAATAACGCTTCCGCCTGTTCCTTTCGGAATAATCACAGCTTCAAAATAATTATCGGTTCGGGGTGCTGTAGTAAGTTCCATTCTAGACGTTACCTCAACACCATCAAATTGTTCATAAGGCAGCAAATGACGAGGATAAGCATCCATTATCGTACCATCCTGTGAACCTTTATTGATAAATGCTACTTTACAAGAAAAAGTAGCCGTTTTTTCGGTTTGATCAACTACTATAAATTCCGTACGTTCATTCACTTTAAATTCAAAATCAGCATCACCTTGTTTGGCAATAAACAACCACACCGCAATTGCCATAATTATAACTACTATCACTATTGTCACCAAGATTTCCACACCAAGGCCCCCATCTCTAGAAGTTTTTTCCTCTATTAGTATACCAAATTTTCCTCAAAAGTACATCACACAGGAACAAATCCTTCTAACTTTACCAATTCAAAGTTTACTTTTTCAGTAACAAACATAAAATCTGCCATCCTTTTTGCCCGTTCCACATCTGCAGAAAAACACAAGCGTATTTTACTTTGATTGGCTGCAGATACTTGCCCTTTCTGAAGGAGTATCTGCTGTGCCTCTCTTGCAGTCTCCTTTGCTGGGTCGATAATCACGATTTTATCACCCACTATTTTTTGTATCACAGAACTTACAAAAGGATAATGGGTACAACCTAAAATGATAACATCCACTCCCAGCTTTTTCATGGGCAGTACATACTCAGCAATTGCCTGCTCGATTTCTGCTCCTTCAACCTGCTCTCTTTCTATCAATGGCACCAGCTTAGGACATGCCTGGGAATAAACGTGTACTGTAGTATCTTTACCGTAAATTGCCCGTCTATGACTTTCACTAGCAATCGTAGCTTGTGTTGCAAGAACTCCCACTTTTTTGCATTTGCTAACAGCAAGTGCCATCTCCACTCCAGTGTTTACGCCAACCAAAGGAAACGAGTACTGAGATTTCATTTTTTCTAATCCCAGGGCTGTCATGGTATTACAAGCAACTACAGCCATTTTGACCTTTTGCGCTGCAAAAAAAACTAATATTTGCTGCATAAATGTAAGAATTTCTGACGGAGGACGGGACCCATAAGGAGTCCGAGCTGTATCTCCAAAATAAATCAAATTCTCCCCTGGCATCATATCCATCATTTCTTTTACTACAGTAAGCCCGCCAATTCCGGAATCAAAAATACCAATTGGTGCATTTGTATTCATATAATTGCACCTCCTAACAAAATATTCTATCTAGATCTATTTTCTTATATGCATTGACTCTCTTGTACTTTCGAAATATCCTTTCAATTTTGTAAAATATGTGCTAGGCAAACGAATAATTTTGCCCTGCTTATTGGTAAACAAATTTTGAGTATTGCCTGTTGCTAACAGTACTCCATCAGCCTCTCGAATCACTTTATAGGTAAAAACCATCTTTACAGGTGTTACTTCTGTCATTGTTGCCTCAATTAGGATGATATCATCAAATTTTGCAGATGAACGATATTGGCAATCTACACTGGTAATTGGGAAGACAATATTATCATCCATCATTTCAAGCAGAGAAATGCCTGCTTGTCTTAAATATTCTACACGTCCCATCTCAAACCAGCGAAAATAATTGGCATGGTGCACCACAGCCATCATATCGGTTTCAACAAAACGAACTTTTTCCCTAACTGTAATCATATTTCAAAGCCTCACTTCTTCTTAATTTACTTACAAATAACAAGTAGTATCCTACGAAAATCAAATGCCCATAAGCATTTATTTATTGTACTTTTCTTTTTTATGTTTGTCAAAAGTTTTACCTTTTTTTCAGGTTTTACCCTTTGATTACGATCCTAATTTAAACTAAGCCAATCTTCTTAAAATAACTGCAGACCTACCTTCCTTTGCTAAAAGTATCGAATTGGCTAAAAGAGTACTCTTAAAATATGGAATAGTTTGTGCCCTTACATAATATACGACACATTGTCGCCAATAAATACATAGTATATCAAGAACCAATATTTTTACCAAAGGAGGTCAAAAATCATTATGTCCTTTGACGATACTTCAATGTTTAGATTCTCACCTACAGTTCCTACATTCCCACTGTGCTCATCCTCTAGCTGTTCTACAGGAAATACGGGCGCTACTGGGCCTACCGGACCTACTGGACCTACTGGGCCTACTGGACCTACTGGGCCTACCGGACCTACCGGGCCATCAGGAACCGGTACAACTGGTGCTACCGGCGCTACTGGCGCTACTGGCGCTACTGGTGCTACTGGTGCTACTGGTGCTACCGGCGCTACCGGTGCTACCGGCGCTACCGGCGCTGGTGCTACTGGTGCAACAGGTGCTACCGGACCTACTGGTGCAACTGGTGCTACGGGTGATCCTGGTGCTACGGGTGCTACCGGACCCACTGGACCTACTGGACCTACTGGACCATCAGGCGGCCCCATTGGACCAACTGGATCAACTGGTGCTACGGGTGCTACCGGCGCTACTGGCGATACCGGCGCTACTGGAGCCACAGGCGCTACTGGTGATGTAGGCGATACAGGTGCTACTGGACCTACGGGTTCTACAGGCGCAACAGGTGCAACTGGACCTACCGGACCTACCGGTGACACCGGACCTACTGGCGATGTAGGCGATACAGGTGCAACTGGACCTACTGGTTCCACTGGGGCTACTGGCGCTACTGGGCCTACTGGGCCTACTGGCGATACCGGACCTACTGGCGACGTGGGCGATACAGGTGCTACAGGGCCTACTGGACCTACCGGAGCTGCCGGAGTTACTGGACCTACTGGACCTACGGGCGATACCGGTCCTACAGGCGACGTAGGCGATACAGGTGCCACTGGACCTACTGGACCTACGGGAGCTGCCGGAGTTACTGGACCAATTGGACCAACAGGAGATACTGGACCGACTGGGGACGTTGGAGATACAGGCGCAACAGGACCTACGGGCTCTACAGGCGCTACTGGAGCTACTGGGCCTACTGGACCTACTGGTGATACTGGGCCTACTGGTGATATCGGTGATACAGGTGCTACCGGACCTACAGGACCTACTGGGGCAACTGGCGATATCGGTCCTACAGGCCCTACTGGTCCTACAGGCGATGTTGGCGACACTGGCGCTACTGGACCTACTGGACCTACTGGAGCAATTGGACTTATTGGTCCTACTGGACCTACTGGCGATACTGGGCCTACGGGTGATGTAGGCGACACTGGCGCTACCGGACCTACGGGTTCAACAGGAGCGACAGGTGCCACAGGACCTACGGGCTCTACTGGCGATACTGGACCTACAGGAGATGTTGGCGATACTGGAGCAACTGGACCTACGGGACCTACAGGAGCTGCTGGCGCCACGGGTCCTACTGGAGGTACTGGAGGTACTGGACCTACAGGAGATGTCGGCGATACTGGAGCAACTGGACCTACGGGACCTACAGGAGCTGCTGGAGTTACTGGACCGACCGGGCCTACCGGCGACACTGGACCTACGGGTGATGTCGGAGATACTGGTGCAACTGGACCTACGGGTACAACGGGCGCTACTGGAGCTACGGGACCTACTGGCCCTACAGGTGACACTGGGCCTACAGGTGATATTGGTGATACGGGCGCTACTGGACCTACTGGACCAACCGGTCTAACTGGTGCTACTGGACCTACAGGCGCAACGGGTCCAACTGGACCTGCCGCAGCTCTCGCAGGCATACAGACACAACTTGTTGGAAGCAGTTCTGGCACAGTAGCTGATGGCTCTAATGTACTTTTTGATACACTTGTAAATAACTCTTCTGATATAACCTACAATGCTGGTACAGGTGAATTTACAATTGTTACCCCAGGAAACTATCATGTTACCTGGTGGGTAAGCACAGATGGCGCGGGACCTTCCACGTTTGTAGGATTCAGCATACAAGTGAATGGTGCTGGCGATAATTCTGCTTACTCACCGATCGTATCCGGCCAACTCTATGGAAGTGCGGTGCTTACGCTAGCTACAGCGGACATTGTAAGTCTTGTTAATACCACTGGTAACACTGCTAACTACGGAACTACACCAATACAGGCAAATATAACCATTATTTAAATATTAAATCCATAACATCTTTCCTTTTATAACACTATGATTCTCCCAGAAAAGAGAATCATAGTGTTTAATGCAGAATAACTAGCTAATTAATTTTTTATCACTGTTCTTGTACCAAATATATGACACATTGTTAATTCTTGAGTTAATTAGATTAGGATGTACTTGAGAAAGTCATTCTTATTAAAATAGTATCCTTTTCAAATTTTAAAATAGGTATTCAGCTTAAATTAACAAATTCACATTAACATAATCACACTTTTATTGCTCTTGCATAAGATGTAGTAGGTATAGCATTTTCCTTTCTATTAAGGCATACAATAATTCGGAGGTGTTTTATTTATATGAAAAGTCCTGATTTTGATGCGCTTCTTCGCCAAGAGGTTGGTCCAACCGGACCAACCGGACCAACGGGTCCAACGGGTCCAACGGGTCCAACGGGAGCAACAGGAGCTACTGGACGTACGGGTGCTACTGGCGCGACTGGGGCAACTGGTCCTACTGGTACTACCGGACTTACGGGCGGTACTGGGCCGATTGGTCCTACAGGTGCTACTGGACGTACGGGTGCTACTGGTACTACTGGTAATGCCGGACCTACGGGGGCTACTGGAATTACAGGCCCTACTGGCTCCATTGGTCCTACTGGTCCTACAGGGCGTACGGGAGCAACCGGCGCTACTCAAATTGGACCAACTGGTCCCACTGGACCTACTGGCCCTACTGGCTCGTCTGGTCCTACTGGCGCTACTGGACGCACGGGTGCTACTGGAGCAACTGAAATTGGACCAATCGGTCCTACAGGACCTACAGGTCCAACCGGCGCTATAGGCGCTACCGGCGCTACTGGACGTACTGGCGCTACCGGAACCACAGGTGCAACAGGTCCTACCGGTGGGATTGGACCTACTGGTGGTACTGGAGCAGTTGGTCCAACAGGTGCCACAGGTCGTACAGGTGCTACCGGAGCTACTGGTGCTAATGGTATAACTGGAGCTACTGGTGCTACTGGTGCTACTGGTGCTGCCGGCACTGCAGGAGCAACAGGTGCAACTGGACCTACCGGACCTGCTGGCGCTATCGGAGCAACTGGCGCAACTGGCGCTACCGGTATTACTGGTCCTACAGGTGCTACTGGCACTGCAGGCGTCACTGGCGCAACTGGACCTACGGGTGCTACTGGTACTGCAGGCGTTACTGGCGCAACTGGACCTACGGGTGCTACTGGTACTGCAGGCGTTACTGGAGCTACCGGACCTACGGGCGCTACTGGCGATACAGGAGCTACCGGACCTACCGGCGATACCGGTACCGCAGGCGTTACAGGTGCTACTGGTCCTACGGGAGCAACGGGAGATATTGGTGATACTGGCCCTACCGGTACTACGGGAGCTACAGGTCCTACCGGTGCTACCGGTGCTACCGGCGATACGGGACCTACGGGTGATATTGGCGATACAGGAGCTACGGGTGCCACCGGAGCAACTGGAGCAACTGGACCTACTGGACCTACCGGAGGTACTGGAGCAACTGGTGCTACGGGTGATATTGGCGATACAGGCGCTACGGGACCTACTGGTACGACAGGTGCTACTGGCGCCACTGGACCTACCGGACCAACGGGCGGTACTGGTGCCACTGGTGATATTGGTGACACAGGCGCAACGGGACCTACTGGAACAACAGGTGCTACCGGACCTACCGGTGCCACTGGCGATGCCGGCCCTACTGGCGCTACCGGCACTACGGGTGCTACCGGTCCAACTGGTGCTACTGGCGCTACTGGCGATACCGGACCTACTGGCCCTGGTGCTATCATACCTTTCGCATCAGGCGGTCCTGCTGTTCTAACAACGATTGCTGGCGGATTAGTAGGAACGACAAGTCTCGTTGGCTTTGGCTCTTCAGCAACTGGCATTTCTCTGGTTGGCGGCGCAATTGATCTAACAGGTACTCTTTTAGGTCCGCTTATTAACTTTGCATTTTCTGCCCCCCGGGATGGAGTCATTACGTCAGTAGCAGCCTATTTTAGTACTACAGCGGCATTGGCTCTTGTAGGCTCAACAGTAACAATTACAGCACAATTATTTTCATCCGCTACACCTGATAATACCTTCACTGCAGTTCCAGGAGCAGTTGTAACTTTGGCCCCACCACTCACAGGAACTGTGGCTCTTGGCACGATTAGTAGCGGCATTACTACAGGCCTCGCAATACCAGTAACTGCAGAAACCCGTCTGTTATTGGTATTCTCAGCAACAGCTGACGGAATTTCTCTCCTTAACACAGTTACCGGCTATGCAAGCGCAGGTGTGAATATCATTTAAAATCGTTCAGTAATCCAATCAATGATAATATGCATTAAATACTCTAGCAAAGCAGGCCCTCAACTTCAGTCGGGGACCTGCTTTTTTACATAATATTTTATTAACATAATCACTTCTAACTGTACTTAACATATTATACATTAGCTAGCTTTATGCTAACTCTTTGCCTCAATTCACTAGAATAATATGGAGGTGTACAATTGTAAAATGGAATTTTTTTTATTAGAACCTAATCAAGCGCTACCTCGTGCAGATGGCGCAACTGGACCTACTGGCCCGACTGGTCCAACTGGAGCTACTGGCCGCACTGGTCCTGCGGGAGCCACTGGCGCTACCGGCACTACTGGCTCTACTGGTGCTACTGGGGCTCTTGGACCTACTGGAGCGACGGGCCGCACAGGTGCTACTGGTTCCCCGGGAGCCCCTGGTCCTGTCGGTGCTGCCGGAGAAGCAGGTATTACTGGAGCTACTGGTCCTACAGGCGCCACTGGTCGCACAGGTGCAACTGGTACTACTGGCTCTACTGGTCCTACGGGCTCCACCGGTGCAACTGGTGATACAGGCGCTATCGGTCCAACCGGCGCTACGGGACGTACAGGGGCCACAGGTATTACTGGTGCAACTGGACCTACTGGTACTACAGGAGCAACCGGTGCTACTGGCGATGCTGGCATCGGAGCCACTGGGCCTACTGGTCCAATAGGTCTTGGCATAACAGGAATAGCTGGACCTACCGGTGATACTGGTGCTACTGGACCTACTGGCAATCCTGGTGCTACTGGTCCTTCTGGAGCAACGGGTCCGACAGGTCCTACCGGGAGTATAGGAGATACTGGTCCCACAGGCCCAATTGGTCCAACAGGGGCTACTGGACGTACAGGCGCTACTGGTACTACGGGAGACACTGGCCCCACAGGAACTACGGGTACGACTGGAGATACCGGACCGATTGGTCCAACAGGAGCCACCGGACGTACAGGCGCTACCGGGACCACTGGCGATACTGGTCCTAGCGGGGCGACTGGGGCGACTGGGGCGACTGGGGCGACTGGGGCGACCGGGCCTACAGGACCTACCGGCATAGATGGCGCTATCGGACCTACTGGGCTCACTGGCGATACTGGTGCTACAGGTCCTACTGGCACTAATACTACAGCAACTTCGGGCTTTGCTGCCAATACCGGCGGCGGCATTGTTCTGGTAATTATCGCAGGGACCCCAGTCCCTCTCGCAAGTAGTCAAAATCTCTCAACCGACATTACAGTAAATGCCGCAAATACAATTTTTACTGTAGCTCCGGCTGGACGATATTATCTTTCCTATCAGGTCAATATGACAGCTGGCTTAGCGCTAGGCAGCAGGTTAGTCATAAATGGTACTAACAACTTAGCTTCTACTGTAAATCCAAGTCTAGCTTCCACGTCTTATAATAATAGTATTATAGTAACCTTAACTGCCAATTCAACCATTACACTGCAGCTTTTTGGCCTTGTCGGTACAGGTAACTTGATTTCTGGAGCAGGTGCTACACTTTCCATTATACGGTTAAGCTAACCCCCAATGTAACTATTCCACTGACTGAAAGATTAACCTTGATGAAAAAGTAAAGCCGCGAAGAAAGAAGCTTGTAATCATTATTTTTATCATTAACATAATCACATATTTACTGCACTTATCATATTATAACATTGGCTAGCTTTAAGATGACTTTCTTTATTAACATACAATAACTTGGAGGTGCTTATTTTTTATGAAACTTCCTGATTTAGACCTGCTTCTTCGTCAAGAGGTCGGTCCTACGGGTCCTACAGGTCCAACTGGTCCTACGGGAGCTACGGGAGTAAATGGCGCTACTGGTCGTACTGGCGCTACTGGCGCTACTGGCGCTACTGGTCCTACTGGTGAAACAGGTGCCACAGGATCCATTGGCCCAACTGGCGCTACGGGTCGAACCGGCGCTACCGGGATAACAGGAGATGTAGGCCCTGCAGGTGATGCTGGGCCTACAGGTACTACTGGCGCTACGGGTGCTACTGGCGCTACCGGGCGAACTGGCGCTACCGGCACTACTGGTGCAACGGGCCCTACTGGTACAACTGGTGCTACTGGAGATACTGGTGTCATTGGTCCAACTGGTGCTACCGGACGAACTGGCGCAACTGGCACTACTGGCGCTACTGGCCCTACGGGCACGACTGGTGCAACGGGTGCCACTGGCATCGGAGCCACTGGTGCTACTGGCCCGACTGGCACTACCGGTATTGGAACCACTGGAGCTACCGGGGCAACAGGTCTTAGTATAACTGGAGCGACTGGTCCTACCGGTGACATTGGGGATACAGGTGCTACCGGTCCTACTGGCGCTACGGGAGCGACTGGACCGACTGGGGCAACTGGACCGACTGGCACCGATGGAGCTATTGGTGACACTGGTCCAACTGGCGCTACTGGACTAACTGGCCCAACCGGCCCTACTGGAGTTACTGGTCCTTCTGGTATTACCGGTGCTACAGGATCTATTGGCATTACGGGTGATACTGGACCGACTGGCACTACTGGTGCTACGGGAGCAACTGGTGCTACGGGGCCAACAGGAGGCACAGGAGCCGTTGGAGATACGGGTATTACTGGTGAAACAGGAGCTACGGGTGCAACAGGCGCTACGGGTCCTACGGGCGCTGCCGGACTTGCAGGAGCTACTGGAGCAACTGGTACTACTGGCGCTACTGGACCTACGGGTATTACTGGTGCCACTGGCCCTACGGGGGAAACGGGTATCGCAGGCACTCCGGGAGCTACTGGTGCTACCGGTGAGATTGGCGATACGGGCGCTACTGGAGCTACTGGTGCTACTGGCCCTACAGGCGCTACCGGTATTACTGGCGATACCGGTCCTACGGGCGACATTGGTGATACAGGAGCTACCGGCGCTACTGGACCCATTGGAGCTACTGGTCCTACGGGCGCCACGGGTCTCACTGGTGACACTGGTCCCACAGGTGATATTGGCGATACGGGAGCTACCGGTCCTACGGGCAGTACGGGAGCTACCGGCGCTACTGGACCAACTGGTACAGCTGGCGCCACGGGCGCGACGGGTGATATTGGCGATACTGGCCCTACAGGTCCTACTGGGACAACAGGACCAGGAAGCACCTTTAACTTTGTGCAGACCGCCACTCCCATCGCTCTTCCCCTGACAACGGAAACATCCGTACTTTCCCTCGGTCTCACCACTGTGGCTGATCAAACGTTAAAATTAGATTCTATGGTAGATGTTGAAGTAACAACAGAAACTGATACGCCATATCAATATACCATCACTTATAGTCTATTTTTGGATGGTGCTGCTATCTCCACAATAACAGTGGAAAAGGAAGAAGATAATGTAGCAGCTACTGCACGTATCTTAAGTGAAATTCCCAATATTACTTGGATTGACGCACCTGCAGCTGGTGTACACACCTATGAAATTCGTATTACAGTTACTGGTACGAACATCGCCAGCGCTCAGGCTCTGACAAGAGCACTCAATTCTGTCATCTTTGGGTAACAGATGGCATACGATTTATAAATAAGCTTTTAATCATAGTCAACTTAAGAACATTGACAGAGGTCTACCACTCTCTGTCAATGTTCTAACCTATTAAATGTGAGAAGGTGACAAATTTTGATTACTATCAGTTTATGTCTCATTGTGAAAAACGAAGAAGAAACCTTGGCTCGCTGCCTTGAGTCTGTGAAACCTGCAATGGATGAAATCATTATTGTAGATACAGGATCTACAGATTCAACAAAAGAAATTGCATTACAATATACTGATAAGGTATACGACTTTGCATGGATTGACGACTTTGGAGCAGCACGCAACTTTGCTTTCAGCCATGCTACTCAGGATTATATTATGTGGCTGGATGCTGATGATGTTCTTCTTGAAAATGACTTACAAAAATTATTGTCTTTAAAGCAAGACCTGGATTTCACCGTAGATTCCGTGACGATGAATTATAACTTGGCCTCTGATGAAAACGGCAATATTGTTTCAAGCTTGCGAAGAAATAGACTCGTCAAGAGAACGAGACATTTCCAATGGGTCGGTGCTGTACATGAATACCTGGCCATAAATGGTAACGTTATTAATGGTGATATTACTGTAACTCATAAGAAGGAAAGATGTGATACCGCTGATCGTAATTTAAAAATTTATGAAAATCGTCTAGCCAATGGAGAAACTTTCTCCCCACGAGATCTCTTTTATTATGCAAATGAATTGGTAGATCACCAGATGTATGAAACGGCGGTGCAATACTACCAGAAATTCTTGGGAACCGAATTAGGCTGGGTTGAAGATAATATTTCAGCTTGCGGAAAACTTGCCGATTGCTTTGGTCATCTTGGCGATGAGCAGCAAAAATTGAAATATATCTATAAATCCTTTGAATATGACACCCCACGACCAGACTTCTGCTGCCGCCTCGGCTACCATTTTCTCAATTCCAAGAAATATTCCAGCGCTATATTCTGGTATAAGCTAGCACTTGATCTAAAAGATTCTAGCAATCATTCCTCTCTTAAGAACTACGCTTGTTCAACTTGGCTGCCTCATCTCCAGCTATGTGTCTGCTATTCCAAACTTGGTGATAATGAGACCGCTTTAGAACATAATAAAAGTGCCGAATCCTATGTCCCCAATCATCCCAGTGTCCTCTATAACAAAGAATATTTCGAAAAATTATTCAATTCTTAATAACTTATTTAAAAAAGACAATCTACAAAATTATTATCTATATCATACTATAGCAATATAGACAGTAACTCGCTCTAAAAGGAGGTCTTGTTATGGGTTTTGGATGTGGTGGACGCGGAGGTAACAACTGGTCCGTGATTATTATCATTATTATTATCCTATTATTTGGCTTTTGTGAAGATGACTCATCATCATGCTGCTAATTGACTTTGCTCTTAACTTTAGCAATGATTTTACTACATAGTCATCTAACACTTGCCATTAAAGTCAAAAAAAAGAGCTCCTCTATTGAGGGACTCTTTTTTTTGACTCGTCTTATTTTATTTTGTCGATATCCACATTCTCACCTAGACGCCACAGACTGATATGATTAGCCCCCTGTTCTTTCGCAATTCTTATCCAATAATTTAACGTTTTTACATCCGCATACCAGACTTGATAAGACACACCTTTACTTTGATAATCAAAAACTACGGATTGGCTTTCTTCATCTCTTCGGGTTTCACTATCATATATCGCAGCCAGGGTTTTTGCTTCCACTTCTGTCAGGAACCTTTTTTCACCGTTATCGGCCCATAGACATCCGCCAGTTGAAAATGCCACCGATTTTTCACCCGGCAAAACTTCCATTTGGCTTATTGTTTTTTGAATAAAATCCTTATTGGACTTAGGACCGGGAGCACTATGCAGTCCAAAAAGGTTATAGAGCATAACAACATATTCCGGCCCCTTCACAAAATCGATAGAAGAGAAGGGCGTACTCGGTTCCAGTACAATCCTTAATTTTAAATTATTTTTCATGGCTTTTGCATACAGTCTGTCTGCAAACTGCAAAAACGTCTGTCCAATGGTTTCTTCCTTCCATATTCTTTCATAATCAATTTCAATACCATCATATCCACCTTGCAATGTCAATGTAATGATTTCATCAATATGTTTCTCCATAGACGCATCATCGGAAAATAACCTGCGAAGGACTTCTGTATCTTTCATCACAGCCGATCCATCAGAATTCTGCTTATCATTGACAAAAGTAAGGTAGGTTTCATATTTTCCCTTTTTCTTTTGCAATTCGTTTTTTTTATCACTGAGCTCTTTAGGTATGAAAAGGCGATCATTACTATCGAAATATGCACCAAAATAAGAGAGTTTCTCGAGTTTTTTTCCTAGTCTTTCTAAATCTCTTTCTCCAGTTTCTAAGTCCCAATAGGCCAGCCATCCAGATATCTTAGCTGGTTCTTTCGCGACTGCATTAACAGCAGATTGACTATTATAATTGCAGCCAATCAAGATACCAAAAACCGATGCAAAAATAACTGTTTTAATAATTTTATAACCTGTGCTGCTCATGCATTCACTTCCTCCTATTGATTACAATTTTACAATAAACCAGTTTATAAGAGATTCCCACAGCTGCCTTGCTTTAAATTTAAAAGCATCGAATCCTTGCAGACGACTGTCAAATAAATTTTTTTCGGTATCTGACCCTGTATTTTCTGTGATCATTAGCTTTTCAAACACACCATCATACACATCATCAGCCAAATTTCTTTGACTCCATCCATAACCGCCCCATGCTGTTTCCAGATAAACAGAGCCCGACCTTGATTCAGATACTGGTAAATCGATAGCAGCATCCTTTCCATCGATCATAATGCTCATCCGATTTTCCTTAAGTGACAATGACAGCATTCGATCACCTTTTGCATGAACGCTAACATCCGATATATATTCTTCAGCACCATCTGTCACGGAAAGTGTATTCTCCATATTCTTATCTTTCAATCGCTCTGCATAAATCTTTGCTGTTTCAGCAGAATCAGCATATACGATGAAGGTTTCTAGCTCTCGCATTTCAGCTGCCTTTTTATCTTCAGAGATGGATTGCCTTTCCTTGCCGTCATGTTTATCTAGACTTAATTTAAACAGTTCTTTCTCGGCATTACTATTTTTCTCTGTAACATATAAAATATTATTGAGAATATATACGGATAGGAACCGATTTAAGCTTTCATCTGCTCTGAGATATATTTTTTGTAAACCAAGTTTATTTCCCTTCATTCTTACAGAAAGCTTGAGATCTTTAAAATCACTATTTTTTAAACGCAATAAACCTTTATCTTTAGGTAAAGAGGTTAGGATTATCGTTTCCTCTTGAAATTCTGAAGCTCCTTTTATAAGCTCCCATGCTTTTTGTTTCTCCAAATCACCTTTGACAAATTCCAAATCTTGATTGATATCGTATTTGATACGCATCAACAAATGATTTGTATACCAATAGGCCTGGGGCTGCATCCTGCTTAAATCATAAAGACTGCTATTTCTCTGATTAAAGGAAAAACCTTCTCTGTTGAAGTTCATTTTAAATAATTCTTTAATCCAAGTTTCATTTACAGCACTTACTTCATCATTGTTGCCAAAACTTCCTGTATTAGAGTGCATCAATATATACATTCCAGGTACATACCCGATAGACTTCGTATAACTCTCTTTTACAGCTTCATAATCATAAGATATCCGCTGTTTCATCCTGTTGTAACTTTCTTTCGGTATACCATATTCATCACGAATGTAATCCATCAAATAGTGATTATATTTACGTCCCAGATAAGGCGCAACACGAGCATGTTTCAATGGATCTAATTCTCCAAGATAATTATCGTACCGATCAAATACGTTAATAAATTCCAGTCGGTATCCATTGGTACCCATTTCCCAAAAGGTTGATTTTTCAAGTTCTTTCAGCTCACCCGGCATTAAAAATTTTGTATCTTTTCTTTCAAATTTTTCCGGATATGTCAGCATGGTTGCTTTAAAATTCAAATCTTCTAACACTTTTTGTGAGAAAATAGCTGTATCTCTCCTGCCATCTTCAAAAATCAAAAAGAGCGATTTTTCCGGCAGATCTTTTCCTTTTTGATAATAGTTTAAAATATCTTCTTGTGTGACTGTTACATAACCCAGATCTTTTAATGCCTGTAAATGCTCCTGTAAACGTCCCACCCCGATTAAATTTTGATTACCATTTCGCTCTACACCGAAATAGGCAAGGGCAATAAAACCCTTATCCCCGGAAACGTTTGCATTCTGCGATGTATATGGATGATACGCTTTTAAAGTAAATAATGCGGCGATACAAAAAGCAAGCACTGTAAGGAGGACTACAATTTGTATCACTACACGTATTTTTTTTCTTCTATCTTTTTGGGCAGTAAATTTTTCATTTGCTATAATCATCATCTTATGCCCTCTCTTGCTTTTTGCGATTCTTCTTTAACACTTCTGCAAGATCCGCCGGAGTCATACGTGTACCCCACGTTGTTTTCCAAAAGGTAACCCAAGCAATAGGCATCTGCCATAATAGTACAGCCTCATAATATAAGCAAAACCACAATCCGTAAATCCATGTTGAGCTTCTTCTTAGAAATAATTGAGCCATACTCATGAGCAAGGCCATTAAAAAAATACCGATTATAAAGGTAAAAGGAAACACACGATGTGTAATGGGAATGTAAATTAAATTATAAATTACAATAATCGGTGCCAAAAGTGGTACAAGTACGCCCATATAAAAAGATAAGGCCATAAAAGGTTCCTTTCTCCACATAAATCCAGCTGCAATTAGAGACTCTCGAAGCCATGAGCGTTTCCAGCGCATCTGTTGTTTCAAAAAGACATTATAGTTATTCGGTACAACCGTGTTACATATCGCGGTATCTTGGTAGCCTGTGCGATTTTCTCTTAATATGAAATTGGTCATGCTTCGGTCATCACCGAAGGTAGCTTTCTCTCCCAGAAATCGTTGATTTAGCCAATCATCCATATACTTAACAAGCAAATCTTTTCTGTAACAAGACAGAGGTCCAGATAAACAAGTAACTGCATCAAAATAGCTTTCTGCAGCCTTCATGATACGAAAGGCAATGTAATATCGTACAGCCTGCATTTTTGTGAGTGCATTGGTATAGGTGTTGGCAACATCGGTTCTGCCGGAAACCCCACCCATTTTATTATCTTTAAAGGGCTGGACGATATTTCGAATAGCAAAAGGATCTAAAAAACTGTCAGAATCAACAAACACAATCAATTCATGCTGCGCCATTACGGTTCCTTTTGCCAATGCCTCTCTTTTACCTGCATTATTTTCCTGAACAATATAATGAAGTCTGCTTTCAATATCATAGCGTTGTTCTTTAACTTTAAGTTCTTCTACGATCTCTTTTATTTTTTCAACCGAGTTATCATTCGAACAATCATCTACGATAATTACTTCCAGTTTATGAGTCGGGTAATCTTGATTAATACAGCCTAAAATTGTTCTTTGTATCCATTGTCCTTCATTGAAACAAGGAACAATAATTGTGACACCAGGCGTAAAGTCCTTATCAATAGGAACAGGTCGGTAAAAAGATCCAAACAGATATCGGCTAAGCAAGAATGTGGCTGCAATAATACTGTACATATACAACATTTTATTAAATTTAAAATAAAGTACACTTTCTGCCCTCATCAGAAGAATGCAGGCAGTAATAAAGAATAGAAAAAATGAGGCTGCGGAAAGCATATACCAATTTTTCTTCTTGGTAGCATACTGAGCAAGTGATTCGATAAATTCCACTCCACATAAGGTTTTCCCTTCTGCATTTTGGTCAAAACGGATATAATGGGCGGCGATATCAACTTTCATCTCATAACCTTCCGGCATCGTGCCGGGCGTTATAACAAACTTCAGTTTGATTTTTGATGCGAGGCTCAATCCACTAGCTACTTCCGGAAAAACTTCCAATAACATACCTGTTGTTGATATATCAACGCCTTTCGCGAGACATGCTACTTCTTTTCCATCATAAACATATAGGATTGAGACATCATAATTCACCAAGTAGCGTCTGCCCAATTTTTCATTTTCTACAAGAGTTGATATATCATTCAGATCTTCGTTTCCCTTTATGCGGCGTCTGTCTACATTCGTACGCAGTCTTTCTTTATCAGGCACTTTAGAAATCAGCCTGCGATCAGGTTTGGCAACAAGTAAAATATCCTCTTCTATTTTTATCTTTTCCATCATCCACTTCCCTGCCATTTCTACGCTACTGAGTAGAGCAGCATATAATCACTCTCTCCAGTCATATCACCATAGATAAACTCAACTTTTTAATTAACTAGGAGCCACTGCTATTCATTTCAGTGATTCTCGGTTTGTTTGCGAATAGCCATCCATTAAATAATCTGATAACCTGCCAACTTTAAATTTAGAAGGATCAGAATCTGCTTTGGCTTCATTTGCAGTTAGCAGGATATCTAAAGCTATTGCAGTATACGCAGCACTATCTAACATATGAAGAACCAAAACTGCGCCTTTTTTTACTTTTCCATTTTCTGTATATACTCCATCTTCAATTATTTTTTCAAGTTGAGAAACGCTTTTTGCTCTATAATCATTTGTGTTGCACGAACCAGAAACAATAAATTCATAACCGGATTCAAACAGCGCCTCAAATCCTCTCTTGCTGATTGCAAGGGTTGGCGGACGAAAATATTTCGTTAGCATTGGTTTGCCATTAATGCTTACATCACCTGTAATATTTAATAATTTTTGATAGGATGTAGTAAGCTCTTGAACATACTCTTCTTTATCTTGAGAATAGACTTGCTTGCCTGTCTTCGGATCACGAACCACCATAGGTTTATGTTTGTCAGAATGATCTCCAATATTATGACCTTGCATGGCAATCGTTCGAAGCAGATTTGGGTTATTTAATACATTGTGGGTGAGAATAAAGAAGGTTGCCGGTACATCATGCTTGCGCAAGACATATAGTATTTTGTTGACTGATGCATCCGTCCCCCAGTCGTCGAAGGTAACAAAAATAACATTGTCTTTTGTGTGTATCAATCCACTCTTATCAAGACGGCGAGTGTCCATTTTTGAGAACCCCAGCATATTATTACTGTCATTAACATCCCCGTTTCCGATATAGCGCTTAGAGGCTTCTGACAGAAAATTGTGTGTATCGATCACTTGCTTAGATTCATTATTTTTTAAATGTGCTGGAACATTCGCCAGATCTACCGGGTATCGATAAATAAACCTAGTATTATTAAGAATTTCTCCGATCGGCTTAATCGTATACTGCGAGTCATTTGATGAATTATTTACAGGGTTATCATAAAATGTTGCATAGGCAATGTTATCCACTTTGCGTTGCTTAATTAATTCAGCCAAATCGCCGACTAAATGTTCATTAGCATAGTAATCCATTCTAAAATGTACAATTTGCCCCCGTACTAAAGACAACATGGATTTTCCGAAAATCTCTGCCATCACTTGATCTGCTGAAGTGTAATCTTTATGCTTGTTTTGAACAACATTGACAGATTGACCAATCAATTTATAACCCAAGTCAAATATCACTTCTTTAGTTGTATCAGTTACAGCCCCCCATGGCTGCTTTACCAAGTTTGTAGCCATACCAAACTGTTCTTGCAGTTTCTTACTATCACGCAGAATCGTACTGCGCGTTTCATCAGCACTCTCTCCATCCTTAGGTCTGATCGCGATACCAATTTCGTGTCCATTTTCAATGATTCTTCGCAGTGTTTCAGGGTACTTTCTCATTTCTACCTCCGCTACAAAGAAGGTAGCTTTAATACCTAGACGATGTAACCTTGTCAGTACATCATTAACCACTGCTTCATTTGCCAATCCTCCGAAGGTATAAGAAAGAGCCGGCTCTGTGGTTGGAATCATCTTTATTTCTTGTGCCTCGCTATTTACACTCTCTGCCGCATAAGCGGTGCGGCCAACAAATAAAGCTGTAAATTCTTCTTGCAGGAAAGAAGATATGTTTATAAGAAAAGAGTAGTGAATGCTTTCTTTAACATGATCTATACTATTTTGCAAAAAAGTAGTTTTTACTGGATTTTGGACACTGTTGTCAACTGGGAAATCTTCTACATAGGTTGTAATATAATTTGCCTTGCCAATAGCAATTAGAAGTCTTTCTACCGCAGCGATCGTCTCTTTTTCTCCTAATTCTACTTCTTGGGGCAATTCTTTTAATCCAGGCTGTTTGTCAACTGCCGGTCGTAAATCCGTTTTTCCTGGTTCATTTACAATCAGTTCAATATTGGGTTTTAGTTTAATGGAAACAATACTTCCAGATTTAAGCTTGCCGACAAAAGCATTCGCTGCTAAAAGAGAATCTATTTGTTTCACATTCAAGAAAGCATCACTTTTCACAACACTGTTAAAACCACAGGCCTTTGCCGCCTGCAATACTAGATCTGTATATTGCGTCTCATTACATTTCAAGAGATTTGGTTCTTGATCGGTAGTCACTTTAATAATTTTTTGTGCCTGACTGAAATCTTTCACTACTCTTTCCATAGGCAGAGTTTCCATTTTACTCATGCCTGAAAATGAGTAGTTTTCTATTTTATGTCCTGCTTTTTTAATATTAACAACAGTTTGTGGATCTTCGGCTGTCTGCATCCCATCTACAAAAAAAGTTGCTTTCATATTATGTTTTTTTAATAGGTCTAAAATTTGCTGCATGCTAGTGCTATCTGCCAGTCCATCAAAAGTCAGCGCAATTTGGCGCAGACCACTATTGCTATGCATAATTATAGTTGCTTTTTCTGGACTCTTTTTCATTTGGGCTAGTGCCTGAGCAATTTCTGCCTCCGCATGATAAGAGCTTTCTATATCCGTAATATTTCGATAGTCGCCGCCAGTCGGCGTTGTAAAAAAATCTTTAAAGAAATGCACACCTAAAAGGCAAACACCGATAAATAGAACCAGTACTAATACTATTTTCTTATTTTTCACGTATATCACCCCTAATGATTAAAGACTCCAGTAAGAATAGCCTTCTTCTTCTACGAACTTTTGCTCAAATATATTTTTGATATCAATAAAGACATTTTTGGTTTGTGACTTTTGCTGTTTAAACAACTTTTTCAAGTCTGCCAGCGGCAAATTCTTAAATTGCTGATGCGCTACTAAAAATACCAGACAATCAGCATTCCGAACATCTTTTAGATCTACTAAATCCATATTAAATTCTTTTTTAAATTCTGCTGTATCAGCAATAGGATCTACCACCTTTACTTTGATTCCATATATGGAAAGATGCCTACACACCTCTACTGCTTTTGAATTGCGCATATCCGGACAATTTTCTTTGAAGGTGATGCCCATAATATAAATAGTAGCTTTCCTTACATTTACATTGGATTGAATCATTTTTTTTATGATATTATCAGTAACAAAAATTGCCATATTATCATTGACTTTTCTGCCGGCGGCAATAATCTGTGAATGATAGCCTAGCATTTCTGCCTGATAAATAAAGTAATAGGGATCGACACCAATACAATGACCGCCTACTAATCCAGGCGAAAAGCCTAAAGCATTCCATTTGGTATTCATGGCATCAATCACTTCTTTGGTGCTGATTCCCATCCGATCAAATGCCATTGCCAATTCATTCATAAAGGCAATATTAATATCCCTTTGAGCATTTTCAGCCAATTTTGTTGCTTCTGCAACTTTAATGCTAGGTGCTTTATAAACACCAGCTTGGATAATCAACTCATAAACGGCTGCCATACTCTCCAAAGTCTCTTCGTCCATACCTGCTACAATTTTTTTTATGTTTTTAAGCGTATGAAGTCGATCTCCAGGATTAATTCGCTCTGGTGAATAGCCGATTTTAAAGTCTTTGCCGCATACTAGACCCGACTCTTTTTCTAAAATAGGAGTACAAATATCCTCTGTAACTCCTGGATACACTGTGGATTCAAAAACAACAATGGTTCCTTGCGATAAATTTCTCCCTATCAATTTGCTGGCATTGATAATAGGTGCCAGATTAGGCGTCTTATCGCCATTAACAGGGGTCGGTACAGCAACAATGATAAAGCTGGCTTCTTTTAGCCGCGTTGAGTCACTAGTAAATTCTAAAGTTGTACGTTGAATTTCTGCATCACCAATTTCATTGGTAGGATCAATTCCCTTTTTGTAAATATCAATTTTTTCTTGGTTGATATCGATCCCTAATGTTTTAACTTTCTCAGCAAAAGCAACAGCAACTGGTAAACCCACATATCCAAGCCCGACAACTGCTAAGAAATCTTTTTTTGTTAGAATTCTTTCAAATATGTCCATTCTTATTCCATCTCATCTGTGTATTCATTAAAAATAATACGTTAATTGCCCCCACCAAGTATCACCTTTATCCTTAGAAATTTTATCTGATAATCTGTAATATTCTATACCTGCAACAAGATTCTCTTTGAGTGCATAATTTGTTCCTACTCCGTAGCCCTTAAAGCCCTGCATTGAACTTCCTATACCATTCATCCCATGGGCAATATACGTTCCTCTTGATTGATTGTAATACTTTGCAAAGATTTCATAAGTTCCCGCTCTCCATGATTTTAAGTCACCATAGTTAAGGCTTACTACATAACCATTGCTACTCCCATTCCGATCCTTCAGGCTGGAATTCAAAAACATGGTTCCTAGACCAAAATGACTAAAATTATAATTCCCGCCAATCGTCCAAATTGTATTGGGATTGCTGTCATTCATCCGATAGTGATATATGCCAGCTTCCAAATTATAGTCAAAATCCACATATCGTGCTGTGGCAATCGCTGTATCTTTCGAATCTTTGGTTTCTCCATAACTCAAAGTGTATTTTACTGGTCCCCCAAGATCAACCCGTATACCATCAAAGCCACTATCATAAATATTTCCTTCTGCCATTAGATATCCAAAAGATCCTGCCTTCACTGTGGATGTACCAACCTTTCCCACCACATATAAACGTGAAAGTTTGAATTCATTATTGTAATTCACTAAATTCTTTCTACTTTCCACAATACCATAAGCACGCCAATCTTTAGTAAGTGCAGCATTAGCTCTAAAATACATGCGAATTCCAGAGGAATCTCGCTTCCAGCGCTCAGAGCCACTATTCAATGCGTAATGATAACGGATTTCACCATTAAACTCCACGTTGTTAGCTAAGGGAACACCACGCTGCCCTATATGCATCAATTCATCTATGAGGGCTGTGTATGTATCCTGGTCAATGCCTGTAGTAAGAATTCCTTTTTGATCAACGTCGGCATTATTTCTTAGAGATTTTGATTTTTGCTCAGTATTAATTGTGCTGCGATCTGCATGCGTTATGATTTTTGCCGTAAGTTGTGCAATTTCATCTACAAATTCAGCTTTAGCTTCTTCAATATTTAAATTTGGATGATCTATAATCTTAGTTCTAATCTGCTCCATTTCGTAGGTAAACTCATTTCTTTGGGCATCAGGTATAATTCTCATTACATTTGCTGTCGATTTAGCTATTGCCTCTGTAAATTCAATCTTAAAATTATCAACATTTGTGGTGGATGTAGATGCGATTGTAGCTGTAATTTGTGTCATTTCATAGGTAAAATCAGCCTTAAACGTTTCAGTAGAAGCACTATCAAGCTGTCTTGAAGCATAAACCACATTTCCTATCCACATATCATCAAAGGAATTCTCATTAAATGTACTAATTAATGCTGTCATGGCAAAAAGTAGTATTATTCTTTTTTTCACTCAATCATTCACCATCCTGATAAATGTCTCATAATATATCGCGATCTCTACTAATTCCTTTACAATATGTAAAGTCATGTATAATATATTACTTTTTTTCCCTTATAATAGAACCTCATAATCATAAAATTTCTTACTAATAATATTTACTCGCAATAAAAAACTGCCAAGTTGCAATTGCAACCTGGCAGTCATATACAAAATGTATGTAGACCCATGGCTTTGCGTCCTTATTTTTCAATAAGTTTGCCTTTTTCATTATTATTTTACTTTCAAAATCCAAGGGCGCATTGATATAGTACCATAAATATATTATTGTTGCCAAGCATTATTATTACAGAATAAATGGTAATAAATTAAAAATATACTTTAGCGTTTATCTTATCTAGTTTTATTTTTGTTAGAATATTTTTAGCTATTTATTGAAAAAGCTGTCTGGTGCATTATATAATAAAGCATCAGAAGCTAATTCTTACTATATAAGGAGATATTTCCATGAACCGTTTTTATTCCAATCAAAAAGGTTCTATTCTTATGCTCATGGCTTTTACCATTCCTTTTCTTTTTGCCATCAGTGCCATTGCCGTTGACTGCGGTTTTCTTTATGTCCAGCGCTCTCATATGCAAAATATGGCTGATGCTGCAGTACTGGCAGGTGCATCGAGGCTTGGGACGGGTACAGCCGATGCGCAAAACCTGGCGCTAACGTATATAGACAAAAACAAAAAGGCTTTGGATGGAGATATTGCGCTTGATAAGGGAATCAAATTCGCCTTCCCTAATGAAAATAACGTAAAAAAAATTCGTGTAGATATTGAAGAACCAGTACACTATTCCCAACTGCCATTTATGAGCTCTGTCATATCTTTGTTCAAATTCAGTGATGATCCTATAAAGCTTACTGTACATGCGATAGCTTCCTATAGTGGCAGCGCACCTGGTATTTTTGATCATAGTATTATCTCCGGTGGTGATGGAACATTTTATTTAATGGGCGAATGGGGTTCTGGCGGGAATAAATTTAATGGGCCAATCCATGTAAATGGAATATTTCAATTTGACAAAAATAGCGAAAAGGGCAATGGTACCGATAATATTCCAAGCACAGGAACAGAAATTAATGCTCCGATTACCATAACAGCCAAAAAATATGATATCGGCGGCTTAAATAAAACTGCAAATCAGGTTTTGGCACCTAAGTTTTCATATGGGACAGATAAAATTGATATTACTGAAACCAATCCAACTGTAAAAGCTAAAATTGATGCTCTTACCAATAAAGCAAATACCTTTTCTACTTCTCATCCAGCATCTGCTGCAGGCGGTAGTGGTGTTGATGCTTTAAAGCTTACTACCCCATTATATGTAGAGGGAAATCTGGGTAGTGGCTACAGCACGAAAAATATTATTTCTGGTCCCAATTCTAATGGCGGCGTAGTAAATAATGATGTAGTAATTGTTGCAACAGGAGATATTGCACTCAATTTTTCATCCATTACGTTTTCCAATACCGCAACAATCACTTTAATCTCTTTAACCGGCAATATCATGCTTAGTGGAGGAAACATGATGAATGTAAATGCACTTGCTCCCCACGGAAGTATTACCGTAAATGGTGGCGGCACGACAATCAACGGCTATCTAATCGGACAGAGCGTCTCTTTAGGGCAAGGTGCCCGAAAATATCAGAATTCTAATTGGTCAGGTGGCAGCGGCGGTTCAGGTAAGGTAAGGCTGACAGAATAACTAAAAAAGGAGCGAAAT
>DJJR01000004.1:133214-149701 GCA_002434245.1 Pelosinus fermentans
ATTTCGCTCCTTTTTTAGTTAACTGCAATTGATCTCCTACCTTCCAGCTAAGACGCTGTATGGTTCCCTTTTTTAGTTCCAGTGTGTCTTTGGCGGACCAGCAGTAGCTTGTTTGCCAAGGCTTGAGATTTTCTACTATTTTTAAAATGACGCGCTTCTTATCCAAATAGACAATATCCAGGGCATACCGCATCCCAATCATATGGATGCTGTTGCAATTGCAAAGCAGCAATCCTTGATTCTCTGGCAATTCTGATGTTCCCAGAAGACCTTTTAGACGAGAAAGAAATTTGTCAGCCACAAAAATCTCCAGCATGTTTTCTGGAGCAGAACATTGAAAAAAGATATACAGCTTTTTCATTTTCCAATCGACCCTAAATTACGCAAAATTGAAAAAACCGTCGGCAAAAGAACAACAACAAATAATGCAGGGAAAATAAATACAGCTAAGGGAAACAGCATTTTCACAGGTGCTTTTAAGGCTTGCTCCTTAACAGTCTGGCGTCTTCTTTCCCGCATATTTTCTGACTGCACAACTAAGGTCTTTGCCATACTGACTCCCAGACGATCGGACTGAACAACGGCCGCTGTAAATAGATGCACTTCCTGAATCCGGCATCGTTCTGCCATATTGGTTAAAGCCTGCCTTCGTGTCATGCCCATGCGGATATCACGCAGCATTTTAGTGCATTCATCAATCAAAGGACCATTCATTTTGTCTGCTACCTTCGCCATGGCACCATCAAAAGACAAACCGGCCTGAACACTGACACAGAGTAAATCCAAAACTTCGGGAAGCTGCCGCAGAATCGCCTTCCTCCTCTTGGCAATCAGTGAATCCAAAAATACAACGGGTAAAGCTGCTCCTAAAATCAGGGCACAAATCACCAAAGCAAAACCCTGAATAAAAACCATATGCTTTACATAGAAAGCAAAAAATACCATAACCACCATAAAAGCAACAGAAGAAATCATCCAAAAACAAACAAAAGCATTAACACTCCATATATGCTGTTTTCCGGCACGCATGATTCGTTCTGCCAACATTTCATAAATACGACTGGGAGCGAGACGAATCATCCAATCTTCGATCTGATGAAAAAAAGGCAGAATAATACGCTCCGTAAAAGATTTATTCAGATTTTCACTTTCAAAGCGGACCTGTTCATCCAAGGTAGCAGGACGGCGCAGCCGCTGCACCCGTTCCTTAACCTGAGTTTTGGGGGCTATCTTGGTAATTACAAACAAATAAAAAAATAAAAATAAAAAAAATCCAGAGGCAAGGGCAATCCATAACGCCATCTTACTGCCCCCAATCTTCATCCCTTGGCATTTCATTACCAAGGCTGAATAAATTCTTCGGAATTTTAATACCGTTGGTTTCCATCTTTTCCATGAAATTAGGACGGATTCCTGTAGACTCAAAATTCCCCAGTATCTTCCCGCTTTCATCAACCCCGGTCTGCACAAAACGGAATAAATCCTGCAGAATGATGACATCCCCTTCCATATTCTGGACCTCCGTGATATAGGTAATCTTACGGCTGCCATCCCGGATTCTGGACTGCTGAATAATCAGATCCACTGCCGAGGAAATCTGCTCTCGGATGGCCCTGACCGGCAAATCCATGCCTGCCATCAGCACCATAGTCTCCAAACGGCTCAATACATCCCGGGGACTATTGGCATGGGCTGTAGTCAAGGAACCGTCATGCCCTGTATTCATAGCCTGGAGCATATCCAGCGCTTCACCTGATCGCACTTCGCCGACGATGATTCGATCAGGGCGCATACGCAGTGCATTGCGAACTAAATCCCGGATGGTAATCTGTCCTGAACCTTCAATATTGGCAGGACGGCTCTCTAACGTGACAACATGATCCTGCATCAGCTGCAGTTCCGCCGCATCTTCAATGGTAACAATGCGCTCATCGGAAGGAATAAAGGAAGAAAGTACATTGAGGGTCGTCGTCTTACCAGACCCCGTTCCCCCTGATACGACAATATTGAGGCGAGCTGCAATGCAGGCACGTAAAAAACCTGCCATGGTTTCACTCAAGGAGCCAAAACCAATCAAGTTTTCCACAGTTAATGGATCTTTGTTAAACTTACGAATGGTCACGCAAGGACCGATCAGAGACAGAGGGGGGATGATAATATTGACACGGGAACCATCTTCCAGTCTTGCATCAACTAAGGGCGAGCTTTCATCAATCCGGCGGCCCAAGGGGGCAATAATCCGTTCAATAATATTCATTAAATGCATATCATCATGAAACTGCACCTTGGTAAGATGAAGCTTTCCTAGGCGTTCCACAAAAATATGCTTTGGTCCGTTAATCATAATCTCCGTAACGGTTTCATCCTTGAGCAGGGTCTCAATGGGTCCCAGTCCCAGCATTTCATCCAAAAGATCCGCCACAATCGCTGTTCTGTCCCCCCGGGGAACGGCAAAGGGATTCTCATCCAGCACCCGATTGCAATACTCTGCTATGATGCCTTCAATTTCACGGCGATCCTGCTGACCATTCATCAGAATCTGCTGCTGTTCGATATTCATTTCATCCACAATACGCCGATGAATGTCCAGCTTCAATTCCTGGTATTGATCATCTGTAGAACTATTTTTCCGTCCGGCAAAAATCGGTTTGGATTCTTCCAAGCCTTCTCTTTTCCCCAGACGTTCCAATAATGACATTGCTATTCCTCCTTGCGCATCGTTAGTGATGAAGAGATACTAGCAGGAAGCACTTCCCAAAAGCTGTCTTTCGTCACATTCCGCGCTGCCGTCAATGTAACGGTGACATTTTTCTCTCCTGATGAATCCTCACTATCCTTGACGTCTCTCTCCGGGTCAAATGTAACTATATAAACATTTGTCAAAAACGTCTGGTTGTTATAGTTCTCTTTTATTTTATCAAGAGAAATTCCCACAGATGCCTGCCTAGCAATATTACGAGTCATTTCATTTAAGGTCAAATAATCATGAAAAAACATTCCCATATAGGAGAAACCATATAACATAAAAATAAAAAAAGGAATAATAATTGTAAATTCAACCATAGCCTGCCCACGTTTATTCCTAAGATAACTCATGTGGAAAACCTCCCTTGCAAGTTTTTAAAAAAGGGGCAGTCCCTTGCTTCATCAAAAGACTGCTTCCTTACTATGCTAAATAAAATTTTACTCTGCTATTTTCCCAGCTTTAGTAAAAACACTTGTATAAAGCGTTTTTATTTGATCATAAATTGTGCCCTCACCAGTACCTAGCAAGGCAATTCCAACACCAACAACCACTGCAACAATTACCGCATACTCCACCATACCCTGACCTTTTTCATTTAAATAACGCATTTTGAAATGGTTTAAATAAGTTAACATAAATATTCCTCCTTAAATTAATAGATTTTATGCCAAAAGCTTGCTAAGAAGAAGCTTTAAACATCAATATTGACAATCTTTCGTATAACCAAGAATCCTACCAATTCAGAAATAAGCGCACCGGCAAGCATGGCCCGCCCTATCGGCTCATCAATAAATGGCTGCATATATCCCGGATTAACAATGGAAGCAAAGACTGCAATCACCAAAGGCAGTGCTGCCAGCACCCAGCCGGAAAGACGTCCCTGGGCTGTCAGTGTCTTGATTTCCTGCTTCATTTTAATTCGTTCATTAATGGTTCCGGCAATGGTATCCAGGATTTGAGCTAAGTTGCCGCCAACCTGACGCTGAATCAGGACGGCGGTAACCGCAAGATCCAGATCTGAGCTTTGCACCCGTTTCCCCATATTAAGCAGAGCCGTTTCCGTATCTGCTCCCAGGCGGATTTCCGCTATTGTCTTAAAAAACTCCACGGAAACTGGTGGTTTCATCTCTTTGGCGATCAAATCCATAGCTTGCATAAAGCTGAAACCGGAACGCATGGCATTGGACATCATAATCAGTACATCCCCCAGCTGGTTGCTAAACTCCTTCTGTCGGTTGGCAATTCGGATATTCAGATACAGAAAGCATCCCAATCCTGTCAGTATACCAAAGGTCATGGCATAGAGTATCTTCATGGTCAGCATCATTCCAAGAACGCCTGCAAAAAGAACTGCAACACCAACAACAGCAAGGAACTCTGATCCCAGCAAGGGAAAACCTGCCTGCTGCATCTTGACTTCAAGACCTTTTGCCTGAGGTGCCCCACGAACTTTCAAGCCTAAATACCGAATGAACTTCATGAATTTTTCAACATGATCATTTTTCTTCTCTACATCATTTATATCCCTTGCATCTCCGGTATACCGCAGAACTTTTCGAGTGATATGGGTTTTTCCTCTGCCAAAGTATTCAATTAAAACCAGGAAAATAACAAATACCAGCATACCGCTGAGTAAGGCTACAATCAGCATGATTTATCCCACCTTATACGGTCTGCCGTATATTTGAGCGGCCAGCAGATCAATACTTCGGGCCAGAGGTGATCCTGGTTTGATATCCACGGCCATTCTTCCATTATTGGCGGCTTCCGAAACAAGCAGGTACTCATTTGGCAGAATACTACATACAGGATATTCGATCAGTGCTTCTAATTGCTGCTGTTTTTGTATGTCACATGGCTCAACTCTTGTAAAAATGGTCTTTACCTTCGTCTCATAATCCGGCCATGCTTTAAAAATATCCAAGGCCCGCTGCATGTGCTTGCCTTCATAACCGCCACTGATCATCGAGACCAGATATACCTGCTCAGATGCTTCGGCAGCGGCAACGGAGATGGGATTAAAAGCTGATGGGACATCAACTAAAATATAGCGAAATAAACTGCGTGCCATGCTGATCATATCTGTAAAGGCTTTCGGACTTACATCCTCAGCAAATTCAGGCCGTTTTGTACCACAAAGCACCCTGACACGCTCGGCAATAGGCATGAAATAGGAATTGAGGGAAATAGGCGACAAGAACTTAATATCCCGCGTTGCTTCCACAATTGTACTCTGGGGATCCAGATTAAAAAATACTGCCATGTCTCCAAACTGTAAATCAGCATCAATAATGGCCACATTCTGTCCGCTTTTTTGTGCCAGCGCCATCCCCAGATTAGCAATCAAAGTCGTTTTGCCGCTTTTCCCTTTAGGACTGAAAAAAGTCATGACTTCACTGATCATCCCCATGCCGCTGTTGCCAAAGGTATTAATGGCGGCAATTAGTTCTTCACTTGTAAAGGGCTTAATTAAATATCCTTTGGCTCCCGCCTTGACAACAGCACTGGATGCCTGAGCATTCCACTGACTGCTCAGAGCCAGGATGCCCGCTTGGGGAAATGCACGCACAAATTCACGTACCAGCTGCATACTCTCCTGAGCATCAATATCTAATAAAATTAAATTAGGGACAAAAACACCGCCTTGCCCTAAAGCTTCCCGCGCATCCATTGCTCTGGAAACAAGTTGAAAGTTCTTTGTATTTCGCACTACACTGGACAAACGTTCCATCATAATGCGATTTGGTTCAATCAGCAGGACACGATATTCCGGCATTGCTATTTCCTCCTTTCCCGTTATTATTTAAATAACCGCTTTACCCAAGACGATAATGAAGCATTTTTCCTGCTGCTTTTTTGCCGCGCACGATTTGTATATTTTTCAATCAGTTCCTGCATTCCCCTGCCTAACGCTGTCTCTTCATCATTAATGACCAAGGGAATCCCCTGATGAATCGAATCAATGGCAGTTAAAAAATCATTGGGCAGGATATGGTAAAAACGCTCTTCCAATAGCTGTTCAACATCCTGCAGTTCAATATGGGTTTTGGAATTACTGCGATTTAAAACAAAGCGGATCTTATTCTTTTCATAGCCGATACTGCGCATGGTATCATAGCCGACTTTCATGTTCTTAATCGTAGGAATAAAATCCACAATTCCTACAAACGTAATCATGGTACTCAAATCCATCACTGCCAAATTCAAATCACTAAAGGTCGCTGTCGTATCAAGCACCACATAATCATATTCCCCACGAATTCCGGCAAGCACTTCAATCACAGCCTGAGTCGAAATGTTATATGCCTCTTCCAGATTTAGTGGTGCTGCCAATACAGAGAAAATTGTATCTTCATATTCATAAGGTGTTATATATTCACCGTAATCTAACTGACCTACAGTATTTTCAGCCGCCTTTTGCGCGTCATAAATCGTCTTTTGGGGAGACAAATGCAGATAATTGCAGATATCACCAAATTGTAAATCCAAATCTACCACACAGACTTTGTAGCCGCTTCTTGCCAGCTCAGCCGCCATATTAACACTCAGCAGCGTTTTTCCAACAGCAGATGCGGTACTAAATACCGTCATGATGATACCGCTTCTGATTTCTTCTTCCACCTTTTGCTTCACCACGCTTATCTTTACTTTGTATCTGTTTCCTCTGCTTTTGATCCTTTCAGCAGCTTCTTCATTTCATCTGACATGTTAATCGGTGTTGTCTCATCTACCAGCGTTGGTGTCACTAATATAATAATTTCCTTTTTCTCCTTGCTTGTAGCCGTACTGCGGAAAAATTTCCCCAATATGGGAATGTCACCTAAAAATGGAACTTTCGTAACTTGTTTGCCTTCTTCTGAGCTGAGAAGTCCGCCAATCGCCATGGTGCTGCCTGACGACATATGAATAACCGTTTCAGCTTTGCGCGAACGCAGAGCCGGTATCGACAAGCCGCTGCTCAGGTTAATCGCCGCCGCGGAAGAGCTGTCAAGTGTACTCACTTCAGCATTCACCTTACTTGTTATCTTATTGTCTATATCAACAATTGGCTCAATATTAAGTTTAATTCCATATTCCCGCCATTCTACAGTAATCTGTCCATCAGAATTATTCATTGGGATTGGAATTTCACCGCCGATAAGAATATTTGCTTTTTCGCCACTCATGGTAACCATACTTGGCTGGGACAGAATCTGGGCGTCACCGTTTGTGATTAATGCCTGAAGCGTTGCATTGATATCGGCATAACCGCCCATCTTTGACTTGGATGAATCACGAGAATTAGAAAAGGTCTGTCCAAAGCCAAACATACCGGTTTGCCCGATTGTTACGATACCGCTGTCTGTATCAATATCGGAAGCATTCGCATACTGTATGCCTAGTTTTTTCACTTTATCTGTAGAAATTTCCAAGATTTTCGCTTCGATTTGAATTTGATCAGGATGAGTCATTTCCAGCAAATTTACAACCTTTTCACTATACATTTCTGCTATTTTTTCTGCACGGCTCTTTTCCAGCTGATTTTTGACTTTGCCTTTGAGCAGAACCTTATTGCCTATCTTTTCTACGTCAACCCCTGCATAGCCGATCATCTTTTCCACTGCTATCGAGGTTTGGGCATCATGGTCACGTATATTAACTGCGTATTCCTGACGCATTCCATCATTTGTCCATATGTATAAGGTCGTTGTTCCCATTTTTTTTGCAACAACAAGTATCTCTGTTTGAGAAATCATGGTTATATCTGCAATTTCCGGATTGGCAATTGCAACTCTTGTAATCTCCCCGCCGGTAGTAAGGCATGTAGACTGGTTTATATCCATTGAAATATTTACTTGAGACATTGCAGTACCTGCCATGAAAACCATAGTCCAGATGAGAAAAATTAGTCCTTTGCATATGTTTGGTATTTTTTTCATTGCCATTGCTCCTTATCGTACCTCAACTGTATTCACCACATTGCCACGAATCACAGGGATACTATATGACGGTATTTTCATTACTGGTGTTTCCTGAGGCAAAGGAGCCTGAACAGGTTGAACTGGCATCGGTTCTGCCGCTGCTTGTCCATACTGATGAGCCAACACTTCCGTTTGGAGAATAAAACTATCTTTAGGTTTAAACGGACGAAGCACAAGATAGATTGTTCCTTGGGACTGGGCCACGGCAAGCTGTACTGCATCTTCCGGGGAAACTGCCAGCGTTGCAGTTGACATTTGCTCTTTTTTTGCCTCTTTTTTGTCATCTGCTAAATCGCTGCTCTTATTAATCGCCAGCAAAAGGATACTTTGTAAAATCATTTCGCCTGAAATCGTATTTTTGTGAGTCTTATCTGTAATGAGCATTACATCTACATAATCTCCCGGTTTGGCAAAACCGGAAATACCTGTTGTATCTGTAATGGAAATGGAAATTGCTCGTTTATCATAAGGAATACTGCCGATAAACCCTTCCATTCCTGCATCAGCAAATAACTTCTTTTCCGTTACGGAATCCCCTTGAAGGATTTTAATCTTAGTGGTTTTCCCTACTGCGGATTTCAACGCCATAATAGCATCGGATTGTATCAACTCTGTTGGCATCTGAACGGTTTTTAGCATGTCTCCTTGCAGTACGCTTCTTTCAGGGATATCCCTAACTGCTATAACTACATCTGTAAATACCTGTGCCTTTTTCTGCTGATGATCTTCTAACCCTGACAAATACAAATAAAGCAGTAATGCTACTAAAAAACTCGCCGCAAAAGCCAATAGAATCAACTGCTTCGATGTCATCTTTTCCACTATACCTTTGGGCAGTTCAGATAAATTCAATATAAATCCTCCCAGCAAAATCATATATAGATATTTTACCAAAATATTCCTTTTTATAAAGCATAAAAATACCCGGTTGCATAAAAAGGATACAAATAAAATTGTATATCATTTATTTTATGCAACCAGGCAGTCATAGAATAGTTCTTTAGACCCACGGCTTTGCGTCCTTATCTTTCGACAAGTTTGCCAATTATAATTTTTTGTTCTAAAACAATTGTAAATATTTATGCTAATAATAGTTCATTACAGCAAAATATACAAGACCCTTCCGATAAAAATAATAAAAAAATTAGCAAATCATAACAATTATTTGATATCATATAATTGGCAAGAGTGTTCCGAGTTTTCTTATATTTTTTAAAATTTTATTATATAATGAACATAATGCCAGATAGCAATCTGGTTCCTTTGAAAGGCGGACCTCTATGTCTGAACAAAATGAATTTTTATGTATGCTTTTATTGTTTGTGATCTTTACACTCATTGTAAGTCAACTACTATCGAAAATAATGCATTATTATTTATGCCAATCCATCTCTATCTTAGAAAAACCTGAAAAACTGCCAGGCTCTCATATCAAGCGAGAAATAAGCTTGTTTAGTTTGCTTTTTTTCTTTTATAGCCTAAGTTATTATTTAATGATTGATGGATTGCAGCTTGCTATTATATGGATCTTCATCACCTTTATGGTATTCATCAGTATCATGGATTTTGAGCAGCAAGTCATATTAGATAATATTCTTTTCCCCTTGCTTGTATTAGCCTTATGCTTTTCTCCATTTTTACCAGCGTTACTTTTAAATCGTCTCTTTGCTGCAATAATTGGCGGTGGTATTTTATTGTTTTTAGCAATTGTAACCAAAGGCGGTGTTGGAGGAGGTGACATTAAGCTACTTTTTGTCCTTGGACTCTGGCTGGGTATCGATAAATTACTATTTACTTTGTTTCTGGGCTTTTTAAGCGGCGGATTGATTAGTGCCGTATTACTGCTCGGAAAGATAAAAAGACCAAAAGACACGATCGCTTACGGTCCCTATTTCGCACTGAGTGCGATTATCGCTTTATTATGCTAAAAGGTTCCATCAAACAACGCCTTTCAAATCACTAAGTAAGGCTTATTTTCTCCTCATGAGGGAATTCTGTTAAGGGCAGCTTTACTTTTGCCTTAATTAAAGGGTTTTCTCTCATACGAAAAGCCTTCTAGCATAACAGCTAGAAGGCTTAAATTTCCGTATGATGCGTTCGACAGTAATCGAATCTGCATATATGGTTTCAATGGCTTTGAACGCTTTACACTTCTTTCTACAATAAGTTAACCAGGCGCAAGACGATCGTAATAGAAAATTTATTCGCACCAAAAGGATTCAATAAAACCTGCTACTATAGCATTGCAGGCAAACTATCGCTATTTTAAAGTCTGCAAAGAAAGAATATAGAACGTCACACCCATCCCCAGCAGAGATAATAAAAGGCAGATATACACGTCAGGCAGCAAACTCATGGAAAGCCCCAGTGACCCCCACAGAAAAGATATCGCCATAATCTTCGTCTTTCGGTTAATGGCCCGGTAAGTTTGATAATTATAAATATAGCTGCCAAATGTTTTATGGTGAATCAGCCAATTATACAATCGGTTGGAACTGCGAGCAAAGCAATACGCAGTGAGTAAGAGAAAAGGCACTGTTGGCAGCAGGGGAAGAAAGATACCCAGAATGCCAAGGAATAATGAAAGACAACCCACCGCTATTAAAATATATTTTTTAATGATTTTGCCAGGATACATCAATCTAGCACCTCATAATCGTTCATCAGAATCTATTTTCTCTACCAGACAGAGAAATTGCCGGATGCCCCGGCGGCATAACCTTACCTCCCAGAAGCTGCGCCTTTTGGTTCTGTGCAGCGATTCCCTGCACGGCAATGTTGTGTTTTTGCAGCAAAACAAATTCTACACATTCCACCGTAGTTTGGGCGATGTTAACCTGCCAGAACTGACCGGACACGGTCAGACGATAAACACCGTCATATTGCACAAGCCCTCTTTGTTCCCAAAGGTCATAGAGCCATTTTAATTCTGCCAGCCGACTATCCGCTTGAATCAATAGCTGTAAATCTAAAAATCCGCGTTCCAGTTGGTCCAATATGCTATTGATAACAGACTGCACCGGCGGCTGTATCATCATAGCCATGAACGGTTTTATCCCTTCCATAACCATGCTTTGGTACGGCTTTAGTCCTCGGTGAAGCATCGTGGAATAACCGCCTACATTACCGCCTGCCCCGCAGCCAAAGGAGAACATGGTGCTCCCCCTCTTCGCCAGCGTATTATAAAGGCTCCGTTCCCTATTATTTCGCCGCCAATGACAAACACTAAGACGTGAAAAACCACGTTTTTCTACAAATTCCTGAGCATAGGCATACATTTGGGCCTGCTGAGAAGTACTGGCCGCAGGAGACATTTTTCCTGCCAATATCTGTTTTTCTAACTCACTGTCGTAAAATACATTGAGCTGGTATAAATCCATACCGTCAACCACAGAATCGGTTAGAATCTGCAAATCTTCCTCCCATGCCTTCATATCCTGATCAGGCAAGCCATAGATAAGGTCAACAATAACAGAACATTGGTGATAAGCTTTCAATTCAGTCAACCGCTTCAGTAAAGTTTCCTGATCATCCACCCGTCCCAATTGACGGCGAACTTTCGTATGAAATGATTGTACGCCAATCGATACACGATTGACACCGTTCTCCATCCAAACATCCATTTTTTCCGGTATTAGATCGCTGCTTCTGCCTTCCAGAGTCAATTCATAGTCGCCAGCCAGCGGCAAACAGCGACGAATTGTCTTTAGCAGCCTGCGAGCATTATGCGGAGATAGTGAGGTAGGGGTTCCGCCGCCGATAAAGACGGCATGGATCAGCCCATCCTTTAGTTGAGGAAAATCGGCATCGTTTTCTAACTCTCGAATCAGACAGTCGATATAGTAGTCCTCCGCTGTTTGGTTGACTGCATTTTGAAAAAAGTTGCAATACAAACATTTGGTCTGGCAAAACGGAATATGAATATAAGCTGCTCGCTCCGTTTTTTCAGCCGGCGGCTGATCCATAACCTGACGCCACAATGCTTGCGCTTGACCGGGTGACACAGGACGGCCCTGCATACCTGCATGCACTACCCTTTTTTGAGAAAAAGCTCCCGTCAGGGGATCCGCCTTTTCAAACCCCAGCTGCAGGGCTTTATCTTCCGCCGATAGTGTTTGAAATAAGTCTTGTAGTTTCATCATCACATGTTCTCCACTCGCTTAACGGTTTCCGCGGCAAATACTTTAGCAGCTGCCACATCTGCTTCATTGGGGTGCTTTTTTGCCTCCTCATGAATAGCTTCCCGTTTTTCATCCACCGCATGAGGATGTCCGGGAGGAAACATTCTTTTCATTTGTTCAATCAGCTGCGGATCAACTTTTCCCTGACAGATAAAACTATGTACCAGAGGATTTTCGCCAGGACAAAGCGCCGACGCATTACGCAAGCTGTCAGCCGCGTGTTGTGAACACGGATCTGCCCCTAAAGTGGCAAACAATGCAATATGCGGATGGCTTAATTGCCGCAGAAGCTGCTGCGTCTGTTGATCGGCTGTCCCCCTGTCAACCCAGAAACCGATAAATAAGCAATCATAACCATTCAAATCAGTTGGTGCTTCGTCAATCGACCTGCAGGGAGTCCCTGCAGGCAAGGCACTGCAGATAGCTTCTGCTATCTTTTTTGTATTTCCAGTACGGGATGAGTACAAAACAATATATTTTTTCATATATAAGCATTCCTTTCATCTTATCAATATAACCAACACAAAGTTGTAAACGCATTCACTCCTACCTTTTATAAAGAAAACCAGCCAAAACATTCATAGCTTCCTCAATCTGCGCACCAGGATTCACTGCAAACAGGGAAAAAGGAAGAGAGTATACATAATTTTGCTGAACAGCGTGGAGTCCTTGCAACAGCGAATCATGCAACAGCTGAATACCCTGATTTTCTTTTTCACCAAAGCGATGGTCAATGACTAAGACAACGTCGGGCTGAACTGCAATGATTCCCTTATAATCCAATGGTGCATACGCTACTTTTTCATCCATAGGTGTTAGTAAATCGGCCACATTCACTCCTCCTAGCCGTTTTACCATATCACCGATGAAACTTGTCGATAATGCTGCATACAATCCATCTGCAATCGCCCATACAATAAGAACCCTTGGCGAAGACTGCCCGCTAGTTTGTTCAATTAATGTCTGCCTATGTTGTTCAATAGCAGCAATTTTTTGAGCGGCAAGGTTTGGTTTTCCATTTAGCTCTCCATAAAAATGTAAAGCTTCCAAAACATCTGCATAGTGAGCAAATGTCTGCAGCATCGTTGGAATACCTTTCCTTTCCAGAACAGCTGCCAGCGACTGATGCGCCGGAAAAGCCATCCCTATAACCAAATCCGGTTTCATCTCCAGAATACGGTCTAAATCAGGCTTGCAAGGCAGCCCTACTGTAGGAATATGTTTAATTTTGTCCCGCAGCGCAGCCGACAATATCTCGCAAGTTCCTCGCCCAACCGGCTCACCACCTGTTTCAATATACAGCCCTAAGTTAGATGAATTCAGAATAATAACACGCTGCGGTTGGCTGGGGATTGTTAAAAGCCTTCCCATACTGTCAGTTACCATACGATTCTGCATACCACTGATTCTTCTAAGTCCATTCCGTGACAAGTCCCGTTCCTTAATCAAAGATTCTCCATTTCGCTGCACAACTTGAACGGCACCGCATTTAAAACATTTAATTTCAATTTTCTCTACTGCGCCGCGAAATAACATGCTATGGCAAAAGGCACACCGAACGGAGCGCAATGCCTCCGGCGTTTCGTTCCATAAATCCTGTACAGTTCCGTCATAGCCAAGCATACAACAACTCACACTCCTTATTTATAAAAAAAACTCCGCGCGTATTTATTTACGCAGCGGAGCTCCTGGCTCTCTTTTAAATAAAAAACAATCATTTTCTCGAACTCATATATTCCTACATGAGTACTCGTCTAAGAGAATTATAATACTACATGATAATAATTGTCAATAGTTATACTTTTTAAGGCTGAAAATATATTCTTTTAGTAAAATACATTTTCACGTTATGATTTTGGTAGTAAATCGGTGCAAACTGCATTTTCCGCAGGGCTTGCATTGCAGACTCCTTAAATCCAAGGTTGGGAACAGAATTTAATATTTCCACACTTTCCACAGATCCATCTAACCCTACCAATATTTTAGCCTGTACACTTACTACACGACTATAACCAATAGAACGGGCCTCTTCCGGATACCTGGCATCGGCATCTCGAATAATTGTATAGGATATTCCTTCTGCATTTAACGCAGTATAACTGCCATCGCCATTTGACAAAAAATTACCGTTGCTAAAAATCCCATTCTCCGCTCCTTGACCTAAGGATTGATTTGCTGTACCTGCTTGCCCACCGGTATTTAGACCTGTTCCCTCTGATAAATTCGTGCTATTTCCGGTTATCTGGCTGTTATTTGTATTTGTTTCTTCCAGCTGAGCTGTTTCCAATCCTTTGCTTGGCTTTATGAATCGCTCCTTTTTTTCTGGTTCATATACAGAAGTATCCTTTTGCGCTAAAACACTCTTACCTGCAGCTGAATTTGAAAAAATTGCTGTATCTTCAGAACGACTGTGACTGCCGCTGTCTTGCACATTAGCCTCACTCAAATTGACAAACTGTACACTAAACTCACCGTTGTTGCTCATTTTAGCCGGAGAAGTTTGAAAACCAAAGCAGGAGATCAATAGAATAACAAAACCATGTATCCCAAATGAAATTAAAAAATATTTATTCCAGTATCCACGCTCCACCATTTCTTGCTCCTTTTCGCTTAAAAAGTATATTTCATTCCGAAATAATAAGTACGCTCAGATCCTGGAATAATTGTTCCAAAAGAATCGCCTACATATTCATAGTGTCTTCTGTTTGTAAGATTTGTTACACCGCTGTACAATTCAATATCTTTATTAAGCTTATATTTCATATCCAGGTCAACTAATGAATGCGGCTGCAGAACTCCTCCATCTGCTTTATCGGCATCTTCAAGGAAATTGTTATACTTTCCGAAATATGTATATTTAAGACCTAAAGTGAACCTATCATTAAACGCATAGTCTGCTTTCAAAATTCCTTTATGCTTGGGAACTTTTTTAAGACCGCTTTTAGTCCAATCAATAATACTTCCGCTATTCTCTTCAAGGAATTTGCGTCCGAAATTAGTGTATTCACTTTGCCCATGCAAATAAGCATAGCCTTCCTGTAAAGACAGCTTACCAAAATTTTGGCGCAGTGAAAGCTCTAAACCCTTGCGTCTGGTTTTCAACATATTAAGTGTCTGCATCGTCAGATATCCATTGTTATCAAACAGGTATATACGATTCATTTGATTATCTGTATTCGAATTAAATAGAGTTAGATTAACAGTTGATATACCTATCTTGTCACGTAAACCAATTTCATAGAGATCAAAGATTTCATCTTTCGCGGATGTTCCAACATATCTTTTGCTTCCATTAATCCTGACCTCGTCCGTAATCTGTATTCCATCCGGCGAAGTGTAGCCTCTTTCATACCGTGCATAAATCCTTCCCGTATCATTGTAATGGTAAGCCAGCGAAAGCTCTTTAGCAGTATTCCAGCGCTCGGACGTTCCAGCACCATTGATGTTATTGCCAACTTTATCAAAGTTCCAATCTATTTTTTCTCTACGTATCCCCTGAGTAAACGTATATTTTCCTCTAGACATATTATTCAATAGATAAACTGCATTTGTTTTTTTATTATAGTTAAATGATAACGGAACAATCTTATACGTTTTCTGTGCGGAGCTGACAAGTTTATAATCGTTATACCCAATTTCTGCATCCTGTTCATAAAGGTCCAGACCAATCAAAAGATTATCTTTTTTACCATAAGAGTGGTCAAATTTAAGTTTTACCCCTTTGGTTTCATGATCCATCCTTTTATCTTCATATTTGCTATTCATGAAATAGCCAGTATTATAAAAAAGATCACTGCTGAATTTCCATGTACTGCTTAGCGCCTTTTGATATCCGACGTTATAGGAATCCATTGTCCTGTCTGCAAATAGATACGGCCTTCTTGTTTGTGTTATTTTGTGTCCATCTGCATCCAATCCAACAGTATAAGTTTCATAATTAGGCACATAATCTCTTCCTGCCTTCGCTACTTTGGCGGGCTGGATGTTGGCAATATATTGACCTTCTTCCTCCAAATGACTCATACGAAACGTTAATCGTTGACCTTGACCAGCGTCATACTGAACTCCGGTGGAAAAATACTCGCTTTTTTTATATGTATCTTTAAAATATAAATCTCTGTCCTGCTTGAAATATCCAAATTCTGTTGTTATTTTATCATTGATTTTTTCTCCATAGTTAAAGTTAGCGCGATAACCATCTGTATTCCATTCTGTTGAAATTGTCTTGTTCGGCTTATTCATACTACGCAAGTTTGTTGTGATATTGATAATCCCTCCGGATGCTCCTGAGCCATAAAGAACCGAACCACCGCCCGGAATGATTTCAATTTTTTCAATTTGTTCAACTGGAACCACATCATAATTTGTACTTAGCGGATGATTGACAAAGGTTGTTATCGGGGCTCCGTCCAACAAAACCTGAATATTTCTTACTGACTGGTCCGATCCTTGCCCTCGAATATCAATATCCCCCATACCCGTTGCACCTACAGAGATACTCGGGATATCCTTTAAAATATCGGAAACTCCTTTATAGCCTTTTTCCTGGATATCGTCTTTGGTAATTACAATAATTTGTATCATGAATGTTGATTAGCC
>DJJR01000005.1:0-28540 GCA_002434245.1 Pelosinus fermentans
TGACATATTACCAGATTGCTTTATTTAATTCCAAATTGCTACTTCACTGGGAAGTTGGGCTTCCCGATTAAAATAACCAATTCGAGATACATTAATAAGATGTTTATAACTCAAATTTTCCGATATACTGTTATTTCCCCAGGAACCGCACCCTAAGGTTGTAGTAGGATTGAAACCATTATAGATGCTGCCGCCAGCCCCGGTAGATGAAGGCTGATTCACAACCAGGCGACTGATCGGCAGTAGCCTTCCCGCCTGTTTGATGTGTTCTGTATTTTGCGAATGTACAGCCGCTGTGTGTCCCGCCCCTTCGTAATATAGATTGGTCTTGGCAATTTCAATCGCCTCTTCAAAGGTGTTATAGCTTAGGGTAATCATATAAGGGAACATTTTTTCTTTGCAAAGCACATCTTGCTCGCCCTTGCCTGTTGCTTGCAAAATGACAATTTTCGCCTTATCGGGTACTTTGACTCCAGCAATATTTGCAATATACTGCACCGACTGCCCAACCAATTGAGTGTTTATCTTCCCTTCTGGGAACATGACTTGCCGGAAGCGCTCAATGTCTTCTGGATTATTAATATAATGGCCTCCATGCTTAGCAAACGCTTCCATAATGGCTGCATGCTCTTCAATCGGTGTAATTACGCACTGCTCTCCAGAACAAATAATACCGTTATCAAATTTTCGTCCTGCAACAATGTCCTGAGCGGCTTGATCATAATCATACTCTCGGTCTACGATGACCTGCACATTTCCTGCCCCAACCCCATAGGCTGGTTTACCGCTGGCATAAGCCGCCTTTACCAATCCCATACCGCCAGTTGCAACAACAACATCTGCCGCACTCATCAATCCTTGAGTCAGCTCCATTGTTGGTTCTTCAATGACTTGGATTAAATGTTCCGGCGCTCCTAGCTTGCGCAGCGCTTCATTCATTAATCCTACTGTATGAGCTGAACACTTTTTAGCTCGTGGATGAGGTGCCACAATAATTGAATTTCGTCCTTTTAATGCAAACATGGCATTGCACATGGGCGTGACTACCGGATTGGTCGTTGGAGTAATGGCGGCAATAACACCTTTCGGTTTTGCTACATAAAGCAGCCCTTTAGCTCGTTCTTCTTTTATAATCCCAACGGATTTCTGATCTTTCAGACTCAGCCAGATCATCTTGGATTTCCCTTTGTTCTTAGCTACTTTATCTTCATACACACCCATACCGGTTTCTTCTATAGCCTCTTTGGCTAAAAGCTCTGCATTATCATAAATGACCTTGCCAATGGCTTTGACAAATCGATCCACCTCTACCTGACTATACTTTTCCATTTCTTTTTGGGCTTTCTGTGCTTGACTAACAATCTTCTGCAGCAATATTTGTTCTGTCATAAAAATTCCTCCTTTACGTAATGAGCATCTGATTATTTAACGTCCTGCTAATATCAGGTTCTATCGGATAGCAGCCGACTATTTGCTGAAGATTTTGCCAATGATTGTAGAACAACATCCAGCTTATTTTCATCGGCATGCTTGAACTGTCTTTTTAAAATTGCATCGTTAGAAATTCCATGTTACCTGTAATACCCAATCGGGAAACTACAGGCAACATGATGGATACAAACGGATGGATCAGCAGATTACATCATCTTCATTTTTTTGCAATCCTTCAATAAGCAGTGGAAGAATTGCTGCCGCATCAGCGGTGATACGAATATCGGAAACATCAAATATCGGTGACTTCTCATCTTTATTGATACTAATTACGAGTCCTGCATCCTTCATTCCACAAATATGGTGGGTCGCGCCGGAGATACCCACACCAATGTAGATTTTCGGACGTACTGATTTTCCACTGGTACCAATCATTTGGCTTTCCTTAGCCCACCCTTCATCAAGTGGCGGCCGGGTACAACCTACAGCTCCCCCCAGTACTGCCGCAAGAGTTTCGAGTTGCTGCCAGATTTCCTTACTTTCTATGCCAAACCCACCTGCCACCACAAGCTCAGCCTCTTCCAATGGTACCCCTTTCATTTCCTCATAGGTAATGCCAAGAGCTTTGACACGGCCTTGATCTTGAGCAAGGATATCTGTTATGTCAAATCTTTCTACAGGGCATTGCTTATGCATAAAGCAGATGACCTTACCTAAAATACCAGGTCTGACAGTCGCAATTTGCGGTCGAAAATTAGTGCAGAGAATATCTCCTAAAACTTTTCCGCCAAAAGCCGGAACAACAGCTACAAGATGCCCTTCTTCATTTAGACGCATATCAACGCAATGAGCAGATACTCCTGTGCGTAACTTTGCTCCGAGGGTCGGAGCAAAATCAGAGCCCGCAGCCGTTGCCCCCATTAAAATGATGCTGGGCTGTCTTTCTTCTGCCAAGGCTTTTAGTACTGCGGCGTAGGTCTCATTTTGGAAATATCGCAAAGCTGGATGATCAACAAGAATAATCGTTTCGGCACCTGCTTCCATCAGTTTGGCACTATAATAATCATCCAGGTTTTCGCCAAGAAGAACGGCAGTTACAGGAGCTTGCACTCTTCCCTGTTCTTTTAATTCTCTAGCTTTAGCTAGTAGTTCAAAACTAACTCTGCTGATGCCGCTAACCGTCTGTTCTGCCACTACCCAAATTCCCTGATGCGTCATTTACCATCCCCCTCCCTTCTCTTATACCAGCAGCTCGCAGCTTGGCAATTAGCTGTGTTACTATTTCTTCTGGTGTCCCTATTAGCTCTTGCCCCTTACGGGCTAGAGAAGGAATAGAAATATCTCCAGACCAAGTAGGAGAACCTACCTGACCAATCAGGCTTTCATTGACATCTAAATCATGTTTACTCAAGTTTGTCAGCGTCTTTTTTCTCGCTTTCATTACGCCCATAGCAGTGGTATAGCGAGGTTTATTTATTTCTCTTGAAACCGCCAGTAAAGCAGGCAGCTGTATTACATATTCCCCCACTGCATCATCCATTTTTACTTTTGCATGGATTTCCTGCTCTGTTGCCAGTACAAACTCTTTCACATTCCAGAGATGAGGTATGTTCAGCCATTCGGCGAGCTGAGCCGGTACCTGAGCAGTAGCTCCATCTGCACTCTCGGTACCAGTAAGAACCAAATCAAATTTCCCTAATTTGTTTAATCCTTGGGCAAGGGTATAGGAGGTAGCAAGGGTATCAGCACCCGCAAAGGCCAGATCAGATAGTAATGCTGCTTCATCAGCTCCCATGGCCATTGCTTCGTAAAGCTCATTTTTGGCCCCGGGAGGCGCCATACACAATACTGTGACTTTGCCGCCATATTGTTCTTTTAGCTTTAGTGCTGCTTCCAAAGCATTCTTGTCCACAGGATTAATAATGCTGGGGATACCTTTTCTTGTAATTGTTTTTGTCTTGGTATCAATCGTAATTTTTTCATACCATTTTGGATCTGGTACTGACTTAATGCATACTGCTATATTTAATGCCATAAATTTCCCTCCTGTCAGTTAGTGCATTTTATCCTTTAAGCGTTTCTGCAGCAATGACCACCTTTAAAATATCGGAAGTACCGCCAGCAGTGGAACCAGCTAAGGTGTCACGTAGGAATCTGCCGATTGGGTATTCATTGATCACACCATAGCCGCCCATCATGTCAATGGTTCGTTTAGCCGCCCGAATTGCCCCTTCGTTACCAGCATATTTTGCAAGAGCAAATTCACATGCGCAGGGCAGTCCCTTATCTTTCATGGACGCCGCCCGATATGTCAGCAATTTTGCTGATTCATAATCCAATTTATTTTCTGCAATTGTAAACTGAATGTTCATGAGTTTATTTAATGGCTTGCCATAAATGATACGTTCATTGGAAAATTTGACGGACTCTTCCAGGCAGCCCCGCAATATTCCAAGGCATATGGCACTCATGCCAGCACGCCCTACTTCCTGTATCGTTGATAATGCAATTTTCGGACCATCGCCTTCCTGACTGAGCATCTGCTGCGGTGAAAGTTTCACATTCACACAACTGACATCGCCGGTGTTGGAAGAACATAACCCTAACTTATGCTCTGTACGGCCGGCAGTGTGACCTGGAGTATCTTTATCAATAATAAATGCAGTCATGATGGGTTTACCCTTTTCATTTTGACCGGTAATGACAGTCCAAAGATCAACATCTGCCAAATGAGAATTCGTGATAAAACATTTTCTGCCATTGATTACCCATTGCCAGTCTTTATATTCACCAGTTGATTTTTGCCCCATGAAGTTAGAGCCTCCAGTAGCCTCTGTTAAAGATAAAGATCCGATTTTCTTCCCAGTTGCTAAGTCAGGCAAATACTTTTTCTTTTGTTCCTCTGAACCAAAATTCAATATTCCTCCCATACAAAGCTGATGTGCCATGACTGTAATTGCCAGGCCTGCAGAATGCCTGGCCAGCTCTTCCAGACAGATACTTCTTTCCACAAACCCCAATCCTGCTCCACCGTATTCTTCCGGTACAAATGTTCCTACAATCCCCATCTCACCTAGCATTGGAAAAAGTTCAACAGGACAATGATTTGCTTCATCCCATTCCTGAGCCTTTGGTGCTACCTCCGCCTCAACAAACTCCCGAATTACTTTTCGCAGCATTTCTTGTTCTTCAGTAAAAGTAAACATAATACTTATCAGTCCTTCCTTGTGCTAAGCACAAAATATATTATTTTTTTCAGAGAAATAAAGAATACTACTCATCATTTCATCTAGTTGACACTGCATATCGGCAACGTTTCGTCGCATCTTTGCGAGTAAAGTTCAGCAATTGTCCCATCGAATGATTATTGGTGGGCTGCACCAATATGACTCCTTTTATATCCGGACATACGACTTCTTTATAAGCTTCTTCCATCATTTCCACAATTCTTTGCTGGGCACCATGACATGTAACGCAGGTTCCTGTGACTCTTACTTTGAGAAATTTATCTCGAGTCACTTCCACTAATTCTACATTGACACGATACGCATCTAATATTGGTCGAATCTTTTCTTCTACTGTAGTTTTTCTCATATAAACACCTCTTTTTTCCGACTTTTCTCCCTCCACCTTAACCAATGCAATTATTATGCCAAAGAATATTTTTCGTTAAATTCTGTGTTTCTCTTACTTCGATGCTTGCTTTAAAGTTTTGATCGAACTCTCAATCCTGCAACAGTTCTTCGTATCATGAGCAGCTTGCCCTATGGTATGAATGGGGTTTATACAATTTTGCACCACTCTTTAAATTGCGACTTATTTTTTGCCTATACCATATTTCGCAACTTTACGAAATATGGTTGCTCGATTCATGCCCAATACATCAGATACTTTCTGCCAGCAGCCATATTCTTTGTAGGCTTGATTTAATACATAGACTTCCGTTTGCGCTACTGCGTCCTTTAGCTTGGTTCCTTGTTTGGGTAAAAAAGTTCTATGCAAAATAGATTCCGGCAATAAATCCATTGTAATTTCCTCATGAGGTGCCATCACAATCATGCGTTCAATGACATTTTCCAATTCACGTACATTACCTGGCCAGGAGTAATCAGCTAGTTTACAGATCACTGGTGATGCTATTTTTTTGTTATATTGAAAACGTTGATTAAACTTCTTCATAAAGTGCATAATTAATAATGGGATATCTTCTTTACGCTCCCGGAGCGGTGGTAAATGAATGGGTACTACTGCCAATCGATAATACAAATCTTCACGAAAAGTCATATCTTTGATCATCTGAATAAGGTTTCTATGGGTGGCAGCAATGATTCTCGCATTTATGGAAATGATTTTCGTTCCCCCCACCCGCATAAAACTTTTTTCTTGTATAGCTCTAAGCAGTTTAATCTGCAGCAATAATGGCAGATCTCCAATTTCATCTAAAAATAAGGTACCGTTTTGTGCCAACTCAAATAGTCCTACTTTTCCTTCTTTTTTCGCTCCGGTAAAAGCCCCCTCCTCATAACCAAACAGCTCTGATTCTAAAAGTTGTTCCGGAATGGCTGCACAATTGATTTGAATGAAAGGCCGATCGGCTCCTTTGCCATATTTGTGAATACACTTTGCAATCACTTCTTTGCCAGTCCCTGATTCACCATGAATTAAAACCGTGGAATCCACTCCAGACACTTTTATTGCTAATTCAATAATCTGCATCATCTTACTGCTGCGGTAAATGAGATCTTTATCTTGAATTTGCAATGCCCGCAGATGAAATAACTCTGCTTTATACTTTAAAGTCTGTTCTTGCGTTTGGATAAGTTCATTTTGCAAATCGTACAATTCGGTAATATCACGTACATTGGTTACGACACGAAACAGCTCACCTTGTTCATCAAATATGGGATTTCCGGTAACTAATATTTTATGGTCACCCTTTACGATTTGATTAATCGTAATTGTTGTACGCTTTTCTATGACTAGCAACGTCACTGATTCATCATAATACCCTTCTGAAATTAAATGTCTCATATTTCTGCCTAGTATTTCACAAGCCTGAATGCCTGTAATGCGCTCATAAGCTTCATTTACCCGCAAAACAATCCCCTTGCCATCGGTAATAAACATCCCATCATAAGAAGAGCTGATAATGGCTTCCAATTCTTTCGACAGTTCCTGTACAGAACTTAGATCAGCAGCCATCTTTTCACTACCGATTTGACACATATTTGAGGTCATAGATCCATCCTCCCTTCTACCTTCACCGACAATTCAAGGTCCTGCTTGTTAGCATCAATGACTACTTATGCCGCCAAAAACCTTTTAAAAACACAATGAATCCTAACTTACTCTTAGTTAAAAACTGCTGTGCTCTCTGCTAACTCCGTATTGAACTTTCCCCTAAACTTAAAATTCTGATTCTTAAATAAAAAATGGATTTCTCTTATTATCACCTCAGCCACGTGGCAGAGAGATGATTATAAGAGAAATCCATTATCTATAACTATTTTCAGCAGAAAGGCAAGCTGAAAAAGCCTATAACATAGACGGCTCAAATAATCCCCTCCCTGTTTCCTCGCAGGTCAAACGGTGATTGTCAAATAGGCAGTTCTCCTGGCTCTGGATCATCGCGCACTCAAACCTTCCCAGGAAATTCATCCCAGTGGCATATCTTGAGGTTGCTCACCAATACAGTGGCGGGACCGCGCCGGCTTTTAACCGGACTTCCCTATTAAGCCCTTACGGGCACCTACTTCTTTTTTATTAGATTGTGCTTTTTGTAACTTATTACTTAAATTAGCATATAAAAGTCCTTCTGTCAAACAAATTTATAAGATTATACAGTATACGTTTTTCTTTGCTGCAGTGTTTATGGAAATATTCCTCGAAGTTTCTTCGCGTTAACCACCCGGCTAAGTGCCACCATATAGGCTGCGATTCGTATTGATACTCCTTTCTCAATGTGAACTTGCCAAACTTCTTCAAAAGCCTTTTTCATAACCTTCTCTAAGTTATTATTAATATAACTTTCATCCCACATAAAAGATTGTGCATTTTGTACCCATTCAAAATAGGAAACCACAACACCTCCCGCATTTGCTAAAATATCTGGAATCACAACAATACCCTTTTTGTGAAGAATTTCATCCGCATAGGTTGTAATCGGACCATTCGCAGCTTCAATAATAATCCGTGCTTGTATGGTTGCAACATTTTCTTCTTTTATTTGATTTTCCAGTGCTGCCGGTACCAGTACATCCACGTCTAAAGCCAATAATTTTTCATTAGAAATCAGTTCCATACCAGCTTCTTTATACCCTGCCAGCAGGCGATTATTTCTTTCCGAATATGCAATGGCAGCTCCTACATTAATTCCTTCTTTTTTATAAAGAGCGCAGGAAGAATCACTAATTGCCACTACTTTTAATCCTTCCTCCTGTAAAAGCTTTGCAGCTATACTTCCCACGTTCCCAAACCCTTGCACTGCGACTGTCATGCTTTCCTTTTTAAAGCCTATCTTCTCTAAAAAGTTTAATAATGTCAACATGACACCTCGTCCTGTCGCTTCTTTTCTTCCTAATGAACCGCCAATTTCAACAGGCTTACCTGTTACAATCCCTGGTACTGCGTAACCTTTTAACATACTAAAGGTATCCATAATCCAGGCCATCACTTTTCCGTCCGTGTTGACATCAGGTGCAGGTATATCCCGCTCGGGTCCTATAATGGGTAAAATCATTGCTGTATAACGTCTTGCCATTCGTTTTAGTTCCGCTTCACTCATTTTGGTAGGATTGCATTTTATGCCGCCTTTTGCCCCACCATAGGGGATATTTACTACTGCGCATTTCCATGTCATCCAAGCAGCCAATGCTTTTACCTCATCTAGATCCGCTTTGGGATGGAATCGAATGCCTCCTTTACAAGGTCCCCTGGTACTGTTATGCTGAACCCGATACCCAGTAAATATTTCCGTATGTCCATCATCCATAACCACTGGAACCGATACTACTAATTCTCTTTCAGAATGCCGCAATGTAACGTAGTCATTTTCAGATAAACCAAGTCTTTTTGCTGCATCATCTAGAACATCAAGCATATTTTGAAAAGGATTATATTTTTTTGACATTCATTGTGCCTCCTATTATTATATTGGAGTAAAATTCCATGCAAATTCCGTGCCCTTTGCAATATTTTGTATTTATTATTAACTCCCCCTCTTCCCCCCTTCAACGTCAATGAATTGCGGTAATATTCAGAATATAACTTTGAAAAAGACTCTTGCGATGAAGAATTCAACTGTGCCATATATTTTGCTTGTTGAATATTCCTGGTTCTTATACTATCATTGAAATAGCCAAGGATAAATTGAAAAGATTGAACAGGGCCATTCGATTTTATTGAAGGTGATAACAATATGGAACTTCGTCAGCTTAAGACTTTCCTAACAATAGCCAAATTAGGTACTTTCACGAAAGCCGCTCATTTTTTAGGCTACACTCCCTCTACCGTAACGACTCATATTCAATTACTAGAAAAAGAATTGAATCTAATATTACTTGAAAGGCTAGGTCAACAAATCACATTGACAAAACACGGCCAGGAATTCTATGATTATGCTGACAAAATTGTAAGGCTGGAATGTGAATCTAAGAGTGCTCTGCATAAATCTCATATTCCCTCTGGTCCTTTAACCATAGGAATGTCAGAATCTCTATGTGTATTTCGAATGACAGCATTAATCAAAGAGTTTAATTTACTCTATCCCACTGTAGAATTGAATATCAAAGTGGGCATCAGTAGTGATTTTCGTGCTTTGCTGCGAAAAAATATACTTGATCTAGCTTTTTTTCTTGAACCCTCCTTTTCCGATCCTGAATTAACTTACGCCTTATTATGGCCTGAACCAATTGCTCTTCTTTCTTCCCCTTCCCATGTTCTTACTAAGCTGGAAGAAGTAGAACCTAAGCACCTTAGAGATCAGACGCTCGTCCTTGTTGAATCAGGCAGTCATTATCGGCTTGCACTAGAAAAGGATTTAGAACATGCGGGTATACGCTTAAAAGCAGTCCTGGAAATAGGCCAAATAGAGGTAATTAAACAGCTGGTAATACATAATTCAGGCATAACCCTTCTCCCTTTAATCTCTGTGCAAAAAGAAATACAAGCAGGAGAGCTTGTCGTTCTTCCTTGGAGAGGAACAGAAGTTCAGATGAATGCTTTTTTGGTGTATCATAAAAATAAGTGGCTTAATGATTCCATGAAAGCGTTCATGACTCTTGTCCGCAAAGAAAAAAAAATGATCTATGCTAACTTGAAATAAGATAATAGGGCTGTCATAAAAAAATATCCCTATTCTCAAATTTGCTAAGAATAGGGATATTGTACATCATTTTTCTTCCTTCTTTTCTTGATTCATTACGTGCTCCAAAAAAATTGTATAACATTCCGTATGATCTTGCATAAATTTTACAAGCAATTGAATCGATTTGATCGTTTCTTTGGAAAGATAATGCTCCATAGCTTCTGCCTCTGCTGCTATATCACAATCAGCGCAAATCAAAGTGAGAAATTCCTGCAATATCTTATTTCTCTCGACTAAGAAATTTCCGGTTTTTTTCCCTTTATCTGTTAGATCAATAATGCCGTAGCGTTGATAATCTATATATTGTCCAGCTTTTAATTTACGTAACGCTTTACTTACAGAGGGCAGCGATACATTCAATTTTCGGCTTATATCGGTAACCCGAACAATATCATTATATAAAGAAAAGCGATATAATTCTTCTAAATAATCTTCCAAACTGGGTGATAGCATAACAGCCGCCTCCCATACGTTAGAAACCCACTATTTATTTCTATGAAAATATCGTAAAAAATATACCAATCTCTACATAAACCCTTCTCTATAAATTATTTTTTATTTTTCTTCAAAATATGACATAATTCGCCCTTTTTATATGGTATCATTTTGCTTTAATACTATAATTATTCTTATTTTCTTAAATTATATATTGGCAAACTTACTGAAAGGTAAGGACGCAAAGCTATAGGGTCTAAGGATTTACAATCTATGATCGCCACGCTGCATATGATGAAAAGCTTAACTGCCTCATATCTGCGGTTAAGTTTTTTTGTGTGATTTCTCTTCATCGTATATACTAACAGGCATGTATTGCTGATTTTTTTGAAAATAAAGGAGCTTTCATTTTGCGACAGATTAGGTTAACGGAAGTACACCCTGGTATGATATTAGCACGAAACCTTTACAGCAGAAAAGGACATATCCTGCTTGCTTCAGGAGTCAGGCTAACGGAAGTCTACCTTCACAAGTTACGAAGGTTGAAAGTAAAAACTCTCTTTATTCACGACGAAAGATATGAAGATATAGCGATTCCAGAATATTTATCTGTAGAAACTCAGCAGCGAGCCTTCTCTATATTAAGTTCCACTATGGAAAAAATTCATAATAAAGAAGCCTTTGCCATAGACGATATCAGTTCTATTGCTTCTGATATCGTTGAAGAATTAATTATTCAACCTGCTATAAGCATCCAATTAACTGGAATTGCAACTCATGATGACTACACCTTAGATCACTCCTTAAATTGTGCTATTTATGCTGCTCTATTGGCTTATTCTTGTAGTTTTTCCATTCCTCAAATCAAAGAAATCACCTGTGGTGCCCTGCTTCACGATGTCGGTAAATTGAACGTCGATAAAAAAATCATCAATAAACCGGATCGCTTAACAGAAAAAGAATTTGGCATCATTAAGCAGCATCCACAATCTGGATTTAATTTATTGGTGAAAAAACGCTGGGAGCTGTCAAGCCTTGTTGCTCACATGGCATGGCAGCATCACGAAAAAATAGATGGCACTGGATACCCGCGAGGACTCCAGGGCGAAGAAATTCTAAATTATGCTCGTTTATTGGCAATTACCGACGTGTATGAAGCGATTACAGGGTGCCGTCCATACCGTAAAGCTATGAATTTGGAAGAGGCATATGATATTATTCGCTCTGGTTTAGGAACTGCTTTTGACGAGCATTTCGGCAAAATATTCTTATCTAAAATGGCCTTGTATTTTCCAGGAATGGAGGTCCTGCTAAATACAGGAGAAAAGGCTATTGTAGTCTCTTTATTAGAGAATACCCCTCGACATCCGATAATTCGTCTTATTGCCTATCCTGATGGAACCGCCTATTCCCCGCCTATCGAGATTAACCTGGCAGAAAATCCTCATCTTTCCATTGTAAACACATCCTATATCTAACGATAGAAAATAGAGGGAATCCTTGTATACATCAAGGACTCCCTCTATTTTCTATCGTTCTTTCCCATTCTACCCTAATGGCTTGACTAAACAAGCCAAGGCAATGGAATTCATCTTTCCCTCTGGTGCCTCGGATCGTGAAGTCATGACGATGGGGTGTGTTGCCCCTAGGACAATACCTGCCATTTTACTTTTAGCAAAATAAATCAGAGACTTTCCTAAGGCATTGCCAGTCTCAATATTAGGTACCATAATTAGATCAACATTGCCTGCTATTTTGCTGTCAATCCCTTTGTGCTGCGCTGCTTTTTGACTTACTGCCACATCAAGGGCAATCGGTCCTTCTATCAGACTAGCAGGTAAATCCCCATTGCTTCTCATCTCTACTAAAATCTTAGCATCTAAAGTAGCAGGCATTTTTTCATTAACTATTTCATTGGCTGTAAGCAATGCTACATTAGGAACCATGATTCCCATTCCATGCAGTGCCAATATTGCATTCACCAAGATCTGCTTCTTTTCAAATAAGGTAGGAGCAATATTCATACCTCCATCAGTAATAAATAAAAGTTTTTTCTGACCTGGAATCTCAAAAGCACCTAAATGACTTAATAGCCTTCCAGTACGAAGCCCTTCCCCTTTATGCAATACTGCTCGTAAAAAGTCACTGCTATTTACTAATCCCTTCATCAGCACTTGAGCTTGACCGTTCTTTACTAAAGAAACAGCTTGCACTACTGCCTTGCCAGTGTTTGCCTCATGCAAAATTGGCGTGTCAGCAGATAAACCAACCTCTTTCATTAAAGGCTCAATAAGAGCAGTATCTCCTACTAAAACAGCCTCAGCAATCCCTGCCTCTTGAGCCAGTTTGACAGCTGCCAAGACTCCTTTATCCTGTGCTACAGCAACACTAATCCTGATTAAAGAACGATTTTTGATTTCAGCTATGATTTCATGATAATTAGAATACAAAAGACAACCTCCTAAAAGATCTGCCAATATCAGAACTGTTTATTCCTTTTATACTGAATACATCTGCGCTTCTTCTTCGCCTCGAATTACTCTTAAAGTTCCAAATGCCAATGCTTCTAACTCTTCTTCCCCTGGTATTACAATTATAGGAGCAATAAACTGCACTCGGCTTTTAATAGCGTTAACAATAGGTTCTGAATGAGCAATTCCCCCAGTTAGAATAATACACTCCACTTGACCTGACAATACAGTAGCCATTCCCCCAATTTCTTTTGCTACTTGGTAGGAAAGAGCTTCCAATACCAAGCTAGCCTCCTCATTTCCATGAGCGGCCATAGAAAAAGCTTCCCGAATATCGGCAGTACCAAGATAAGCATACATTCCACCTTTATGATTGAGTATCTCTTTTAATTCATCAAAGGTGTAAGTACCAGAAAAAGCAAGTCTTAAAAACTGTCCTACCGGCAGCCCCCCACAACGATCAGGAGAAAGAGGTCCCTCCTCTTTCGGATTATTGACGTCAATCATTCTTCCCAGCTTGTGAGGTGTTACAGAAATTCCTGTCCCTAAATGAGCCACAATCAGATTCATCTCTTCATATTTTTTCCCAAGCTGCTTTGCTACTTTACGAGCTACAGCCTTCGTATTTAATGCATGAGACAAGCTAATCCTTGGCAAATCAGGCAGACCGGATATCCTTGCCACAGGTTCCATCTCATCCACAGAAACAGGATCTACAATATAGGAAGGAATTTTTAAAAATTCGGCTAACCCATAAGCCATGACAGCCCCTAAATTAGAAGCATGTTCACCTCTTTTAGCTTCTCTTAAATCATTCACCATCTCTTGCGTAATTTCATAGGTTCCGCCTTTAAGAGGCTTTAATATCCCCCCACGGGCTGCAACTGCATTAAATGTAGAAAGGTCAATCTGTTCTACTGCTAATTGTTCTAAAATAATTCGTAAACGATACTCATACTGATCTAACAATTTCACAAATGGACTGGTGTCGGCAGCAAAATGTTCCACAGTCCTTTTGATAAGCAGCGTTTCTCCATCATATACAGCAAATTTTGTAGAAGTTGCTCCAGGGTTAATCACTAAGATTCTCTCTTTTAACAGGCAATTATCAACCATAATCCCCCTCCAGATACTAGTACCTTGTCAGCCATTATCCTACCGTTTTAAAGCTGACAAGGTATTAGGTAATATTCACAATAAATATCTTAACATTCAGACTTCTTTCTCACTATATATTTCCTTATTCTTTCAAAATATCCTGCTAACTAACTCTATTCTCTCTATATACTTTTTAGAAAGAAGAAAAACGCTACGTGTCCTTTAAAACATAGAAAGTAAACCGAACCACAGAGGCGCAGAGAACACTGAGAAAAGATAGATAGGGTTAAAAAACTCTGTGTTCAACGTTCCCTTAAACTTATAAATTCTTATCCTAAAATAAAGAACAGACAGGTATACCTGTCTGCTCTAAACATCATTCTTTATTTTTTAGTTGCCGCAGCCAAATTCATTTCACATTTTTCAAAATCCAAAGTCGTAAAGTAATCTTCAATTGTTTCTGCACGGCGAATCATCTTAACTGCTCCCTCAGCTGTTAACAGCAATTCAGCAGAACGTAATTTACCATTATAATTAAAACCCATTGCATGTCCATGAGCACCTGCATCATGCATCACAATAATGTCACCAATGTCAATACGCGGCAAGTTGCGGTCAATGGCAAATTTATCATTATTCTCACATAAAGAACCCGTCACATCATACACATGATCAAGAGGCAGAGTTTCTTTTCCTGCAACCGTAATATGATGATAGGAACCATACAAACCAGGACGCATCAAGTTTGCCATACATGCATCAAGTCCTACATAGTTTTTATAAATCTCTTTTTTATGGAGCACAGTAGAAACCAGATATCCATAAGGACCTGTAACCATTCTGCCACATTCCATGGTGATTTTTAAAGGATGCAGTCCATTAGCCACAATCTTTTCTTCATAGACTTTACGTACACCTTGACTGACAGCATCCAGATCTACAGCCTGCTGCTCAGGGCGATACGGAATGCCAATCCCGCCACCCAAATCAATCATCTCAATGCGAATCCCTAGTTTTTGATACACTTCAACGACCAAATCAAACATCATTGCTGCCGTAGCCACAAAACTGTCAGGATTTAACTCGTTAGAAATTACCATAGTATGCAAAGCAAAGCGTTTTACTCCTTTACTTTGGATGATCTTATATGCCTCAAAAATTTGTTTTCTGGTTAAGCCATATTTGGCTTCTTCCGGATAACCGATAATATCGTTGCCGCCTTCCAGCAAAGGACCTGGATTATAGCGAAAGGAAACTAATTCAGGTAAGCCTACATGTTTTTCTAAATATTCAATATGGCTAATATCATCAAGATTAATAATAGCTCCTAAGTCTTTGGCTGCCTGATACTCTTCGGCAGGAGTATCATTAGACGAAAACATAATGTCTTCTCCCACAATTCCAGATTGTTTGGATAAAATGAGTTCGGGTAAAGAACTGCAATCAGCACCAACGCCTTCTTCCTGCAGTATTTTTAAGATATGTGGATTAGGAGTAGCCTTTACAGCAAAATACTCTTTAAATCCTGGTGCCCAGGAGAAAGCCGCTAATAATTTGCGGACATTATTCCGAATCGCCTGCTCATCATAAATATGAAAAGGAGTCGGATAATGCGCAATAATTTCCTCAAGCTCAAGCTTAGTAAATGGTAATGTTTTTTCTGCCATAGTAATGTTGTACCTCCTGAATTGTTATTATAGATTCTAAAGCTTCTCCTCATTCGTTATGAAGCAAGCCTCTAGTAAAAAGTAAAAGCGGTCTGCGGAAAACTATTCCGCAAACCGCCATAAGAATTCAAATGATCTCACAACCAGCAATGCAGATAGCACTCCATCCAACTTGGATGACAGTCTTGCACTTATTCAATACAAAACCAATAAACGGGTCTTGCCAAACCCTTCTACTTCGGCGGATATTCCTTTTTGCATCTTTCATCGCTGGCAACTCCAGATACATATTCTTAATATACCGCGCCTCTATCTTATCTTTATTTATCTTGTTATTTTTATAAGTATAGACTAATCTAGTTTGTCATGTCAACTCTTATTCTATTCTTTTATTCATTTTCTACCTTGGTTTGACTAAAATAGCTGGATTCATATATAAATCATATTGTTCTGCACTGACTTCTCCAGTAGCCAAAGCAGATTCTTTCAGCGTAATACCTTCTTTTGCAGCTCTTTTTGCAATCTGTGCTGCTTTATCATAGCCCACAAGGGGTACTAAACCAGTGATGAGAATTAATGATTGGTGTAAATAAAAATCAATCACATCCTCCCTTGGCTGTATGCCAATGGCACAATTTTCGTTAAAGGAATGTATCCCATCAGCTAATAAGTTAATAGATTGCAGTAAATTATACACAAGTACAGGCATAAATACATTCAATTGAAAATTCCCTTGACTCGCAGCAAACGAAATCGTTGTATCATTGCCAAATACTTGCGCTACAACCATGGTCAAAGCCTCTGATTGAGTAGGATTTACTTTTGCTGGCATGATAGAGCTCCCCGGCTCATTCTCAGGTATTTTAATCTCACCTATACCGCAGCGTGGGCCACTTGCCAGCCAGCGAACATCATTGGCAATTTTCATCAAGTCTGCCGCTAAGGCTTTGATGATGCCATGAACTGCCACGACTTCATCCTTACTCGTCAAAGCATGAAATTTATTTGGTGCAGTATGAAACTGCTTTTCTGTTAGCTTAGTGATTTCTGCAGCAATTAATTCACCAAACCCGACTGGAGAATTAATACCTGTACCGACAGCAGTTCCTCCCATTGCCAAATCGCGCATGAAATTAATACCAATAGTCAGCATTTCTTCATTTCTTTCGAGCATCCGTACCCAGCCGCTTATCTCTTGCCCAAAAGTAAGGGGAGTTGCATCCATCAGATGGGTTCGGCCAATTTTAATGATATGATTATATTCCTCGGACTTTTGCTGTAAGGTTTGTTTTAATGCTGCAATCGCCGGCAGCAATTTATCAATCACTAAACTAACACCAGCAACGTGAATGGCGGCAGGGAAAATATCATTAGAACTTTGTGATTTATTTACGTGATCATTGGGATGAACAACCACTGCTTTCCCATTTTCCGTTAATAATTGATTTGCCCGATGAGCAATAACTTCATTCATATTCATATTAAACTGTGTACCACTGCCTGTCTGCCATACAGACAAAGGGAAATTTCCATCCAATTTTCCTGCCAGCACTTCATCGCAAGCTGCCACAATAGCGTGAGTTCGCTCTTCATCCAATAGATTCAGCCTATGATTTACTATGGCGGCCGCTTTCTTCAAAGTAGCAAATACACCAACTAATTCATAAGGAATCTTTTCTATGCCAATACGAAAATTTTCAAAACTGCGCTGGGTTTGGGCTCCCCACAACTTATCCTTTGGTACACGTATTTCCCCCATTGAATCCTTCTCAATACGATATTCCATACAAAAACCCTCCTCATAATCAATTGAATCTGCTCTTGCTGTAGTTCAGACTAATACGTAAGGGATAATAAACCATTACTTTATCTCTTCCCTATTGGCAGCAACAATCCTGCTGCTATACTAAAGCTTTTAAAAAAGAAAATATTTGAACCGCGAAGATACGAAGGACTATGAAGAACACGAAGATTTTTTTAACCGCAGAGGCGCAGAGAACACAGAGAAATAAAACTCTCTCTGTGTTCTCTGCGCCTCTGCGGTTACATTATTTTTATCGTATTAAACACTTTCGATTGGTACTGTGTTGGCGCCATGAGCCATGACGGTGATCGTGTATTCTTTCTTGTTTATTATTTTTTCAGCTATAATGATTGCCTCATCCAAGCTGGCCGCAGTCAGCATTCCTGCTTTTTCAAAGAACTCTTTATTCTGAGGCAATGAAACAACAATGTGAGGAACTTCCTTTGCCATATATCCAATTTTTAATGCAACGAATCCTGGAACAGTAAAACCTTTTCGTAAAGCCAATTCTCGCTCATACAGCGAATCATAGTTAAACCAACCGCTAAAATCAGGCGGCTCCATAATATCACGGCATTCCAGCAGTAAAATCACTACACCTGTAGATTTTACCGCCATGAAGGAGTTTCCAATGGTTTTGGAGCCTTGATACAGATTGATGTCTTTCGGGAATCCTCCAGCAGAAGCAATGACCAAATCAGTTTTTCCGCTTATGGGAACACCAAATATCTCATTCGCTGTTTTGCAGCCTTGGAGCCAAGCTTCATGCCAGTGACCGGCAACAAAAGATGCAAACTGACCTTCCGGTGTAAACACTGCATTTAATAAAAAGGCTGGTTTCAGTAATTCTGCCATTTCCAGCATATCTGCATGCATAGGGTTATTTTCCAATTTACCAACAGTACATTCTGGACTTACCCCCTGTCCAATTACTGTATGAAGACATAAACTATGATTTTCCTGAATCGTGCTATAAGAGGAGATCCCTGGCATGATGGCTTTACGTCCGCCACCAAAGCCAGCCATTAAATGATGAACAATGCCGCCTGTTAAAATGACTTTATCAGCATTAACTACGTGCTTGTTCATCTGAACATCTTTTCCCCGTGAAGTTTGACCCACATAAACAAATTCGTCGGTTTCTGGCGCATGACTTTGCAGGATCACTATACGTTTCACAATTTCCTGACCAAAAGTCAGTACATTTTCCTCATGAGTATGATGGCGATGGGCGCCAAGTGCAACAATAAGAGAAATATCTTCATCAGGTATACCAGATTTATTTAGTTCATTCAGCAAAGTAGGTAAAAACAAATCATGACGCACCCATTGACGAGTTATATCACTAGCAACGATGACCACTTTATCACCTTGCTGTATTACATTTTTTAGAGGCAGTGTACCAATTGGATTGTTCAGTACCTCACGAACAGCAGCTTCTACATCTAAAACTGCTTTCGCTGGCTTACCTTCCACAACATTTACAACGCGTTCTTCCGGCAAAGCTACTTTAATTTCACTATCACCAAAACCAAATGAAAATTCTTTTAACATCCAGCATCTCTCCTATGCAATCTTTTCAAGATTATTATTTTCCTTTAGTACTAAAGGCTTATCAGGCTTGACAGCCAACCATGCAACAATGCCAATCACGGCTGAAGCTGCAGTTGTGAGAATAGCTGCCTGCCAGCCATAATTCGTTGCAACCCATGCTGTAGCAACCGGAGCAGCAATGCCGCCCATATTCCCCCAGAAATTCATCCAGCCAGTTATCGATCCAGCAAATTTACCTCCAATATCCAGACAGGCGGCCCATGAAGCATTAAAAGTAAATCCAAGAGATCCTAAGGATATCGTTAGCCATAGTACATTCAGCCAAGGTACAGTTGCCACTGCTCCCAGGTAAAGAGTTATACAGCAGATAATGAGTCCTAGAATGCCAAATAAAGTGCGGGATTTATGCCTTGACACACCGGAGGCGACTAATTTATCACTGATATAGCCGCATGTAGCCGTTACTATACATAATGCCGCCCAAGGAAAAGAAGCAGCAATCCCCATTTTCTGCAAAGAAAAATTTTGAGCCTCTATTAAGTATAATGGCAACCAAGCTAAAAATACATACATAATATAATCCGTTATAAAATATTGAATCCCAATAGCCCAAAACTGAGAAGAGCCCAAAAAAGCACGCCAAGGTGCCAGTTCTTTTTTATCACTATCTACCATTAGACCTTCTTCTATGTAATCAGCCTCTGCAGCATTGGTGAATTTACTATCCTTGGGAGTATCCTTGGCTAAATAATACCAAAGTCCTGCCAATAGTAAACCTACTCCACCAAAAATAACAAATACGGAACGCCAGCCAAAATTCATCATTAATACGATCGTAAGTGTTGGACCAATAACCGGTCCAAAAAATACACCGCTTAACATAAATGAAGAAGCACGCCCTTTTTCATTATTATTAAACCAACGGTAAATAAATCTTCCAAAGGCAGGTGCCATAGGACCTTCTCCGATGCCAAACAGACTTCTCGCCAAAACAAAGGAAGTAAAGTTACTACACGCTCCTGTTAATACTGTAAAAGCTGACCACCAAGTAGCTGCTAGTGCCAGAACCCTCCGATGTCCCCAAAATTCAGACATGATTCCACCTGGTATTTGCATAAAAGCATAGCCAACAAAAAAAGCCGTCTGAATAAATCCCATATCCATTTTGCTAAAGCCTAATTCTTGCATAATAGTGGGAGTGGCTACTGATAAATTGACTCGATCCATGTAAGAAATAAAACTAATAAAAAACATAAGTCCTGCTAATTTCCATCGAAAACTTGTTTTTGTCTGCCCCATACGATAATCCTCCTTAATTATGAATATAAGTATTTTTGCAATGGACTTCTATTCATATTATCACATTATACTTTTGTTAAGTTTACATGTCAATTGACGAGAGATACGATTTTCTTAATTCTCCTTGACACCAGGTAGAAACTCATGCTACTATTACTTTCATCAACTACATACATTCATCAAGAGTTAGCCGAGGGGATTGGCCCGATGAAGCTACGGCAACCACCGCGCAATGCGAACGGTGCCAATTCCAACAGGAATTTCCTGGGAGATGAGGATCATTTTTGAAAATAGAATCTTCTTCATCTTATGAAGAAGATTTTTTTATTATAAATGCAAAGGAGTCAATATTATGAATCAAAATTCACACCAAGCTCAAACTCTGCGTAATTATGCCTCGGAAAAAGCTGGTCGTTTTACAGAATCTGTTATTAGAGAAATGTCTCGTATTGCTGCCGCTCATAAAGCCATTAATCTTGCACAAGGCTTTCCTGATTTTCCGGCATCAGATGAAATAAAAGAGGCCGCAGTTAAAGCAATTTTAGAAGATCACAATCAATATGCAATTACCTGGGGGACTAAGTCACTTAGAGATGCTATTGCTTTGAAAAACAAAAGAGACTATAACATTGATATTGACCCCGAAACGCAAATCACCGTATGCTGCGGTTCAACAGAAGGCATGGTAGCAACCCTTTTGGCCACTATTAATCCTGGGGATGAAGTCATTATATTTCAGCCTTTTTACGAAAACTATGGTCCTGATGCCGTATTATGTGGTGCTACCCCCAAATACGTCCAACTGCATCCACCAGAATTCAGCTTTAACAAGGAAGAATTAACGGCGGCATTTTCAGAACGTACCAGGGCCATTATTATTAATACTCCCAATAACCCTACTGGTAAAGTTTTTAATCGTGAAGAGCTGGATCTAATTGCCAAACTATGTATTCAATATGATGTCTTGGCAATTACAGACGAAATCTATGAACACATCATCTATGATGAAATAAAGCATATTCCTCTGGCTACCTTGCCTGACATGGCAGAACGAACCATAACCATCAATAGCATTTCAAAAACCTATAGCGTAACAGGCTGGCGCATTGGTTATGTGATTGCTTCCGGCGAAATCAGCCGTTCTATACGTAAAATGCATGACTTCTTGACGGTAGGAGCAGCCGCTCCCCTGCAAGTAGCCGCAGCTCAGGCTCTAAATTTTCCTACCACTTATTATGAAAAGTTAGGGGATTTTTACAGCAAGCGTCGCGATTTTATGTTAAAGGAATTGACTGCCATCGGCTTTAATTGCATTCGCCCGGCCGGAGCCTATTATATTATGGCAGACATAGCACCTTTTGGCTGGAAGAATGATGTAGACTTTGCCCGTCACTTAGCTGAAAAAATAGGGGTTGCAGTCGTACCGGGATCTAGTTTTTATCAGGACGATGCCAATGACAAACATCGTTTTATCCGTTTTTGTTTCTGCAAACAATTTGCAACATTAGAAGCAGCAATCGAAAGACTGCAAAAATTGAAATAAAACATTATATTTTTAGGAGGCATATTTAAATGAAAAAATCAATAAAATCCATTTCCCTTTTCCTATCCCTTCTCTTTATTCTAGGTTTAGCAACTGGATGCGGTCAGCAAAGTACTGCAAAAGTAGAACAGAAAACATTAAAAGTGGGTGTTACAGCTGGCCCTCATGCTGAAGTAATGGACGTAGTAAAGAAAATTGCCGAAAAGGATGGCTTGAAAATCGAAGTCGTTGAATTTAATGATTATATTCAACCGAATGTAGCATTAAACCAAGGTGATATTGATGTCAATAGTTTTCAACATAAACCTTACCTTGACAATATTATTAAAGACCGCAATTATGATATCGTCTCAGTGGGCAACACAGTCATTTTTCCAATGGGTATTTATTCAAGCAAGTTGAAAAATATAGCGGATTTACAAGCAGGAGCCATCGTTGCCATTCCTAACGATCCAACCAATGGAGGACGAGCTTTATTATTGCTAGAGAAAATTGGCCTTATTAAATTAAAACCAGGAATCGGATTAAAAGCCGCTGTTACTGATATTATTGAGAATCCTAAAAAAATTGTTATCAAAGAATTAGATGCAGCACAAATCCCCCGTTCCCTAGCTGACATGGATGTTGCCGCTATTAACACCAATTACGCAATTACCGCTGGATTAGTACCGACTAAAGATGCAATTGCTATTGAAGATATCAACTCCCCTTATGCGAATATTATTGCTGTCCGTTCTAAAGATAAAGAAAATCCAGCAGTACAAAAATTCATCAAAGCCTATCACTCCGATGAAGTAAAAACCTTCATTAATGAACACTTTAAAGGTTCTGTTGCAGCAGCTTGGTAAAACCGGCACATAATAAATAAAACATTATGAAACGCGAAGGCGCGAAGAAATACGAAGCACACGAAGGAGATTGCAGACCTCTTCGTGTGCTTCATAGTCTTCGCGCCTTCGCGTTTCGATTCATTTTTTTACAGAACACTATACATTTTGTATATCCCCATATTTACGCTGCACTCTCATGAGTCTTGCCGATAAACAAGTTGCACCAAAGGCTAGACCTACAATCAAACCGATCCAATAACCAAAGGCTCCCAACCCGGAATGATGAGATAACACATACCCTAGGGGCAATCCAAGAACCCAGTAAGAAATCATTGCCAAAATAAATGTAACCCGAACATCTTTATAGCCCCTTAAACAGCCCTGGACCGGCGTTGCGATAGCATCTGATAATTGGAAGAAAATCGCATATAACAAGAATTGCTCCGCAAGATGCCTAATATCCATATCTGCTGTATATAAACTGGATATCTGCTCGTTGCCAAAATATAATACGATGGCAGCCATTACAGCCATAAGCAATGCAATTCCAATTCCCAGATAGCCATATTGTTTAGCATCTTGATACCGCTTAGCCCCTGCTTCAAAGCCTACCACTATTGTTAAAGCCATCGAAATACTGAGTGGCATCATATAAATCAAGGCTGCCACATTAATAGCTACTTGATAGGCTGCAATTGTAACTTCACTAAATTCACTCATTAGCAAAGTAATCACTGCAAATATACTCGTTTCACAAAAAATCGCGATACCAATGGGTATACCAATCTTTAACTGCTCTTTCCAGGCGGCTAAAGAAAAGCGATACCAGGAGCTAAATATCTGATGGGATTTAAAAGGTTCTCTGCTTTGAATAACACACACGCTAATAATGGCAATGCACCAATAGGTAATCGCAGAGGCCCATCCTGCTCCAACACCACCCAACTGGGGAAAACCGAAATTACCAAAAACCAATACATAATTAAGCAGTATATTGATCGGTAATGCTACCATAGAAATTAGCATCGTTACCCGTGTATAACCTAAGGTATCAATAAAACAGCGAAGAACTGTGGAAATAAACAATGGAATAATCCCAAAAGAAATTGCTGCCAGAAAATCATGAGCAATTTGATAGGATAAAACATTGAGTTCCATTTTATCCAATATAGGATGTATCACATAAAAGCCGCAAACTATAACTACAATGGATATTGCTATAGCTAAATATACGGCTTGAATGACCGCAAAGGGCACCTTTTCTTTTCTTTGCGCTCCCAAAAAGTATCCCATTTAGCCCTGTAAAAACAGGCATCCATATACTAGATCCAATGGCAACACCAACTAGATCATTGGGACTGACACGTCCCGACATCATCGTATCAAAAAAAGTCATAGCACACATACATACTTGTGTTACTAAAATCGGTAATAAAATAATTAAAAATTGATTCACTTTTTCCCGTAAGGAATATGTTTGTTCCATATCTCACACCTATTTATCTAGAATCTTAAACCTAAACTTTCGACTCTACTCTATTTTCCCCTAATCAAAGTACACCACTTCATTGAGTTACTAAAATAAGTGAGGCGGGAGTTTCTTTCTCCTGCCTCACTTATTTTAGTAATCTTACAAATAAACTACTTTGTACAGGACGGGATAAACGCCAATGATTCCATTCGGACCAGGAGAGCATTGCAAAAAGAATACTCATTCCAAAAATCACGATATATTCCATTACAACAAAAATTGTATTCACTGCCGCTAAAGAAAAAGCATTCTCCATCATGATTTGATGCCCCTTCCACCAGGCTGCTGCTGTAATAAAAGGCTGCAACACATATAATAAGAAAGCCCAGGCTGCAATGTATAATATTGATTTCACACCACCAAATACTGCTTTCCTGCTAATTGCCAATTGCTTATTTTTACGGTCTCTTCTTGACTGAGTAACCACTATATCCGTCATGCTTTCCCCCTTCCTTGGCACTTGGTACAAACTACTGAATCACTTCTCGAACTCTGCCTACTATGCCATTTACCAAACGAACTTTTATACCTCGATGATGAATCGCACTATTGGTGAGCAGATCTTTAACCACACCTTCTGTCAGCTGTCCGGTGCCTTGATGCTGCTTTTGTACAATTTTCACCCTGCTGCCTGCTTTAATATTTTTGCGCTCTGTCCCACTCAGCATAGCTTCCTCCTATCCTTTGAACCCTGCCCATAAAGAAATGAGCAGGGTTCATTTTTAATACCACTCACAGAATTCTTCTTGATCCAAGTAAATCCAATCATGACCAACTTTTTGAAATACTTTTAAACAACGATCATTATCTGAAATCATAATCGTGATCCCGTCAGTCGCCAATGGATTTTTCTCAACATTTTTTTCCACTTGTACTAAAAGTTTTTTTAATTGATCACGATATAAGGTAAAGGATCTTGTCATTTTATATTCTTCCTCTCTGCAATTCTTGGCTTACTTATATTAATTCCACATTCTCCTAGCTAATTCCTGTATGTTACTCTGTACTCTTCATATTTTTTCCATTTTTAATGCGCCACCAAGACATGGCTCTTCTCGCATCGATATCTTTTTGTATAAAATTTGCGTCTAAAGCAGAGGTCATTTTTATTCCCTCCATATTTTCTTTACTATCGCTGCCAATTTTCCCTATAGAATTATGAGTAACCCAAAACCCGTAATTAAAACCAATCCCATTCCCCCGAGTCATACTTTCACCTAGTGAATAATAAACAAAACCGGGAGGAGACAGTAATTCTAGAATAGTGGGTGACACATTAATATGACTGCCTGCCACTTCTTTAGAAAACACATTCTTATCAATTCCTTTTCCATAGACAATGAAGGGAATCCCATAGCGTTCATATAAGCTAGGATTCAATTGGATATTGAGTCGGTCTGCATGATCACCAACAATAATGAATAGACTATCGGGGTACTGCCGGCGCATATCCTTAATAAACTCAGCCATAACCTTATCAGCATACCAAAAATGTCCTAGTTTTTTTATAAGCTCCTGATCTTCTTTTACATTATCAGGTAAACCACTAATTACACTATCCCTGTCAAATCCCTCTTTCTCTAAATCCACTGTATAAGGAGCATGATTAGAGACATTCATAATCACATCAAAAGTCGGGGTGGGATGATCTACACCAGAGGCAACCGCCTGGAATAAATATTTATCGTCACAGCCCCAAACATTGCCAGACTGGCTTGCTATATCCCCCATGCCATAAAATTCCTCAAATCCTTGAGCCAAGGTAAAGTCCTTTACTCGCTCCCAAGATGTGGGTCCCGCATACCAGAATCGAGGCTTATAGCCAAGTTTTTTCATTTGAGGAGCAAGAGATGTAGAATAAGGTTCCTTGTAAGACTCAGGCAAATATGTAAGATACAGATTCGCCTCTGCCAGACCTGTTACAATGCCCATGATGCCTGAAATGGTACTCATGCCATTGGGCAGAAAGGCAGGTACATAGGCCGCATCCTCTTGCGCTATAATATTTCGCATGCCATTCGCAATGTTCAGATCTTTATACTGAGGCAGCAGCGGCCAATTGGCATAGCTTTCCCCAATGATCAAAAATACATGCTGCGGTTTTCGAATCGTTCCTCCCTGAGCTTCTTTTTTCAAGAAATCGTCTACCTTTTGGGAGTCTACTGGATGACCAGCCACATATGTCCCATACTCTATCATCCTCTGTGGGTCCAAATCTAACCCTGTTGATGCCGTTACCCGCTCATGAAGTGTATAAGCCCGATATAAGGCTTGAACATCATCTAAGATAGCTTCATTTAAAAATTCATCTTTAGTGACACCCGAATTTTCCCAGTCAATATTATAGGCATAGGTCATGCTGCCTCCAAAGCGAATAAAGATAACAAGATAATATGCAATGATTAGCAGCGAGGTACGAAAAGCAATATTGCCGTACCACTTGGAAAAACGGGGCAGATGGTATGTCTTTGTTCTCAGCCATGCTTTCAATAAACGGCATAATGTTAGTGCTGTCACTCCAGTCATTAACAAACGTACAGGCAATTTATATTGCTCTACCAAGGTATAAAACAGTGCATGAACATCATCATTAAACGTATTAAACAACAATTGATTAAACCCCATATGAAATTGTTCATAGTAAGGAATCCTAGCATAAAATAATAAGCTAAGAAGGCTAATATACGTACAGCCCAGAATATAACGCAGATTGATTATTATTGCGTCTTTCATAAAAACCTTGAGTAAGGTACACAGTATAAAAGAAGCTGCAACCACTAAACCTGTACTTTTTAAACTAATCCGTATTCCATAATAAAGCGCCATAGCAATATCCTGAAAGGTTGCAGCCTCGCTAATATAAGAATTTAATACAATAATAAACCCAAGACGAAATAAGCAAAATACTCCCAAGACAAACACAAATAGTTTTATATCCTGCTGAATATTGTTAAATAATTCTTCCCACCTTGACACGCAGAAAAACATCCTCTCATATGCATATTTCTTTTGTATTTCTACTTTTTTCATCATTTTCCTGCATTTTTCTACTTTTTCATCCTTTATAAAGTATCCATAGACATTAAAGTTTGCTTGATTTTAGAACTTTCTCTCGCCAATTCTTATATTTTGTTATATGATTTTATATAGAATTAGTTTACTCTAGAAAAAAGAACTACAGAGCAGACACTCTTACTGATTTTTTAACTTAGGAGGATATATAAATATGTTAAAAGTCAAAATAAATGAACTTAAAAAGGGAGATGTCATCGCCGAACATATCTTAAATTCCGAAGGGCAGGTCTTACTAGCAGCTGGCACCAGCCTTACTGATAAAGCCATCGGTTTATTAAAACTATGGGAGATACATGAAATCAGAGTACGAGAAGAAAAAGATACGGATGATGATATTCGCCTATCCTTACAATTCGATGAAATCGTCTCCAAGAATTCTCAGCTTTTTGATAAAATAAAAAAAATAGCTGACAGTGATTCTCCTCCTGTAGAAGAGCTGCCTACCATCTTTAATAAAAAATCCACTCAACAGTATCATGATATTTCTGATAAATTCTCAAAAATACTCTTTGATCTGCCCCAAACAAAAAATATTATACCTCTTACCGTCATGGCGAATATCATTTGCCATTATGCAGCAACGACTGTCGGAGTACTTGCTTATACACTCAAAAGAAAAATCACCCCTTCCCTGCAGGAAAATTTGGCAAATCACAGTATATCAGTGGCTATTATTTCTGCAAAAATAGCCAAATTATTAGGACATCCCGAGGAGGTAATACATACCATTGCCTTAGGGGCATTACTCCATGACATCGGCAAAATAAAACTGCCAGAAGCGATCTTTCATAAGAGTGACTGTCAGTCAGCAGAAGAAGAGTTACAATATCAAAGTCATGTACAAGCTGGCTATGATATCATTAAAAGTTTAGGACTGCCTAGAGAAGCCAATCTGATTTTACTGCAGCACCACGAATATCAAGACAGCAGCGGATTTCCTCTGCATTTACCAGCTGCCAAGATTCATCCATACGCCCAAATTGTTGCATTTGCCAACTTTTTTGATTCTTTGCTTCATGAAAAGAATACCCCGCCTAATTTCTTTGCAATTCGCAAACGATTAACCCAAGAAGGTGCTACTAAGTTTGACACTGCTATTATTGATGCTTTTGATCATTATTTAGAAAGCTTTGTATTCAATGTAAATGTAGAACTAAATGATGGGCGTACAGCAGAAGTCGTTTATAATCATCCTTTTTATATGTCTCTTGTTGTACGTACTGCGAATGGGGAATTTATTGACCTCAGCAAAAATAAAGATCTCTTTATAGCAAAATTGGTCGTGTAAAGAAAACATTGGAGGGTTAAAATTTTTTTGAACCGCGAAGAAGCGAAGAATATAGAACAACCGAACCACAGAGGCGCAGAGAACACGGAGAAAAAAATAGAAATAATGACAGGTTGATGGTGAAGATAGTCAATAAAGAGGATGAGATT
>DJJR01000005.1:28747-67537 GCA_002434245.1 Pelosinus fermentans
AATCTCATCCTCTTTATTGACCATGTGTTTATCGCTCTGGCATAATCTCCAGCCAATAGCCGTCTGGATCTTGAATGAAATAAAGATTCATCGCCTTATTTTCATAACAGATACAATTCATTTCTTTATGTAAAGCATGTGCCTTTTCCATATCATCTGTGATAAAGGCCAGATGAAACTCATTTTCACCTAAATCATAAGCAGTTTTGCGGTCTTTCATCCATGTTAATTCCAGTTTATGAGGAGTCTGTCTATCTCCCAGGTAAACCAAGGTAAATCCATCCATATCCTTCCTGGATGTCTCCACCAACCCAAGAGCCTTCCTGTAAAAATTTATGCTCCGCTCTAGATCCAAGACATTAATATTATTATGTGCTAATTTAAAATTCACAATTCTACCTCCTTTGTTGTTATCTACATTATATAAGAAAAGAGTGCATAATTGTCAAGATATTACACAATTACCACTCTTTTCGATTGCCTTTATCTATTTTTTCTTTTTTCTCTTCCTGACTGAGCCTGCTGTTCACCTTTTTCATTTTCTTTTGGCTTGCGGCGGCTTCTTGCATTTGCTCCGCTGTGGTTTCCCGTTTTTTTCTTATCGGTTTTCCCAAAAACAAAGGCTCTTCTTTTCTCTTTCTTTTCTACTGCTGTTTTTCCCTCTTCAGCTTTTGCCTTAAATAGTCTTCTTTTATCGGTACTAACTACTTTCTGATCATTGACTTTATGCTTTTCGATTGCTGCGCGAATACCTTGCTCGATCAATCTTACATAAGGCTGCTCATGAGGATCAATCAATGTAATGGCCATACCGGCTTGCCCTGCACGCCCCGTACGTCCAATACGATGAATGTAGCTGTCTACATCATGAGGTATATCATAGTTGAATATATGAGTAACACCTTCTACATCCAGACCTCTGGCAGCAATATCAGTAGCCACTAAAATTTGTATTTTAGCTTCACGAAAACGCTTCATGACTTGTTCCCGCTTTGGCTGGGACAATTCTCCATGAAGTTCATCCGTTTCATAACCCTTTTGACTAAGAGCCATATTTACAGCTATTGCACGCTTTTTAGTATGACAAAAAACAATTGCTAAATAGGGTCGATATTCATCAATCATACTACTTAGCTTGGCAATTTTTTCGGACTCAGGTACTTCTACCATAATCTGTTTGATCTCATCTAATGTAATATTTTTTGTTTGTATGCGTATATCCAGTGGTTTTCGCATATAGCGGTCAGCTAATCCGCGAATTTTAGAAGGCATGGTTGCTGAAAACAGCATCGTTTGGCGTTTATTCGAAGTTTGTCGAACTAATTCCTCCACATCCTCCAAAAAACCCATATGCAGCATTTGATCTGCTTCATCCAGCACAAGTTTCGTAACATTTTCAAGCTTAATGGTTTCTCGACGCAGATGATCCATTAATCGTCCAGGAGTACCAATGACGATTTGAGCTCCTCCTTTTAACTTCTTAATTTGTCGATCTACATCTTGCCCACCATATACAGATAACACCTGTATTCCTAATTGATCAGCTAACTTTGCCACTTCTCGGGTAATCTGGAGGGCTAATTCCCGGGTTGGAGTAATAATTAAAGCTTGTACAATGGGTTTGCTGATTTCAATTTTCTCTAGAATCGGCAGTATAAAGGCTAATGTTTTGCCTGTTCCTGTCTGAGACTGCCCGACAACATCCTTGCCGGACATAATCGCAGGAATAGCTTGAACTTGTATTTCTGTGGGCTTTGTAATACCATTTTCAGCTAGAATTGCACCTATTTCCCGTCGAATACCTAGGGCTGTAAAATCCTTATGCATATAAACACCTCTTCTTATCCGTATAAACGATATGTCTCACTAAACAGCAGATCCGATTTCAACTTTACGATACAATGTATTTTAAAACATGAATATTGATGGTTCAAAAAAATCTTCGCTATATTTCCTGGAAATATTACAATACCCTTTTAGAAAAAGAGTGTTAGTCCATGGCCTAACACTCTTTTTCCTAATGGCTAAAAAAGCCCAACTGTATAAAGAACAATATGGCGAATATATATAAAATCGGGTGAACGGTTCTGCCTTTACCTCTTAGCACTTTTAAAATAGGATATACAATAAAGCCAACGCCAATCCCTGTAGCAATACTATATGTCAAAGGCATGGCAATTACAATTAAAAATGCAGGAAAAGCTTCCTCCAGATCGTTCCAATCAATACTGCGCAAACCGCTCATCATAAAGAAACCGACAATAATCAAAGCGGGTGCTGTAACTGCAGGAATGCTAGCCAGCATTTTGGCAATAGGAGCAAAAAACAAAGTAATTAATAACAATATGGCAGTGACTACAGCCGTCAGACCAGTTCGTCCGCCCACAGCAACACCTGAACTTGACTCAACATATGCGGAAGTAGGACTCGTACCAAGAGCAGCACCAACGGTAGTGCCAACAGCATCTGCCAGCAGTGCTCCCCGCACGCGAGGAAACTTGCCATCCTTTAACAATCCTGCTTGCTCTGCCACACCAAGCATCGTTCCTGTAGTATCAAACAAAGTAATTAGCAAAAAGGTAAATACAACTGCATAGAGCCCTTGTTCAAAAACGCCAGATACATTCATCTGCCAGGCAGTCTTCTCTAAGCCATGGGGCAGCATAAATAAACTTTCTGGCAATACCAACATCCCTTTATAATAAGCGATAACAGAAGTAATCAGCATACCGGCAAATAAGGCCCCTTGCACACGATAGACCATTAATACCAAAGAGATCACAAGACCGATAATTGTCATTAAAGTAATCGGTTCTGCCAAATTTCCCAGAGTAACTAATGTCGCAGGCGATGCAATAACGATCTTTGCATTTTGTAATCCAATGAAAGATATAAATAAGCCAATGCCTGCGGTGATCGCATGCTTTAAACTTGTCGGAATCGAATCAATCAAAATATAACGAAATTTAGTTAAGGAAAGAAGCAAAAAAATAATTCCGGTTAGAAATACTGCTCCTAATGCGACCTGCCATGAATGTCCCCCTGCTAATACAACACTATAAGAAAAATATGCATTCATTCCCATTCCTGGTGCTATAGCAATCGGATAGTTGGCGAATACTCCCATAATCAGAGTAGCCAGTGCACTTGCTAAGATGGTAGCCATAAAAACACCATCAAAATCCATACCAGCAATATGTAAAACTGCAGGATTGACAATAACGATATATACCATTGTCAAAAACGTCGTAATACCTGCCATTATCTCTGTAGATACCTTTGTCCCTCGCTCTTCTAATTTAAACCATGAATCCACGTATGAAACACCTCTATTCTATCTTCTTGCTTTCATTATCTTCTCCAAAAGACCAAAATTTATTTTATCACATTGACGTATCCTTGTATACAAAGAATTTTTGTGAAAGCCAGAAAAACGTTACGCATCCTAAAAAAATAAGACCTTTTGAACCGCGAAGACACGAAGAATAGGAAGAACCCGAAGAAAACACACTTTCTCCACTATTTAAAAAAGGTAACCATTTAGATAATTGTATCTAAGTGGTTACCTTACAAACAAACGAATCTGATAGCGATGGACAAGATAATCAAATTTTTATTTTTTCTCTTTATGTACAATACCGCCTGTTGCCTGATGGGTAGGAGTGACGGTTACCTCGCATATTTGAACATGGGCTGGTGCACTGGCTGCATAAACAACAATATCGGCAATATCTTCTGCTACTAGCGGCTCAATACCATCATATACATTATCTGCCTGCTGCTGGTTGCCATGGAAGCGAATTACGCTAAAATTAGTTTCTACCATACCTGGCTGAATATTAGTTACTCGTATTGGAGTATCTACGACATCCATTCTAAGTCCATCACTAATGAACTTAACGGCTGCTTTCGTAGCACAATATACCGTTCCCCCGGGATAAGCTATAATCCCTGCAGTAGAACCAATATTAATAACATGACCATTTAAATTATGTTCTAACATCTGAGGAACAATTTTTCTGGTAAGATACAATAATCCTTTTACATTTGTATCAATCATAGCTTCCCAATCTGCTGAATCTCCTTCGTGAAGTTTGTCAAGCCCTCGGGCTAAGCCGGCATTATTGACGAGTATGTCAATTTTCTGCCATTCCAAAGGTAATGTATCGATGAGCTCATTGACAGCCTTCTTATCTTGCACATCCAATTGCAGTGCCAATACTTCTGTTTGATACTTCTCTTTTATTTCATTAGCTACTTCTTGGACCTTTTCTACTGTTCTTGCAGATATAATTAGTTTTGCCCCTGCCTTTGCAAACAACTCAGCGCAAGCTTTGCCGATACCACCGCTGGCACCACTAATAAAGACAATTTTATTTTTCAATGTTTTCATTCGACAAATCTCCTTTACTTATATATCATTACATCTATCTTGTTGGTTATCTTTCTACATAATTGCATAATTTCCTGCTATACCCAGAAAGTGAAATAAAGATCAAACGTAATACAAATCGATTTTTAAAAATAAACTTTTTACTATGAATCATTCACGTTATAATATAGGTAAAAAGATTAAATTGAGGTATTATTATGGATACATGCACAACTTCTCAAGAACATATCTGCGCAAGTATTGTTCCTATCTTCAAAATGCTGCATCTTACGGAGTTACAAAAAATTAATACCTTAATCAAGAAGAAAAGCTATGAAAAAGGCAAAATTCTTTTTACAAAGGGAGATCTAGCTAAACATCTTTATATTGTGCGCTTTGGTCGGGTAAAAGTCTATGAAATGTCAGAGGATGGGCGACAGCAAATCGTGCGTCTACTAGAACCTGGAGATTTTTTTGGTGAACTCGCTTTATTTATGGATGAACAACACTATTTTCTAAATGCAGAGACATTAGATGAGGCTGGAATTTGTCTTCTGTCTCGCGATGATTTGAAAATGCTTATGCACCAAAATCCAGAGATTTCAACCCGTATTATGCAGGCATTGACCGAAAGACTCGCTTATGCAGAAAAATTCATCAGCAATCTTACCTTACAAACTATCGAACAGCGCCTGATGACCTGGCTGCTCATGATGGGAGAAAAAGAAGGAGTTCTCACACCTCAAGGTATCCGACTCACTATTAACTTGCCAAGACATGAACTGGCTAACGTATTCGGCACTACAAGAGAGACATTAAGCCGTAAATTTTCAAAACTACAAACAGAAGGTTTCATAACAATCGTCAGCCCCAAACAACTGCTAATTCTCGATAAACTAAGGCATCATACTACACTGGAAAATTAATACTTGTCATTTACTACACCTTTTAAAACATATAAAACGAAGGAACGAACCACAGAGGCGCAGAGGACACAGAGAAAAGATAGATAAGATAAAAAGTACTCCCTCTGTGTTCTCTGCGCCTCTGTGGTTAAATTTATTTCCTTGCGGTTTACTTTTTTATACTTTCTAAGCTATTAATAAAACAGCCAACCTATCAGCAATGCGTCGAAGATAGATTGGCTGTTTTTCATTTTTAATGACTTAAAAGTCCAATTTGTATAAAGAACAGTACCATGAATAAATATAAAATAGGATGAACCTCACGTCCCTTACCTCTCATTAATTTCAGCAAAGGATATACAATAAACCCGATACCAATACCGGTAGCGATACTATAGGTTAATGGCATGGACGCCACAACGAGAAAAGCAGGAAAAGCTTCTTCAATGTTTTGCCAATCGATATCACGTAAGCCATTCATCATGAAGAAACCAACAATAATAAGAGCTGGCGCCGTAACAGCTGGAACGCTCGACAACATTTTAGCAACAGGCGAGAAAAATAATGTTACTAAGAATAAACCCGCAACAACAACAGCGGTCAATCCACTGCGCCCTCCTACTGCTACACCTGCACTCGACTCAATACAGGTAGCAGTGGGACTTGTCCCTAGCATAGCACCAGCAACTGTCCCTGCAGCATCAGCCAAAAAAGCCCCTCTCGCATTTGGAAACTTTCCATTTACAAGAAGCCCTGCTTGCTCCGCCATCCCTAGCAGCGTACCCGTTGTATCAAATAAGGTAATTAAAAAGAAGGTGAAAATTACAGAATAAAGACCAGAATCTAAGACTCCCTGTACATCCAATTTCAGTAATGTATGCTCTAGACCGCTAGGCATTACCACAAACTGAGACGGTAAGGACATAAAGCCCATGGAATAAGCAGCCGCTGCCGTTACTAACATACCAATAAATAACGCTGCCTTTATACGATAAGTAAGTAATACTAAAGATACAGCTAAGCCAATAATCGTCAATAAAGCAATAGGCTCAGACAATTTGCCAAGAGTGACTAAAGTGGCAGGAGAATCAACAACTATTTTTGCACTCTGCAAACCAATAAAACAGACAAAAAAACCAATACCTGCAGTAATAGCGTGCTTTAAACTTGCGGGAATGGCATCAATCAAAATGGAGCGAAATTTTGTCAAAGATACTAATAAAAACATGATTCCCGATATAAACACAGCCCCAAGTGCCACTTCCCAGGAATATCCTCCACCCTTTACTACACTAAAAGCAAAATAAGCATTCAGCCCAAGTCCAGGTCCAATCACAATTGGATAATTAGCAAATAACCCCATAATCAACGTACCAATCACACTACTTAAAATAACTGCCATAAAAACTCCATTAAAGTCCATGCCAGTCAAACTTAAAACGGAAGGAATAACAATAACCGAATATGCTAATGTTAAAAAAGTTGTTATTCCTGCCAAAACTTCCGTGGATATGCTTGTCCCTCGCTCTCGCAGTTTAAATAATGATTCCATTTACAACACCTCTAAATTATATACGTAAGGCGACATTATAACATAGTTTAGCGTATTATGTATACACCAAAATCGGCATTTATTCTCCTCATTTTTAAGTATTCTCGTGAATTCTACCATTAGCAGTCTCTTTACAAAAACAAAGTCGCCATTTTATTAATGATAGCCTTTATCAGCAGGACATTTTTTTAAAATAAAAGAATGACAGATTCAATGTTACTTTTATTGGCTCAACATCAAAATGTCCACTTGGCAATATTGTCATTGCGAGTAGGCAACAGCCGACGTGGCAATCTATACTGCCATCCAGCTGGCAAAAGTCAATCGTACTTTCTGATGAAATAAGAATCTCCATTCATCTAGTTACTAGAAGAGTGGAGATTTTTTACAATGCTATATAGAAGAATTTTTCTCTAAACTTAAAAATAACTTGTCGGCGGTTTTTATTCCCTTTTTTAATAAAACACTGCGGTTATGACTATATTGAAATTCCAGGTTCATAATCATAGCAGAAATACGTTCCATTTCTGTCGATATAGCTGGGTCACTTGTTCTTGCGTTATTAATTTGTCTCCACATACTATCCAAAAGCTGAATTCCTGATTGTAGGCCATATAGATAAAATGGCTTTTTAAAGACAAAATTCATAAAGAAATTTTCGATTAAGATGTCAGGTGTACAATGATTGACTTCTTCCATAACGTCGTCTTTTTGATCTAAAGAATTATAATTAGCATAAATAATTTTATTTAAATTCTGGCTAAAAGTATCATCCTGGGGTAAATGAAGAATTTTCTCAATTGTTTCCTTTAAGAGTTGAATACGTTCATCAATTGTTATCTTTCTATACTGCAGTAAATCGATAAAGTGATGCTCCATCTCAAAGTAATATCGCAAAGGATGATAAGAAGACTGCTGCTCTGGATATACATGAACAACTTCCTGATTTGCATTCAAAATGATGGGTTCTGTCTTAGAGCGAAGGATTTCTAAAGGTCTAACACGACTGGCTAACTTGACTACTGCAGGACAGCTAAAGCTTAAAGTCAACTCTCTCCCGCGAGAAGTATTCATCGGATAACGGGGAAAAGTCTGACAGACTGTATCCAAATGGCTATGCCCAGCCTCCTCTTGTAATCGGCAAAGATGATTGTCTTCTAAAAACCAGCACCCACCACCCTTGGCTTTTTTACGAATGTAAGCATATTCACCTAACTCCTGCTTCCCAGTAAGCGGAATAAAAATCTTTGAAAATTCCTCTTCCTTCCCATTTTTTAAAAATAGCTGATAATTCCGAGTATAACTTTCCTCGTCCATGGTTACCTGCCAATCATTCTGACAGCATTGCCCACACATTTCACAAGAAAACTCATTTATAATATCAATATAGATATACATCCTGCAGCTCCATCCTACGATTATGATTATGAGTGTATTTCTTCTTGCTACTCTAACAAATTCCTGCTATGTCTGCTGAAATAAATAGTATAGTAATAAGAAAAACGCTTCGCGGCCTTTAAAAATAAGACCTTTGAACCGCGAAGACGCGAAGATTAAGAAGAACACGAAGTAAACAAACTCGGCCTATTAACTTTGCCTCTTCGCGCCTTCGCGGTTCCGTGTTTTTTCCTAGAAAACTATAAATTCTATGTTATAGAAAAGGACCATCTGTTACAGCATTATGACTTGCTGTAACAGATGATCCTTAGTAATAAATATATAGGATTGCTTATTTAAAAATCCCAAAAGGTTTACCTGTAGGTAAAAAAGCTCTGCCAAAGTGATGATTCAATACGACTGCAGCGGAGCCATAAAAAGAAACCAGGGATATCGCAAGCTCCGTATAACCAGCCACAGCATGCGCCCAATGAGCAGCGCCAAAGGCATCTAATGCTAACATTGCTAATAAAACATCAATTAATACAAAGATAATAAATAGTACTTTATTGGTTTCCATAGAACCAATCGTCATAAACAGGGAAAAAATTAAATAACCAATAAATCCAAAACCAAGCTGTCCCATATCAATGCCATTCATGAGAGCTTGTCCGAAAACGCCTAGCTTTATTAACCAGCACGCTGCAACGGAAAACCAGAAGAAAGCATACCCAGCAAAAGCAGTTGCACCAAAAATGTTATTGTGCTTAAAATCCAGAGAAGCTGCCATTAATTGTGCAAAAGCCCCCAGAAATATAGCCCATGGAATCACGAAAGATAAACCGGTTGTAATTCCAAGTTTCTGGGTTGACGCGACAAAAGTCACCATTGCCAAACCAAATAATCCCAAACTAGACGGGTCTGCTACTACGATTTTTACATGTTGCGTGTTATTCATAAAAACCTCCTTCATTTCATACTATGCTAAGGTACCACATAACCAAAATTCGTGTCAATATGCTAAATTATTACATAATTTTCAAACAATTTATGGCTAGCCGATTCTATTGCAAAATTGGAAAAAAAGTTAGGGAATGCGTTGCATTCCCTAACTTCCTATTGCTTTATATAATTTCCTTATCTCCTACTTAATTCCAGCACTTTATCAACTTTAAAATATACTAGATAATAGTCTTCTTTCGCCGCACATTCTTCATGTTTGCAATGGCTAAGAAGAGAGAAGAGTAACTCACTATTCTTTTCTTCCTTGACTCTAGTAAGATAGACTCGCTTACCTTCCAGCTTGCCAGTTTCGATAAACAGGTAGCATGCACTAGGATTTACAACGATATTTTCATGTGTCTTACGCGCTTTCATAATAAATCCAAACAAATCATTTTCTAAAGGATAAGGAGTAGCATAGATCGCAGAATTGACTACCCCTTTATCATCAGCAGTAGATAAAACTCCGCTCCCCTCTACAGATCCAAAATACTCTTTTAAAGCCATGATGAAACCCTCCCCCATTTATGTATTACTTTAGATTATATTCATATTCTTTCTTCCTTTCTAAAATTCCTTCTTACTTAAGAAAAATTATCTCTTATTTATTGATTATTTTTTGTTGTCTTTAATATATATAATAAGGAAAGAAAAATCGAATTGGCAAAATAAGTACTTTATGCTACTATAAAGTATGTCCTTCTTAAAAAGTTATTTGTGTCTTTAGGAAGAATAGTATATTATAGTAACAGTATTAAGTGCAGTGGGGAGGATGAAAATGGCTCTAATTGTAAAAAAGTTCGGTGGAAGCTCTGTTGCTACCCCTGAAAAAATTATGGCAGTAGCCCAAAGAGTTCTACGTGAAAAAGGTCCTGAAGATAAAATGGTTGTAGTAGTTTCGGCAATGGGAGATACTACAGATAATTTAATTACCCTAGCCAATACCTTAGTTGGACAACCATATACATACGCACGCGAGATGGATATGTTATTATCAACTGGCGAGCAGGTAACCATTGCTTTACTGGCAATGACCTTCAATAAATTGGGACATCCAGCCATATCATTGACAGGTCCGCAAGCCGGCATTAAAACGAATAATGCTTATACAAAAGGTAAAATTAACAATGTCAATCCAGTAAGGGTATTAGAGCAATTAGATAAAGGGAATATTGTTGTTGTCGCAGGTTTTCAAGGATCGAACAGCGACGGCGATATTCTGACCTTAGGACGAGGCGGCTCTGATACATCCGCTGTTGCTTTAGCTGGAGCGTTAAAGGCTGATGTTTGTGAGATCTTTACTGATGTTGACGGTATTTATTCTGCTGATCCAAGGGTTGTACAAGATGCTCGTCGCATGAAAGAAATAACCTGTGACGAGATGCTGGAAATGGCTAGACTAGGAGCAGGAGTCATGCAGCCTCGCTCTGTAGAAATGGGTAAACATTATGGTATCCCGATTCATGTACGCTCAACTTTCACCCAAGATTTGGGTACTTTTATCAGGGAGGTATGTACAATGGAAGAAAAAGAATTTATCATTAAAGGGGTCGCTCATGACACCAATGTAGCCAAAATTGGAATATTGGGTGTGCCAAATCGTCCTGGCATTGCTTTTAAAATCTTCTCGACCTTAGCAAAAGCAAATATTGATGTGGATATGATCGTGCAAAGTATACGTAATACGGACAAAGATATTATCGATATGATCTTCACCATTGCACAACCTGATTTGCCACAAACGAAGAAAATAGTTGAAGAATTAGGCAAAGAAATGCAGGTTCTTGGAATTCTCATTGATGATAAGGTCGCCAAGGTATCAATCGTCGGCGCAGGGATGCTCGGCAGTCCCGGCATCGCTGCCAATATGTTCGGAGCTTTATCTGATGCCGAAGTAAACATTGAAGTCATTAGTACCTCAGAAATCAGCATCTCCTGCATCATTCAGGCTGACCGTGTAAAAGAAGCCGTAAACGCAATTCATGCCCGTTTCTTTCCTAAGAATCCTGAATAACACAAGAAAAATGCTAACGTGGTAAAATACATTAACCGCAGAGGCGCAGAGAACACAGAGAAGCTAGGATTGAGAAATCCCTCTCTGCGCTCTCTGCGCCTCTGCGGTTTTGTTTCTCTTTTCTTTCCAGGTTATACTTTAAACTGCATCACTAGGTTTTCTAGTTTGTATGACATCTCCTGCAATTTTTCTGTAGAAAAGGTAATATCCTGAGCAGAAGCTGCCTGCTCTTCACATACTGCGGCAATTTCCTGAGCACCACTTGTATTATGAGCAGCCAAGTTACTAATATTAGCAACAGCCTGCATTGCCTCCCGACATAGATCAACCTGATTCTCTGTTTCTATAATAATGGTATTCGCCTGTTTTTGTACATGCTCAATCCCTGCAACAATTTGTTCAAATGCAGCACCGCTTGTTTTTGCAATTTCAACCCCCTGCTCTACATTGATAAAACTTTGCTGCATCGCCGTAAAAGCACCACTACTTTCTGACTGAATTCGATTAATAATTGCTGAAATATTTTTGGTGGCTTTTGCAGACTGCTCGGCTAACTTCCGTACCTCGTCTGCCACTACTGCAAAGCCTCGACCTGCTTCTCCCGCCCGGGCAGCTTCAATCGCCGCATTCAAAGCCAGTAAGTTTGTCTGTTTTGCTATTTCGGTAATTACACCGGTAATTGTGCCAATTTCTTTCGTACTTTCTCTCAGCACCTCAACTGTTTTAGCCGTATCGGCAACAAGGCTTTTGATATTTTGCATCTTCACTACGGTCTCATTGATGACCTGCTGCCCTTGAACAGACACTGTTGAGCATTCATCAGCAGAAGCTGCCGTCTGCTGAATACTTTCTGAGACATTCACACTAATATTCACTAATTTTTGCAGCAGTTCTTCGGTGGTCTTCGTATCTTTGCCCTGATGCCCAATTTTCTCAGCAATATCCGCAACGGACTGTGACACCTGGACGCTTCCCACACGAGATTGCTCCGTGGTAGCGGCAACTGTATTGGTAGACTCTAATACAAGTGTAGAAGATTGTTTTACAGACTGCACAATGTTTCGCAAATTAAGAGTCATGCTATTAAAAGCCATCGCAACATGCCCTAATTCATCATGCCGATAATGCCCCATCGTGTGGGTTAAATCCCCTTGAGCTACAATATCTGCCCCTTCCGCTAATTCTTGCAAGGGAGCGAGGGATCGGCGAATCACAAACAACCCACTTATAAGTAAAATTATAATCATAAAAAAGATAATTTTGGTGCTATTTTCTACCATATCAAAGGCCAACTGCAGTGCCTCTTTCTTAGGATAGGTAGAAACAGCAATCCAATCCGTATTCGCAATGGGACGATAAGAAATAAAATATTCCTGATTCCGAAATATTCCCATGGTATTACCGGATTGTTTGTCCACAGCTTCTTGATAATATTCTTCATCTAATTGTTTCGATTCGGTAACTGCTGATGAATCACCTTGATAAAATATTGGTACTCGATTTTTATTCAAAATGGTAATGGAATAGCCTGGATTTTGCGATAATATCTGCTCCACCAGATTATTTATATTCTGCATAGATAAATTAGCTCCCAGTATCCCCTGCACTTTATTATCTGCACCTACAATAGGAACTGACGCAATGATCGTCATTTCATTGGTTACCTTGCTATGTACTGGATCTGAAAAATTTACAGTTCCTTGCAATGCTTTCTGAAAATAATCCCGATCAACAATATTTACTAATGCTTTATTATCTGTACGAAGAATTTGATTTCCATCGGTACCAGCCACAAAAAGAGCCTCATTACCACCATAATAAGGCTTAACTTGTGTAAGATAATTTTCCAATCCGTCTTTTTGCATTCCGCGAATGCTGCTCGTGGAACTGGTTATCATCAAAAAATTCTTTTTGGATTGAATATTCGCACCAATATCACTGGCAATTCGGTCAACAACTTTATTATTTTTATCAATAGCAGCCTGAGTAAGACTCTCCATTGTCTGATTCGTAAAATACCAGCCAATAATACTCAAAGGCATAATGCAGATAAGAGCCATGGTAATGGTTGCCTGAGTTGCAAGAGATGACCAAGATATTTTGAAGGTAAGATTACGTAAAAAATCCAGCTTGAAAAACCTTAAAAAATGTATCCTATAATTACTCTTTCCGGAAAATCTAGGTAAATTTTTTCTGTATTGCTTCAATTCTCTTAAGCATATCATTGGATTACTTTTGAATATAGGCATAAACCTAACTTTTATACTCTTTATAAAACGTATCAGTTTTTTTAGCATGCTTCTTTCCCCCAAGCATTATTACTATGCATGTAATACATGTTATGCTCATACAATAACTTCTTATCAATTAAACAGAAAAGGTCATGATATGTACATGACCTTTTCTGTTTATTCATATTATCCGCTAGATTATTTTTTTAATTTTGTAACAGGTACAAATCCATTTTTCTCAGCATATGTTTCTTGGAACTCTTTGCTAGTCACATAGTCAATAAAGGCTTTTACTGCACCAGTAGGCTCCCCTTTTGTAAACATACGGCCAAAGGTATATACAGGGTAGCTGCCGCCAACAACGTTTTCAATAGAATATTTCACGCCATTGTAAGACAAGCCTTTTACACTTTGATCCACATAAGCAGCATCAACATAACCAATGGCACCAGGAGTACTTGCAATCGCAGATCTTACAGCACCATTTGAATCTTGGATAACAGCATTATCAGTGAACTCGGCATTTTTAAGTACTACTTGAGCAATTGTTGCACGAGATCCTGATGATTTCGCACGATGAACTAACGTAATTTTTTGATCCTTGCCGCCTACATCTTTCCAGTTCGTAATTTTACCAGTCAGAATGTCCACATATTGTTGTTGGGATAAATTGTCTACGGTTACGTCACTATTCACAATGAATACAAATGGAATTCCAACCAGTTGATGCTCAACAAGTCCTTTATCTTTCAAGTTGTCTTGTAAGGCAACGTCAGAATTACCAATATTAACTGATCCTGCAGCAACTTGATTCTGTCCGGTAAAGGAGCCGCCGCCTGCGATATTCACCGTTACTTTATCATATTTCTTTTGAAATTCTTCCTGTCCAGGTTTTAATAAAGGAAGCAACGCTGTCGAACCAGATGCAGTTACTGTTCCTTGTACATCCGCAGCCGCCTTCGGAGCTGCTTCTTTTGTACCGCCACAGCCAGCCAGCAAACTAACACCTAGCATCAAAGACATCGCCGCTACAAGTATTTTAGATTTTTTTACTAATTTCATTTAATGACCCCCTGTAAAATTTACTATAGTTAAATTGTAAGACAATATGAACCGAAATGTGTTAAGACATTGTTACGTTTATGTTAAATCGCTTATGTACTAATCAATGCAGTAACAACTCCGCCAAACTAATTTACACTTTTTTTTCACTGCACCAGCGGCTTCACCTAAATCAGCCGGCGTTTTGAATTTACACCCACAGCTTGTCACAACTGCGATGGATAAGGAAACAATGGGGTATTGTTCTTCTATTCCATGTCGATTCTTAGCAACGATATATTCTATCTTTTGGTCCTCCTCTGTATAAAAGCCTCTAATCCGAACATCAAAGTAATCAATAATGGTCTGGCACAACGGAGCAACATCAACTCCATGTACAATGGCAATGAAGTCATCACCACCAATATGCCCTACAAAGAATTCTGCAATAGCAGCACTTTTTAATTGCAATTGAATTAGCTGGGCTGTCATACATAGGATTTTATCACCATTGTCAAAACCATACGTATCATTGTATGCCTTAAAATTATCCAAATCAAAGTACAATACGGAATAAGGTTCTTTTGATTCAATAATCTGCTGCAGTTTTTCTTCGATCAAAATATTCCCGGGCAAACCACTTAAAGGATTGCTATGTTTAGCCCGATTGATTTCTAACTGCGTCGTTTTCTCCAATAGCTGCCGCACTGTAGTGATGCCATAATATTTTCCATATTGAGTCACCACGATATAGTCATACAAACTATCTTCATATCTGGCAACTGCCAATTTTGATACCTGCTCTAAAGGCATATCATAGTCCACAATTAATGCCTGATTATCCATCAGAGAGCCTACGGATCGCTTCATATAGACAGCGACTCCATATTGAGTTGCCAAATGCACTAGAAATTTATTCTTCATTAATAATCCTACTGGCACCTCTCCTTGAAGCAAGGTAATGCCCATAAGGTGAGGATTTTCATTAAAATATTCCAGGGCCTGACTGCCAGTAATTCCTTCTGGAAAGCCTGGATCACGCCTGCTGATCTCTCCAATCGGCATAGTCAAAGGAGAGTGAAAAGCCTCTTGTTTCTTCTGCTTGTTTTTTAAAATGATATTTTCTTTCACCAAAGAATGAATCGTTAAGAACTCCTCAGCCGGTCTTTGCAGCAAATACCCTTGACCATAGGGTATACCAATCTGAATTAAAGTATTCAATTCATCAATGGTTTCAATACCTTCTGCAATAATTTTCATATTCATTACAACGGAAAATTCATAAAATGCCTTTATTAATGCTTGCTTTAAAGCATCTTTATCAATATCCCGCACCAAATCCATATCAATTTTTATAAACTGGGGTCTTGTCTCTGCTAAAAGCCGTAAGCCTGAATACCCTGCTCCAGTATCATCAATCGCAATTTTATACCCTTGGCTGGTATAATGATCTAGAACCTTGCGAAAATTTTTGTAGTCAGCGATAGAATTTTTTTCCGTGATTTCAAAAATAATATTACTCAGGTCAAAATCCTGAGCTGCTACCATTTCCAGTGTGGCACCTTTTTGAAAACGCTCATCGTTTATAATATTAGGATCAACATTAATAAACAACATCATATCTTTGGGTAATTCCTTAACCCTGGCCAATGCTTTACTCCTGCAAAGAAACTCTAACTCCCACAATTTATTAAACTTCTCTGCAGCTGCAAATAAATCATCTGGCCGCTCTAAAGCTGAACCTTGTGGTCCACGACTCAAGGCCTCATAACCAACAACATTCCCATCCAGCAGAGAAACAATTGGCTGAAAAACAGCCTTAATGTCTTTGTCATTTAGAATTTTTTCCAATTCACTGCAGCCACTCTCTCCCCATTGTGTGTATTGGCGTTCTTGAACTAGCTGATTATATAGCACAGCTGGCATAACAGTGTTCCTCCATATTCAAACTGATCTTATTTCTACTTTAATAGTAAAGAACTGAAGCTTTGTTTATGTTATGCAATGGTTATTTTTATGTTAAATTTGGGTGTTTATTAATTTTTTTTCATAGTCAACCTATCTCTTTTATTGTATGATTTTTCTAGAATACATTTGTCAGGAGGCAACTATGTTTAAATGGGGTATAAAACTACGATTGACCATTAGCTACCTCTTATTAATCTTATTTACCATGCCAGCATTAAGCGGCTATCTTCTTTGGTATTTCTATCAGCATAATCTAGAAATTTTAACCTCCAGCTTATTAACCCATGCTCATGTTACCGAACATTTTTTAGAAAACTATATGACAGGTCCCAATGAAAAATCCCGGATTGACCAACGCATCAAAGAATTGGCTACAAAAACAGATTTGCGTGTTACTGTCATTAATCATACTGGCGATGTACTAGCTGATTCTTGGGAAAATCCAGCTACTATGGAAAATCATCTGGAACGGCCAGAAATAGCTTCTTCACTCACCGGACAGGAAGGATCATCCATTCGTTATAGCAGCACCTTAGGGCAAAACATGTTATACGTTGCCATTCCCATACGAAATGGCAGCGAGATTGTAGGTGCTGTCCGAATCTCCAGTACTCTGGCAGCCATTGACGCTGGATTTAATCAGATTAAATCCACACTTCTTATCGCCATCTTATTAACTTCTTTATTAGCCATTCTTCTCAGTATTTGGTTAGCCAGAAAATATACTGCACCTTTGGAAGAAATCACTTCTGCTGCCTGCGATATTGCAGATGGTAATTTAGATCGCCGCCTCCATGTACGAACCGGCGATGAGTTAGAATTGCTGGCTCACACTCTTAATAATCTGACCTCAAATTTAGATGATAAAATCAACGAAACCATTGCTGAAACAAAAAAACTGGATCTCATTTTACAACATATGGACAATGCTGTCATTCTCCTTGACCGCTATGGAAAAATAACCACAGCTAATAAAATGGCCAGAGATATTTTTGACATTAAAGATGCTATGCTCAATCAACATAATATGCAGGTTCTTGGCTACAGCCAACTTGACCGTGGGGTACAGCAAACTGCTAAACAAGGAAAAAGTATGCTGATCTATCTCAAAACCAATATTCATGGCAGCATAAGGGTCTTTCAAATTTTTATTGCCCCCATTACTACTACAGAAAATGAAATTACTAGTATCTTAAGTGTTTTCCACGATATTACCGCTCTGCAGGATATGCATGACCGTCAATCTGATTTTGTTGCTAATGCTTCTCATGAACTGGCAACACCACTTACAACGATCAAAGGATTTGCAGAAACATTATTAGATGGCGCCTTAGAAGATAACAAGCTGAGCTTTAAATTTCTTACAATTATCCATACAGAAGCGGAAAGAATGCAGCGCTTGGTGAACGAGCTCTTACAATTGGCAAAACTGAACTCTCATGAATACCGGCAGCAAGTTAAGCTAAAAGCGACCCATGTAACGCCTCTTCTCTACACTGTCAAAGATGATCTTAGAACCAATGCAGAAGAGAAAAAAATCACTGTAGATATTCAGGCGGATGCTGATCCTATTGTTATGGCCAATCCTGACTGGTTAAAGCAGATTTTGATTAATCTCTTGGATAACAGCATCAAATATACACCTCCTCTAGGCAAAGTACTGTTAACATGTCTTCAGGAAGACCATGAAGCGATACTTATCGTTGAAGATACGGGTATCGGTATTCCAGCTACTGATGTACCGTTAATCTTTGATCGCTTTTATCGCGTTGACCGGGCACGATCTCGTAATGCTGGCGGCACAGGCCTTGGACTGGCTATAGTAAAATTCATCGTTGAAATGCATGGCGGCAAAATAGAGGTAAAAAGCTCCGTCAACATCGGCACAACCTTTACCATTCGCCTACCACTAGCCTAAGGCAATTGCACTACTTTTGATCAAATGGGAAAAAATAGCGAAACGCGAAGATGCGAAGAAATACAAAGAACACGAAGAATATCATTTTTTATTCTTCGTGTTCTTTGTATCTTCGCGTTTCAAATATTTTTTTACAAACAGATTAACATTTTCTGTTTAGCAAAAATTTAATCTATTCTTAATGTATTCCTAACGTAGTGTTATTTTGTAAACCTTATAATGAGAGAGAGAATACTTTTCTCAATAAAGGGGGATTACGTTGAAGAAATATTATGTCTTAGACACTAATGTTCTATTACACTCTCCAAATGCCCTATACGCTTTTAATGAACATACGATTGTAATTCCTGAAGTCGTGATTGAAGAATTGGATAAATTTAAAAAGGAATCAACAGAACGTGGCACCAACAGCCGCAGTGTCAGCCGCATTATCGACAGTCTGCGCACACAGGGCAATCTACTAAAAGGAGTCCCCATCAATAACAGTGGTGGAATTCTCATTCTAGAATCCAATCATACTGCCACTGCCATGCCGCTTCACTGGGAAGGGGATAAAGCCGATAATCGTATTTTGCAGGTTTGCAAAGGACTGGCAGAAAGCGGTCACCAAACTATTTTAGTGAGCCGCGATACGAATATGCGTGTTAAATCTTCCATTTTAAACATTCAAGCCGAAGACTTTCGCAATGATAAAGTTTCAAATATAGACCAGCAATACACGGGGCGTATAGTTGCCTATACCTCTAGTGAAGTAATCAACCGCTTCCACGAAAGTACAAATCATTCTATTGACCCTGATTCTCTTTATGTTTTTGACGATCTGGCAGGTATATTAATTCCTGCAGCCTTGGTTACCAATCAATTCCTGCTAATACGCTCAACGGATAATGATCGTCATACCGCATTAGGCCGTTTTGATGGAAAAAAGGTCGTTCACTTACAATACCAAAATCGCAATCCTTTTGGAGTTGCTCCCCGCAATGTAGGTCAAATTTTCATGCAGGAATGTCTTATGATGAGTGCTGAAGAAGCACCTTTAGTTATTTTAAAAGGTATGTCTGGGACCGCTAAAACTTTTTATGCCTTGGCAGTCGGACTTTACAACTATATGGAATGCCGTCCAAAAGAGTATCACCACATTCTAATCTGTCGTCCAAATTCAATGTTAGATGAGGGAATTGGTTTCCTCCCTGGCACAGAAGCCGAAAAAATCGAACCTTACATGCGTGCGATAAAGGATAATTTATTTACATTAATGTCAGGTAACACACCCATGGAAGATAAAGATGTACTGCAAACGGAAGATACGGTGAATATGCTATTTGAAAAGCGTGTTATTCAAACAGAAGCATTGGCGTATCAAAGAGGCCGGTCACTGCAAAAGTATTGGGTTATTTTTGACGAAATGCAAAATGCTACCCCACGTCAAGCAAAGGCTGTATTAACCCGCCCTGGTCTGGGTACTAAAATCATACTCATTGGTGATCCAGCCCAAATTGATAATCCACTTCTGGACAGCCAGTCAAACGGCTTAAGCTATGCCAGTGAGAAAATGATTGGATCGGAACTATGCTTTCAGGTGACCATGCTGCCTGAAGAATGCGAAAGATCTCCCTTGGCTGCAGAAGCGGCCATGAGACTGTAATCTCTAATTGCATTATATAAAAATAGGCTTGTACATTTTTTCGTACAAGCCTATTTTTTGGCTTCAAACAAAGTAATCAATGGCGGCATGGGGAAAATACCTATGTATTCCCTCATGCAGATCCTTTTTTATTTCATCCATCGTTTCTTTTTGATATACATACTTCCCATAACCAAACTGCCCATACTTAAATTTACGCTCCTCTTCTTCCATAGGTAATTTCGTTTCCGGAAATATTGCAAGAATATTATTTTTAGCTCTTTTAGTGAAGCGATGAGCAATTAACTCAAAAGTTATATCACTACGATTCTTTTTAGGAAGCTGTTTATCTAATTCCTGCAATAACGTTACATACTCCTCTTCCCAGCCAGAATAATAAAAAATAGGGGCAATAATAAAACCAACAGGATATCCTTTCTCTGCCACTTTAGCAGCGGCCTCTACCCTTTGGATTAAAGTCGGTGTTTTATGCTCATATTGGTCAATAATCGATGCTGCATTGATGCTAAAACGAAACCGAGTATGTCCATTGTGTTTAGCCGTTAATAAAGAATCCACCCGATCATGCTTGGTAACAAAGCGAAATCTGCCGAATGGCTGTCTGCCAAAAAATTCAATCGTGCTATATAAAAGCCCTGTCAAATATTCTGTAGGAATTGGATCTGAAGTAGCGGCCCCTTCAAACCAGGTGATTTCCGGTGTCCTCTCTTCAATGTAACGATTAGCCTGCCCCAATATTTCGTCCACATTTACATACACCCTTAAATAAGGTTTTTTCCCTAAGGTAGTCGCGAGATAACAATATTCACACATACTCGAACAGCTGGTGGTCAGCGGCAGCTGGTAGTGAGCCGACGGCTTGCATCCTGCAAAGTCTAAACTCTTTCGAATACCTACCACTAAGGTATTCTTGGCTTCTTGATATGCCTTTTGCGGAGTATCTCCCGGTATACCTGTAATTCGATTATGAGACCCTGTTAAGGTTATCGGTACTTTCATTTCTTGTAACTGTTCATACACCTTTTGTCCAATGGGATATTCTAGAGCTTTCGGCTCAAAAAAAGCTCTTTTAGGAATAAATTGATGACTCATCATACTCCCCCCTATTCATGTATTCTTTCGCCAAAGAACCATCTATAGCGTTATGCTCATTCTTTGCCGTCCTAAATAAACTTCTCAAGAGACTACTTCATGATTTATCCTTACTTAGTGTGAGCATAATAAGACAAATCCTATGCAAATCTTAAGTAAAAATAAAATAAAAGCCTCTGTTAGGTTGCTTTTTTAAGTATTTTGTTGTAAATTATTCAATAGATTGAGAAAGGTAGTTGATAAGAATATGAATGCTAAAGTGATCGATCATCCGCTAATTCAACACAAATTATCCCTAATACGAAATATACATACAGGAACCAAAGAATTTCGTGAATTATTAGAAGAGATCTCCATGTTAATGGCTTTTGAAATCACTCGTGATCTCCCTTTAGAAGATGTAGAAATCGAGACTCCTGTTGCAAAATGTACTTGCAAAATGCTATCAGGTAAAAAATTAGGTATTGTTCCCATTTTGCGGGCTGGCTTAGGTATGACCAATGGTGTTGTCAAACTCATTCCTGCTGTTAAAGTGGGCCATATCGGCTTATACCGTGATCCCAAAACCTTAATGCCAGTAGAGTACTACTGTAAATTACCAAGCGATGTAGCAGAAAGAGACTTTATTCTAATTGATCCTATGCTTGCAACAGGCAACTCTTTAGCTGCTTCAATTGACATCCTCAAAAGAAAAGGTGCTAAAAATATTAAGTGCATGTGTCTGGTTGCCTCACCAGAAGGCATACAATTAATTAATAATTTCCATCCTGACGTAGATATTTTCGTAGCTGCCATTGATGAAAAATTAAATGACCACGGCTACATTGTCCCAGGTTTAGGAGATGCCGGCGATCGAATCTTTGGTACCAAATAATTTTCACAGCAATATAAGGTGTGCAGTTTTTGTCTAAATGGACAAGGCTGTATACTTTTTTTTTATTATCATCGTCTCATCAAGAAAAACAAACTGTACTATTAATAAAAATTACCAATAAAATTTTCATTAAATTTACATATAAATAACACATTTTTTTTGAAAATGGTGTATAATGTACTTAAAAAATAATGAAACCGAAAGGCTGGGATACAGTATGGCGATTTGGCAAGTTGAATTAGACAGTAGAGATGTGAGTCAATATCGCAAGAAGTTGAAAAATCGCGGTTTTATCTCGGCGAGCTATTTTTCTTACAATGGCTTTGATCTCGATAAAATGAGAAAATTGGCCAAAGAAGGAAAAATTGATGCTATGCGCTGCATTATTGGAAAATCTATACGATGGTATTACTTAGAGCAACAAGCAGAAAATGCTCGGCTCAAGGGTGAGCTATACTAAAATCGAATATAGTCCTTCATATAGGAGAAATAGAGTCAGTGTTTCCTTGAAACAAAAAGGAAACACTGACTCTATTTCTCTTTTTTTGTAGAACTAAAATTTATAAGTTTAAGGGAATGTTGAACGCAGAGAACACAGAGGGTTTTAACCCTAATTATCTTTTCTCAGCGTTCTCTGCGCCTCTGCGGTTCGATTTACTTTATATGTTTTAAAAAACGCCCAGCGTTTTTCTTATTATTTTGTCGCTTTTCTAAAGGGTTTCGCCTAACTTTCGCGAAGTCATTGTCATATAAAGGCAAATAATACTCAGGAGGATAATATGACGAAGAAACGATATTATACTTGTCTCTTTGCCGGTGAGGCTGGCTACGGAGTTATGAGTGCCGGTTCTATCATTGCCAAAGGAACCAATCGTAATGGTTTATGGTCTTTCTTAGTAAATGAATACCCTTCCCTGATTCAGGGTGGGCTGAATTCTTGTCTGGTACGTCTGGCAGATCAACCTCTTTCATCTTATGAAGAAACCCTTGATTTCTTAGGGCTTTTCTCCCAACAAGGCTTTGATTATTATGCTGATAAGCTGAATCCAGGTGCGATTGTACTATATGACCCTGCGACTACTCAAGTGGATGAAAGTAAAGTCCCTGAAGGTACGTTACTGTATCCTGTGTCTTTAGCAAGCTTCGTTCCTAAGGGTGGAGCTAAGATCATGATCAACAGTGCCATGTTAGGAAGTTTTTGTGCTCTTACAGGCTATCCTAAGAGTGTAGTCATTGATGTAATTAAAAATGAATTTCATAATGCTAAAATACAACAGGAAAATATTAAGATTTTAGAAGAAGTATATGAACACGTAGTATCATCTTTGCCTTCCCAGAACGTTTTTCCCTTCACGTTTCATAAACATGCAGAACCCAAAATTCTCATTAACGGTAATGAGGCAATTTCCATTGCAGCGATTCAAGCAGGCTGCAAATTTTCCGCTGGTTACCCCATGACACCAGGCTCAAGCGTTTTAAGCTATTTAGCTGATCATGGCAGAGACTATGGTCTAGTTTTTAAGCAGGCCGAAGATGAAATTGCCGCTATTAATATGCTCATTGGCGCTTCCTTCACGGGGGTACGTTCCATTGGTTCCACCAGCGGCGGCGGCTTTGCCTTAATGGTAGAAGCCTTAGGTTTTGCTGCGATAGCCGAAGTGCCCTTGGTTATAGTCAATGCCCAAAGAGGCGGTCCTAGCACTGGTCTGCCAACGCGAACTGCACAGGCTGACTTAAATTTTGTTGTCTATGCTTCGCAAGGAGAGTTCCCACGGATTGTCTTAGCTCCCGGCGATATCGAAGAATGCTTTTATGAAACATTTCGGGTTTTTAATCTCGCAGATCAATACCAAGTACCATGCATTATCTTAACTGACAAATATTTGGCTGATTCCTCTGTTTCTCATCCCCTCTTTGCTACTGACCATTTAACAATTGATCGCGGCAAACGGTTTGAAGAAAGTGCCGATCGCCAAGAACCTTATTTGCGTTATCAAAATACCCCTGATGGCATTTCAACAAGGGCCTTTCCGGGGCAAGTTGGCGGTCGCCATATTGCTACTAGTTACACGCATGGCGAAGACGGTTTCTATAGTTCGGGAAATAAGGAATACGCTCTTAACGAACCAACTGTAACAAAAGAGAGCATGGATAAATTATATAATAAATTACCCGCTATGGAAAAAGAGATACCTGCTATTAAATTCTATGGTCCATCTGAAGCTGATGTAACGATTATTGCCTGGGGCTCAACCAAAGGAGCCATCTTAGAAGCCATGGAGCAAGCAGCGAGCCAGGGAATTTGCGTAAACTTTTTGCAGGTTCTTTATATTTCTCCATTTCCCACCACCGCTGTTGAACCACTTTTGCAAAAAACCAAGAAAACCCTCCTCATTGAAGGTAATAAGACAGGGCAGCTTGGCGGTATTCTTGCCGCTCATACGGGGTACAAAGCGGACCATTCCCTCTTCAAATATAACTCTCGTGCTTTCGTGCCTTCAGAAATTCTTGCAAAGATCAAGGAGGTGCTTGTCTAATGAGTGCTCATGATAGTAATCTATCCTATGTTCCCACCTGGTGTGCTGGCTGTGGCAATTATGGCATCATCAATTCACTAAAAAAAGCCCTGACTTCCCTTAACTTGGATTTAGAACAAACGGTACTGGCCACAGGGATTGGCTGTGCCAGTAAAATCAGTCAATATGTGAATACCTATCGCATTGAAACCTTACACGGCCGTTCTCTGCCTGTTGCCACAGGAGTCAAATTAGCAAATCACAATCTGACTGTAATTGCCGAAGGCGGCGATGGAGATGGAATGGGGCTCGGAATGGGGCATTTCATCCATACGGCAAGACGCAATTTGGATATTACCTATTTTATTCATAATAACCAGATTTATGGTTTAACCAAAGGACAGACATCACCGACTAGTGATTTAGGAGCTGTCACGAAATTTACTCCTGCCCCCCTTGGCAATGTGGAACAGCCTATTAATATAGTAAAAATGGCATTAAATGCAGGAGCTACCTTTGTGGCACGAGGCTTTGTCGGCAATAGCACGCAATTGGTTTCTCTCATGGCTGAGGCTATTAAACATCCCGGATTTGCCGTAGTTGATATTCTACAGCCTTGTGTTACTTTTAACCATGTGAATACATACCCATGGTATCAGCAGCGTGTTAAAGTCATTGAAAACATGGAAGGCTATGACCCCACCAGCCTAGACAAGGCTCTGTCTTTTGCTGGCTTATGGGGGGAACAAATCCCTATAGGTTTATATTATCGTACAATACGTCCTACCTTTCATGAATCCCTGCCCCAGCTTTCTGAGCAATCCCTGATGCAGCAGAAGATCGATAATGTGGATATAACAGGACTGATGAAGGGGCTTTATTAATAACCCAAGGGAAAACACACGCAGCATATTATATTGGCAAAAGCATATTTCTTTAACAAAAAAACTGTCGCACTAACAAATGATAGTGCGACAGTTTTTTGCTGTAAAAAAGCACCCCAAACTTTAGTGACACTGCTTAGCCACTCAGGTTAGCGAGGAAGTTTCTAAAAGAAAATTCGCTATTTTCTCAGAAATAGCCTGTGAAACATAAACTTGCGCTTCATTTGTGCGCGCTCCAATATGAGGTGTTATGACCACATTATCAAACTGCAATAAATCACAGTTTTTATTCACCGGTTCTTCCTCTAGCACATCTAGCCCCATCCCACCAATTTTCCCGTTCTTTAAGCCTCTATAGACTGCTGCTTCTGATAAAATTCCACCTCTGGCTGCATTGATAATAATGACCCCATTTTTCATCTTGTCAATTTCCTCATCGGCGATCAGATACTTAGTTTGAGACGTTAAAGGTGCATGAACTGTGATAACATCAGCCTTCGCAACTAGATCATCTAGATTTATCAAAGTAACCTTAAGATCACTCGCAATTTCTGCAGAGCAATAGGGGTCAAAAGCTACCACATCCATACCGATGGCTGAACAGATCTTCGCAACCCGAGCGCCAATTTTCCCTAATGCGATGATTCCCAGTGTTTTACCTTTAAGCTGAGTTCCGATAAAATGATTCGTATTCCAACTACCATTTTTCACATCATTATTAGCTGGTACAATTTTCCGCGCTACAGAAAGCATTAGACTGACAGCCAGCTCTGCTGTTGAATCTAAATTCCCATCAGTCACATTCAAAACTGTAATACCGAGTTCCCTAGCGGCCTCTAAATCAATATGATCAAGTCCAATACCATGCATCCCAATTACTTTCAATTCTTTTCCAAGCATCATAATCTCCCGAGAAACCTGTACTCTACTCCGAACTATTAACGCATCAACATCTGCAATTTCAGTTGTCAGTTCAGCGACACTCATGCCAAACTTGCAGATGACTTCAAAACCTTTTAGCGTCAAAAGCTGTGGTCCACTTTCGTGAATTTTCTCTGTAATTAATACTCTCATATTACATTTCTCCAATTCTTAATCGTTCTATTTTACGAATAGTTCTATTAGTCCTTTTAAATAACTTGGCTAATGTGCATTACCTTGAATTTGCCAAACATTTATTCTAAATATAAATTAACGCCTAGCAATAACGAATAATTCATCTCCACCAATCTTTTCAGCTGTTGTTAATTCTCCATTAGCGACTCTAATCATCATCTCAAGCAGCTGCTTCCCTTTTATTTCAACAGGCATGCCTTCAGAAATAATATCACCAGCATAAAAGTCAAAGTTTTCTTGCATACTTTTATAAGTAAACTGATTTCCAGTTACCTTAATAACTGGCACAAATGGGAACCCTGTTGGATTTCCTCTGCCAGTGGTAAAGGCAACTAATTGCGCTCCACATCCAATCATACCAGTCACGACTTCCCCATCTTGACTTTCATATTTCATAAGGAACAATCCCTTTTGTCCTGGTTGAGGAGAAGTTGAATATTCAAGTACGTCCACAATTGGTGAAGTTCCTGATTTATGAACACCGCCAAGAGCCTTTTCCACAATCGTTGTAACGCCACCAGTAAAGTTCCCTGGGGAAATTAGTTCATTACGCCCCGGGTATCTTTCATCAATCTTGCTACGTAAAACCTCCTCTATTTCATAAACTGCAGAATAAACTTTCTTAGCTACCTCTTCATTAACAGCTCGACGTGCAAGCATTTCCTCAGTACTTATCAATTCATTAAGTTCTGATAAAATAGCGCTCCCCCCTTCTGCAATTAATAAGTCACACGCTTCGCCTACTGCTGGGTTTGCAGCAAGGCCGCTTGTTGCATCTGTTCCACCACATTTAGTAGCAACCATTAATTCTGATAGATCACATTCAACACGTTTCATTTTTGATGCGAGCTTTACAAATTCCTTGGCAGCCGCAACTCCCTTCTTAATCGTGTTAGCTGTGCCACCCTCTTCCTGAATCACAAACTTAACGACAGGCTTTCCAGATGCCTTTATTCCTTCATATAACTCATCTGGTGTAAAACGCTCACAACCTAAACCAACAACAACGACTGCTGCAACATTGGGATGATTTCCCATAGCGATAAGAGTTCGTGCAGTGATTTCAAAATCTAGTCCAATTTGTGTACATCCAACTGGATGTCTTAGTGCAACTACCCCCTCAACTTGATCGGCAATAGCCTCTACTGTTGAATTAGCACAAAAAACGGATGGAATGATTACAACATAGTTTCTAATACCAACAGTACCATTTGAGCGTCTATATCCCATAAAATTCATTGACATGATACTTTTTCTCCTTTATCTTTTTTGCGTTCCACGATCACAGCCTGTATTGTGTCCATGTATCCATGTCCCCTTAGGTATAGCTGTTTTTGCAAAACCAATCTCTTCACCGTATTTATAAATAGGTTCTTTTTCTTCAATATCCACTATTGCCACTTTATGTGCAAATTCAACGTCCTCTAACAAAGTAATTTCACCACGAGGTGTTTGGATACGATCTCCCTTGCTAGCGTTTTCTAAGACCATAGCAACGGAGTCCTTGGGGTTGACAACAAGACTTTTTCTCAACATAACAAATCCTTCTTTTAAGTTTATTTTCTATTAGCCGTTTTGTAGCATCCTACAAACATTATTTACTTTTTTTCCAATACTTTAATAAGCAAATTTCAAATTAGACTATAGACCAAATGCCTGTAATGCTAAAACTCCAAGCAGACCAAGGAAACCGAGTACTGTTGTATATACAGATCTTGTTTTTAATGCATCAATGACTGATAAGTTGAAGAATTCTTTATACATCCAAAAACCTGCATCGTTTACATGTGAAGTGAACGCACTACCACATGATGTAGCCAGAACCATCAATTCTGGGCTGACTCCACAGGTAGCTATCATAGGTGCAATGATTCCTGAAGCTGTAATTACAGAAACTGTAGCTGAACCAACAGATAGTCTTATACCGGCTGCAATACACCAAGCTAACACTAAAGGAGACACGCTTAAATTTTGTGTCATATTCTTAATAACAACGGCTACACCTGAGGAAACTATTACTTCTTTAAATGCACCGCCGGCTCCAATAACTAGTGCAATCATAGCAATACCCTTTACAGAACTGCCAATACTCTTCATAACATCTTCTAGCATTCTACCTCTAGCAACTCCTAGAGAGTAGGCAGAATAAAGAACCGTCACCAATAATGCAATGGGTGCATCACCGAAGAAGTGAATCACTCCTACTACTGGTGCCTTTTTATCCATGTACATATCTGCATAAGTACTAATAGCCATTAATATGATGGGTAGTAAAGCAACCAGCATACTAACACCAAAACCAGGTAGCTCTTCTTCTTTTAACACTTTTGGAACAGCTAATCCTTCTGGAACCGAACCCAGAATTTTTTTCATATACGGTAATTTTTCGAACATCCAAGATAACACTATAGCGATTGGAATAGCAATAATAAGTCCATAGAGTAATGTTTTACCCATGCTTGCGCCATAAGCAATCGAAACTGCTGCTGGGCCTGGGTGTGGAGGTAAGAACCCATGTGTTATTGACAATCCAATAACTGCTGGTAAACCAACATGTATTAATGACATTTTTGTTTGAGCCGCTACAGTATATATGATTGGAATAATTACAATGAATCCAGCTTCAAAGAACATTGTAACACCAACAATAAATGCGGTTAACAACATAGCCCATTGAATATTTTTAAGTCCAAACAATTTAATAAATGTACCTGAAATACGTTGTGCCGCTCCTGAATCTGAGAGCATCTTCCCAAGCATTGCGCCAAAAGCAAGAATAAGTATTAAGCTCTTTAATTGACCACCAATTCCGTTATATATAGCCGTTGTAATTTTAGCTAATGACAGTCCTTCCGCCAAGCCAACACCTATTGCAACAAGTATCAATGAAATAAATCCGTCAAATTTAAAACCTACTAGAAGTACGAGCAGCGCTACTACACCCAAAGCAACTATAAGCAATTCCGTCATGTTAAAATTCTCCTTATGTAATATATTTAGGTTAGGAAAGGCAACCTATAATCCTTTATTAGCTGATTCATTTTACGACTCACCGTATATGAATCAATTACTACCATGATTGTTCAAATAGTTCCCAAGCGTTGCCTAGCATCGACTTCAAATTCTGGTTGTTTTTTACATTAATTACAGTATATTGCCTTTGATTTTCAATAATTGATTTAATATTTTAAATTTTTAGTATAGTTTAAATATTATTTTAATTCAGTCTATTAGTAAAATGACTTATTTCAATATAACTTATTCTGATTATCGATAAGATTAGGATAATGATCCTTTTATAGAGCTTTTACGAAACAGATTCCTGGGATCGCCTATAGAATAAGCAGCTATAATTTGATATTGAAGAATCCGTTCGATCAGAAATTATGTTCATAGGAAAGAAGCCATATAAAAGCCCATTCTATTTTTATATGGCCGCATAGCATTCTAAATTACTTCTTCATGGCATGAATGGCAGATACAACAGCATCGCCAACTTCATTCGTCTTAGCTTGCCCACCTAAATCTGGTGTCAAATATTCCTTTTTAACCAATACTTGTTCAAGTGCTGTTAAAACGGTTTCTCCCCAAGTTTCATATCCAAAAAAATCAAGCATTTGACTCACAGACCAAATTGAGGCCATTGGATTGGCAATCCCCTTGCCCGCAATATCAGGTGCCGACCCATGAATGGGTTCAAACATGGATGGATGTTTGCGTTCTGGATTCAAATTGGCTCCTGCGGCCAATCCTAGACCACCAGCAATCGCGGCCCCTAAATCTGTAATGATATCACCAAATAGATTGGAGGTGACGATAATTTGAAACCGCCCTGGATCTTTTATAAAAAACATACAGGCAGCATCCACCAAATAGGAATAGGTCTTCACATCAGGATATTCATAGCCTACTTCGGCAAATATTTCATCCCAAAACACCATGGAATAATTTAAGGCATTAGCCTTGCTGATACTCGTGAGGGTCTTGCCTGTGGCGCGCGCTATTTCATAGGCATAACGAATAATCCTTTCTGTTCCTTTGCGAGAAAAAACTCCTGTTTGCAATACAACTTCTTCAGGCTTACCTTTAAATAGCCAGTCTCCTGCTCCCGCATATTCGCCTTCACTATTTTCACGAACAACTAACATATCAATTTGTTCACGCTTGACACCTGTCAGTGGACAAGGGACACCTTCCAGTAATTGAATGGGCCTTAAATTCACATATTGATCAAAACCTTTTCTGATTCGTAGTAACAAGTCCCATAGTGAAATGTGATCTGGAACGCCTGGCGCACCAACAGCCCCCAAATAGATGGCATCAAACTCCTGTAAACGATCCATACCATCCTCATCCATCATTTTACTATGTTTAAGGTAGTACTCGCAGCCCCAGGGAAAGTGTACAAAATCAAAGGCAAATGTTCCATCCAGTGTTGCTACTTCATTCAATACTTTTATACCCTCGGTCAACACTTCTGGGCCAACTCCATCACCAGCAATAACGGCAATTTTATATGTTTTCATCATCATTCTCCCTATTTAGAAAGTTCTTCTTCTCTTAAGTTCTCTTAAGCAAGCTGTTGAGTCGTTCAACAATCTGGGCTGGGCTATCGGCAATATATACGCCTGCAGCAGTTAAAATTTCTATTTTAGATTCGGCGCTGCCTGCACCATCAGCACCAACAATGGCTCCAGCATGCCCCATGACTTTACCCTTAGGTGCATGTCGACCAGCAATATAGGCAATGACTGGTTTACTGACATGATTTTTAATATATGCAGCTGCCATTTCTTCGTCGGCGCCACCAATTTCACCAATCATGACAATGGCCTTAGTTTGTTCATCCTTCTCGAATAAAGGCAATAATTTAACAAAAGAGGTCCCTGGTATGACATCGCCGCCAACCCCCACACATGTTGACTGTCCAATACCCTGCTTGGTCATTTCGTTCACTGTTTCATAGGAATTTGTCGCACTACGTGACATTAACCCTACGGAACCTTCTAAGTAGATCCGGTGATCCATGAAACCAGCCTTGGCTTTGCCTGGTGAAATAACACCAAAGGAATTAGGCCCAACAATGGTTATGTCCTTGTTAGCCCGATTAATATGATAAATTGTTCGCATATCCTTTACAGGTACGCCTTCGGCAATGGTGATAATAAGCTTAACACCAGCAGCGATTTGTTCTAAAATAGCCCCTAAGGTGCGTTGTGGTGGTACAAACAGCACAGCTGCATTGACCCGGTGTTCTGTTACAGCTTCTTCCACTGAATTATAAACGGGTACACCTTCAACGGTTTGCCCACCTTTTCCCGGAGTGACGCCTGCCACTACATTGGTTCCATATTCCAGCATCATTTTTGTATGGTAAGACCCTTCCCGACCCGTAATACCCTGCACGATCAACCTAGTTGATGCATCAACTAAAATACTCATATAAATCCCCCCTTACAATTAGTCGTTAATCTGAGTTTTTAACACTTTTTCCGAAGCCTCTTTAACATTGTGGGCAATGATAACATTGGCTCTGTTGGCTGCTATCAACAGCTTCATCCCTTCTTCTCTGTTCGTCCCATCCAGTTTAGCTACAATGGGGATACATAAATCTGGCTGCTGGGCAGCTTTCAGAATGCCTGCTGCAATTTCGTCGCAACGGGTAATCCCTCCAAAAATGCTAATAAGCAAGGCTTTTACGCTGGGGTTCTGGGCCAAAATTCGAATGCCCTCAGCCACTCGCTCTGCCGTGGCGCCACCACTCAAGTCAAGGGCGCAAGCGACTTGCCCCCCCTGCTTGGATATCCAATCAACGCAGGCCATAATCATGCCTGAACCATTACTGATAACGCCTACAGTACCTGTTGATTCTACATCAATATAGAGGAATTTGACGGCTTTCGCTTGTTTCTCCAACTCATTCACATACATACTTTCACGCCACTGCAACAAATCGGGATGGCGGTACATGGCACTATCATCGATCTCAACCTTAGCATCAGCAGCGATAATTGTGCCGTCTTCTAATCTCATTAGGGGATTAATCTCAACAAGCATACAATCATATTCAGTATATAAGGCATACAGTAAACGGATCGTTTCTGTAATTTGACTCTTCAGCTCTGGTTCCACCAGCCCTGCTTTTCTAAATAAACTGGCAAAATAGAAATCTTGCAAACCAATTAAAGGATCAACAATGACTTTGGCAATTTTATCTGGGTTGTTTAAAGCAACTTCTTCAATATCCACGCCGCCATGTTTACTGAAAATAAGCACGGGCATACGGCTGCCACTATCTAAAGTGATTGATAAATAATATTCGGCGACGAATGGTACACATTCTTCTACTAGAATAGCATCAATTTTGCAATCTTTAAGTTCTGCTCCTAATAACTGGGTGGTAAGAATTTCAGCGTCCTTGCTATTTAATACCCGTTTTACGCCCCCCGCTTTTCCCCGTCCACCAGCTAATACTTGGGCTTTTACCATGGCTGGAAATTTTATGGTCATTACTTTTTCTGACATTTTCTTAATAGTATTGATCACAACACCCTGTGGCGTTTTGATACCGTACTGTTTAAACAGCTGTTTACCTTGAAACTCATATAATTTCATATATTTTCACCCCTCTATCACTGATTATTAATAAACTCTTGCCCTTTGGCATATCCTAAGGATAAAGCCCTGCTATTTTCTTCTTTGGACTTATTGCCGACTAAATCGACCAGAGCTTCCATCAGATTTCCTGGTTTCACATTATTCATGATTCCATTAATAAAACCTAGGGACAGGGTATTGGTAAACATTTCTTTACCCATTTGGGTTATGGCGATTTCCGTTAACGGTACGGCGTAGATTGTTATATCTGTTCTTTCCGGCAAAGTATCTACATAATAAGTATCACAAATCACAATACCACCTGGTTTTACGTCCATTACATATTTATCACAGGCAACTTGGGTCAAAGCTAATAACACATCCGGCGTCGTAGAATGCAAATGGTTAATGGTATTTTTACTATAAATTGCTTCTCCACTGGAGGCTCCACCGCGAGCCTCAATACCATATGCCTGAGTCTGGATTACATTAAATCCTTCCTTAGCCAGGGCATTGGCATAAATCATACTGGCGAGTACTACCCCTTGCCCTCCTGAACCACTAAAACGCATTTCAATTTTATCCTTATTCAACACAAGTCAATTCCTCCTTAGCATTTTAATTGTGGTGTTAGCTCATTGTAATGACGACTTCATTCTCCTTTTTATTAATATCTAGTAGCTTGGCATATCTTTCAGTGAGTTCAATTTCCCGAGTGTTGACAAACTCGCCGATAATAAACTTTTCGGCCTGTTCTTCTGTTGATAATTTTTCAGCGACTGCCTTTGTAACAACCATATTTTTTATCCGCTGCACCATTTTTGCAGGATCAGAAACTTTATTTCTACGACCGAACTGAATAGGGCAGCTTGTGAGCGCCTCCACTAAAGCAAATCCTTTGTGCTGGAGGGCACTTTTCATTACATTATAGAGATTATTTAGATTGAAAATATCACCACGGGCAACATAGGTGGCACCAGCACTAGCTGCTAATTTACAAGTGTCGAAACTAGGCTCGATCATACCGTAAGGAGCCGTTGTCGCCTTAGCCCCCACTGGTGTCGTCGGCGCATACTGTCCACCTGTCATGCCATATATTTCGTTTCGCAAAACAACGGCAGTAATTCCGATATTTCTTCTGGCTGCATGAATAAAATGATTACCGCCAATGGCCAGAGCATCGCCATCGCCCATAAAGACAATGACTTTAACGTCCGGTCTAGCTAATTTCACGCCCGTAGCAAAGGCTAAGGCACGGCCATGGGTAACGCGCAAAACATTGAAATCCAAGTAGGTAGGCGTTCTGCCCGCACAGCCAATGGCACATACAATCACCGTTTTATCGCGATCCAGTTTTAATTCATCTGCGGCTCTGAGAAAAGTGTTAATCACCGTGCCGTGGGTACATCCGGGACAGGTAAATAGAGGAAAAACATCTTCTTTTACATAATCACGTATACTCATTTGTGACAAGCCTCCTCGATTACTTCAATGATTTGTTCCGGCATAATAAGAGAACCGTCGAATATATTGAGCTGCACGACCTTAACATCCTTATTGATAAGCTCATTAATTTTGTGGACTAACTGACCTTGATTCATTTCAGGAACAATAACGGTCTTAATATTCTTCAGAGCCTCCTTTAAAGGTTCATCCAAGAAAGGCCAAATGGTAATAGGACGGAAAAGGCCTGCTTTATATCCCTTAGACCGAGCTACTTTTACAGCTTCAACAGCCGAACGTGATACACAACCACAGGCAATAACTAAGGTTTCCGCATCCTCAGTATCAATTTCTTCCCATTCCCAAATCTCTTCTTTGTTCTTATCGATTTTGCCATTAATTCTTTCAATGGAATTCTGAATGGAGTTTTTCGCTATACTTGGCATACCATTTTCCGTATGATGCATACCACTAATGACATAACGGTAGCCCTTGTCATTACCAAAAGGCACGAGTCTTACAACCCCAGACTCATCCGGTCGATAGGGAAGATAATCGGTTGCTGATTCCTCAGGAAAATTTCGATTGATAATCTCCATATCTTGATAGTCATCTACATTAATATTCTCTCGCATGTGACCAATCGTTTCATCGAGGAGCAAAATGACTGGTGTCATGTATTTCTCCGCCAGGTTAAAAGCACGAATGGTGGTCTTATAAATTTCTTTCACGGAGTTGGGATACAGTGCAATTATTGGACAATCTCCAGATCTCCCGTATTTAGCCTGCATCAAATCACCCTGGGCACAAATGGTTGCACCACCGGTGCTAGGGCCACTCCGCTGTACATCAACAATGACAACGGGAATCTCGGCCATGGCAGCAAAAGCAATATTTTCTTGTTTAAGATCAAATCCTGGCCCACTCGTCGGGGTTAAAGACTTAACACCCATGACCGATGCCCCAATAATAGCGCCGACACTGGCAATCTCATCTTCCATTTGGATGAATTTCCCCTCTACCTTAGGCAATTCTTCCGCCAATATTTCCATGATTTCTGAGGAAGGGGTAATCGGGTAGCCCGCGCAGAACTTTACGCCGGCTTTAATCGCGCCCATGGCACAAGCCTGATTACCTTGTAACAATTTGTTGTTATCCATTCGTCTTATCCTCCTTTTTAGTAATTGTCAGGGCTAAATCAGGGCACCGGTTTTCACACATTTTACAACCAATGCAATTCTCCTCTTGTTCAACGATCATCTTTTTTTTGGCTGTTAAAGCAAATATTTTTTTAGGGCAATAAGCAACACATATACCACAGCTTTTGCACCATTTACCATTCACAGCGACACTATACTTGGACAATCAAATCGCCTCCTACATTTATTTTTATACAAGTTTATTCCTGCCAATCATCCCGGTATAACCATACCGCACCTTGTTCCGCTCCGGCTACGCCAGCCCGGTAGGCAGCCAGAACACCGCTTAGTTTACGCACAGGTTTTTGCACATCTGCCTTACGCCGTTCTAATTCTTCTGGTGAAATTCGAACATTCAGCAGATTCTTATTCAGATCAATCTCGATGATATCCCCATCTTTCACTAAAGCTAATGGCCCGCCAGCCCAAGCTTCTGGGGTGATATGCCCGACACAAGGTCCTCGGGTAGCGCCGGAAAAGCGCCCATCCGTAATCATGGCCACGGAGGTATGCAGTCCCATGCCCACCAACATAGCCGCCGGAATAGACAATTCTCTCATACCTGGTCCTCCTTGGGGACCTTCATAACGGATGACGAGCACGGATCCTGGTTGTACCGTTTTATTCAAGAGAAAATCCCGCACTTCTTCTTCTGAGTTGAAAACTACCGCTGGTCCAATATGCTGATACATTTGGGGCTCTACACCCGTCTTTTTCACGACTGCGCCCAGTGGTGCCAGATTTCCCGTCAGAATGGCAAAACATCCTGCAGGACTCAATGGCTCCATAGCAGAATGGATGATTTTTCGATCGATTTTCCCTTTATAGTTGTTAAGATACTCAATTAAACTTATTCCCCCAAAAGCTAGGGGCACCGTTAATTCGAGATAATCTCGAATAGTGGCCAGTACTGCCGATATACCTCCGGCACGGTGAAAGTCACTGATATTTGAATCTGCAGAAGGTTTAAATTTGGCAACTACCGGTACCGATGACTGCAAAGCATCAAAATCTTGCAACGTCATTTTTAGTCCCATCACTTTCGCCAGAGCCATACTATGTAACACAGCATTGGTAGAACCACCTGTAGCCGAAATATACTTGATGCCATTTGACAGCATTGCCTTACTCATAAAGCTAGAAAAAACCTTGCCTTCCTGCACCAGCTCAACAATGCGCTCACCCACATCTCTCGCCTGGTGAAATTTTGCACCTTCACAAAATAACATGGTCGATGAACCAAATGGCGCAACACCAGTCGCCTCCAAAAATGCTCCCATTGTATTGGCTGTACCATACATGGAACAAGTACCGGCAGAGAAACACATCTGTGTGCGCCAGCGATCAAAGGTTTCTTCGCTTATTTCATTTTTATTGCGCTTGCCGATGGCTTCTTTGAGATCACTAGTACAATAGACTTTATCCTCTTCCTGGTATGGCAGCATGACCCCAGCGGTTAAAAACAATGCCGGAAGATCTAATTTAATAGCAGCCATTAGCATACCAGGGATGATCTTATCACAGGACCCCAGGAAAACAAGTCCATCAAAGCCATGGGCTAAAACCATGGTTTCTATGGAAGCGGCAATCAGATCCCGCTGAGGCAAAATGGCATGCATCCCTGCTCCTTGTGCCATGCCATCACAGGGACCTGGAACACCAAACTCAGCTGGTGTTCCCCCCGCTGCCCATACTCCCTCTTTCACAAATTTCACCAGCTCAGCAAAAGGTTTATGGCCAGGATTGGCATCTGTATATGAATTAATGATTCCGATAATCGGCTTAGCAATATCTTTTTTCCTATAACCAGAAGCACTCATCAAGCCGATAAAATAGGCTTCCATCATGTCTTTTTCGTCGCCGCGTTTTGGCATTGCTTTATTACTCCTTTTTTTAATATTCATAATATTGACTCTTTATCTTACTAGTGTTAATATTAATGCAATTCAACCTATTAGTAAAATGATGGTTTTCAATATAATATATTCCTATTTTCGATAAGATGGAGGTATACTCATGTATAATGCCGGACTCGAGGCTTTCTTGGCCGTAACAAGAGTGCTCAGCGTCAGTCGGGCTGCTGAGCAGCTGCATTTAGCACAATCAACTGTAAGTAAAAGGTTGAAAGATTTGGAGGTAGAGTTAGGCACTGCCTTGGTTGAACGTGGACAAGGCTCTAAATCCATTCGTTTAACTCCTGCCGGTGAGGAATTTCTTGATATAGCACAACGTTGGAGTTTACTGTGGACGCAAGCCCAAGGGCTTAAATCAGATCAGCATAAACTTTCACTGACGATTGGTAGCTTAGACAGTATTAATTACGCTCTCTTTCCGAAACTATATCATTTATTATGTCAGCATCAGCCCAAGTTACGCCTCAGCGTGACGACCTCCCACTCTTCGGATTTATATGATCTTATTGAGCGCCGACAGGTCGATGTTGCTTTTACATTAATCGAAAGATCACAGCCCACCATATTGGTAGAACAGTGTTATAGTGAACCCATGGTCGTTTTACGTCCTGCCTCTGCTCAACAATTGTCCCCCAGCGTTCTCCACCCCCATGATTTAGATTCTAATAATGAATTATTTCTCTCCGCCGGTCCTAGTTATAAAATATGGCACGATCAATGGTGGACCCCTCTGAATAGTAAGTGTATACGCTTAGACAACGCTCAATTGATCTTTTCCTTCCTATACTCTGATCAACAATGGGCGATTGTCCCTTTATCCGTAGCGAAAATGGCCAAATCCAAAGGGAATTTCAATATCTTTACTCTTGCCGAACCTCCTCCTGAGCGGATTATTTATAAAATCACCCATAAATATCCTAAATCTAGTACCATTAGCAGTTTGGAAATTTTGGATCATTATCTTACATTATGTCTGCCAATAAAATTCCACGTCTAAATGAATATTAAAATGATTTCGGTATTTTCTATAACCCTTATTAGCTTTTGGCAATACTCCAATTCATCCTCAAGAAGCCCATTATTAACCTTGGACGGAATTTGTGAGCTTACGAAACAACAAAGCTGTTGCAT
>DJJR01000005.1:67670-122084 GCA_002434245.1 Pelosinus fermentans
ATGCAACAGCTTTGTTGTTTCTTTATTCTTATACGTTTATCCCATTATCTGACTAAATCATAAGTTACGCAGACAGGACGCCCCGTCCTCGGTTCCTTAACGATCTGTGCATCAATTTGAAAGACTTCTTTTAATACATGAGGTACCATGACCTCATCAGGCGTCCCATGACAGATGATGCTCCCGCCCTTGATTGCAATCATATAATCGGCAAATCGAGCCGCTAAATTTAAATCATGCAAGACCATCACAATGGTGTAGCCCTGCTTTTTATTAAGATCACGTAAAAGCTCGAGTACCTCCAACTGATGAGATAGATCAAGGTAAGTAGTAGGCTCATCAAGCAGAATAAGATCAGTCTGCTGCGCCAGTGCCATAGCAATCCACACACGCTGACGCTGCCCGCCGGAAAGGGTATCCACAGAACGATGTTCCAGTTCTGAAAGTCTTGTCACTTCCAGGGACCAGCCGATAATCTTTCTATCGTTCAAGGCGAGCTTGCCAAAGCCCCGCTGATAAGGGAAACGTCCATATGATACCAACTCACCCACGGTCACCCCATGAGGAGCGGTAGGACTTTGTGGCAGAATCGCCATTTTTTTAGCAATTTCCTTAGTCGCGAGGGTTGTAATATCCTCTTCATTTAAATAAACCGCCCCCGCTTTAAAGCGCAGAATACGCCCCACCGCCTTTAGAACACTTGATTTACCACAACCATTAGGACCGATAATGGTGGTAATTTTCCCATAGGGGATTTTCATATTTAAAGCTTCTACAACGGTACTTTCATCGTAGGCGATTGCTAAATTCTTTGTTGTGATACTATTCATTGATTACACCTGCTTTTTTAAATGAATGGCGACACTCTATCTTCCGCTTTTTGCCAGCAGATATAGAAAATAAGGTGCGCCCACAACTGCAACAACGATACCTGTCGGTATCTCCGAGGGCTGCACAAGAGTACGGGCCAGAATATCAGATATGGACACCAGTAAAGCACCTGTTAATGCACAACACGGCAATAAAATCTGATGCCCTGGTCCCACGAGGCGACGTGCTAAATGGGGGGCTATCAGTCCAACAAAACTGATATTACCGCTAACGGCGACGCAAGATGCCGCCAATGCCACTGCAGCCGCCAATAGCATCCTTCGCTCCCGTTCTACAGATACGCCCAGACCCCAAGCAATTTCCTCACCAACACCTAGCACATCAAGAACCCGTGCCTTGAAAAATACATAAGGAACCAGTACTAGCAGCCATGGAAGCAGTGCTATGACAAACTTCCAACTAGCGCCCCAAATGCGCCCCGCCTGCCATACCGTGACAAAATTAAACTGACTCTCGTCCAGAAGAATAACCAAAACAATCATGGCAGCACTGATCCCTACCTGCATACCTACTCCCGTTAAAATCAGGCGCAAAGGCGATAATCCCTCTAAATTTTTATAAGCTAATAGATAAATCAGCACTGCCGCGAGACCAGCGCCAATCAGTGCCAGAAAGGGCAGCGTGAATACAGAAAGGGCCGTTTTGGTCGGAAAAAGCAGAACAAATAGCACAACCATCAATCCAGCACCAGCATTAATTCCTAACAGTCCAGGGTCAGCCAGCGCATTTCTGGCTATTCCCTGAATGATGCATCCTGAGAGGGCAAGTCCCGCACCGACCAGCATAGCAATGATGATACGAGGCATTCTGAAAGTAAACAAGACCAGATTCTCTTTGTCACTGCCACCTCCAAGGAGGATGCGTAGAAGATCATGAAACGTTAAGTGGGTATAGCCGGATTTCATGCTGAAGATGATTGAAAGAACCAGTAAAATCCCTAGTACAAGCAGCACAGCAATAAATTTTGAGTTTTTTTTCTTCTTTTGCCGGCCCGTAGAACCCATCTATGCCTCCCTCCTTTGTTTACGTGCTAAGTATAGGAAAAAGGGAACACCGATGAGGGCAATGATAGCACCGATTGGTGTTTCATGCAGAGGATTAAGCATCCGTGCACCCAGATCTGCCAACACCAGCAGCAAGCTCCCCAGCACTGCCGAGGAAGGAATGATCCAGCTGTAATCTACCCCTACCAAATAACGAGCAATATGGGGAATAATAAGACCGACTAAGCCCACAGGCCCTACCACTGATACGGAGGCTCCTGCCAGTACTAAGACAACAAGAGCAGCGGCGAACTTTACACTGTTCACCCTCAGTCCCAGCCCCTGAGCGATTTCCTCTCCTAAGCTGAGCAGCGAAATGGAACGGGAAAGCAGGATCGCTGCAAATAATGTCACTGCTATACACGGAAACAGGATGCGAAGCTGCTGCCACGTCGTACCCGCAACACCACCTGCCGTCCAAAAGGCTATATCCTGTGCGACACCAAAATAAATAGCAATGCCATGGCCGATTGCTGCTAGCAGCGCACTAACAGCAATTCCTGCCAACACCAGCCTCATAGGAGTAGCTCCTCCCCGCTGCAGGGAGCTAATCCCATACACCATTCCGGCACTAATCGAAGCACCGAGAAAAGAATATAAAATGATATAGCTGTAAGATAGACCGGGCACAAAGGCAAAACAGAGAGACAGCATAAAACTTGCTCCTGCATTAAGACCCATTAGGCCGGAATCCGCCATGGGGTTTTGTGTGATTCCCTGCATCACTGCACCTGCCACAGCTAAAGCAGCCCCTACTAACGCACTTGCCAACACACGAGGCAGACGTAAATCCTGTATAATTAAATGCTGCATTGAACCAGGAGTAAAATGCATTAGTGCGTCCCATGCAGCAGACAGAGGCATCTGCACCACGCCCTGTGTAAGGGAGAATGCCATGGATATCACCAGCATACAGAGTCCAACTACAATTACTAAGAGTGCTCTCCAAGAACGATCTGTTTTCTTTGCAAAGAGATCTGAACGAACAGCGTCATTTGTTGAAACGTTCATCTATACCATCACCTCCATACCGTTTATTCAGCGCTTAGTAATCCTTATTAAGTACTGAATTGAGCGTGATGAAGACGGCTGTATATTCCTTTTTCAGCTAGCAGCTTTTGATGGCTGCCTTGCTCTGCAATACCTTCTGCTGTAACTACGATGATACGATCCGCATTCTTAATTGTCGCCAGCCGATGAGCAATAACGAGAGTTGTCCTTCCTTTGGACAGCTCTGCCAGCGCTTTTTGAATTGCCGTTTCTGTTTCCGTATCCAAAGCAGAGGTGGCCTCATCCAGTATAAGAATCGCAGGATTCTTGAGAAACATGCGGGCAATAGAAAGCCTCTGTTTCTGTCCACCGGAAAGTTTCACGCCACGCTCGCCGATAACGGCATCCAGACCGTTCGTTTGAGCACGAATAAAGTCATCCATTTGAGACCGTACTACCGCATCCCATATTTCGTCCTCTGTTGCATCCATTTTACCGTACAGGATATTTTCCCGAATGGTTCCAGCAAATAGAAATACATCCTGCTGCACAATGCCAATTTGCTGCCGGAGAGATTGGAGTTTAATTTTATTAATATCAATTCCATCAATGGTGATACTTCCGGATAATACCTCATAAAAGCGAGGCAGCAGGCTGCACAGGGTAGTCTTTCCTCCGCCGGAGGGTCCTACAAAAGCCACCGTTTCGCCTGAAGGTATGAAAAGGTCTACATTCTCCAGCACAGGACATTCTTCCTCATAAGCAAAGCTCACGTTGTTGTAGCGAATATTTCCCTGCAAATGCGGTGCATCAACAGCGTCGGGTGCATCAACAATATCTGGATGGATATCCATAATTTCTACAAAATTTTTAAATCCGGCAATGCCTTTGGGGATTCTCTCAACCAGAGTGCTGATCATTTGAATAGGGCGGATGATGACATTGATGAGTAGAATAAAACTGAACATTTGCCCACTAGTCAACTCTCCTTGCAAAAAAAACCAGCTTCCTCCTGCTAACGCGAATAAAGATAGAAATCGCATAAGCAGGTAAGTAATCGCTGTGCTGGTGGTGAAGATCTTAAATCCTTCCATCTTGACCTTGTGGAACCATTGATTATCGGAAATGAACAGCTTTTTTTGATGCTCCTCATTCGTGAAAGCCTGCACCACACGGATGCCTCCCAGAGCGTCCTGCAGCCGGGCATAAAAACAGCCTACGCTAGCAAACATCTGCCTAAAAGCACGGGTCATCTTTTTAGCGAAAACAAAGATAACCACCATTAAAAGCAGCAATAACAAAAGCGTCATCAGTGACAGCTTCCAGCTGATGGTAAACATCACTCCTAATGCACCAATCAGTGTGATGATGATGATAAACACATGTTCTGGTCCATTATGAGCCATGCTCCCCACATCCATCAGGTCATTGGAGATACGCGACATCAACTGACCAGTCCTATGGGTGTCGAAAAAACGGAAAGATAATTTCTGCATATGACTAAACAGCTCATTACGCATGTCAGTCTCTATATTGAGTCCCAGCATATTACCCCAGTAATTGATTACAATATTAAGCCCCGTATTGATCACATAGACGCTTAATAGACCTATGCATGCTAAAAGTACCCAGTGCCAGTTGCCGCTGGGCAGCAATTTGTCCACTACTTGTGCGACCGCCAAGGGAAAAACCAATTCCAAAGCAGACATAATTACCGCACAGGAAAAATCTAACAAGAATAGCCCCTTGTAGGGACGATAATAACTAAAAAAACGACGAACCATTAAAATACTCTCGCTCCTTTCAAAAATAGCGCAACCATTATAATGTGATTTGCCGTCAGATCTATAAGGTTGCTAATGACTTTACTTTGTCAACGTTTTGACAACGCTTTTAACTCCATACTCTGTGGCAACGATTCCCACTGTAAAGCCCGATCGATCTACGAAGTAGACATGCCCTCCTTTCACTGCCTGTAAGGCACTCCATATGGAGTTGCCCTTCAAATCCTCAAGTTTTTTTTCAATACCCGGAACTTTCATTAAAAAAATATGATCAGGATTCAGTTCTGCCAGTCTTTCCAGGGAAATCCTCCCTGTCCTTTCAGGATAGCCACTCGGGGCGTGCAATCCTAAACCACTTTGCTCATCAAAATACGCAGGATAATTCTGCTTACCAAAAACACCAAACGAGTCTTTATCGGCCAATGCTAAGAATGCAAATGTTTCCTCTTGGTAGGGTAACAGTTTATCTCGTGATTGAACAATCAGCCACTCAAGCTGCGCGATACGCACCTCTGCATCCTGTTCTTTGCCAATTACTTTTGCAATTTCCCGGGGCACACTTCTCCAATCAAGGGAAAGCGGCTGTGTATCTAACAAGACAACAGGAGCAATCTTGGATAATTCATCATATATCTCTTCGTTATATCTTGTACCAATGATTAACTCAGGTTCAACAGCAAGCAATTTTTCAAGATTAATGCTGGTTTGGCTTCCCAAGTCAATTAGTGAATTTGCTTCCAGATACGGTTTTAGTGAATCCCATTGTGACATAACAGTAACTTGAGGTGCTGCGACAGGTGGTGCATTCAGTGCAAACATCGTTTCTACGAGGGGGAAAGCCACCATGGCGATTCGCTGGGGCTGCTTTTCAATACTAATTTTATTACCTTTTGAATCTATGTAAGTCCGAGGAAAAGCTGCTTCTTTTCCCGCTATTTCACTACTGTCAGATGATTTGGAGACAATATTTATTTTCGGCTGATTGCTGCATCCCACTAATCCTCCCGTAACTATCACTAATGACAGAAGTATTACAACTATTCTTTTCATATGCCTCCTCCGTTTATTTGCTGTCACATTTCTAGCATTGATAATGAAATTCGACATCACTACAGTACTATACCAAGTAAAAAAAAAAGTAGGAATAGACATATTCCTAAATTACCCCGTATTTTTTTCTAAAAAGTTTCTTAGCGTACTTGGTGAGGTACCTGTACGCTTTTTAAAAAGCTTACTAAAATAATAGGAATCAGAATAGCCGACATAATCAGAGATTTCTGATACGGAGCAAGTTGTAGTACATAATAATTCTTTGGCGCGTTTCATCCGCTGAGATATTAAATATTCATTTGGACTCATTTTCGCATGTTTTTGAAACAAATAAGCAAATTGCTTACTGCTCAAACCATACTGCCCAGCCAATTTGGGGATGGTCAGCTGTTCCATATAGTGATTGTCCATATATTCAATTGACTGTTCGACCAGCGACCGTCCGCTTTCCTTTTCCCGATTTGTCGAACATGTCAAAACTTCATCCATGACACTTAAGAATAATGATTTGGCCCGCAGAGCCTGTAAGTTACTCGGCATTCTGCAAGTGTGGCAAAGTCTTTGCAGCATATCATTAATCCGCGGACTGTAGCCCGAATCTAGTTCATAATGGGATAATGCGTAAGGAAACGTGTACTTTTCACTGTCAGGAATTTTATAGTGTATCAGCACAAATTCCCACGTTGACTCTCCAAGAACCTCTTTGTCCAATGTCATTCTGGGTCCTGCATGAAAAAATCTGCCGGGTTCCATTTCATAAGTCACACCCTCGAAAGTCATTCTTGCCTTTCCTCGCAAGGGAAAAATAATTCCTGAGGCTGCTGCAGTATAGGTGGCTACACATTTTCTGCCTGGTTCTATCACAAATCTACCCGCGTCGACAATATTAAATGATATTCGGGAGAAACCGTCTGCCATATCATCAATGTTAACCTTCATTGTACATGCTCCTCTTCATTAGAAATAAAATAATTATAGAATTATTTTTCATTGCTATCTATAAGAAACGAATTGACTCTATGCTTACAATGTTCGAATATAATTATGACAATGAATATCATTATCATAATTGAATAAGCCCCAATTTGTCAATCAATCTCCCTTAAGAATACTGGGTTCAATATTCATTTTTTAATATAACATAGTGGGTCTTCACCAGAAAGTACGCTTGACGTTCTGTTAGCCGGATAGCAGTAGAGATTGCCACGTCGGCTATCGCCTCCTCGCAACGGCCATGAAATAAATCACAGGAGTGTCAGAAAAGAAATCCGATGCTTTTTTAAGGGGCTTTTTTGATAATGACAAACAGAGCAAATAGAACGATTTAACCGCAGAGACGCAGAGGACGCTGAGGAGATTTTTAACCCTATCTATCTTTTCTCTGTGTTCTCTGCGTCTCTGCGGTTCGATTATTTTTTCCACGCATTTTCTATCCCCTTTTTAAAGGGCTTTTCTTGATAATGACAATCGTGCCAAGTGGACATTTCGGTGTTGAGACAAAATAGTCCTCTCAATTAAAAACTATTGAAAAAAATACAGGGTCATTTTGAATTATCTCCATTTACATCTTTTTTTTTGCTTGATATGATATTAAACACATTGATCAAATTTCGATATTATCGAGAAAGAAGGTTTATTATTGAAAAAAATTGCTATTTATGGGAAAGGCGGTATTGGCAAATCCACGACAGTGTCCAATGTAGCAGCGGCTATGTCCTGTATGGGGCTTCGCGTGATGCAGATCGGCTGCGATCCTAAGGCTGACTCTACCCGCAACCTAACGGGTGGACAATCCATTCCAACGGTGCTGGATATTTTGCGGCAAAAAGGTGATGCCGCATTGAGCGATTTCGTAGTAGAAGGAGCTTGCGGCGTTTTTTGTGTGGAAGCCGGTGGACCAGTTCCGGGGGTGGGCTGTGCGGGACGCGGTATTATCACTGCCTTTGAAAAACTAGCGGAATTAAACGCCTTTGAACAATATAAGCCAGATATTGTACTTTATGATGTACTAGGGGATGTTGTTTGCGGTGGTTTTGCTATGCCAATCCGCGGGGGATATGCCGATGAAGTCTGCATTGTCACCTCTGGAGAAATGATGTCGCTGTATGCTGCTGCCAATATCACTCAAGCGGTCAAAAGCTTTGGAAAGCGAGGGTATGCTACACTCCGCGGGCTAATCCTCAATGCTAAAAATATTGATAACGAAAAATCTTTAGTCGCACAGTCTGCCAGTGAAATGGATACGCAAATTCTGTATCATCTCCCACGCGACCCACTGGTCCAGCAGGCAGAAGCACAAGGTAAAACTGTGATGGAGGCTTTTTCATCTAGCCCTATGGCCGTGCATTATCGAACTCTGGCGGCTCTTTTATTGGAGGATTAGCTATCTAATTTCAGCCCGATTTGAAAGGAGCAAGAATTGTGCCCGTTTTACATGACAACATGTTGACTCACCTAAAGAAATTATCTACCGTCCAGTCAAATAAGGGGGTTCATTTTCTAACTCCTGCTGCTTTTCCGGGCAGTCATTGTCCAATGAACGCTGCCGCCCGGTTAGCTGGATCAATACAAGGGCTGTCCTCCCTAGTAATAGGCACACAAGAGTGTGCCTATTACAGTCGATTGGTTCTTCGAGACTCCTATGGCAAAGCTGGCGAGCTGCATTGGATGTACGTTCTCGATGCCAATGAAGTAGTATTCGGCTGCCGGGAAGGCCTGAGCCAGGCACTGGCTGAGATGGATCAAGCAGGTGCAAAAGCCATATTGCTGATTGTCACTTGCCTGCCAGACTTAATCGGCGAGGATATGGAAGCGATTATTCATGAGCTCCAGCCCAAACTAGCAGCGCGCCTTATTTCTATATCTGCGCCTCATTTTGCCTGTAACGGTCACCCTTCTGGTATTTGGCGCACCTTAGAGGCGATGACTGGCATTATGCAGCAATGCACTATGATTCCCCATAGTGCAAACCTCCTGGGTTTACACGCCGCATCTGCGTCGGAAATACCTCTGCTGACTTCCTTGTCTGCCTCTGGCGTGAAACTGCGCGGCTTAGGACCAGACAGTACATTGGATGAGTTTCTCAGTGCACCGGATGCAGCTATGAATATTGTTCTGTCCCCTTATATGGCTCCCTTAGCAAGGCGTATGGCCAATGACTTTAATACCCCTTTTGTTTCTTTGCACGATACATACGGCATAAAAGATATTGATACAGCATATGCGCGCATTGGGGAACTTTTAGGTTTGGACTTCGGCAATACTTTCACTGAGGTGCGAAACGCATTGAAGAAAGCAGAGGAAAGGGCTGATGCCAAGCTCAGAGGGCTAAGCTTTTTTGCAACGGATATATCCCTTGACCCCATTCCATTATCTGCTTACCTATCCACCCAAGGCATGAAACCATTGCTGCTGCATATTGAAGAATTTTATCAGGAAGACAGGCAGTGGGCACAAGCCATGGAGTCCCAGGGACACGACCCCTTAGTGTGCCACCGAGTCAACAAGTTAGCGGAAGTATCCGCGTTTGAAATGCTAAAACCTGCTTTTAACCTAGGACCTGTACCACCCTCACTAAAACAGATGATACCTCATGTTGGCCAGCTGCACAAAATGAACGGCACCTTTGGCTATGAACGCACCACATGGCTGCTGGATAAAATACTACAAGCCCTAAGCACACCTGCATCAGATGTATTGAAGGAGATGATTTAATAAATGGGATTGCATCGTTTTCATCCTACACCATCTGGACGCATGGGTACCTTGTGGACGCTTTCTACTATACGCAATGCAGCACTAGTTGAGTTTGGCTCCATGGGACATATGCTTTATGGACGGGCAACATTAAAAAGAATGGGGAAAAATCCAGATTGCAAGCTGTATTCAACCCATATTAATGAAAGTGATATTGCTATGGGTGAAACCAAGCGGCTGACAAAAGCAATTGCTGATATTGTTCTTCGAGATCAGCCCCGGGTAATTTTTGTGCTCCCCTCCATTATACCGGAAATGATTGGCACGGATTTATCTGCCCTGTGCAGGGAACTGCAAACCAGTTATCCCCATGTACGGCTGCTGCCCTTTGGTGCCGGTGGTTTCAATATCGAACTGCATCGTGGTGTGCAGGAGACTTTACTTTTGCTGGCAACAACACTGCCCCTGGCTGTGCCGCCTACACCAACCCCCACCTTTAATCTTATCGGATCCTGCACTGACCTTTTTCAGTTTAACGCAGACACCCAGGAAATTGTAAGAATAATGGAGGGGGCTTTTGGAATAAAGCCTTTATGTATAATGACTTCGGACACATCCGTTAAAGATATAGAGCACATGGGCGGCGCCCATATCAATCTGGTAATTCGCCGGGAAGGCTTGTCCGCTGCCTGCCATCTACAACAAAAGTTTGGTACCCCTTTAGTAGAGGGCCGCCCTTATGGCATGCAGGGTACATACTCTTGGCTAGAGCAAATCGCTCAAATACTGGATAAGCCCATCAATCAAAGTTTTATTTTGCAAGAACAAGCTGAAGCACAACCCATTATGGAAATCGCCCCCGGCTTTTTCTCTCATCAAAAGAAACCAGTGAATTTGTCCATCGGCGGCCATGCCGATGTAGTTACAGGAATCCTTACGTATGCCTGCAGCGAACTCGGACTTACCCCAGGTCTGTGCTGGTGCGACAGTCCTGCCATGGCGACAGAAGATCTGCCCTATTGGCAGGAAGCACAATGGTCACAAACAGTAACTAACACACATCAGGGTCTGCTCATGGCCAGCGGAGAAGTACTGACCTGGGCCGGGCGCAACAATTTGGCAATGCAAATTGCCAATCCTAGCCGTGGATGGCAATTGTACCCCTATTCTCCACCCTATATGGGATTTCGCGGTGCAATGAATTTGGCGACCATGTGGATGAATGAAGTCGTACGAATGCTCTAAATTCAATAACACCCCTTTACCACATTGGTAAAGGGGTGTTATTGTTTACTTCTTATTAGCGTTAAGCAGCGAACTTGCACCCTGATCTAAAAACCAAAATAGTTCACCGTTTTCGGGTGCAATCATTTGAGATGGCAATCGCAAATGATCCTGAGGTCCCTCTAGCACCTCACGCACAATTTGCGCTTTACTATCCCCTGTCACTAAAAATGCAATCGTCCTGGCCTGATTAATAAGGGGAGCAGTCAAGGTTACACGATAACTGTCAAGTTCTGGTAAATACACATGACCAGTCCAATGTTTTTTTTCTTGTAATACAGAAGTGTTAGGAAATAAAGAAGCGGTATGCCCATCAGATCCTAAACCAAGAAAAATAAAATCAAAATGAGGCTCTTCTTCTGAAAAGGTCGTTGCAATTACTTCTTCATATTCCTTGGCTGCTTGCGCAGGAGTTGAATTGCACACAATGGGATGAATTTGTTGCTGAGGGATTGGCACATGATCTAAAATTGCCTTTCGGGCCATAAGCTGATTGCTGCGAATATCATCTGCAGGCACATATCGTTCATCCCCCCAATAGATATGTATCCCTTTCCAAGGTATCTGATGGGAGTAAGGAGGCTTTGCTAACATTTCATATATTCTTTGTGGTGTTTGCCCGCCGGCTAAGGATACAGTAAACCGACCTCTTTCTGCTACTGCCAAACATGCCTTTTTTAAGAATAATTCAGCAACTGCGCTCCCCAGAGCATCTACATTCTCATGTATTGTAATCATGTTTTTCTTCCTTCTTTTCTATCGAATTCTAAGCAGGCAGGAACCAACCATGTTCTTCCATCCTGGGTAATCAACTCTTCAGCAGATTTAGGTCCCCACTCACCAGGTGCATAATTAGGAAAATCTGCAGGAGAAGTCTCTTCCCAATGTTCTAATACGGACTCTAATACAGACCAAGCTGTTTCTACCTGATCATTTCTCATAAACAGTCCAGGATCGCCACGCACAACGTCTAACAGCAATGTTTCATAGGCCTCGGGAGAAGAAGACTGAAATACTTCCTGATAGGTATAATGCATTTCCACAGGTTTAATCTTCATCCCCGGTCCCGGCTCTTTTGCCTGTGTTCGCAGCATAATACCTTCCTTAGGCTCAATTTGAATTGCCAGACGATTGGATTGCATAACCTTATCAGTAAAAGGATGATGTGGTACCGGTCTAAACTGCAGGGAGATCTCAGAAACACGCCCCGGCAAATGCTTACCTGTACGCAAATAAAAAGGCACTCCCTGCCAACGCCAATTATCAATAAATAACTTCATTGCTACAAAGGTTTCTCTGCCTGAATCAGCAGCTACATTTTCTTCTTCTCGATAAGCAGGTACTGAAAGACCGTCTACCACTCCCTTGCTATATTGACCCCGAACAGCAAACTTTTCTACTTCATCTTTGCCTATCGGACGAATCGCATTGAGTACATCCACTCTCTTGTTACGAACTTCATCAGCCTGAAAGGAAGTAGGAGGCTCCATCGCCACCAAGCACATGACCTGTAATAGATGGTTCTGAAGCATATCACGTAAAGCTCCAGCCCCCTCATAATAGCCCCCACGCTTGCCGACACCTACTTTTTCTGCCACTGTAATCTGCACATGGTCAATAAAGCTGCGGTTCCAAACCGGTTCCCACATGGCATTAGCAAAACGAAATGCCAAAATATTTTGTACAGTTTCTTTCCCTAAATAATGGTCAATGCGATAGATCTGTCCTTCATCAAAGACCCCTGTTAATACTTGATTCACCATTCGGGCAGATTCCAAGTCTCTGCCAAAAGGTTTTTCTATGACAATGCGATAGCTTGCTTTTCCGCGAAAAACCTCCTGCTGTCCTAACTGTTCCACAATTTCTGTAAATAAAGTAGGAGGAGTCGCAAGGTACAATACCTTATTGGCAGACTTATACCAGCCTTTATTTAACTCTTCCAAAAGAGACCTATAGGTTTTTTCATCATGATAATCAGCTGCCATATAGGATAGATTTGCTGCAAATTTTGACCAATCTTCTTCCCTGCTTTTACCCCTGCGAGAAAATGCATCCACACCTTTACGCAATTGCTGACGAAACATTTCATCGTCGGACGCAGTACGTGCAATGCCAATAATGCAGAAAGGATCAGGTAATAAGCCATCAATAAATAAGTTGTAGATAGCAGGTATAATCTTACGCTGCGTTAAATCCCCGGATGCACCAAAAATAACAATTACAGTTGGTTCAATTTTCACATCACGCATCATCTATACCATTCCTCCATTCCTTTTATACAGGTTATGAAATTTTCCTTTCATCTAACCTATTCATTACAGCAATATTTTCTACTTTCGAATACTCTTCCAATACTATAATACTTCTTTATATTGTGATTAAACTCCTTGTTCTCCAATATCTTACCCAATTTATTTTAATACCAGCCTTTAGTTCCTGTTTGAAAAAGTAAGTCCTGACAGCTAAAGCACCATTTTTTACCTCGAATAACAATGTCCGTATCGCAAAAACTACAACCGAAAAGTATAGGTAGCGATATGGAAGGATGACAATCGTTCTGATGGATCTTAGTATCATAATTCCTACTTTTAATGAAAGAAATAACGTTAAGATCATTGCTGAGAAAATAACTACTCTATTACAAGGAAGTAACTCTTCCTTCGAAATCATTTTTGTCGATGATAGCCTTGATGACACACCTGTCCTTTTAGAAGAACTCTGTCAGCAATATAAGGAAGTAAAATATATTCACCGCCACAATGAAAAAGGCTTAGCATCTGCAGTTGTTAAGGGGTTCTTACATTCTCAAGGCAATCAGATCATCGTTATGGACGCTGATCTTCAACATCCTCCTGAATTACTCCCTTTGATGATCAAACGTCTGGCACGCTATGATGTTGTCATTCCCAGCCGCTTTGTTGCTGGCGGTTCAGATGGCGGCTTAAATATAGTACGCAAATTAATCTCAGGGGTTGCCAGGGGAATTGGCTATATTTTTATTAAAAAGCTGCGCTGTATCTCTGATTCTACCAGCGGTTATTTTGGTTTTAAGCGAAGTGTCATTGAACAAGTGCAGTTAAATCCCATAGGCTGGAAAATACTTATTGAAATTTTGGTAAAGGGAAGATACCAAACTGTACATGAAATACCTTATTCTTTTGTGGCGCGGACAGCAGGAACATCAAAAATGAATTTAAATGAGCAGTTCAATTATCTAAAACACATCGGGCAACTTATGATGTATCACCCTGAACACCGTAAATTTTATTATTTTTGCATGATTGGAACCTTAGGAGTCTTTGTCAACTTATCATGTTTGCATTTTTTTCTGCATTTCTTAGGTATGGAAGAATTAACAGCTTCAGTTTATGCATCCTCCATTGCCATGCTTCATAACTTTATGTGGAATCACAAGGTAACCTGGAAAGAATGTAAACAACAAACTTTATGGAAGCAAATGATGCAATTTCCCCAATTTGTATTAATCTGTAGTCTGGGGATCGCCATTACCACCTTATTTACCCAAGCATTTCTCTTTCTAGGGTGGAATATCTATGCCGGTCAGCTAACAGGTATTGCCGTATCTATCCTTTGGAATTTTTCTGCTAACAGCAAATGGACATGGTCTGCTACGTATTCACAAATCAATGCTGATAAAGAAAAATTAATTGTAACCCAGGAATTACCTAGTAAAGAAAACTGTATGCAAGTAGAATTTTAAAACAGAAAGGGTTCCATTACATGAAGTTTCCGTCAAATACCGTATGGATTGCTTTTTTGATCCACACACTCATCATTTTTATCTCCTACGGATTAGCTGATTTCTTACCTTCTCACCCTCCAATAGGATTTGTAGATCAATCCTTATATCCTATGCCTCCCTTTATCGAAAAATTGATCCGCTGGGATGCCCATTGGTATACCTATGTTGCTGGACATGGATATGATGCAAAATCGATAGTCTTTTTCCCTATGCTCATTACCTTAATAAAAGGTTTGTCTTACGTAGGTTTACCCATCCCTGTTGCTGGTTTATTACTTTGCAACGTATTTGCGTTCATCAGTTTCTGGATTATGGATATAACCTTCCGTTTAGATTTTTCTCCAGAACAAGTTCACTATTCTCTCTTATCTTATGCTCTAATGCCGACTTCTTTCTTTCTAAATAGTATCTATACAGAATCTCTATTTATCACCTTTTCCCTTTTTTGCATCTATTTTTCCAGAAAAGGTCAGTGGTGGTATTCAGGAGTAGCAGGTGCACTAGCCACCTTAACTAGAAATTTGGGAATCTTTCTTTTTATTTTTTTACTTTATGAGTTCTTCAAAAAGAAGTCTCTTCATACCAACGCCTTACCTGCTATGATTCCACTTTTCCTGCCGCCAATTGCTCTATCCTGTTTTATGCTGTATAACTTCTATCTATTAGATAATCCGATTGCTTTTATAACTACCCAACAAGACTGGGGAAGACATTTTGAACTGCCTTGGCACAATATTGCAGCTAATATCCCTTTGACTTTTTTCAATGATCCTTATAGTCAACCTGGAGTTGCCTTAGATACATTTCTCACGGTCAGCAGCCTCATTGGTCTATGTTTGCTCACAATTCTGCCACGGTTTAAAATTCCTACCTCCTACCTCTTAATCGGTTGGCTATGGTTTCTCATCCCCCTCTGTTCTACTGCTCCCAGTGCCCCTCTGTACAGTGTCTCCCGTTTTATACTCCCGATATTTCCTTTATATCTCTTCTTTGGACAGCTTTCCCGGAAATGCTATTATTGTTATCTTGCCATCAGTGCTTCTGTTTTATTAGTATGTACTTCTTTATTTATAAATTGGTATTGGATTGGATAATTGGTTTATATTGCTATTTTATGTTAAATTTCAATCACATAATCATGTTATAAGTGGGGGAAAATATATTTGGATTCAAGATCAATAATAAAATTCAAAGGGGGCATACAACATGGCTACAAATGATAAAAACAACCAACAATCCATGAACTCTTCGGCAATAACTTCCAATGCAAACCAAAGTAAAAATGCACAGAATAAGCAAGCTCAAAGCAAAAGCCAATATGGCACGTTAACTGCTACTGCTGATGCCAATAATGATTACTCAAATTCTGCACAAAGTCAGCAATATGGCAGCCAAGCTGGAGCATCTTCTGCTTATACTGGCAACAGCTACGCAAGCTCAACCCAAAATCAAGCAGCAAATAAAACACAACAAAGCAAAAACCAATATGGTACGTTAACTGCTACTGCTGATGCTAATAATGAATATTCAAGTTCTGCACAAAATCAGCAATATGGCAGCCAAGCTGGGGCATCTTCTGCCTATACTGGCAACAGCTACGCAAGCTCAACTCAAAATCAAGCAGCAAATAAAACAAAACAAAGTAAAGATCAATATGGTACCCTTACTGCAAAAGCAGATGCGAATAACGACTATACAGAATAAGAATCATACAAACTATTTTTGAAACGCGAAGATGCGAAGACGCAAGGAAGAAGACACGGAGAAATGTTATTTCTTCGTGTCCTTCCCTAAATTCTTCGCATCTTCGCGTTTAACCGTTTTTCGGTTTCCATTCCTAAGAGGGATCTTTTACCACTAACAAAACTCCACCAATAATGAGTGCAGTTCCTATCCAAAAGCCGATTCCCACTTGCTCTCCAAGAAAAAAATAACCAAGCAGGGTTCCGACCAGCGGCTGGAAAAAGAAATATACTCCTGCACGGGTAGCATCAACAAGCTGTAAACCTTTATTCCAGAAAAAGAATGCTCCTGCTGTTGATACGATCCCTAAGTATAATATGCCGCCCCACACCAAAGGTTTCAGCAGCACATGCTGGATTTGCACCAGGTTGATATTTGTAATTACAAGAGGCGTCATTGCCAGGGTTGCTGCGAATATTGCATAGGTTGTAATTACAAGCTGTGAATAACCACTGGGCACCTTTTTTACCAAAACAGACATAAAGGCCCAAGTTAAAGCTGCTCCCCCTAGAATCACGCCGCCAAGTTTGGAGGAATTGCCAACGTCACCGACTCCAATAATACATAACACACCAATCGTCGCTAAACAAACTGATATTCCCTTTCGCAAAGTTATCGTCTCTTTTAAGAGTATCTTTGCAAAGATAACCATGAAAGCTGGAGTTGCAGAAGTAATAATGGCCCCCATTTGGGCAGATGACAGCTGCGTCCCTGCAAATTGGGCCCAAATGGAAAGAAAGTAGCCAACTAGACCAATCAAAAGGATAAGGGGTATATCTTTTTTATGAATTTTCCAGGATTGCCCTGTTGCTACACCAAAGGCAACAAGAGTGACTAAAGCCACGATATAGCGAAACCACACTAATTCCAGAGGAGCAACCATCGTAAGTACCATCTTACTGACTACATACATGCCGCCCCAAATACTGGCGGCCAATGTCAAGTATATCGGACCAAGATATTGATTTATCATGTGTGTTCCCTCCGTCTTTTACGATTAAAAAAGTTACGCTAAACGGAAGGAGCACGCTGCACGCAACCCATCCATTTAGGAAAGGAGTGCACTGGGAACATCATTTTCAAATAAAGGTTTAAAATACATGAATAGTCCTCCTATCAATTTTTATAATTATATCATTATATTTTTAAATTTACACTATGATCTTACTTTCACTATTTTTTCCTCACGAATTGGCAGGTTGACAAGAGCAGCTGCCAAAGACAGCAGGATATCAGCATACCACATCCACATATAGCTTCCATTCTGCTCCATAGCAATCCCGCCAAGCCAAGCACCTAAAAATCCTCCTACTTGATGAGTCAGAATGGTTAATCCAAATAGGGTAGCAAGATAGCGAGTACCAAAAAGCTTTCCAACCAATCCAACAGTAGGTGGTACTGTCGCAAGCCAGGTGAAACCTAATGCAGCTGCAAAAATATAAAAAGTTAATTCCGTTTTTGGAGCAATCAGATATAAACCAATCATGACAGCCCGGCTTCCATACATAAAAGCCAGTATGTATTTCATCCGATAGTGATTTCCTAACACGCCAGCCAAAAGGCTTCCAGCAATATTAAATAAACCAATCATTCCAATGGCTGCAGCGGATACAGCTGCAGAATGGCCACATAGAGCCACCTCTCCCGGTAAATGAGTAACCAGAAAGGCAACGTGAAAACCACAAGTAAAGAAACCTGCATGCAGGCACAGGTAACTCCGATCCTTCATCGCCTGAGCAACTTGCTGCCCTATGCTCTGAGAAGGCTGGGAATCATCATGTAACCGGGATGCCTTCTTTTCAAGAAGAGTCCAGGCTAAAGGAATCGTTAATAAAGACGCTGCTGCGAGAGCAAACATCGCTGTGATCCAGCCATAAGCTGCTAAAATCATCTGTGTTAACGGCGCAAAAATAAATTGCCCGAATGATCCTCCAGCGTTAATAAATCCTCCGGCAAAAGAACGCTGGCTAGGCAGCAGCCTTTGTGCCGTTGCTCCAATCAAAATTGCGAAACTCCCTGCTCCGGCTCCCGCTGCACTAATTACCCCCATAGTTAAAGTCAGCATCCACTCCGACGTCGCATATGGGGTCATAGCCATTCCTAATGCCATTAAAAACGAACCGAAAACAAGTACGGGAAAGCTTCCCCACTTATCAGCAATAGCACCAAATATAGGTTGAGTTACGCCCCAAAAAAGTTGTCCTACGGCAAGGGCAAAACTAATGGAAGCAATACTTAAACCCGTTGATGCAACCAGAGGAGAAACAAAAAGTCCGCTGGATTGTCTCGCTCCTGTAGTAATCATCATAATGGCAGCAGCACTTATGATAAGCAGCCAATGTGATCGGCCATGGTTTGATGTTGTTTGCATTTGTCTCTCCATATGTGTATGTACACTTTTTGTTTATTAGTATAGCGTCCTTAGACTGCCCTGTCAATAACCTCTTTATTTGATAAACAAACTGCTTTAAAACTTCATGGCAAATCAAGTCCTCTTGCTGATTTGGAAACGAAAATACTCTTATCTTAATAAAAAAAGCCCTCTGCTATCAGAGAGCCGGCAAAAATTAACATTACCCTTATAAAATCTACCTTAAGGAAATTTCTTTATGACTGGACAATCGATAAAATACTGTCACATCTTAAAAAATAAAACAATTTGAACCGCGAAGACGCGAAGATTTGAAGACTGAATTCGAATATGAAATATCCATAATACCCCTTCGAGTTCTTCGCACCTTCGCGGTTCATTGTTTTTTCTTAACGCTTGCATTTTATTTATCAACAAAACTCATTCTTGTCAGACTATAAAAAACGTCTAAGCAATTGTAGTATTGATTTGATTTTTTACTTTTGTATAAGTTTCTAGAATCAAGGCAAATAGAGGACTTGCACTCGAAATTCCAGTATATTTTTGAATTGTCGCTTCAATACCATTTTCTTTTATTTGGTTTTGTATTTCCGCAGCTTCAGGATCACCCTTAGAATCAAAAAGTAAGGCAGCAGCAATGACCAGTGATAAGGCAGAAGGTGTAATACCATACTCTAATGCTTGCAGCGCAGGTCCTACCAAACGATCATTTGCTGATAATTTTCGTATGGGAGAACGCCCCACTCGGGTAACGTCATCCGATATATATGGATTTTTAAAGCGTTTGATGATTTTATGAATATACTCTTCATGCTGCTTATTATCAAAATGATGCTTTGCGATTAACAGCGCGCCCGTTTCGTGGAGCACCTTTTCTGTGATATCCAGCACATACGAATTTTGAATTGCTTGATCAATGCTGCTTAATTTAAGCAAATAGCCAAGATAGGCTACAGTTGCATGACCGGTATTGACGGTAAACAGCTTTCTTTCGATAAATGGTCCTAAATCACTTACATAGGTAATTCCTTCTACCTGGGGCACAGCACCCAGCACCTGTGACTGATTAACAACCCACTCATAAAAAGGCTCTACGGTAACCCACAGCTTATCGTCATGCTTCTGCAGAGGAACAATGCGATCTACAGCAGCATCAGGAAAGCCAATAACCAGCGTCGCCTGCTTTTGTTCTTCCTCACTAAGAGATTCATAAACAAAGGATTTTAAGGCTGAACTTCCGCCAATCATGTTTTCACAAGCAATCACATTTAGAGCTTTGCCTTCTGCCTTGATTCGTTTTTGAATCCCTTTTGCAATGACAGGAGCGATAAACTTTAAAATATTCGGCCCAACAGCTGTTGTTACCAGATCAGCGGAAGCAATGGCTTCTGCGACAGCCTCTTCATCTTTACTAAGTAAGGCAGCTACATTATGAATTGTAAATGCAGTTTGCTCCTCACTGGCAAGGGACACCGTATATTCCTGGCGCCGATTGATTTCTGCAACCAATTCATCACTTACATCAACAAAGCATATTTTATAACCCGCTTGATACAATAATTGTCCAATGAAGCCTCTGCCAATATTACCCGCTCCAAAATGTACTGCAAGCATATGCTCAGCCCCTTTCAAATATTTCAATAATAGCTTCTTTGGTCGTAGCATTAACAAGAGTTTTTACATTTTCTTCTTCTGAGCAGACAATTGCGATATTGGAGAGTATTTCCAAATGCTCATCACCAATACCCGCAATACCAATAATCAAGTAAGCAATATTTCCATTGCCAAAGTCTACACCATTAGGTACTTGTATAATAGATATCCCGGAAGATTTTATAAATTCTTTTGACTCATTTGTGCCATGAGGAATTGCCACGCCATTACCAATATAAGTCGTCATCAATTCTTCACGCTCAAACATCTTCCTGATGTAATCGTCAGTCACATGCTCTCCTTGAACAAGGAGCTGCCCAGCTAGAGTGATTGCTTCTTGCTTATTTGAAATCTTAGCATCCATTACAATTTTATCGGCAGAAAAAATAACGTTTTTCATATTACAGATCTCTCCCTTTTATTTTTTTAATAATATATGCGTATAAATTTTTTAAAAAGAATGAACGTATGCCTTCCGCCTCTTTTGCGGCTAATACTGCTATAATCTCTTCTTCGACTAATAGGGAGCTGATTTCACTTAGGATTTCCAGGCCCTCTCTGGAAATCTTGGCAGGTGCCAGAAGCAATAATAGCTTATCAACATTGGTGAATTTATTATCCATAGATTTAATAATAATTGGTTTTTCCAGAAAGTACAGCATTAAAGCCGGTTTTAAAACGTCTTTATTTCTACTGTGAAATAGTGCCAGTTGTATATTGGAAATCCCCAGACCGCCTAATTTTTCTCTTTCTAACAAATTCTTTATCAGTTCCTGTTTATTACTGATGATATGATTTTTTTCAAATTTTTCGCAAATCAAATCCAATACTTCTTCAATATTCATATTATGATTATTTATGCTATAACAAGCAAAATTTTCGATAATTTCAATACTATGGCTGATATAAGACTGATACATTCTTAAAGTTCCTAAAAAATCATCTTCTTGCAGAGAGGACGTGGATTTGGCATTTTGCTTACAATCGCCTAAACTTTCTAGATAGAGAGTGATGTGCTTAACATCATCTCTTGTTAACAAGGGACTAACCAAAATATATTCTTGAGAGGGAATGGATAAATGAACGGTTGAAATGATAATGTCATACTCGCTTTTAGGGGTTTTCTCCACATCAAACATAGAGATGTTTTTTGTGGAGCCAATATCGGGAAATTCTTTTTTGATTCTGCTTGCCAATATTTTTGATGATCCGATACCACTTGCACATACAACCAGCGCATGATACTGCTTACGGCATTCACTCCGGCTTCTCTCAAGAGAAGCACCAATGTGCATCACCAAATAGCCAATTTCTTCATCTGGAACAGACAATTCCGTAAAAATAGCATCGACTGCTGCTTTCACAATCTGAAACAAATGATTGTAGCGACTCTTAATTTCATCCAGTAAGGGGTTGCGAATCTTCATATTCTTTTGAATGCGGAAAATTGCCGGCTCAATATGGGCCAATAAACCTTGAATTAATGTTGGATCTTCATTCAGTACAACATCAAGCTTATCTTCACAAAAACTGATGAGCTTATTCACTTGTAAGGCAAGTTCCACGTTTTTAAATTCAAAATAGTCGTCGTGAGCACTTCGCAATTTTGCGCCTCGCAAATGCATCGTAATATAACCAATTTCGGCAGCAGGTATGTCTAATTGAAAGCGATTTCGAAGGGTCTGCACAATTTTTTCTGAAATTTGAAATTCCGGAGTACGTTCTAATTCCTTTAAATATGCTTCATCAAAACCGATCTTTTCACCTTTCTCAATACGTTCAATGGCCAGAGCCAAATGGATTGCCAAACCAATAAAGGAACTATCCGCTAAGGGGTAAGGAAGATCATTTTTTAAATCCCGCAGAGAATTTTCAATGATAATCAGTTTTTCTTTCTCTATGAGTCCTAATAAGCGCTCCGATACGGTACTAATATGCTTGGAAGGTTTTTCATAAATGTTCTCTCTTAATATTCCCAACAAATCAAATTCATCCAGGTTTTCTGAAATCAGCGTACTCATCGCTTTTCGAATGGCATTTTCTGTACCATATAATTCAACACCATAACCTCTTTTGCGAATCAATGTTAAATCATAGGTTCGAATCCAAGCCTCTAACTCATCTAAATCGTTGCTTATTGTTGATATGGTAGCTTTAAAATCATGAGCCATTGATAGTAATTTGATCGGTTCTTTGGCTTCCAGCAACTGACACAAAATCAACAATTTTCGTTCCTTCGCTGAATATTCTGCCACTCTTTGGCTATATAACAACGACCTAACTACTTCTTTTTGTTTTATATCACCTTCAATAAAAATACCAATACCTGCTTTTTTAACTAACTGCAATTGATGGGCTGCTAAAAGATCTTCAAGATCATTCAGCTCTCGATGAATAGTACGTGTACTTACCTCAATTCGCTCTGCGATTTCATTAACAGTTATTCCTTGGGACTCAGGTAATAAAATAGTTAATATCATACGCTGTCTTGAGGTAATATTCATAACCAATAACCCCTCTTTAAGAAAGAGTTCACGCCAGTTCTACAACCAGCGTGACTATTGTTCTATGTTCCTATCATATATCACATATTTGACCTTTTCAATAAAATGAAAATTGAATTTCGTCATAGGACTTGTTGACATTTCTACATGTTTTCTACTCGTAAGCGTTGTTTATATTCTTCCTTTTTTCAGGATTTCATACACTTTCTGAACCACCATTTCAGGGGATATCCTTTCCATACATATTCCCCCTCCTTTAGGACATCGTTTTTTATGGCAGTAGGAACAGGAAAGTGTGGAAGAAAGAACCTCATGCTGCTCTCCTTGGGGAGCATAGGTAGCAGGGTCTGTCGGCCCAAACATGCCAACTGTTGGAACATCCAGTGCCCCAGCTATGTGCAGAGGTCCTGTGTCTCCAGAGACTACTACAGAAGCCTGCTCTATGATACCTGCCATTTCCAGCAGACTGGTTTGTCCAATAGTGTTGATGACAGGAACCCCTGCCTTTGTCTCGATTTCCTTACCTAATTGAACTTCTGCTTTTCCGCCGCATAAAATGATCCGAAAATCCTTACCAAGAAGCTTGGCTGTCTCAGTGAAAAAAGCGATAGGCCAATTTTTGGTAATCCAAGTTGTCCCCAGGATGAGCACTACAATTTTCTCATCTGGTAAAACGGCATATTGCTGCAATACCTTTTTGGCGAAGCTCCTAGCCCCTTCAGGTACAACAAGATTCATTTTATGATTTACAGCTTCAATACCTAAACAAGGCAGAACTGCAAGATATTTATCGGTAATATGCTTACTGCGGGCTTCTCCCGTCTGAGTCATAAAAAGAGAATTGAGTTCTTTTGTTCCCTTCATACCAATACGTTTTTTTGTATTTACCTGTTTGGCAATCATTCCTGTAAGAAAAAGGCCATGAATATCAAGAACCGCATCAAACTGCCGGCCCTCTAGCTGCTTTTTTAGATCACGCCACATTCCCAAAGCTTCTCTAAATTTAAAATTTCTAAGATAGTCTTCAAATTTTTCCCTTGACCATATCATAATTTCATCTATATAAGGATTGCCTTGTAAGAGGTCCGCTGAGACCCCACCAACCATCCATGTTATTTTGCAATCGGGCCAGGCAGCCTTTAAAGAACTGGCTACTGGCGTACAATGGATCACGTCACCAATTGAACTAAGTCTGATAATCAATATTTCCTTAGACACGAAAATACCTGCCTTTGTAGATTTGAACCACTCTCATGTTACCTATAACGGTTATAGGTATTGTACCTCATTTAGTAAAAATAATCCTGTAATGATCATCCTATTGAAATTACAGTGAAGACTCACCTGAATCAAGTCTATTTATGTTATTTGTAATAGTCGAAGGTTACCTTGTAAGGTGAAATTTTTCAAACATGCTGGAATGAGTACTGTATCTCCAGGTTTTAGGCTTTCCCTCTTATCCTGATAAACGACCTCACCTGCTCCTTCGATTACGCAATATATGATAAATCTCTCTTTTGTTTCCTCATGCAGCTCCCCAGTAACAGACAACTTTTCCACAGAAAAATACTGGCATGAAATACTATGATCCGTAAATACACAACTGGGCTGTTTAGTGAACGTTATGACATCAAGAGCCTTATCGATATGCAGCTCTCGAAGCTTTCCATCTTTTGTCACTCGATCATAATCGTAGATTCGATAGGTTGTATCTGAATTTTGTTGTATTTCATATACCATCACGCCTTCGAGCAAAGCATGAACAGTACCTGACGGAACATAGATCATGTCGCCTGCTTTCACAGGCACTTTTTTTATGACATCACTAATATGATGCATTTCTACCGCTTTCATAAAGGTTTCCTTGGTAATATCATCTTTAAGGCCATATATGATATGCGCATCATCCTTTGCATATATGACATACCAAGCTTCTGTTTTACCGGCTTCTCCCTCCACCCTACGCGCATATTCATCATCAGGATGTACTTGAATGGATAAATTATCATTGGCATCAAGAATTTTAACGAGTATAGGAAAGGATTGATTCTCTGCAAATTTCTTTCCCATTAATTTTTCCCGGTACTCTATCATCAACTGATTTAAGCTTTTACCAGCTAAATAACCGTTTTCCACGATACTCATGCCATTGCTATGACCAGATACATCCCAGCTCTCTCCGATATGATCACTGGTAATATCTCTGCCAAATATTTTTTTCAGATTTGTACCACCCCAAAGACGTTCCTGGTAAACAGGTGCAAATTTTAACGGATACATTCTTCTACCTCCTTACTACCATATTGGAAACAAACTTTCTATGTTGGCCAGTAATCAGTACATACTAGCGTAGCGCACTTTCTTATAAATTAATTCAATCAGTGCAATGATTTATGTTCTCATCACCTATTCTATTATATACTATTTTATAATTGGTGTTCTACCTTTATCCGATGAGCAGCTTCTTTTAAAAATAAAAACTGACACCGTAATAAACAGTGCCAGCTTTTAGCCTTTCTATTCTTTTATAGCCGCCAATGTCTGATAGTTTCGAAGTCGTTCTTTTGCATCTAGCTCTGTCTTTTCAAATAAGGCCGCTGCCGCCTCTGGGAACTGTTTTATCAAGGATGCATAACGTACTTCACCTATTAAAAATTCTTGAAAGTTCATGCTTGGTTCTTTGGAATCTAAAATAAATGGTGTTTTCCCGCTTTCCTTTAATTGTGGATTATACCGATACATTGCCCAGTAGCCGCTGTCTACCGCACGCTGCGTCTCCAATTGACTAAAACCCATACCAAGCTGTAAGCCATGATTGATGCAAGGCGCATAAGCAATAATCAGTGATGGCCCCGGATAAGCTTCTGCCTCTCGAATCGCCTTAAGGGTTTGATTCTTATCGGCTCCCATAGCAATTTGGGCTACATACACATACCCATAGCTCATGGCAATCATCCCTAAGTCTTTTTTCTTGGTTTTCTTGCCGCTTGCTGCAAATTTAGCAATTGCCGCAGCAGGAGTAGCTTTCGAAGACTGTCCGCCAGTATTTGAGTATACCTCTGTATCAAAAACCAAAATATTGACATCTTCACCGCTAGCCAATACGTGGTCAAGTCCGCCAAAACCAATATCATAAGCCCAGCCGTCGCCACCAAAAATCCATTGGGATCTCTTTACAAGAAAATCTCGATTTGTATAAATGGTATCTAACAACGCATCCTGCCCCTTTACCTTTTCCAAAGCGGCAATCAGTTTATCGGCTCTAGTCCTTGTACCTTCTTTATTCTCCTTATGGATCAGCCAATCTTCACAAGCCTGTCTAAACTCTTCACCGAAAGACAGTGTAACAGCTTTTTCAATATGAAGTGCTAATTGATTTCTCAATTGCTTTACTGCCAAGTGCATACCTAATCCAAATTCAGCATTGTCCTCAAACAATGAGTTCGCCCACGCAGGGCCATGGCCGCGATGATTCTTCGTATAGGGTATGGAAGGTGCACTCCCAGCCCATACGGAAGAACAGCCCGTAGCATTAGCTACCATCATTCTCTCACCATAAAGCTGAGTAACTAGTTTGGCATAAGGCGTCTCGCCGCAGCCGGCACAAGCCCCGGAAAACTCTAAAAGCGGCTGTTCAAACTGACTGCCTTTAACGGTAAAGACATTGACCGGATTGACTTTCTGCGATATTGTCATAGCATATTCCCACAGAGGAGCCTGCCCAAGCTGAGTTGCCAGAGGCTTCATCTGCAAAGCCTTTTTCTTCGAAGGACAAATTTGGGCACAATTGCCGCAGCCCGTGCAATCATAAGGAGAAACCGCTAACCGAAAATGCAGATCCTTCAAACCGGCAGCCGCCTTAGTGCAAAATCCTTCCGGTGCTGCAGAAAATTCTTCTTCATTTAGTAATAGGGGACGAATAACTGCATGGGGGCATACATAGGAACATTGGTTGCATTGAATACAGTTATCCGCCACCCATTCAGGCACATGAATGGCAATACCGCGTTTTTCATACGCCGAAGTACCTAAAGGAAACGTCCCATTTTCCATGTCAAGAAAGGCGCTTACCGGCAACTGATCCCCTTCCTGGCGGTTCATCGGCACCAGCACTTGTTCGATAAAATCGGGAATTTCTTTTCTATGGACGGCTTCATCGAGGGCGGCTTTCCAATCAGCAGGAACATGGATTTTGACAATGGAATGTATTCCCTTGTCAATGGCAGCATGATTCATGGCCACCACTTTTTCCCCTTTATTCCCATAAGATTTTAGCACTGCCTCTTTTAGAAATCTCATTGCGTCATGCAATGGTATAATATCCGCAATTTTAAAGAAAGCGGACTGCATAATCATGTTAATTCGTCCGCCAAGTCCAAGCTCCTCGGCAATGCCAACGGCATCAATCGTATAAAATTCAATATCATTTTCCTTGATATAGCGCTTCATAACTGCAGGCAGCTTACTTGCGATTTCCTCCTGACTCCAGCTGCAGTTTAAAAGAAAACTGCCGCCTTTTTTAAGTCCATCCAATACAGGATAGTTATAAATATACGATTGATTGTGACAGGCAATAAAATCCGCCTTATTGATAAGATAGGGAGATTTTATAGGCTGCTTGCCAAAGCGCAAGTGAGAAATCGTAACGCCGCCGGATTTCTTAGAATCATAGGCAAAATAGGCTTGGGCATACATCTCTGTGTGATCACCAATAATTTTTATCGCACTTTTATTGGCGCCAACCGTTCCATCTGAACCAAGCCCCCAAAATTTGCATGCTGTGGTGCCGGGTACAGTCGTATCAATGTCTTGGCCGAGAGGCAGTGAAGTATGATTTACATCATCAGTAATCCCCACAGTGAAATGATCCCTCGGACTTGCGGCTTTTAAATTCTCAAAAACCTCTTGAATATGACTGGGAATTACATCTTTACCGCCAACCCCGCAGCGGCCTCCTACAATCTGGGGTACCCATTCCTTTCCATAAAAAGCCGCTTTCACATCAAGATAAAGAGGTTCAGCAAATGACCCCATCTCTTTTGTCCGATCTAAGACCGCAATCTTCTTCACGGTTTTAGGGATGTATTTCATAAAATGTTCGATGGAAAAAGGACGGTATAAGTGGACTGTCAGCAATCCAACTTTTTCCCCTTTTGTATTCAGATAATCAACTACCTCTTCAATCGCCTCACACATGGAACCCATGGCAATAATCATCCTGTCCGCATCCGGTGCCCCATAGTAATTGAACAGATGATATTCCCGGCCAGTAAGTTTAGTGATTTGTGCCATATAGCCTTCAACAATTTCCGGTAAATTCTGATAATAGCGATTGGATACCTCCCGCTGCTGAAAGTGAATATCAGAATTTTGCACGGTTCCTCTTAAGGTTGGGTGATCAGGATTAAGAGAAGATCGGCGGAACTCATCCAGAGCCTGCCAGTCCAAAAGTTCAGCCAATTCCTCATATTCGAGAACTTCAATTTTTTGAATTTCATGGGAAGTTCTAAACCCGTCAAAAAAGTTTAAAAAGGGAACCTTTCCTTTGATGGCTGATAAATGTGCCACTGCTGCCAAATCCATGACTTGCTGGACGCTGCTTTCGGCCAGTAAGGCAAAGCCCGTTTGCCGAGTCGCCATAACGTCTGAATGATCACCAAAAATACTAATTGCGTTAGCACCAACGACCCTGGCACTTACATGAAATACTCCCGGCAGCAGTTCCCCGGCAATTTTATACATATTGGGAATCATTAACAGCAAACCTTGGGATGCGGTATAGGTAGTCGTTAAAGCCCCCGCCTGCAAGGAACCATGCACAGCTCCCGCTGCGCCTCCCTCTGACTGCATTTCAACAATCTCTACCCTTTGTCCAAAGATGTTCTTTCGACCTTGCGCTGCCCACTCATCTGCAAGCTCTGCCATGTTGGATGACGGCGTAATAGGAAAGATCGCAGCTACATCAGTAAAAGCGTAAGAGACATGGGCTGCTGCTGTATTTCCATCCATTGTTTTCATTTTTCTTGCCATAAATAACTCCCTTCTTTCTGTATTCATTCCTGTTAGCTCACCTTATTATGAGTATCATCTAATCCTTTCGCAGATTGATTTTTCCCTAAACCGAAAACATAATAACTTATTACGACAATCGTGCAGAATATACCTCCTACGATTAATGATATGCGAGTATCATCATTAAACCACATTCCAATCAACACCAATAGCAGAAAAATAACCGTTACATAATTGCTGATAGGAAAAAACGGGGACTTGAAAGGATGAGCTTCTATTTCCTCTTTCCATTTCTTTCGGAATGCAATCTGACTAAATGCCAGCACAATCCAAGGGATCATACCTGGAAGAATACTAGCACTGTAAATGTATAGAAATAACTTGGAATCCGGAGCAATGTAGTTTAAAAACACACCTAATAATAAGCAGGAAATTGTAACCATAACGCTATTTCCGGGCATCCCGTTTTTGGATACCTTGCCAAAGAATTTAGGAGCCTGACCGTTCTTCGACAGAGTGTAAAGCATTCTGCCTGCACTATAAATTCCACTATTGCACCCTGACATCGCGGCCGTCAAAACAACAAAATTGATAATACCGGCAGCAGCAACAATTCCAATTTTGGCAAAGGTCATAACAAAGGGACTGCCGATTGTACCAACTAAGTTCCACGGATAAATGGCCAGTATAACAAATATGGCTCCAATATAGAAAATTAAAATACGCCAAATAATATTTTTGGTAGCACGCCGTAAGGTGTTTTTAGGATCTTGTGCTTCACCTGCGGTAATTCCAACCATCTCAACTCCTTGATAAGACGCCGTTACCAAACAAAGAGCAAATAAAAAACCTTCTAAACCACCAGCAAAAAACCCGCCATGAGTATATAGATTTTCGATACCAACAGGCTGACCGCCATTGCCGAAGCCAAAAAGAATCATGCCAAGTCCAATCACAATCATAGCAACGATCGCCGCGACTTTAATGAGCGCAAACCAAAATTCAAATTCGCCATAGTACTTAACAGCGACTAAATTTGCCGATGCCACAATCGCTACCCCTGCCAACGCTGGCAGCCATTGGGGAATTAGGGGAAACCAGTACTTAACATAAATTCCAATGGCCGTTACTTCCGCCATTCCAACTGTAACCCATAAAAACCAATAACACCAGGCAGTCAGATAACCAGCCAAAGGGCTGACATATTTATGGGCATAGGTTGCAAAAGACCCTGTCACTGGCTCCAGGTAAAGCATCTCCCCCATAATGCGCATAACAAAAAACATAATAATACCTGCCAATGCATAAGCAAGCAATACGGAAGGACCTGCCCACTTTATCGTACTTGCTGACCCCATAAAAAGACCAACACCAATGGTTCCCCCCAAAGCAATCAACTCGATATGCCGCGACTTCAGCCCTCTGGTTAGTTCTTTTTCTTCCATAATAATGCTCTTTCTCCTTTCAATCTCATCAATAGTAACAAGCAATAATCTGAACTCCCTCCTCTTTGTTATACTTTCATTTTGAACCAGCTCTCCTTTTAGGAAATCCTGCTCGATACCAAACTACTCTTATACCATGATTTATTTCATTGCCATATATCGATAAATTGTACTTTCAGAGGTTTTTAAAATGGCAGCAGCCTTTGTTATGGCGCCTTTGATCTTAAAGATTCCATTTTCACGCAGTTCCTGTACTATAGCACTCTTTTCCTCAGGAGACATTCTGTCCACTGCAATATTATATTTGGCAATCAGCTTATGAATCCCATTGTCTACCACATGATCTAAGGAAGTACTTAATGATTCCGTTATTTCTTCATTGTCATTTAGTTGAACTGTATTGCGAAACAATGTCTTTAAAGGATATTCACCCAGGATTTTATGCCCCTGGTTCTCAGAAGCATTTAAGATATTAACACAAAGCATGCCAACCAAGCTTCCTGCTTCATCTTTAATATAATAGGTGGATGAAATTAAATTATCTCCCCTGTCATTGCGGCTTCGATAATTGACAAAAGCATGATGCTGTAAATACGTTTTATTCTCCAGCAGCTTGAAACCTAAATCCGTTAAAGGACACCCTAAAGAACGACCGCTTATATATCCATTTCGAATTGCAATTACAGAGTTTTCAACATCAACGATATCATGTAAAAGTACTTCACAATTCGGTCCAATAATATCGGCAATAAAATCAACTAAGGGTATATATAATTCGAGCAGCTTTTTGTATTTCATATACTCTCCTTCTTTTCTGAATGATCTATATTTTTAACGTTCGTCATTTGGTAATAATTTCCTTTTATGGTAATAATTTTTTATCACCTATTTTTTTACAAAAATCGAGTATCACTATCTTCAGGCAAAGAAAAACGACTAGCTAAAAATAACTAGTCGTTTTTCGTATCTCTATGGTGTATTTGTCGTGGGGATTATGCCAATCTCATTCCAATTTGACCATTTGTAATACTGATCAATCCATATACTTAATTTCTTTAACCTTAGCTCTCTGATTTCATCGTGTTTGACCCATAGTTCCTGAAATCTGGAGACAAAAGAAAAAATATCGGTAATCACTGTAGAAAAATTAAGCGGACTTACCTCTTGCTCGCTGAGAAGACCATCATGAGAGGATAATAAAATTCTCTGAGAAACCGCGCTGAAATCATCAAAGGATTTTAGTGCTTCCATTACCATAGGCTGATACTTAGAATCATTCACATTGGGAATTCGATTTCCTCCAATCGCCTCTAACTCAAGAGTTGATCGCAGTCCAGAAAACTTTGCCGCTGCAATTTGATATTTTAGTTGAGCCTCAAGATAATCTCGATCCTTTTGCCGATCAGCATATTTCTCTTTAATCGCTAACACATAACTTTCCGCGATTTGCTTGGCAGCTGCAGAGTAGAATGAGGCAGGAAGTTCAGCGACTTTTGGCGCAGCTTCTGCTGCCGAAGCCCACCCTGGTAAAGCAAATAAAAATGCCAGCGGCCATAACAGCAGTTTTTTCATCATAATGAGCACATCCTTTGGCAATGTGAAAGGCTATCCGGCAGCTTCGCCTTGTTTAACTGCCGTCTCCACCTCCATGGGATGCAAGACATTCTGGTAACCGACAGTCAAATCCAGAAAACCGTTGCCTTCTTTGATTTTTTTGTAACCTAATGTGCTGGTCCGCTTGCAAAGCTGGGCATAAATCTCTGCTTCTGTGAGGGTGCGTTCAAAATCTTTTTCGCACTGATTGATGATCAGGGCCGCGGCCCCAGCAACATGGGGTGTAGACATAGAAGTTCCGGAAAGAACGGCATAACGGCTGCCAGGATAGGTTGAAACAATCTCCACTCCCGGAGCAACCACATCAATCTCTTTATTCATCGTACTAAAAGGTGCCAGCTTTTTGCTCAAATCCACAGCTCCTACACCAACTACCTCGTTATACCCGCCGGGGAACTGTCTTTCAACCTGCCCTGTATTCCCAGCGGCGCAGACCACCAGCACCCCGCTGTCTGTCGCGCGGATAATGGCGTCATGCAAGGCTGAATCATCCGTTTCTCCCCCCAAAGACATAGAGAGAATACGCACTTTCTCCCCTTCTGCTCCCTGCCATTGAAGGGCATAGTCGATAGCACCGATCAGATTTTGATATCCCCCGTTTCCGCTGCTGTCAAGCACTTTAAGAATCAGCAAATCTACCTGGGGAGCAATACCGACAACACCCTGGCTGTTTTCTGCTGCAGCAATAGTTCCCGCCACATGGGTACCATGCCCATTACTGTCGCCAAACTGATCCGGATCTCCATTATCATCTGTTGTAAAGTTGCGCCCGCCAATAATACGGTCTTTTAGATCAGGATGATCCACCTGGCAGCCCGTATCCAGGATAGCAACGACCACCCCTTTGCCCCGCTTACTTGGCTCCCAAACCTCCGGTGCTTTCATTAATTGAATACCATCAGGTATTTTTTCCGCATTATCCAAGATTTCCTTCACCTCAAAGGGTAGAAGTTTCATTTCATGCATAAGAATCCCTCCTTAAAAATTCATATGTCACTTGTCCTCTTTTCATGCATCTCAAAGTGGCACCACCGTTATTAAAGAGAATAAAAGTATTCCGCACGCCCTCGTTAAAGAAGGCCGTGCGGAAATGGCTTTTGTACTTATTTCTTTTCGAGTTCTTCTGGACGTACGAACCGGAAGGCCACCTTGGTGCGAGCCGCGGAGACCGCTGCGGCTGTGCCTACAGCCTCTTTGGCTGAGACATCAGCAACATCAATAACCACGGATGCGGTGTTCAGATGAGCATTGATCGTTGCACTGCCTATCCCCTGATTGCCTGGTGCAGTACTGTAAGCGGAGGCATCTGCTTTTTTGACAACAGAACCTGTGCCCAAACCACCACTGATAAGTTGGATAATATTTGCCGCGCTGCCGCTGACAAACCAGAGGGTATCGACAGCCGGAGCCAACAGCCATGTGGCATCCGCCGGTGTTGCCGTACCATCTATGGTGGTATAAGTACCGAAAGATCCTGCTTGCAAGCTGACACCTGTCGTTTTGATCAGGCGATAAGAATACGATGTATAATTGGTATCATAGTTAGCCCGCAGCACATACGCAGCACCGCCCCGGAAAGCAACATCTACGAAATCCCCTTTTTGCTCACCCGCAGGAAGTGCAGAGATAGTAACTGGCGTAGCTCCTATAGCAAGAGTATTAAGATTTACCGTCTCAATCTTGGAAGCTGGGTTTCCGCCGCCTTGCTGGGCACCGCCAATGGAGCACACATAGGCATAAATTCCATCTACAGTGACGCCAACCGCATTTTTATTCAAGCCTGTAACCTCATCGGCAGTACTGCCGTCAACGGGCACAACAGCCATTTTAGAATCAGCATAGTTAGTAAAGTTGCCTAACGGCAAAAAGCTGAAAATGGCAACCAAGCCAAGACCAGAATTATAATCCATGCCGTTGCCATGGGGAAGATAGGTGGTTCCGCTACTACTTACTGAACCCATGGTATAAAGCGTAGAAGTATTATAAGTTGTCAAATCCACTGCAGTGATTTTTCCTGAATCATAGTCCTGCACATACATCGTATTATCTACCACAACCAGTCCGTAAGGATTACTGAAACCCCAGGTTGCACTGGGTTTTTGGACAAGCTGTTCCCAATCTCCAGTAGTGGCGTTGATCTTAAACAAGGCGATACGAGCCTCTCCCGGTTCTCCTGGTGGATCATAAGAATAGCTGGAAACCATAACGCAATTGTCGCTGCCATGTTTATAACCCAACACGCGTGGATCACCTGACAATGGAACATAATTAGGCACGGAAACGGTTCCAATATTAATTTGCGTGATTTCCGGCACCCTGCGATTTCCCAGGGTATTTACCGAACTGACAATCCCTTGATTATAGCTGTCGTTAATTACGCCGCATGCAAGTCTTGACATAAAAACTCACCTCATCCTCATTTTTTTATTACAACTTTCTTGAAATGCAATCTTGAAATCCTGTCTTTCAGACTACATTCAATGGAATCACCCCCTTTCAAGTGGTGTACTGGCTATTACACTCCTACAAGGTAGATCCTATCGTTTAGAAATTGTACTCCATTGTCGCATAGTACATGCGTCCGGCAAGCGGATATTGAAGTGTAGCTTGTTGGTAGCCATTATAATTCTGGTAATTCTGTCTAAGATCATAGCCTTTGTTGAAGACATCGTTCACCCCAACTGATAATTTACACCCTTTAGTAAAGGCATATTTTAGGCCCAAATCCACTGTAGACAACGCCTTCATATAGCTGCCCACACCGTCATCGGCACCAAGGAACTGTTTATCTGTATAGGTATATTCAGTAAAGACGTTCAGCTTATCTCCGGGGAAGAGATAATCCAGACGGGCATTCCATACCCATTCTGGAGTGTAGGAGATATTGGATTTCATACCATTGTAATTTCCTCCCATATTATTACCGGAGTACTCAGAGGACTGCCAGGTCCCTGCCAGACTGAGGTTGGTCCTTTGCCACTTCATATTATGGGTCAACTCGATGCCATGGACACGGGCGTCATCCATAGGGAAATAACTGGCAGGGGCATTGGGAACGCTGGGCTGCCAAAGGGCAAACTGGTTTTTCGAGCGGCGCTGGAACCAGGTGAGGGAGGTATCCGTATCCGCCTTAGCCAGCTCACCTTGCCAGTTGATGCTGAAATCAAACTGATGTCCCGTCTCCCAGGTACCGTCCCCGGCAACGTCGAAGAACTGGGCCGCAGCTTTATTGGGGCGGATAGTCGCACCATCGCCGAAGAGTTCATAGAAATTAGGATGACGGTTATAGGTCCCCCAGCTAGTCTTGAGACTCCAATTTTCGTTAAGCTGCTTTTGCAGGGCGGCGGCACCGGAATACTGCCACTTCTTGTCATTGTCCGACATAGTGTCCATGACGACCCTGTCAGCCCGCAGTACCGGCGTAAGCTTAAAGTCACCGCCCTGATTGAGAGTGATGGTATCCTGCAGGGTCAAGTGGTATTCCTGGATTTTGTATTCGTTAATGAACTGCCTATTTAAATGAGCCATGCTGTCATCAAAGCTCTTCCAGTTGCTGCCATCGGCATCCATGGTTTCACGGCTGTAATCAAAGTTCATTTCCACCAGGTGACTGGAGCCCATTTTCAAGGCTGTATTGAGATTGCCGCCCCATTTCTTGGAATGGAAATCGCTCCACAGCTGACCGGGATAGCTTGTATAATCCTTCTCCGTTTTTCCAGCCCGCAGCAAGCCAACTGCCCGGTAATCTTTCTGGCTGTCCAGGTAATAGAGCTTCCAACCCCAGTCAAGGCTGCCCACTGTATCCCGCCAGCCGATTTGGAATTCCTTCTGATCGATATCCTGTTCGGCATCATAATATCCGCTATGGTACCGTTTATAGCTATCTATGGCCCCGGCCTCTTCCGGCAGTAAACGACTGACCGAGCGCGGGAGCTGTTCGTGCATCTTCTTCCAAGCGGTTTTAACTGTCCAATTCTCATTCTGCCATTTGACCATACCGTTGTCCTTCTGGTAGCCATTAGAGCGACGGTGGGTATCACCGAACTCCTCACCGGTATAATTTTCCGGCTGTATCGTGAAAGGGAAATCGCCGTCCCAGATATCCCGCTGGTAGGTTGCCATGAGGCTGCCATCACCTAAAGGCGCTGTCACCTGATAATTCCCGGTATAGCCGCCATAGGATTTCATTCCCTGGCTGATGCTGCCGCCGATTTTGTCCGGTTTCTTAGTAATGATATTGATGACGCCTCCCAGAGGTGAGCCGCTAAAGCGAGCCGGAACATAGCCGCGGTAGACTTCTACTCTTTCAACATTGTCCACAGGAATGGTGGAAAGATTGACCGCCGAATCACCGTTCAGGTTCATCAGCACACCATCCACATAGACGTTGACCTGGGCGCCCGTTGCGCCGCGTACCCGGGCCACCGTGTAGTGACCGTCACCGCTGACCCGCTGGACAAACATCCCCGGCACTCGCTCCAGCAACGCCGGCAGATCCTTTTGTTCTCCTTCGAATTTCTCCGGATAAATGACACTGACCTGACCGGGGGAAAGTTTCTTCTCCCAGTTAGGACGGACCGCCTCCACCGTTATCGGTGCAAAGGAGTATTCACCCTCATTCACAGTATCGGCTGGCGGCAGCTCAGAGTCCGCTGCATACTGCACTACGTGTTCTGCAGATTCCTCAGTTTCACCTGTGATTATCATACCTTCATGTGTCGCTGTCGGTTGGTCTGGATTAGTGTCAGTTTTGTTTTCCTGTCCCCCGGTTGTCAGACCATTTGCGTACACAGGCGCGGCTTCTTTTACTGGTGTGCCCGGTGCCTGTCCGAGGGTAACGGTGGTATTCGTTGGAGACTGGACGACAGTCTGCTCCTCACTGTCCTTGGCGGCCCCTTTACTGCTGCTTCCAAAGCCGCTCCAAGTCCAGTTGAAGCCGCCGTTGATCCGCCATTCATTGCCAATGCTGCTGCCGACGGTTTTACTGAGATCCAAATTAAAGACGCCTGCCGGGGAGATCCTCCGATTACCGCCGAGGCTGAATTCCCACCAGGTATCCTTGCCCCCTGCCGCCTCCAATGCCCTTTCCTGGGTGCCGTAAAAGGAACTGATGGAGCTGGGTCCGGCAAAGTCATGCAGTGCGGCAACTCCGGCGTAGAGATTACTCCCGTCATCCAGTTCTTTCCCCACAGACAGTCCCAGCCGGCCAGTGACTGTATTGTAGCTGTCCTGGTGGATGCCCAGGTTGTTGCTGAGGCGGTAGGTGGCTCCATCGGTGCGACCGACGAAGATAGCGGCCGATGGTTCCCAGAACCAGCCGTTTCTCCGGGGCGTCTGATACCCGTACTGGAGACCCAGACCATAGGCCCAGGTGTCATACTCACCATTGACGCGGCCAATGGAGCCGTCACCCGTATTGCCTGTCAGGTGGTAGTTGTCTTTCAGTTTGGCGGCCAGGAAGGATGCGTCCAGATAGTGTCCCTTATCCCCCACCCAGGCACCATATATGCCGATACTGTTGGACTCCTGGTCACCGGCACCCGTGGCGGTATGGGAGTCCCCTTCCACTTTACTCAGGGAAAAGCCGGTATAGACTTTTCCCTCGCCAACCTTGTTGTTCAGCAGCTTGTCATAGCCCACCTGCATACCGTTATAGGTCTGATTTACCTGGCGGCCGTAGCCGGAGGCACTCTTATATTTGCCATGCCAGGTATCAGCCCACACGTTTTCCTCTTGATCCTGCTCTCCCAGATAACCGCTGCGGTGGAGGTTCCCCACCCGGCGGAACATATTCAGGTAATTGCTTTTCCACAGGTTGTTCATAACGACTGCGTTATCGCTGACTGACCGGCCAGACTCCGAAACAGTATCCAGATCCAGGTAGCTGTAGCTGTCCAGGTACCAGGCCGTGCCTATATGAGAGGAACTGTCGGCAGGATTGGTGAAATAATTGTCCAGCTGACCAATGACCGGGGTGATTTCATATTGGCTGAATACCCCGTCAGCCCGGGAGGTCTGACCTGTTACCGTAAAGTTATCGGCACCATTCAGGATTCCAAGTAGCACGTTCCCCTTACCGTCACTAGCCGCTGCTCCTTGAGTGGTCGTACCCACCCCTGGCACCCACCCCAGCTGAATGTACAGGTTGGCATGACCGTCCGAGGCAGTGGCATTGGTAATATAGACCTGATCCTGGTTACCGCCTATCTTTTGTACCTTGGTGGTTTCATTCTGTCCTCCGCTTTCGATTATGCTATAGGAGCCCAGCCGGAAAACCGTGCCGTCGGCAAGTGCAGCATTCTGCACCAGAAGAGTCCGATTAGCTGCTCTTCTTATCATAGTGCCATTAAAGTCTGCAGTGTAAGTCCCGCCGCTGATGCGATTGACAATCGGATCTGTGCCAGTAGTATTGATATAGGACAAATCAATTGTACTATTTTTGCCGACAGTCAGGTCTTTGACGGTGATGGCAGTGGCACCAGTTACCGCTTCCACCGTACCGTTAGGATTGGGAGCAGTGACTGTACCGCCACCCACAACAGCAACCACAGTGCCGTCACTTTGAATTGCCCACTTGGTTTCAGCCGTAGGATCAGCAGGCAACAGAGAAGATGTGGTTTTTGTTTCTAGACGGTCCATAGGACGCCAGATACCGCCTTCACCGATAGTTTTGCTTTGATAAGAAAAGGAGTAGCCTGAATCCGAAGGGCTGGCAGGAAGAGTTAGGTTATTGCCTCCATGTAAACTGCTATAGCTGGCTAAACTAAAAGGAAACGCAGTTGGTACAGCTAATAATGTTCCGTTCTGCCAATTACCATCTTCCGCCGCATAAATGCGGGGAAGCCCGTCACTGATCAATTTCTGGAGCGCAGCCATATCTCCGTTTTGTTTTGCTTCCGCAATTTGTCGGGCAATATCTGGGTTTTGCCAGTAATACGTATTAAGTGCAGTAAGTGCTACATCATAAGTTACAGGACTACCTTTTGGATAGGTATATGTTGTTGGTGCAGCCTCACCTGGCAATTGGATAACGACGACAACCGTGTCATAATTCGTTGACAAATCAGTATTAATAGTGCTTAGCAAGGTTGTTATTTGGGCTGCAGTTGGTCTATATGTTGTAGTACTGCTGGTATCCTTATCGGTATAAGAAAATCTTAATGCTGAGTTAGAAGGGTCAATAATTAAGGGATTGAAATAGTTCCCTGGCTGACTCACCTTTCCGTCCTGCCATTCGGCAAAAACAGTATTAGATGAATGCCTCCCCGCGTTGTAGCTTAAAAGCCCGCTGGCGGTCGTCTCCCCCTCGGCGGCGTAAGCAACACTGATTGGCTCTATAAAAGGCGGCAGTGCTACCAGCGATCCACCAAGCATTATCGTAAGCGCAATAGCCAGTTTTTTATTTACTCCTGTCTGGCTGCGGCTGAAAGGCTGTATAGTGTTTGTTCCTGCAAGTGCACTATCCCGGCGGGCGCGCCGGCGGCTGGATTTGATTTTTCCATTGCTTTTCGTCAATTCCGATACGACCTGCCAGCAGGAGCGGGCGCGATTCCAGATGATTCTATATACATGGTTCAAAAAATATCATTCCTTTGTTACTTTCTTTACTTCTTGCATAGTTGCTGGATGTTCTTACTGCATCTAAATACTCCAGCTGCTTATATAAAAATAATAGCAATAAAAAAACTCCCATTTGGGAGTGCTTACGTCGGACTACCGGAAATTTTTACGGCAGCTTTACGTAATCTCCTCCCTGTCACTCGCAGGTTAAGTGGTGATTGTTAGATAGGCAGTTCTCCTGACTTCGGCTCATTGCCTTCCCGCGCCTTCCCAAAGCCTAAGCTCCAGTGGCATTTATGCGAGATTGCTCCCCGTTACAGTGGCGGGACCGTGCCGGCATTACACCGGTCTTCCCTATTAAGCCCCGAAGGGCACCTATCTCGATATTCTGTTATGTTTCATCCTATGCATCATTTCATAATACTATTACATTGTCACAATAGTATGACTTTTCCCCTATCCTCCCATCACTCAATCTTGGATTTGACTTCTTTTCAACTTGTCCACCCAAACACCAGTATTTTTCCCTGATCATTCTCCTTTCGTTTGCTACCACTTGTCCCTGTCAAGATATCATTCACAGAAACTATCGCTTCTTTTATGTACTATTTGTTCCATAAAAGCCACAACCTATCACGCTCATCACCGCTATGCAGCATTTCGCTGACGAAAATAAAAGAAGCCACCTGTGACACCGTCCCAAGAGGCTTCTGATTCTATGCAGAAAAATGTTGTCTGCACAAAAAAATGCAAAAAATGCATCCAAATCCCCTCCCCATCTCTCGCAGGTAAAACGGTGATCGTTGTACAGGCAGTTCTCCTGGCTTAGGATCATTGCGCCTCCAAACCTTCCCGGAACGATTGGTTCCAGTGGCATATCTTGGATTTGCTCCCCATTACAGTGGCGGGACCGCGCCGGTCTTCAACCGGCTTTTCTATCAAGCCCTTGCGGGCACCTGTACCTATATTTAGTTTTTTCAAAGGATTTTAAATAATTCTATTTATTCCATTATAATCCTACGGGTAAAAATATACAACTATCTTTATGGGATAAAGAATTCACTCAGACATTTTTTGCAAAGAAAGGTTTTCTATTATTCTACACTTTCATAATAAATTCCGAGGGAAATTCTCAATTTTGCTTAAGAATCTCCCTCCGATCGGAAATCATGAATCCGTTTTCAAAGTATAATTATATGTCAAATGCTGCGGAAAGCATCAAGGTTCTTGGCATGGATAAGCCAATGGTATTCGACCCGCCTCTGGCGATCCAGTAATCTTTGTCGGCTACGTTATAACACATGGCACTTAAGGTTACAGAGGTACCGGAAAATTCAGTTTTGTGTTTTATACCTAAATCAAAAGTCACAACAGAAGGTACTTGTGCCTTAGTATCGGTAACATAGGCAGAACCGCTATAAACAGCGCGACTAATAATAGAAGTCTTTTTATCAGCTTCGTATTCCAGTGCCAAAACACCACTCCATTCGGCAACACCGTTAACATGATAGCCATCCAGCAGGCCTTTTGCAGTTTTTTCCCTTTGGGCATCCAAGTACATGATACCGCCCATAGCGTTCCATTTATCTGCTATTTTACCATTAACATTCAATTCGATTCCTTTATAGGCGTTTTCGCCATCGCGTGACAATCTTTTTTTCCCAGTAGTTGGTGTAACATCAAAAAAGTTTTCCTGATTCAACTTAAAAAAACTCAAAGTTGTTAATACACCGGCATTTTGGAATTTGACCCCCATTTCATTTTGTTTATTTCTGGCGGGTTCAAACAATTCTCCTTCATTTGCATAGCTGCTGTCAGCAACTCTTGCTCTTGTATAACCTTCGGAATGGCTGGCATAAACCGATACATTCTCAACAGGTTTATATGAAATCGCATAAGTAGGAGAAGTTGACAGTTTATTATTGCTTTCTGTTTTAGCCCCGGTAGATGCATTATAAGCATCAAATTTACCATCACGTCTTTGAACAGCAACTAATGTTGTCATTTTTCCATATTCCAACGTGTCTGCCAGCGTAATTCCCACAGAAGTTTCTTCGTTAATCAAAGCTGCAGGACCGGATTGTGGTAAGACACCTTGAAGAGTGATACCGTCAAGTAAGCTGCCCACAAGTTTACTGCCACTTAAGGAGGCAGAGGTTCGGTAATTTTTGGTCCACGATCGATCAATCGCAAGAGATAGATTATTTTTTACTGCACCGGTATATATTTCACCTTTCACACCCGTTTGAAAATAGACATTTTTATTTGCTTCCTTCATTTGAATCAAAGTACCGCTAATTGCACCGGTATTGCCATTCAGGGATAAGGAACCACTATCCGTATCATACTTGGAGCCGCTCCGATTGGTCATTCCGACATTAAAAAAGAGATTCCAATTCTCGTTCATTCTTTGTTCATGATTCAGCGTCATCAAATAGCCATGCATGTATTTTGTCATACCGTCGAAGTCATAACTTTTTTGAGATTCCGGTGCATCCGCCAAACTGGTGCTGGCATTATTGACACCAAACCACCTCTGGCCTCCATCAGTCTTTACGTCAAAATACCCGGCAAAAAGATTGGTTTTACTCTTTTCATCCCGATGATCAAGATTAATGAACAGCGTTCGCTCTTCCTTTTCAGCTCCATGCAGGGACAAATCCCCATCAAGATTACCGGCATTGACACGAATACCCCATTCTTTATCCTTGCCAAACCGCCTGCCAACATCAATGTATTCCCCCAAAGAACCTCTGCCGGAGAAGGTTTGGGTATACTGGTTAATTGGCTGATCAGTAGCCTTTTTCGTAGTAATACTGATAATACCGGCAGGTGCATCAACGCCATTCGTTCCGTTTACCGAAGTAGTGGAACCGTTTAGAACCGTATTAGGACCGGACATCACTTCAATACTTTCTATAACATAAGCCGGCGGACTTAGAAACTGAGCAAATAAGTTAGGAATCCCATTCAAATACATATGATTGCCGTTCATATTGATGCCGCGCATAGAAAAATCAGTGTATCGCGGCGAGCTGCTGCTAGTTCGGATCGAAGGATTGTTCACTAAGATCGTATTGAGGGGCTGGCTTGGGTCATCAAAGGTTTCAATGGTCTTTTTCGTATAGCCGATTTGGCTAAAAGGGATATCCATGATATCGGTACTGCCAAGAATGCCATTTCTTGCGTCGTTATAGATAAATCCACCAGGCAGAACTTCCTTTTCCCGATCTGCTTCGACAATCACTTCATCCAATTTTTGTTCCGGGGCTTCTTCTGCATTGACAGGCATTGCCACAACACCAGCACTAGCTAAGTAGAATAACATTGCCATAGCAAAACTCTTGTTCTTCATCCTATTACCTCTTTTACTTATGTATTATTCCACTTTCTTTGCCAAGCAGTCCGCGTTTCGCCTGCAAAGAAAAAACAGAATCAAATTCTCTGCATTCGGAAAGAAAGCAAAGGATTTGATTCTGTTTTCTATATAAAACAAAAAATCATTTTATCAACAAATATCACTCTGTCATAGAGCTAGCTTTCTTCCTGTCACTCGCAGGGAAAGATCATTACATCCAGGCAGTTCTTCTGACTCAAGTTCATCGCTTCCTTCGTCTTCCCTGATTACTCTAGTGACATGTTGAAGGTCGCTCCCTTTACAGCGGCGGGACCGTGTCAGCTTTGCACTGACTTCTCTATTAAGCTATAATAGCACCTGATTGTTATCGTTATTTAGTTTTATTCTTATGTTTCGACATTATACCACAATATTCTCTAACTCTACAAACAAAAATTCCCATGTATTCTGGTTGTGCTGATTAATTATTTTAATAAGGGAACCCAGCTTAAGCACTCTTAGTTCCTTTTCTTACTAGAATGACAAAAAAGGAACGTCCCCATTGTCACTCACACCGGCTACACTCCCAAATTTTTTTCTGCTTCTTCGATAGACAGCCATTCATCGCCATTTTTGACCGCCGCTTCCGCTTCAGCCAGCTTAGACAGCAATTTGATGGTTGCCTGTGTCTTCTCATATTCTACCATATCAACAAGCACATAGCGCCCCCTGCCGTTCTTGGTCAGAAAGACCGGCTCTCCCACGGCAACATCCCGAAGCACTTCATTGTAATTCCTGAAATCCGAAACTGGTTTGATATTTGGCATATTATCACTTCCTCGTTTTATTGATATTGTATCCTAATTATTCGTAAATACAACAGCATATTTAACAGCAGAAAATGTTCCAGCTGCCTTATTTTTCCTACGCTCTGAATGCATCGGTAAATATTCCGTCAGACTACTATCAATAATAGATGCCTCTAAAAATTCAAAAAGGTATCCAGCAGCTGTTTCGTATATTCTTCTTGAGGCTGTTTGTATAAATCTTCAGCCGATTGCTGCTCAATGATTCTGCCTTTATTCATTACGGCTATTTCATCACTGCAGGCTTTTATGACATCAAGATCATGGGATATAAACAGATAGGATATTTTGTGTTTTTTCTGGGCATTTTTAAGCACTTCAATTACCTGGGCTTGAACCGATACATCCAGCATGGAAGTAGGCTCATCCAATACTAACAATTTGGGTCTCAGCAGTAGTAATCTGGCGATACAAACGCGCTGCAGCTGACCGCCGCTTAATTGATGGGGCCGTCTGCCCAGCAGTTCCGTACCGAGACCGACAAATTGCAGTTGTTCTTCGATTTGCTCACCTAGATACTTTTTATCACCGATGTCATGGAATCGATAAGGCTCTTCCAGACTTTCGCCGATGGTCATGCGGGGATTTAACGAAGACTCAGGATTTTGGAACAAGATCTGCATTTCTTTGCGCAGTGTTTTCATCTGCTTCATTGTATAATCGCTGATCTCTATGCCATTGAAAATGATTTTGCCAGTATCGCCGGGTATGAGTTTGAGAGCAAGACGCCCAAGAGTCGATTTACCGGATCCGCTCATGCCAACCAAACCCAATGTTTGTCCTGCTTTCATTGAAAAAGAAACGTTATTGACGGCAAAGGTATGGGTTCGTCCCAATAAGCCGCTTTTGAATTTTTTGGTTATATTGCTGATATTAAGCATATTTCCAGCACCTCACCCATTGACCGTTTACTTCTAGCAAAGCCGGCTCTTTTAAGCAGCATATATCTTTTCGGCAGGAGCATCGGAGATGGAATTTGCAGCCTGCCGGCAGGTTAATAAGACTGGGAGGCATACCGGATAAAGGCAATAATTTCCTGTGGGGCTGAGCATCGATTAAACCGCAGGTATATGGATGCAGCGGCTCATCAAATAGTTTGCCTGCCGGCCCCTGTTCAAGTACTGTACCGGCATATAGGACAATGACTGTATCACATATCTTCTGAGCCAGCCTTAAGTCATGGGTAATCAGGAGTATGCTGCTATTGGCTGTTTTTTTCAATTCAAGAAACACTTGGGACACTTGCTGCCGTATTATGGCATCTAATCCCTTGGTCGGTTCATCGGCAATGATCCATTTCGGTGAAAGTACGGTACCCATGGCGCACAAGGCTCGTTGGCGCATGCCGCCGCTTAACTGAAACGGGTAGCTGTTAAACGTTTTTTGCGGTTCATGAAAAGAATAGTTCTGCAGTTGCCCGATGCCATGGGAAATACCTGCTGCTTTAGATTTTTTATCGTGATAGAGAAAGCCTTCGATGATCTGTTTGCCGATCTTCATGGTAGGATCAAAGGCTGCATCCGGATTTTGCGGTATAAAAGATATGACTTTGCCGCGGATCTGATTCAGCTCTTTTTCGGCCAATTGCAATAAATCACTATTTTTGTAAATAATACTTCCGCTTATCAGACTATTGGCTGCCAGCAAGCGCAAAACAGACATGCCCAATACAGATTTGCCGCTGCCTGTTTCGCCGATCATGCCAGTGATTTCCCCGCTGTTAACATTCAGATCCACGTGGTTTACAGCATGCACCGTTCCTGCTTTAGTCGTGAAGGAGATCGTAACATCTTGCAAATAAATATTGTTATCCAATTTATATAGCCCTTCCTACAAATATTGTTTGTTTCTATCCTGCTCAATACTAAAGAGATCACGCAGGGCATCGCCGATTAAATTGATACTGGCGCATAGAGCTAAAATACATAAACCGGGGGCTAACAGCAGATTGGGATAGCTGCGGAAATATATTTTGGCGTCATTGATCATAGCACCCCAATCAGCCTCTGGCGGCTGCATGCCAAGACCTAAAAAACTCAGGGATGCAATAGACAGTACTATCGTACCGATTCGTACCGTGAAAAGTATGATGAGAGAATTGAAAATGTTCGGCAATATATAATGCACTAGGATGTAAAAATCACTGGCTCCTAGGCTGCGTACGCCTTCAATATAATTTTCTTCCCGTATCTTCAATACCTCTCCGCGAACAATCCGGGAAAAACCTGCCCAGGAGGTCAAAGTAACAGCGAACAGTAAACTGATTGTACTCGGCCCCATGACACCGGCAATCGCAATCATCATACTCATTCCCGGCAATCCCTGAAATATATTTACCAGCAGTTGTATGATCGTATCAATGATTCCGCCGAAATATCCGCTGATCATTCCTAAAGTAACCCCAAGGATCATGGTGCACAAAGCTGCTGCCACGGCAAAACTGATGGAAACTCTTGCACCGTACAGGATACGGCTGAATACGTCCCGTCCTAATGCATCGGTTCCCAGCAAATGAGCTCCAGAACAAGATTGCAATGTTTCATCCGGCAATACTTGGTTGGGATCATAAGGAGCGATGATGGGAGCAAAAATAGCACTGCTTACCATCAGCATCAAAATACAAGCGGCAATTTTATAGATGACAGGAAGCTGTTTTATGTTACACACTTACTTCCCTCCCAATCGTATCTTAGGATTTAATAAAAGATAACTTATATCCACCAGTAAATTAAACAGAACAAAGACTAAACCGGTAAAGATGACATATCCCTGGATTGCCGGATAATCTCTTCCTCTTATCGCTTCTAATACATAACTGCCCAAGCCCGGTAAGGAAAAGATGGACTCGATTACGGCGGAACCACTGATAATAGCGCCAAAGTAATTCCCTAATAAGGTGATTACCGGAATAAGGGAGTTTAACAGACCGTGCTTCCAGATAATCATAGGAAAGGGCATTCCTTTTGCTTTCGCCGTGAGTATGAAATGCTGCTCCAGCACTTCCAATAGTGCAGCACGCTGAAGGCGCATCAAGATGCCGATCGTTCCTGCTCCTAAGGCAACAGAGGGCATGATCAGATGAGCCAATGTACCATATCCGCTGGTTGGCAATAGATGCAGTTCCTCAGAAAAAATCCACATGAATAGGATTGCCAGCCAAAACGCCGGTACGGATGTAAAGATCAACGCTGCGGTTCTGAGCACGAAATCACTTCTTGAATTGTTTTTATAAGCCATAAAAACACCTAATGGGATAGCTGTAACTATGACCAGCAGCAATGTACATGATGCCAGACTGATGGTTACCGGCAGACGCAGCATCAGTTCGTCCCAGATGGGACGCTGGGTTATGTAAGATATGCCTAAATCACCGTGGAGGATCTGCAGAAGCCATGACAGATATTGAACGATAAGGGGACGGTCTAATCCCATTTCATGACGCTTATTGGCAATTTCCTGGGCACTGGGAGTGGAGACTCCGTCCATGTTCAATAGTACCGCAGCAGGGTCACTTGGTGAAATAATACCAAGTATAAACGCTGCTATGGTAATGCCTAATAAGACAGGAATAATCATCAATAATTTCTTGACAAGATAGAATAAAATATCGTTCATCTCTTTACCCACTCTATTTTATCCAATGTTATACCATAAAGCAGCGGTTCATAATTTTGTATTTTTTGGCTGTGAACAGCCAGATTCATATCAGCAAATAATGGTATACAAGGGGGAGACTCAGCAGATATATCCTGCAGCCGGTCATATATTTTTGCTCTGTCAGCTATTTCTAACGTGGCATCTAACTGATCGAGCAATTGCTCGGCTTCGTCGTTGCTATAGCCTAACCGATACTGCATATTCGCACTGCCGGTACGTTTCATATAATTTTTGAATACTATCGCCGGCTCAAAATTAGGCAGTCCCTGGGTGCCGATGATGATGTCGTAATTGCCAGTTGCTCTGGCATCCTGTACAGCAGCCCAGTCCATAATAACGATACTGGCATTCAGGCCAAGTTCTTTCAGCTCCGCTTGGATAAACTCCGTTATTTCTTTATAGGGGTATCTGTCGATTCCGTATTGAGGAAGCAAAAAAGTGATATTAACCTTTTGGCCCTTTAAAACGGCATTAGCCAATTCTTTTGCTTCCTCCACATTCCGCCGGGGTTTAATTTCTTTGCTAAAGGGGGATGCTCCATTGAGGAAATTACCCGTTGGTATGGCATAACCATGAAAGAAATTTTTCACCAGTATCTCCCTGTTTATCATGAGGCTTACGGCTCTTATCATGCGAGGATCGTTAAAAGGCGCTTTTTCGCCATTGCAGAACAGATAATGGGTAATGGTAGATTTGCCAATTGCTACAGCAAAACGATTGTCTTTGACCAATTCACTGGTTAATGCAGGAGTTAATGAGCCTATGTCTAAAACCCCCATGATTTCTCCTGCTTTTAAGGCTGAATACCGTGTCTCAGCATTAGGGATATTCTTGATCCGAATCCTTTTGGCTTTTGCTCTGACTCCGTAATACTCATCGTTACGTTCCAGCAGGGTATACTGCTTCGTAACATGGGCAATGATTTTAAATGGACCAGTGCCTGATGCCACTGCGGTAAAATCACCGGTCCTGCTGTCAAAACAATAAGGGCTGAACATCGGACTGCCAAAATTGGTCATGCTGTAAATCAGTGTTGAAAAGGGTTGGCTGAATGTCAATTTGACTTTATTGCCCTCCCTCTCTTCAACTTTTTTCAAATTAGGATATATTTTGTTGATATCAAAAAGATAAAAGGGTGATACCCTGGGCGTTATATTCCGATACCTTTCAAAATTTTTTACTACTGCTGCAGCATTAAATGGCGTTCCGTCATGAAATTTTATGCCTTCTGCCAGCTCAAAGATCCATTCCGTATAGTCAGGGGAGTGTTCCCAGGCTTTTGCCAATTTAGGCGCGGGCCTGCCGTCCTCGCCTATTCCTACCAATGGTTCCCATACCTGCAGGATAGAGCTGGTATAGTAGGGATCTTTATCGCCGGGAGTCAGATCCCTTGCAGCAGCAAGGACGATTTCTTGATCAGGATCATTTGGTTGTTCCGTATTGCCGGAGCAGCCGGCTAGGCTAACCATGATGCTGAGAGTTATGAGTAACCTTAATGCTGTTTTATAAAGATAATAGTTTCTCACAATAATAGGTTCTCCTGACTTATATACATGATTGTCTTACATATCAAATTGCGCGGATAACATAATGGTGCGAGGCATTGATACATAGAGTTGATCACCCCGGGCGGGCATCCAGTAATCTTTATTTGCAAGATTATAGCACATGAGGTTAAAGGTAGCAGGAGTATTGTTTATTTTTGTTTTATATTTCATGCCAAGGTCGAATGTCGTATAGCCGGGAATGTTAAATTTTTCATTATTGATGGTAGAGCTGCCGGTATATCTGGCGCGCCCGACTACGCTGAACTTTTCATTGGATTGATATTCTAAACCAATCACGCCGTTCCACTTTGCTCTGGCGCTTACATCATAGCCGTCATATTGCCCCCCTTTGGTCTTTTCCCGGGTAGCATCAAGATACATGAGACCGCCCATTACATTCCATTTGTCAGCCAGGCGACCATTAGCAGATACTTCTACGCCTTTATGCCGATCCCGTCCGTCTTGTATCTGATCATACTGCGTTGTACTGCCGGCAGCGAGAACGTCTATATTATTAGCCTGGGTGATATCAAAGAAACTCAGTGTAGTAAGAACACCGGCATTTTCATATTTCATACCGATTTCATTTTGCTTAGTTTTCGCAGGGTCTAAAATATCTCCGGCATTGTTATAGGAGCTGCTTACTACGGTGCCTTTGTTAAAGCTTTCCGAGTGGCTGGCATATAAAGAAAGATTTCCCGCTGGTTTATAGGTTATAGCATACGTTGGGCAAAAGGCATCGCTGTCGACACTGCCTGATTTTTTGCCCGTAGCGGGAGTATAGGAATCTACGCTGGCAAAATGCTTATGAGCCCCTACTAGCAATTGCCATTTTTCATATTCAATCGTATCTACTACAGACCAGCCCCAGAGTTTTTGTTTTTCAGCCAACCCGGTGGTGTAATACGTGTTTGGCATGCGATTCTGCACATATCCATCATAAATATTGCCGCTGCCGATTGTTTCATTTTTAGTAGTTTTTGCTGATTCTCTATCACGCCATGATTGATCCACGGCAAAGGTTAGATTGTGCGTAACTTCGCCGCCTATTATTTTGCCATGTGTACCCACTTGCGCATAATAAGTATTCATTGGCGTGCCGCCGTTATTTACATATAAGTCGTAATCACCAGCGTTATTTTTGATCGTAAAGGCACTGTTAACACCACTCACATTCTTAGTCAGGTTATTGCGGTTTAAGCCGCCGTTAAAAAACACACTCCAATTATCACTAACTTTTTGCTCATGGTTTACAGCTAAAATCCAGCCTCTCGACGCTTTTACCATACCATCGAAACTATAATCCGAGCTTGATTTTGGCGCACTGGGCAATTGGGTAACACCAGAGCCTAATTTGAACCATCTCATTCCGCCTTCGATTTCAAGTTCACGATAGCCGGTTAGAATATTGGTTGTACTTTTTTCATCCCGATGATCGACATTGACATAAATACCTTTAGCTTTCATGTTTTCGCCATGTATTGAAGTCTCACCACTCAAGAGTTCCGTATTGACGCGAACACCCCAGTCATTGTCTTTGCCAAAGCGCCTGGCAATATCCATATATCCGCCGAAGGAGCCTATGCCGGAGAAGGTTTGCGTATAGCGGGTTATCGGTTCTTCCGGTGCCTTTTTAGATACAAAATTAATCAGCCCTCCGGCAGAATCAGATTCATATTGGGCACCCGTGCCGCTGATACCACTGTTCGGACCTGAAATAATGTCAACATGGTCGATGAAAAACGTCGGTGCATTAAATTGTGTAAACATGCCGGGTATACCATTTACATACGTGCTCGTACCATTTGCACGAAACCCTCGCAAAGTGAAATCGTTATGTAGTACACTGCCCGATGCCTGTATAGAAGGACTGTTTGACAAGATACTGTCGAGGGGCTGGCTGGAACCGCCAAAGAATTCTATTGTTTTATTTGCCAAAGTGGTTTGCGTAAAAGGCGTATCCATGACATTTTTTTCGCCTAGAAACCCTACACTGCCGCTTTTAAATACAAAGCCCCCTGGCAATGTATTCGAACTGTCTTTCTTGTCCTTTTCTCCCTCGACGACGACTTTTTCCATTTCGTATTCGGGAGCGCCTTTTTCGCCAGCCGGTGCGGCAGCTTCTGCTGCGACCGGCTCTTCCTCCGCATAAACACTATATGCGGGCGTAATGCTTGCAATAGCACATAAGACTGCCGCTGTCAGTAAATGCTTTTTGCCTTTCATGATTGATTTTTTCTTCATAGATGCTCACCTCAAAAAATATAATTATTCCGACAGAAAAAAATCTGCCTCGCGAAAGCGAAGCAGATTCAAAAAAAGCATAATAGTAGCGCATAAAAAAACCAGCTTTGTAAAAGTAATACAAGCTGGAAGCACGCATAATATGACTATATGCCATAACGAAATCGCCTCCCCATCACTCGTGGGTTATTGCGCACTCGCACAACGTGGTGATTGCAGAACAGGCAGTTCTCCTGGCTCCGGGTCATTGCTCATCTGTTCCTTCTCAGGCTTACACCTAATAGCATTACATACAGATTCACTCACCGATACAGTTGCGGGACAGCTTTGGCATCACACCAAATTCTCTCTTAGGCCTTGCGGCACCTGTTTCATCAAAATTCAATATATAATTTATCTGTTGATAACTAGTCTAAAGTATAGCACTTTGTACCACCCACTGCAAGCAGCGAATTCATTTCACCTATTTTCCACACTTTCAGATAGCAATATCTTAGCCTGCCGCGTGGCCCATTTGATTTCATTGGCCGTTACTGCGACTTCAAGCAGCCCATGCAGATAGTAACTGCCTGTAAGCCTTGGCTGCCACTGCTCGATTGCCTTAGTAAGGCTTTCCCAGTACTCTTCACTGATTTCTTCCGAAGCGGTTATGCCTCCATCAACAATGACAGACCGAACCTTTCCATTTACTCGAACGACGATTGTACAGCCGCTTTCTAATATATCTAAAATAGCTTTGAACTCATCGCTGACAGGGGGAGCCTCTGACTTCATCCTTCGTTCCAATCGGATAGGCAATAGATCAAAAATGCGATTCCCCTTTTTTATGATCGACTCATTGTAATCAATTAGTTTTTCTGCCAAAGCAATCCACTCTCTTGGTTCTGATGATTCCGTGACCACTTTTCGCTCACTTCTCAGCAAGTCCAACAGCTGTCTTGCTTCCTTATTCAGTTTGTAAACTCGCTTTTTCTGCTCCATGTGGTCATGAAGCTCTCTGCTGTCATCGAGACCGACATAATCCTGCACGGCACGGCAGAAGTAGAGAACTGAAGCTTCATTGCTCTGACTAAGCTTCTCTTTCAGTAGTTTGGTATATCTCGGCGGCCATAATAGCACGTTTACAAGCATGGCTGAGCCCAAACCAACAAATATAACTCCTGATCTGGCAAGAGCATGTATCATAAATTCTTCCGTACTGGAGCTTAATACAAAAAGTGCAGCAACAATCCCCATGGTTATGCCGCTATGCAATTTTAGTTTTATGTATAGTGGTATGAGCAAAATAACGATAAAACCTGCTGAAAACGGATTGACACCAAGAAAATAGCCAAAGAAAAAGCCAGCTACAACGCCAATAATATGCACAAGAATTTGATCCCGTGCTGCCCTTAACGTTAAAAAAATGGATGGCTGTATATTTATCACGGCAGAAACAGCACCAAAGAAGGCAGGTTCCAGACCAAACAGCTTACAGATATACATAGTTATGGCAACGGCTATACCCGTTTTAATTACTCGTGCTCCAATTCTCATCTTTTCATCTCCCTGCCTTCATTCTATGTTGCATTTAAAATGGAAATTAGAACCCCTATTGTCTTTTTCTAGATATAACATTCTCATGGGAAATATTGTATCAATTCGGCATCCAAAGTGCAACCCTTCTTATTCGCTGCAGCGAAAAGACGAAAAGGACAGTCAGGATTTTTGTTATCCCGACTGCCCTTTTCACTAAGGCAAATACTTTCTATATTCTATTTGCATAGCTCTTTCCAATTGTATGCAAAGAACTTCAAATTTTCCCTCACCATACCAGTCACAGCATTCTTAGATGCTTGTGACATTTCTGCTAAATCCCAGGCGTCAATGTTTTTCTCATGGGCTTTCTGCAAGGCCTCTACAAAAGCTCGTCTAACCTCTGTACCAATGTTAATCTTTTTAATTCCTAGCTTCACGCCCAGAGCAAACTGTTCCTGCGTCAAACCAGTGCCTCCATGAAGGACAAGGGGCACTGTCGCAATCGCATTGATTCTTTGCAAAAGATCAAAATCCAGCTTTGGTTCTCCTTTATATAAGCCATGGGCATTGCCTATGGATACGGCCAACGCTTCTACCTTAGCCTCAGACAAAAACTGTGCGACATGTTCAGTACTGGCCATTTTAGCGATTTTAACTTCTTCACCATCTTCCAACCCTGCCAAAGCGCCAACTTCTGCTTCTACTGATACGCCAAGACTATGTGCTGCTTCTGCGACTTTATTAGTGATCTCGATATTCTTTTCTATACTAAGGTGAGAACCATCAATCATGACGGCGCTGAATCCTAGTTTCATAGCCTTTAAGCAAGTCCCGTAGTCTTTGGCATGGTCCAAAAACACACATACGTTAGCGCTCGAGCGTTTAGCCAAGGAAACCATGATCTCGCCAATATACTCATTCCCCGGTTTGTTAAGTATCGGAGCACCGATCATAGCAATTACGGGCAAACCCGTCTCCTCAGCAGCACTGATAATTCCTTGTGCGGTAAAAAGATCGTAGGTACTAAAAGCGCCAACGGCACCATCATGAACTTTCATAATTTCTTCCAGTGTTACTAAAGACATTTTTTCCTCCTTGTTGGCTGCTTATCAGCAGCCATTCTGATAACGAAAAATTTGATCTGTGCAGCTTATACTATATTCCCAGAATTTGCTTTACTCTAAGTATCCCTGACTTCGGACTGGTAAGAAGAGGTTTTTGAATATGCTTCAATTGGGGCAGTAAAACAATCATGCTGCCTTGGGCAAGGACAATCACGTCACTTTCTGCTTCCACCTTTTCAATTTCAGCTAGTACCAGACGATTATGCTTTTCTTTATCATTTTCCTTAATTAACACATCTAAAGCCCCATCCACTAAGCATCTTTTAATGGTGATCTTTTTATTCAGCTTTTCAGCAGCTCTTTCAATCAATCTCACACTGGGACCCATTGTGGACGCAACGGTAGCAATAACTGAAATCTTGCCCCCGATTTGGACTGCTTCTTCTGCCATCGCTTCATCGACTTTAATATAGGGTATATGAATCATATTTCTGGCAACATCAACAGCTTCCCCAACGGAAGAACATTGATTTAAGATTGCATCTGCACCAAGAGCCTCTGCCTGTATGGCATATGTGCAAACTCTCCTAACAATTCCCGGAGTAATGGCTCCATTAGCCATTACTTCCGAAAGTAAGCTGTCGTCTACAATATTTACGATTTGGACTTGCGGCATAATTTCCTTACATAAGTCTTTCAATGCCTCAACAGATACAAAACTAGTATGAATCACTGCTACTTTCTTTGACATAACCATCTCTCCTCGTATAATAAGTTT
>DJJR01000058.1 GCA_002434245.1 Pelosinus fermentans
ACAATAATGATATGATATATTGACATAATTATAATATGAGTTGAAAATAGGGTATCAATTAACGCTAAACCTTTGGGGTGATTTACTTGCTGTTAAAACAAATACAATATTTTCTCGCAGTTGCCGAGTGCAAACATTTCACTCGCGCCGCTGATCAGCTTTTCGTCTCTCAGTCTGCCTTATCCCAGCAAATTACTAAATTAGAAAATGACTTAGGCATGAAACTGATTAATCGCGTCAAACACCCTATTCAATTGACTCCCGCCGGACAGGACTTTATGCTATATGCCAAGAAAATCACCCACGAGGTTGAACAAATGCATCAGAACCTGCAAAAGCATCTATCAATCGAAAAACGGACAATCCATCTCGGTGTCATTACAGGGCTCGGTAATATCAACATCGCCAGTGTCTTTACGGCTTTTAACAGCGAACATCCCAACATCAAATTCGCTGTCACCAATGAACTCAGCAAAGAGCTTTGCAAGCTGCTCTGCGAGGGCAATATTGATCTGGCACTTTTTGCTGCACCTCATGATATTGATAGTTACAATTTTGAAGTTCATCCCTTAGAAAAAGAAGAGTTCGTTCTCATCACACCGCCGAATCATCCATTCTCCCAAAAAGAAACGATTAAATTAAGCGAAACCGCCAACGAGAATTTTATTTTCCCGACAAAAAAAAATGTATCTTATGACATTTTCTTCACCGAATGCCGCAAAGCCGGCTTTACGCCCAAAATCGTAAGTGAATGTAATGGCCCCGGTAGAAGAATTGACCTCGTCCAAGCTGGTCTAGGCATCGCATTCATCTCCTTAAGCGGTCTGCAGTACTACAACAACAGTGCCAGTCTCTCCACGGTCCGCCTGGTAGACCCTTTCTACAAGCACATCGTCCTCGCCCGAGCCAAACAAGAAAAAGCTTCCATGTCATTGCTTTTGTTTTGGCAATACATTCAGCAATGGAAATGAAACAAGAACCATCTTCAAGCTCATGTTGAGCTTGAAGATGGTTCTTCTACTTGTTCACGTAAGAATAGATTCCTACGATCTTCTATCTAACTTACTTTTGTCCATAAACATATTGAAAGACTTCCACTGCTTTTTGTATCTCTTCCTCTTCTAAGAGCACTGGCTTACCAATGCTTTTGGCAAAGAGATACGACTTGGCATTATCTTCTAACATCACAGCTGCCGTTAAGGCATGTTTTACAGAAGTCCCTACGGTCATTACACCATGATTGGCTAATAGACAGCCGCTTTTATTACCAATCACTTCTACAACACTGGGTCCAATCAATCCTGAATTCACTGGTGCATATCTGGCAACAGGCACAGAGCCTCCCACTTCATTGGCTAAGGTAGTGGTAGCACATGGAATCTCCCTATGGAGCATTGCAAAAGAGCAGGCATAAGTAGAATGCGTATGAATAATGCTGAACAGCTCCTGCCGCTGTTTGTAAATATATAGATGATCCGGTGTATCGACAGAAGCTTTCCATTTGCCTTCTATAACATTGCCCTCGATATCAATAATCACAATATCCTCAGGAGAAAGTGCTTCATAAGGCATCCCGCTGGGAGTAATGGCAATATATCCCGTTGCCTCATCCCGCCCACTCACATTCCCTCCTGTCAAGGTAACCAAGCCGTATTTTAACAAATTCACAGCAGCTTCCAAAACCTCTTTTCTTAATTCTTCTAACAGCATAACTATAAACCTCCATTATATAAAATTATAACCTGCATGTTTCATTTTTTCTTGTATCCATTGTCTTGCATAAATCATTTTTTCTTTGCTGTCCACGTTATTCTCAGACCACATTTCTATGACAAAAGGCCCCTGATAATGCAATTCATACAAAATTTGAAAAGCCTTCGAAAAATCCACTATGCCTTCACCAAAATCAATTCTGCGAAAGACTTGATTCACAGTATCTTTTATATGAATTCCTACCATATGACCGTCGCCCTTGCAGAGTTCTTCTTTTAGGCTTAAATCCCAGGCCGTCAGATTTCCAATATCGGGATATGCCTGCAACATGGGAGATTGATACAAGTCTATATATTCCATGACCTTGGAGATGGAATTCATAAATGGATGGTCCATATTTTCAATAGCAAGGATGACATTGGCTTTACTAGCCAATTCTACAGATTGGCGCATGCTTTCGCAGTAAAGCTCTCTCGTCCTTTCATTTCCTGCTTCATAATAAACATCATATCCTGCCAATTGGATAACCCGTATTCCTAAATCCACGGAGAATTGGATGGCTTTCTCCATAATATCCAGACTTTTTTGCCGCGTGCTTTTCGATTCACTTCCCATAGGGTATTTTCGGTGTCCGCTGAGACACATACTCAAAATAGGAATGCCCGTTGCCAAAATTCCTTGTAAAAGTTCACTTTTTTGACAACGGTTCCAATGTAACCGTTCTAATTTACTCTCACTTTCATCAATGGATATTTCTAAAAAATCATAGCCGCATTCAGCAGCCAAATTGAGTTTTTCCATCCAATTCATTGTCTCCGGTAAGGCCTTTTCATAAATTCCCACAGGCGTATTCTTTACTATGTTCATATCGTTATCCTTTCACCGTTTCTGTTTAGCCAAAGAAGCTGAATAATTTCCAAATGGCTAAGGTAATTGGATTAGAGGACCCCACAAAACTAGATAGGGTACTCGCTCCCTCCGGCATTGCAAAGCCCGCTGCAATCGCCATAGAGGTATGTGTATCTGCATTAATGGTTGCGCTATATAAGGCAAATACCGTTAAAAAAGAGCCGATGAGTACATTGCGGAATACATTTCCTTTTGTAAATATATTGACAATACAAATCATAAAGGGTATCGTCGCGAGATCTCCAAAAGGCAGTACCTTATTACCAGGCAGCACAATCGCTAATCCCAAGGCGATTGGCACCAATAACAACGACGAAGCGAGAACAGCAGGATCCCCTACGGCGATGGCTGAATCCAGACCAATGGTAAATTCTCTATCTGAATATTTTTTTGAGAAAAATTCCTTTGCCGCATCTGATACTGGCAGCAGTCCTTCCATTAAGATCCCTACCATCCTTGGCAAGAGCATCATCACTGCAGCCATAATAATCGCTAAATTCAAAATTTTACTAATATCGTAACCCGCCAGGATGCCAATACCGGCACCTAAAATGATCCCCATTACAGTTGGCTCTCCCATAATTCCGAACTTTTTCGAAATGGTTCCTGGATCGGCTTTTATATCTCGAACTCCAGGGATCATATCGATTATTTTATTAAGGGGCCAGCCAATAATCGCAAAGCCGTTGGATAAAATATGGGGAATCGACACTCCTTCATAACCATAATATTTTTGAAAATACTTCGCAGTAAAATCACCCGTTTTCAAACCGACGATGAGAGCAAGACCTGCTGCTGCATAGCCCAATAATAAATTATCCGTACTTCCATAAACTAAAGCTCCTACAAAGGTAAAATGCCAGTAGTTGAAGATATCCACATCCACAACATCTGTCATCTTGGTTACAAGCATGATGGCATTAATCGTGATGCCCAACGGAATAATAAACGCTCCTATCTTTGAAGCAAAGGCAATACTGGCAGTTGCTGGCCAGCCTGCATCCAATACAGTGAGATTGACTCCAAAACGCTTAACCATCGCTTCTGCAGCCGGTCCTAAATTACTTACGAATATCCCTAGTATAGCTCCAATGGCAATAAAACCAATCCCAATCGTAATCCCGCTGCGGATGGCCCGCCCTGGCTTTTGCCCCAGGATGATTGCAAAAATACTAATTAATATCGGCAAAAAAACAGATGCACCTAAACCAAGAAAGAACTCAAAAATACCAGCAATAAAGTCCATTTCATCGATCCCCTTCGCTTATTTTATAATTGCCTGATAGATTTCCTCTAATTTTTTTGCTACACCAATTCCCGTTAAAAAAGGCTTTCCATCAAATACCGGAATTTGATTGCCTAAATCAGCTACTGCTGTGATGGATATAATTACATCGGGCTTCATCATATCAGCCAAGGATGGAATCTCCGCTGCCTTGCAGATCCTCCACTCCAGCTTTATATCCCGTTCGCCACAATAATCCTCCAATTTCTTCGCAACAATCGTCGATGAAGCTACACCGCAGCCGCAGGCAACCAGCGCTTTCTTTTTCATCATCTTTTTTACCTCCTAATGATTAATGTAACAATTTAATTTTTCATAAATAGCATCCTGTTCCAGTGTTACGATCTCCTGCATTTTTCGTTCATCCTGAAATATGACAGATAGCTTGCTCAGCATTTCAATATGTTTTTTCGGATCATCAATGGCAAGCATAAAAATGAATTTCACCAATACTTCCTCTTCTTCTGTTCCTCCCATTACATGAAATACAATTGGTTCTTCTACTATACATACGGCTATAACAGCCTGATTCACATGAATACTATCAGAATGAGGTATGGCTACGCCGAAGGCCTCTGTCTGCAATCCAGTAGGATATACTTTTTCCCGTTCAATTACGGCTTGTGCATAAGTTCTCTTCACATAACCCCTTTCGTACATTTTAGTGGCCATATATTGCAATATTTCATTTCTATCTCTTATTTTCAGGTCGTTAAAGATTAACTGTTTATCAAATGTGTTCCTTACAGGCATCCATGATAGCCTCCTTTATGTCTTTTGCAGAAGTTAGCTGCGCAATTTTCTTAAAATCCTCTGTTATGATATAACCTAACATGGAACTTAACGCGCTAAAGCAGTTCTTATCCACCGCTAACATGACAATGATATTGACGTATTTATTCTCCCACAGGATCGGCTTCTTCAGCGTGGCTATGGCAATGGCTGATTCTAGGACACTGGTTTCATCCGAATGAGGAATGGCCACGCCCCCCTCTAATTCTGTAGTGAATAGTTCTTCCCGACTGAATACGCCATCTAAATACTCATCTTTTACTGCTTTCCCTTTGATCAACTCCTTGCACAAATACGTAAGAACATCGTTTTTGCGATCATAGGGTAAGTTCACATATATATTTTTTTCTTGGATCAGATTATCAAGAGTTAAAGCAGGCAGGAGATGATCCTTACTACTAGTAGACTTCATCATAATGAAATCTTTAAACTTCTCCATTCCCTCGCTCTTTAACACCTCTTGGGCATTAACGAAGTGAATATCAGTAACAACCAGATGAATGGTGCTGACAATGGCTATGATGTTTTTCCTTTTTTTAATTCTGCTGATTTCAATATCCATTTTGGGAAACTCGACAATACCTTTTGTCTCTATGTGAAACTTCAACTCAATACCCGGTATGGCATCCACAATTTTGTTTCTTATGATCTTTGCCGTTCCACTTCCTGTAACGCAGACTATTAAAATAGTCGGTTTCTTGTCATTTGCTGCATCCACCGATGCTTCTTTATACTCAAGACCACCAGATAGATCATATCGAATCGATGCCATAATATCGTCAATACTAAGGTCCGGTAAGGTCGCCCTGCGGGTTACCTCAATGGCTAATACCGTATCCACTCTGGTTAGGGTTCTTGTTTCAATCCCTGTTTCTTTGGTGATAAATTCCCCCAAATAAGCCAGAGAGCCCATATCGACAAGAACGATAATGCCACGGCCTTCATCAATTTCTTCTGCCATTTTAATTACATCCCTTATGGTTTCCTGGGGACTCTTGTCCAGGTGCATGTCCAGAGCCTTCACATGGTTCATAACCCCCAGAAGTTTATTGACCACCTCCGCAACAGCACTGGCAACCCGACCATGGGCTATGATGAAAACGCCTACTTTTGGTACATGATAAAAATTCTTTCTATATCCTGAATTTAAATAGATTGCGATAAATCCCAGCTCTTCCTCCGGCAGACAAATGGAATAGGTCTGTTCAAGATAATCAGAGATTTCACGGGCAACAGTAAATTCCTGAGGATAATTATTGATAATTTCTTTCAGATTATTATTCTGTATTTTCTTGCCTTCTTTCAGCCTGCTAATCGTCGCTTTCAAATGAATCGCCAGGCTGAATTTTAAGCTGCCATCAAGCTTCCCAAACCTTTTTTCAGCAATGTTTATAATGTCTTCTGTTAACAAAAGAATCTGCTTGCCCACAACCGAAACTAATTCTCTCAAATCCATATCTCCAGTGTAGGTCTTCATACTCTTGATATACTGCTGAATTTGTATTTCAACTTCTCCCCCAACAATCCGGTTTATTGCTTCTACTTCAATTCCTTCAGACAGCAAAGACAGATATCGCTCTTCCGTATATCGGTATATTTCCTCCGGAAATTGATAAATGCTATCATTGCTTCTTATTTCATGCACATTGGCATCAGGAGAGATCTTGACATCCCCAAGTACATATTTTTCTACCTTATCACGGTGATTACGGATATCAATTAAACCTTTCATTACGTGTTCAGAAACTTCTGAAATATTAATAACCACAATGTCCTGCTGCTTTGACAGCTTGTTTAGCAATCCTCTTGCACATGCTACTTGTATATCGCTTCTCAGTTGCCCTAAATTGCCATGACATTTATATAGCATTAGGGCTTTATACACATCTGATTTAACCAGAATGTGAATCCCTATCCGATGTGCTTCATTAACAAAAAAATTATTAATTATATGGTGTCGTTCCACCAGCGGTCTTGAAGTTAAATCCGGTATTTCGATGACCATAGGGATTCTTCTTTTAAAAGTAGTCAATAAATAAGATTCAAGAGGCTCAGAAGTAGCACTGATCAGCATGACTTTAATCGTTGTGGATAATTTGGTTTCCCCTAGTCTTCTTACTTTTCCTTTATCGATCAGCTGAAACAGTATTTCCTGGCCCTCATGAGGCAGACGATGTATTTCATCAATAAAAAGAATTCCGCCATCTGCTTTTTCTACCAAACCCATTTTATCCATATCCGCACCGGTAAAGGCACCTTTTATATGTCCAAAGAGCTGTGATAACAGCAATTGCTGATTTTCAGCATAATCCGCCGCATTGAAAACAACAAAGGGAGACTTCTTCTCAAATACACCGGACGCAACAGCAAATTCGTACATACATTCAGCTAATTCACTTTTCCCCACACCCGTGGGTCCTGTAATAATCGTATGCAATCCATGGGGAGGATACAAAACAGCGGCCTTTGCCAATTGAATAATCCCTTTTAGACTTCGCCTATGCCCAACTAATTTTGAAAATACATCTGGCTCTGCAGCTCCTTGGGGTTTTTCGAAAGCTTTATTTACTACCTGGCCTTGTTTCGGATCGTTCCTGCTATTTTGCCGGATTTCTGCTGCATATCTCACTACAGTACATCTTGAAACCTCATACCCTGATGCATTCAGTGATCTAGTCACATCAACCATGGTTCTATTCGGGGCCTTTTTCACCAAAAGTTCTATCTTCTTTAATAAATCAACTTTTCTCCTTTCTCTGGAATCCGGAATCTCCAGACTATTTCTAATCATTGTGGCTTCTTCTCTTCTGATCTTTAATCTTTGCGCAATTTCGGTGTCCGTCAACGGATTTTTACCATCTTCTTTTTGGATTAGCTTTTTCAATTTTTCCTTCATTGCTTCTCCCCTCACCTGTAGGTAATGCAAATTATATGCCAAGAAATGACTTTTTTGTTTATCCCCTTCTAGATCCCCTTTATCATCAAACGATCTAACACACAAAAAAAGCAGCACGATTTTTAAAAGTACAAATAGATCATTAAAATCAACAAAAAATTCACTCTTTACATGAAATATTAACTACACTTTATAACAAAAAAAAGTCTAAGAGAAGCGTCTCAACATATTGTTGCGAGTGCATACTAAACACAAAAGACCCCTTATATTGGATTTTTTCTACAATGTCCAATACAAGAGGTTCCGCTAAGCTCAATCACCAGATTGTTTTCTTTTCTGATTTTCACCATAATTAATAATATAGCTATCATCATCTTGATTATTCATATACTTTTTAAAAAACATATGAATAAACTCGCAAGAACCGTCCCCCTGATTTTTCGAATTATCCAAGTTCTTCAAGTATCCGAAAAGAAAAAAGCAGATATTCTCTTTGATCTGCATTATCAAGTCCTAAATCTACAATTTCATAAATTTTATTCAGTCTGGATATCACTGTGTTTCGATGAATAAATAATTTTGCGGCTGTTTTCACCCAGTTTCTTTCGCATTGCAGAAAGACCTTTAATGTTGCAGCGAGCTGTGTACCATTTTTCTGGTCGTATTTTTGCAGCTTTTTTAATGACGGATGAATACTGGCCATTACAAAGCTGTACTCTTCTATACAGTTGATAATCGAATCAAATGCCACCTCAAAAAATGAAGTCTTATTTCTTTCAATAGCTTGTTGCCCCTGCCTTTTCATAATATAAATTTCATCAATTCCTTTAAAAATAAAACTTACACCGTATCGAAAATTATATTGACTGCAAACTCTTTCGATCTGATATTGATATAGGTTATTTTTTGAAACATTCAAACATGCGATAATGCTCTGACTGTCATGTGTGATAACACAATCATCTAGTAAAGCACTCATCTTAGAAATCGTGGTCTTAGCGTTGGCCAGTAATTGCGCAGAATTCTTTTTTAATATGGCGACACAATATTCGTCATCTGCACTCCAATTATTTACTAAATATACAAAGTTTTTATAGCTTTGTTTTTTCTCCGGGCTATTTAACATAAAGGTAAAGAAGTTGCTGCAGACTTCGTGATTGCTTGTACTTTGGCTCCTATGCTTGATGGAAGACAGTGCATCGCAAATGATAGTAGCAAGCTGGATTTCAGCTATACTAAAGGTTACTTTACTGTTGATGAGCATTTGCCCAATTACTTCACCCGCTTCATTGATCTGGCTGATGACGATACATTTATTGTACGGCATCACTTCTTCAACACCTTCAATTTCGGTAACACTGCATTTTTGTACACTGGTATAGTTGTTAAAGAACCAACTGTCTCTAAGTTTTTCAATAACCTGAAAGCAAGATACACCTTTTAAAAGAAGATCGTCCCACACTGAGTTGACTGATCCCATCCCATACTGTTTTGACATAGCAGTTTTTCTCATTTCCATGTCAATTAAAAAGATGGGGCCAAAAAGATCTGCACAGTCATCAATAATTTTTTGTTCCGGTTCACTTTCTTTTGCGTCTTGCCGAAGTTTCGCCTCCCATCGATTGTAATAGGCGAAGGCGTCACTGACTTCATTGAGAATGTCTTCCAATAGACATCCTTTCAGGCAGATCATATCATTTTGATTAGTCAAAAGAATTTCTTCCTTAGACCCAGTGTCACCTGAACCTCTAATCATCAAAGTTGAATCGTCGGCGATGCCCCTTTGGGATATAATATGAAACTTTTCGAGTATTATGTCGCCATCAACAATTTCGCAAACTGGTTTGTACTTATCAAACCAATTGGCAAGAATCCACATGCTCAGCTTCAAGGAAATCAGCTCCAATATATTGTTCGTACAATATACCTTCTCGTTTTTGAATCCAAAACATACGATAGATATATAGTTATTTTATAACCACTATAGTAAAATAACTATATACTACAGGAAGAATCATTGTCAAATATCTCCGACTAGAATTTTTATATAAAATGTAAGTGTTGTATTCACTGGATTATTCGTACAATTTGCAATCAAACAATAGTCAAAACAAGGTATGATTTATTGCTTGATAATTAACAAACTAAATGAATAATGGAGGTCATTTTATGAACAAAAACACCAAGTATTCCCACGTTTTTGAGCCTATCATGGTAGGCAGGCTGACACTAAAAAATAGAATTGTTGTGCCGCCTATGATGCCCTGCCTCGCAACACCCGAAGGAAGAAGCACCTTGGAACTAAGTGCTTTTATGGGCCGTCTTGCTAAATCTGGTGCTGGACTCGTTTCTTTCGGTGAATCCAGCATTGATATGGATCGGGCTTTCGATCATATCGCAACTCTGAATCTGGGCTCTGATCTTTTTGTGCCTTCTCTGGCAGTGGCGGTAGAGGAAGTCCATCGTTACGGAGCCAAAGCTACCATTGAGTTGAGTCATGCAGGTGCTCTTGCCTACGAGGTGCTTTTAAATGGAAAATCAAGAATTGCTCCATCCCCTGCCCCAAATTATATTGCCCCCATCTATAAAGGGTACACTGTGGAAGTAATGGATAAAGATATGATCGATCAAATCAAGCAGAATTTTGTTGACGCTGTAGGAAGATGTGTTCATGCAAAATTCGATATGGTAACCATCCACGCTGGCCACGGTTGGCTTCTGGGACAATTTCTTTCGCCGACATTCAACCAGCGTACTGATGAATATGGAGGAAGTCTGGAAAACAGGATGCGTTTCCCTCTGGAGGTTTTAAAAGCAGTTCGTGATGCCTTTGGAGACCAGATTGCACTTGATATGCGAGTTTCCGGTAATCCACGCTTGCCAAAAGGTTTCCTGGCGGAAGAAGAAAATTTTGAAGAGCTGATTGCCTTCCTGCAGGCGGCAGAGTCATATCTTGACATGATGAATTTCTCGGCCGGCTATATCCCTGTACTTGAGACCAGTGAATATATGATTCCATCGTATCTGCTTCCGCACAAAACCAATGCCGAATTTGCTGCGCAGGCAAAAAAGCACTTGCATATTCCAATCTCTGTGGCAGGTTCGTTTGTAGCGGTCGAAGAAGCGGATGAATTTATTGCCCAGGGCAATGCTGACATGGTTGGAATGGGACGAGCCTCTCTTGCCGATAACGATGTCTTTGTCAAAGCTGAACAGGGCAGAGACGATACAATCAGGCCCTGTATACGCTGCGTATACTGCGCAGGACGCATCCAACCTCCCAACTTTAAAAGCATACGTTGCGCAGTGAATCCGTTAATCGGGCGCGAGCTTGAATATCCCGATATGCTGACCACGCCTGCCAGAAAACATAAGATCATGATTATCGGCGGAGGTCCTGCCGGCATGGAGGCGTGCCAACGCTTAACAGAGCTTGGGCATACGGTATTGCTCTACGATAAAGCTCCTGCCTTAGGTGGTATGCTTCATACAGCGGCGGCGCTCAGCTTCAAGCAGGATTTGGTACAATATATGAAATGGATGGTTAACCAAACTATGAAATCCGGTGCCGAAATCCACCTGAATACAGAAGTAACCGAAGAAACCATTCGTTCCTTAAATCCCGATATTGTATTTGTAGCTATCGGAGCAGTTCCGGCCTATCCCCGCATTCCCGGAATGACAAAAGAAAACGTTGTATGGGCTGGGGATGTGGACACTAAAAAAGTAACAGTCGGAGATAATGTTGTCGTTGCGGGTTCGGGTTTAACCGGTACCGAATGTGCAATCGGTTTAGCGCAGGAGGGTAAAAATGTAACGTTAATTGATATGATTAAGCCCGAAGACTTCTTAAAAGATATCAACGGCATTGTTATTCTGTCTCTTATACGGATGGTTCAAGAGCTTGGAATTAAAATTCATTTTCAGTCAACTATGAAGAATATTACAAAAAACAGTGTCACCTATTTTGACGGAACGGATCAATTGGAACATACGCTAATCTGTGATAATGTCGTAAACGCCTTGGGAATGACCATAGAAAATAATGTCGTTAAGAAACTGTCTTCCGTAATTCCACAAAGTTACTTACTAGGAGATTGCTCCGGAAAGGCTCAAAACATCCAGACTGCCGTGTTGGATGGATTCACATATGCCAAACGAATCTAGATTTCTAGATTCGTCGGAAAATTTCTTAGTTTTGCTTAAAGCATAAATCACCTATCCTTTCTTTAGATACAGATAATACCAAAAAGCAGCTTTACGGTCAGAAATGACTCGTAGAGCTATTTTTTTTAAATCGGGGTCGAGTAGAGGCAGACCTCACGATCTAGCCCTCCGGGTAGAAATGCCACGCAATTCATAGCCCAGACCCCCACAGAACTAGGCGTGCGGATTTCCCGCACCTAGCTCTTCAGAATTGATTCACAGCATTGCTGTTCTCCGTATTTTTCTTTTCTCACTGCATCAACACCAACTGCCTTTCCTGTTGACAGGGCACTATGGGCTGCTTTCAGACTTTCTTCGTCAATTGCATGGATTAGGGTTTGCAACTTAACTCTGGGTCTTTGTTTGGCTAATTCGGTTATCCTTGTCAGTTTTGTTACCAATGGTTTCTCTGCCTCCAGTGCAGCATTGTTTCCCTTTTCAAGGGCACTACTATGTTACGCCCTTCCCTCCGCAGGCATTACCCTACTTCTTCGGTAGTATGGCGTAATCCGACTCCCTGCCGCCTATTTGGCTTCCTCATTTTCAACTTGTCAGCCATACTCTTTTCAGAGCGCGTCAGGGCCTCCCAAGTTCACACGGAGTAACGTTGTGTAGCATGCCAAGACCTATGATCCCGGGGCGCCAAACTTAACTCACCTTATCGCTAAGCCTGGTATTGTCTTCTGCTCGTCCCATGCATCGACCAGTCCCAAGAGGAATTTCGGGAATAAACTCACAATAACCGTCCCCTTGATTTGAATTAAGCACAGCTAAGAATAGCCTACAGACAAAAATACAGGCCGATTCTCACGCTGTGCTTTCTGACCACCCTTCTGCTCCCTGGGTTATCAGTCTGCTGGATTAGACCCTAAACCTTAGAAGCAACTCAAATAACATTATTTATAGTACTAAAACATAATAGATAATCCTCAAAATCCAGCTGGTAATTCTCTTATGAGAACGCGAACCACCGACGCACGATTATGGAGAAGACCATTATTTATTAGTTTCAAATTTTACACTAACAACGCGATAAATAAATATGGCAATCATCGTAATAAATACGAGTAAGCCGAGCCAATCAGCTGTGGGACCAAAATCCTTGCCTACGAGTGACAGAGGCGAATCACTGCCGCCGTTTGTTACTGAAAATACAATAATAATGGCAATGATTACTCCCATTAAACTTTCACCAACAATCAGCCCAGATGCAAACAGCACACCATGACGGTTACAAAGCTCCACATCTGCTTCTATATTTTTCGGACTCCGCTTCACCGCCCGATTACGCAGATAGCGATTTACCAAATAGCCCATGACAGCACCTATAACCAGCGGCATTTCCAAGGTAGGCGGCAAATAAATCCCCATGCCTACAGCTAACGGCGGCAGGCAGTATTTTGCTGAGTTCTTTTTCAAGAGTAAATCTACAATAATCATTGCAATCCCAACTCCCACGCCGAAAAGGATATAATTCCAATCCAAATTATGACTGAAAATCCCTTGGGCGATCGTAGTCATCAAAGTTGCCTGCGGCGCAGATAGGACTTGGCCTTCGTCCATTCCAGTGCGCGGCATAGCCCCGACAAAACCATATGCTTCATATAATAGATTCAATACCGGTGCAATGGCAAATGCTCCGACGACGCAGCCCACCAACAGGGCTACTTGCTGCTTCCATGGCGTGGCGCCAACAAGATAACCCGTTTTTAAATCTTGCAGATTATCGTTGGAAATAGCAGCAATACTGACAATCACGCTCGTCATGAATATAGCTAAAGCAATGGCGAATTTACTTCCTATTTCTGTGTCAAAAAGATTGACTGCAGTACCAATTCCAAGTACCACAAGAGAAGATACAATAATTCCTAAAATGCCGATCCCCGAAATCGGACTGGCTGATGTTCCAATGAGTCCGGCCATGTAACCACATGCAGCAGCTACAAAAAATCCCATGCAAATAGAGATAGCAACACCTGTAACAACAAAAATCCCTGTGATACCTGCTGACAGGTTCGCATCTGCAATAAAGGAATAAAACGTTCCCAGCAGCCCAATAACAATAATACTCAAAACAATGACTGTCGCTTTCGGAGATAGATCTGTATCCATGCGGTGCAAACTTTTTCCGGTTTCTGAACGTCTCATAGCTTGTATCGAAATGCGCATACCATCTAGGATTGGTTTTACAAGCGTAATCAGCGTCCATATTGCAGCAATCCCTATCGTACCAGCACCGATAAGGCGCACCTTTTGTGACCATACAGCAGTTGCAAAGGCACTGGCACTCTGCCCGGCTGCCGGTGACATCACAGATGTAAGATAGGGCACAAATACACCCCATGACAGGATAGTCCCTGCTAATATTGCCATACCACTGGCAATACCTATTAAATAGCCAGCTCCCAATAAAGCAGAAGAAAAGCCGAGAGGCAGCTGCGTAGTAACTTTGCCGAAGCTGAACCAATAGTGCACTCCCGAAGAAATAGCGTGAAAGCCCTCTGCACATAAACTGACAATAGCCGCAACAATACCACCAGACATAATATCTTTTACACCATTATCTTTGGCTTCTGCAGCATTGCCACTGCCTACTTTCAAAATTTCTGCAGCTGCGAGCCCCTCAGGATAAGGCAAATCACTATTGACAATCATAGCACGGCGCAGTGGGATTGTGAACAACACGCCAAGGCCACCGCCGCAAGCACAAATCATCAAAGTCTGCCAGAAAGCAAATCCCTGCCAATATCCCAGCATCAATAAGCCGGGAATAATAAATATAACTGCCGAAAGAGTACCTGCTGCCGATGCCTGGGTCTGAACCATATTATTTTCCAAGATATTAGAGTCTTTAAACATCTTCAAAATTGCCATAGAAATAACTGCTGCAGGTATAGACGACGAAAAAGTGAGCCCTACTTTTAAACCCAAATAAACATTAGATGCTGTAAAAATAATCGTAATTACCATTCCCAGCAATATTCCCCGCAGCGTAAGCTCAGGCACGTTTAGTTCATTACTCATAAAATCTACTTGTTTCATACCCATACTCCTCATCTTATAAATTTTACCAACCTGGATTGGTCACAAATCCATGAGCAATTCCCCCAATCTCTATTACTGCGTTTCATATAATTTCCTTTTTAAGAATCGCAGTAAACCGTATAATATCCTTCCCACAAGGACTACTTAAAATAATTTTCTATATTTTCATACAAAATCCTTTATTATTTCGTGTAATCATATAATTTGGCATAAAAATGGGAATCTAAAACGCACTTCGTCATTACTATTTTTTGAGGCGGCCGAAAGGACAAGCTCAGGAACTAATAACATTATATCAATCCAGACTTCTGAATAAAGTAATTTTCAGTCTAATCCCCCACAATGCTATTAAATGCTTAGTATAAATCTATTCTTAATGTTGCTAACTAATTACAGTTCGATAATTAAATGCAGGGGTAAGTAGCCTGAGGAAATCTCACCCTCATGCTACTTACCCCTGTAAGAGAAGGCTAAAATTTATTAAGAAAAACGGGCTGCCAACCAGTTTGGTCAATCACGGCTTTATGTTTGTTTTTTGTCACCACCTGAATGAGGAAAAAATGGGGTACCTGAATCTGGGTTAAGGGGATCTTAATAATCACATCATCTTGATATCGAATGACCGCATCGGTATATAAATTGGTATCACTCTCGCTAAAATAGAGTATCTCCTTCTCCCGAATTGTTTTGTTATCCTGTAGACCAAAGGTCATAATAGACACCTGGTATTGATTTTGCCTGTCCACAAATCCGGGAATATGAAAATGCAGCCAAATTGTCTTATCTTGCAAATAGCTGCCAATGGTGGATATCTTGCCTTTATTCTCTAAGGCGCCTATTAGGCTTGTCCCCTGGGTATTCACTAAAATAGGGTCTTGTTTTGGACAAGGGGACAGGTTCCTTGTCCCACTACGTTCTGTCAATCACACTCTTTGATATCCTAGTTACCCTTGCCAATTGCCTCAGGGTGACACCTTTGTGCTCTTTCATCTGTCTTATCACAGCATCTCGCTGTTCTCTTGTCAGCCGTTGCAATTCACTAATTGCGACAACTCCTAATCCTTTCAAATATTCCACGACCTGGTTATCCGATACATGCAGCCGTTCCTCATAGTCTAAACATACATCCGAATTTTTCTCCTTCGTGTATCTTTTAAATAATTCCACCGCTTTCCTTCTATCCTCTGAAAACATATCTAATGCAAAGTCGATATTGATGATAGCAGGAGTGCCAGTATACTCATGCCAGCTGCTCCATAAGTATTTTCTGATGTCTTTCTCAATTCCTGCTTTCACCGGATTTTGATGAATATATCGCAATGCCATAAGAAAATATGCATCTGTTTCTATTACTTCGCTTTTAAAACGCTCCTGAAACAAATGCCCACATCGTTCATATTTTTGATTATACCAATATACATAGCTGCTGCTGATTCGTTTTATTACTTGAGATATGGATTCCTCATTTTCCCGTATCAGTAAATGAATGTGGTTGTCCATCAGACAATAACCATACAGCATATAGTTACTAATCCTTTTGTAATACCCCAACGTTTCAATAAACTTCTGTCGATCTTCATCATTTTCAAATATCACTTGCTTGTTAATTCCTCTTAAAATTAAATGATAAATTCCACTTCTGCTTCTCTCACGAGCCTGCCTTGGCATGGTATCACCTCAATTACAGTATAGTACTTTTATCTTTCTGGGACAAGGAACCTGTCCCCTCGTCCCAAGTTGTAAAAATGACTCATCATTTCTTCAGGAACCATACTCCCCCCAGTAGCCCAGACAATATGAGCGGCATTTTTCATTTTGGATATAAGATTGTTTTGCTCTAAATATTGCTTGCCTTTTGATTCTGCAAATAATTTAACGGGACCAGCAAAACCTGCTAATGCAGATGGCTCAAGATAGATTCCTTCGGAATCCGCCAGCCTTCTGAGCAGTCGATACAATTCTTGATCTTGTATGGTAAAAACGCCGCTGATATCCTTCTCAAGAGTCTTGCCCACAAATCCCGACGGTCTGCCAACAGCAAGACCATCTGCATCGGTCACATTATCAATTCCAAATTCTTGAGCCGATACGTTGTCATGCAGCCCCGTCATAAGTCCCAGCAGCATGGCAGGAGAGTGAGTCGGTTCTGCAAAAAAGCAATGAACATGATCATGAAATACTGTCTTTAAACCAAAAGTAATACCGCCAGGTGCACCACCAACGCCGCAAGGAAGATAGACGAACAATGGATGGTCTTGGTCAACAAGAATCTGCAAATGCTCCAGCTGCTGTTGAAGCCTTTTGCCTGCAACCGCATAACCTAAAAATAGATTCTGCGAGTTTTCATCATCAATAAAGTAACTATTTTCCTCCTGCTGTGCCTGAGTTCTACCTGCCTCAACGGCTTGACCATAATCTGAATCATATTCTACCACAGTCACACCTTTTTCTCTGAGCAAATCCTTCTTCCACTGTTTGGCATCCGATGACATGTGAACCATCACTTTAAACCCTAATGCAGCCCCCATAATACCAATGCTAAGACCTAAATTTCCTGTCGATCCTACAACAATTGAATATCTGGAAAATAGCTCTCTGCATTTTTCACTAGCAAGAATCGTATAGTCATCTGTTTCAACTACTATCTTTTTTTCAATTGCTATATCCTCAGCGATTTTCAATACTTCATAAATACCGCCTCGTGCTTTAACCGACCCCGAAATGGGCAGATGACTATCACACTTAAGATATAAGGAGCCACTGATCTCTTGATTATATAACGCATGAAGCTCTTTTTTCATTTTATCAATATTCACAAGGGGTGATTCAATGATCCCCTTTGATTCGCATGTTTCGGGGAATATCTTTGCAATATATGGAGCAAATCTAAGAAGCCTTCTTTCTGCATCTTGGATATCAAATTCGCTTAAACTCGGGGTTATGATTCTGTCACTAGAACCTACATACTGAGGGTTTGTCCAAAACACTTCACGAGTCCTGATAATCCGTTCCAATAGTGGATGTTCCCTCTTCCATTCATCAATGCTTTTTCCTTGAATACGATTTGTCACTCTACATCCCCCCAAAACATATTCTTTATCGCACTTTGAAAAATAGAAAGAAATGACTACATTTCTTTCTATTTTTTACCATAATTACAGTATATCACACCTTTAATTTGGGGGACAATGTACCTTTCTCCTATCCCAAAGAGAAGATTTAAAATTTACTAAAAAAGACGGGCTGCCATACCGTTTGATCAATCACAACTTTATGCTTGTCTTTTGTCACAGCCTGAATGAAGAAAAAGTGAGGTACCTTAATCTGGGTTAAAGGGATCTTAATTATCACATCATGAATCATTCCCCCACAGCCAAGTGCTTCATCATCACAATGGGGAGCAATCACTAATAAGCGAGTCTCCTTTTGTACAATAGGCAAGGCTGGAAGCTGTATACCTGCTTCAGGCTTTTCCTGATAATAAAAATAAATAAAGCTGAGGCAATACAATGCCAGAGCTACCCCTGCTGTGACAAATACTATTTTGAAAATAATCCGTAAACGCATAATGATCCTTTCTAACATTTTATTTTTAAAAATGAATCCCAAAATCATCCAGACTAATACATCTACTGATAAAACTTTTTTCTGCATATATGTAGCTGTAAGAGGTGGTTGCGATGTGAAATGTATATATATTGCCAAAAGACAATTTATCTTATGTTTGGTATTTATGCTGCTGATCATTGGTACACTATATGCACACGATGATAGGGCTCATAAACTATCCGGCAAAACCATTATCGTGGATGCTGGCCACGGTGGAATTGACACTGGTGCAAATCGTTCAGGTGTTCTTGAAAAAGACATTAACTTAGCCATAGCGTTAGAGCTAAAAAAGGTTCTTCATCAGTACGACGCTAAAGTGGTTCTCTCCCGTCAAGCAGACATTGAACTTAGCCCTGAGTGCAACAACGAAAAAGTCAAAGGACGTTACCATCGCGACTTGGCTGCCCGTGTAGAAATGGCCGAAGAATCAGATGCAGATTTATTTATTAGTCTTCACGCGAATGCAGCTTCTAATTCCAAAAGGCAAGGTCCTGAGGTTTTTTATTATGCGAAATCAGACCCCAGCAAGTCATTAGCAAATGCGATACAAAATGAACTCAGTAAAGTCATAAAGTCCGCTCCAACCGCCAATCCCGGTAACTACTTTGTGCTGCGCCGCAATAAAATTCCCGCGGCCTTGATTGAAGTTGGCTATATCACGAATATAGAAGAACGCTCCCTCTTACAGTCACCGGAACATCAGCGAAAACTGGCAGAAGCCATTGCAAAAGGCATCTATAACTATTATTAGCAGCATCACAATGAAAAATAACGACGATGAATCAAACTAATGTATTACTAAGGTAATGAATAGATATACTATCATTGATCGATCATTCAGAACTAAATAGGCTTTAATCTCATTAACTATCTACAAAACGGGAGTGTGATTACTATGGTCAAAAGTAAAATTGATACAATGCAGGAATTGAATGCAGCCCTTCCTAATAAACATGAAGTAGCAGAGGAACTGGGCATACCACTAGATCAAGGTCATAATAGCGAATTGACAACTAGTCAAGTTGGTAAAATTGGTGGTCGAATCGGTGGTCAAAAAGTAAAAATGATGATTGAAATGGCTGAAGAACAAATGGCAGAAAACGCAGCAGCAGAGGCTGCTGAAGCAAGCAAACATAAATAATAGTGCAACCCAAAAAGACCATCCAATGGATGGCCTTTTTCATGATTAGATTCACGATCTTTTACTAAGTTGGTGGGACGAGGAACCTGTCCCCTTGTCCCACACAAACACATCTACCTACAATTATAAGCAACAATTCATTGAACATTCATTAGTTCTTGGAGGGGGTTTATAAAACGACTTATAATATGCGAAGTTATTTTTATAATCTCAAAAATGTTTTTGGAAACTTGAATAAAAATCTATTAAACTAGGGACTACTATCTTATAAATAGTTTAGGAGGCGAATACATTGTTCCAACAAAAAAATCCGTTCCTGCAACACGCCATAAATCACGGACAGGCATTAATAGCTGAGGTCCATAGAACTAGATCATTGTCACAAGACATTGTTTCGACTTGTGATAACGTTGTTATGGCTATCAATTCCGGAAATTCTCAAAATGCAATCAACTCTATTCAAGACATTAGAAACATGGCTATTCAAGTTTCCCAAGCCACTCAATTCTTTAATCACGCCATCAATGAACGTTTAGATATGTCTTCTTATGTTTTAAATTCAATCCAACATAAACTAAACGAGATGTCGGGAGCAATACAAGGCTTAAGAAGTAATAGTGCCAATTATCAAAAGGGATGGAACCAGTATGAATCGCAGCAATCGGGCCAATATGGATTTTCAACGACACAGCAACAGATGATGCCAGGTCAATATGGCTATTCTTCAGGACCACAGCAATAACATCACCTTATATTAACTATCTTAAGAATAAATAGATACTCATCCAGAAAAGCCGTCTACCGTAAATGAGGTAGACGGTTTTCTGTGGATAAACCTTGTGAATAGTATATGGATAATCCCTTTTTCTTAGTCGATTATACAAGTGCTCAATTCTATATGCGTTTAAAAGATCATCACATGAAGCAAAGTATGTCCAGAGTAGCCCATTGCATTGACAATGGACCATGAAAGGATTTTGGGGAATTTTGAAACGGGAAATGTATTATGGCCATCTGGCATACTATAATCATTATAGATTAGCAGCATAAAAAATATCGCCAACCTATATCAGGCTGGCGATAGAAAAAATGTATTATTTTTTATTGTACTCTTGACGGTAGCACACAACTTTTAGTGCGACAGCCCCTTTTCTAAATAGCAAATCTCACTGGTAGAGTATCAAAAAAAGTAAGAAATGCTTAACCAGCCTGATAACCGTCTACAACAACTTTTAATTCTCCCGTATGTGGGTTGAAGATCAATCCATGAATCGGAACATCTTTAGGAATCAGTGGATTGCTACGAATTTTAGTTACTACTTTTTCCACATTCTCTATAGGATTATTAAAATGATCTAACCAGTCTTCTAATTCTTTTTCGATCATTTTAATCGCATCTAGAGAAATTCCTCGTTCAATCATCTTTTCGATAAGGCTCTGAGAGGTAGTGTTAGATACGCTTTCATTCAGCTTCTTTAATTGATAGGAGAAGTTCATTTACTAGATCCGCACCAATCTCATCTTTGTATTTATTAAATACTGGTTTAATCACTTCTTGTAGTTTAAGTAATTCTGTGGAATTGATTTTTCCTATACACATGCCTTTATTCTCTAATTCCGGTAATAATTCCAGCATTTGTCTTTGATTTACTTGAGCAGTATAAAGAGCTCCTTCTTTTGCCGCTTCCTCGATAATCATTTGATCTTCCTTAGGTACTAAATTCCATAATTTTTTTGAATACATCAGCACAAAGGGAGTAAATACGTGATGACTTAGTGTTAAGAATTTTTGAACCTCATAAAAACTACTGCTATAAATAGTAGTAATAGGATTTTCTTGTCCATCAACTCTTTTGCTTTCTAATGCATCATATATCTGACCAAAGGGGAGAGGAATTGTTTCTGCACCTAAGGCTCTAAAAGTATCCATATGTAGGGGATTTTGCATCGTTCTAATTTTTAGGCCTTTAAAATCTTCTAAACGGGTAATTGCATGTTGAGAATTTGTCATATCCCGAAAGCCGTTTTCGGCAAATGTCAAACCATGAAATTCATACTGATCTAGCAAATCAAGCATCTTTTGTCCAAATGATCCATGAAGTACTTTTTCAGCTATATGCTCGTTTTTAAACAGGAAGGGAAAATCAAAGATCATAAAACGTTTATCAAAGGCAGCTAGTGCAGGAGATGAAGGAAATGTCATTTCAAGAGTTCCTTCTTGCAGCTTTCTCATGAGTTGAAGATCATCACCAAGCTGGGCACTATGGAATATTTTTAGCTCATAGCGTCCCTGGGTACGCTCGGCTAGGAGTTGGGCAAATCTTTTCATTCCGGCATAGGCTGGAGATTTATCTGTCACCCCAAAGGCAATACGTAACGTAATTGTATCTGAAAATTTAAAACGAAAAATTGCCTGTTCTAAATTTGCAGCTAATTGGGATAGGGTATGTGTGCCACTGGCAATTTCTGCAACTGATGTGGTTATCTGTTGACTAGTGGCCGCTGTAGTTTGAGTAGCTGCCGCAGATTGGTTAGCGATTTCAGCCACACCATATATGCTAGACTTTAAATCAATAGCTGCTTCTACCTGCTGATTCGCAAGGAGCGCAACTTCTTGGGCTTTACTAGTGGATTTCTCAATGTTTATGGTAATATCTCCAAAACTTACATTTGCTTTGGTAATCGTGTTTACGCCTATCATCATACTTTCCTTCGTAATTTCGAAAGCTTCTACGACCTGACGAGTATCGGTCAGCATACTCTCAATGATTTTATTTATTTGATCAGCTGCTTGGCGTGACTGCTCGGCTAATTTACGAACTTCGTCTGCAACGACAGCAAAACCTCTGCCATGTTCTCCTGCTCTTGCCGCCTCAATTGCTGCATTGAGTGCAAGAAGATTTGTCTGAGCAGCAATCGTATTTATAAAATCTATAATTTCCCGAACTTTCTCCGATTTATCTTTAAGATCCATACCAAGATGCAGATTATTTTGAGCCCTTGCAGCAATTTCATTAATAACAGATGTAGATTGTTCTATTGCCTCTTGTCCATTTTGAGCTGAAAGAGTAATTTGTTGTGCGCTTTGCAGTAAACGCTGCATTTCCTCGGATGTATTTTTCGCTATTTCATTGACTTGGTCGGCTTTACTTACAGCGTTTTGTACCATAGCACCTGTTTCTTGGGCACCTGCGGCAAGCTCAGCTACAGTTTTTGAGATGACTCCAATAGCCCGGCTGGCTTCGTTAGAAGCGGCTGCAATCTCTACACTTTTGCACGACAAGCCTCCTGCCTCATGGTTCACCAGACTTAAGAGTTCACGCAGATTTTTAAGATTTGCATTTATAGCTCTTGCGATCTTACCTAAGTCATTATCTATATTATCGTCAATTGCAACTGTCAAATCTCCCCCCTGGATGTGAGAAATCTGTTCAGAGACACTTTTTAGTGTAATGACAATACGATTCATTAAAACTAGACAGGAAGAAGAACAAATAAAGATAATAGATAGCATAAATACATTATATAAATTAAAATTGGCCCCAAACATACGAATTAACAAAATGAGAGTTAACGAAGATATTCCTAGCAAAGATAATAGCAGTAGCTTCTTTTGCATAAAAATCCTCCTTCAGCAATTTATGAAAAAACCAACATAAAATGAGTTTATAGAACTTTTTTCATGTTAGTTTTTACTGCATTTTTTATTCAAGGGTTCTAGCCAGTCTAATCTGTTCAATACCGGTGATAACCTGTTCCTTATTCATTACAATAACTCCTCGTATAATATATTTA
>DJJR01000043.1 GCA_002434245.1 Pelosinus fermentans
AATATATTATACGAGGAGTGGACAGTATGTCAAACACAAGAATCAAACAGGTGAAGGCTAGACAAATATATGATTCCAGAGCCAATCCTACCGTTGAAGTAGACGTAATATTGGAGTCGGGAGTTATGGGAAGGGGATTAGTTCCGTCTGGTGCTTCAACAGGTAAGCATGAAGCTGTGGAGCTCAGAGACAATGATCCTCAAAAATTAGGGGGAAAATCAGTATTAACGGCTGTAAAAAACGTTAATGAAATCATTGGACCGAAGCTTATCGGGTTAGATGCACTAGATCAGGCTTTCATTGATAATTTGCTCCTAGAGATTGACGGAACTCCTAACAAGGCGAAAATGGGGGCTAATGCTATATTAGGCGTATCCATGGCAACTGCATGGGCTGCTGCGAATTCTCAGAATATTCCTCTTTATCGCTATTTGGGAGGTTCAAATGCCAGGACTTTGCCAGTACCCATGATCCAAATTATTGGTGGGGGCAAACATGCCAATGGCTCGATTGATATACAAGATTATTTGGTTGTACCTGTAGGAGCGCAGACATTTACAGAAGGCATTGAAATGGTGATTAATGTATATCATGCAACCAGAAAAGTATTTGCCGAGCAAGGAAAACCTGTATCCGTAGCTGATGAAGGCGGATTTTGGCCTACCTTTACATCGAACACAGAAGGATTGGATTTATTAGTAGCTGGCATCGAAAAAGCTGGTTACAAGCCAGGAAAAGATATAGCCATTGCACTGGATATTGCTTCTAGTCACTTCTATGAAGATGGAAAATATTGCTTCTCATTGGAAAATTGCAAGATGAGTGCAGAGGAATTTGCAGATATATTAGTGTCCTGGGTTGATAAGTATCCGATCATCTCCATTGAGGATGGCATGGCCGAAGATGATTGGGAAGGGTGGAAAGTCCTGACCAAGAAGATGAATTCCCGGATTCAATTGGTGGGTGATGATCTTTTTGTTACCAATATTAACCGTATCAAGCGTGGCTTAGCCGAGGGAGTCGGTAATGGAGTGCTGATCAAATTGAATCAGATTGGTACATTGACCGAGACCATGCAAGCCATAGAGTTGACAAAAAACGCCGGATACTTGCCAATTGTTTCTGCCAGATCAGGTGAGACGGAAGATGCTATTATTGTTCATTTGGCCATCGCTACAGGAGCAGGACAATTAAAAGTAGGATCAGTGGCTCGCAGTGAAAGGGGTGCCAAATGGAATGAGTGTATTCGCATTGAAGAAGAGTTAGGTGAAATGGGTATCTATCCTGGAAAAGAATTATTTGAACGGGTTATTAAACGGAGCTAACTGCAGAAGAAATAACAATGGAGGGGTTATCTATGACAAATCCCGGATTTAGGATTTATACGCAAATTAAGAGACCATTAAAAGAACTTATCCATGCTTTTTCCAAATTCCCATCATCGAACATCGGCGATCAAATGGGTCGCATGTCTTGCACTCATCCTGATATTAGACCATGTAACAGCGCAAAGCTTCTAGGCAGTGCATTTACGGTTAAAGTACCTGCAGGAGATATTTTAATGATCCATAAGGCAATTGACTTGGCTCAGCCAGGAGATGTCATCGTCGTCGATGGTCAGGGAAATCTTACGAAGGCAATATTAGGTGAAGTTATGACTCGTTATGCCTTAAGCAGAGGAATTGCAGGGTTTGTAATTGATGGCTCCATTAGAGACTCTGGGGCAATTAAAGAGCTGCCTATTCCTGTGTATGCTAGGGGTGTTAGCGCAAATGGTCCTTATAAAATTGGTCCCGGGGAAATTAACATTCCTATTGTATGCGGAGGTATTGTAGTGAAACCTGGCTATATTGTAGTGGGAGATGAAGACGGTGTAGTGTTTATTAATCCCGAAGATGCCCAGGAAATATTGGTAAAGACTAAGGTCCATTACGATAGAGAAGCACAAATGTTTGAAAGGATTAAAAATGGTACACTGGATAGAAGCTGGGTAGACAACATGTTAAGAGAAAATGGATGTGAAATAATTGATTAGACTCAAATAGCAGTATAATTACCACCATGGACTGCCTCTGGTGATTCATGGTGGTAAATAAAAGAGCAAAATTTCCCAAGAACAGTAACCATCATGTGAAAAAATTTACTTGTAAATTAATGGAATATATGAAATGTTCGTAATAAATGGAAAATTAATATATGAAAGGGGAGGAGTTTACTTATGAGTAATAAAATGGGTGGGTACCAGTGGTGGGTGGTTTTTTTACTGTGGGGTGGTTGTGTGATTCAGACGCTGGATCAGGGATCTCTTGCGGTAGCAGCTCCTTATATCATGAAGGAGCTGGACATGAGTCCGGTAATGATGGGGTTTGCACTTTCATCCTTTTGGTGGACGTATTGTGCAATGAATATTCCCCTTGGGCTGTTGGCTGATAAAATTGGTGCCAAGAAGGCTCTTGGCTGGTCTGCTTTTACTTGGTCTTTTATTACGGCATTGACAGGGTTTGCCAATAATTATATTACGTTAATTGCATTTAGACTTGGGCTTGGTGCAAGTGAAGCTGCTCTTCAGCCAATTAATTTCAAAGTAGCCAAAGAAACGTTTTCTGCTGAGCAGCGAGGAACGGCTGTGGGGTTGTTTAATTCAGGAAAACGCGTAGGGCTTGCAATTGTGCCGGTCATCGTGACCTATTTAATGAGTGCATGGAGCTGGCGTGTAGCATTTTATATTACTGGTATTGTTAGTTTAGGCTGGGTTGCCTTATGGTTCTTTACTTTTAGGGATGTTAAATCAGATCCAGCGACCTCCGCTGCTGCATCTGAGAAAGTGCCATGGATGGAATTGATTAAAAACCGGACTATTCTTAGCTTATTTACTTCTAAATTTTTTCAGGACTATATGTATATTATGTTTGTCTCCTGGCTGCCAAGCTATCTGGTAATGGAACGTGGTTTTACCGTTATAAAGATGGGGTGGTATGTATCAATACCATGGATCGTTACCTTCTGCGCTTTGCCGCTGGTTGGTATGTTGTCTGATACGTTAATCAAACGAGGAATGAGTGTAACTAAGGCACGCAAGGGAGTGATCATCGGTGGACACCTTATTGCATCAACGATTGTGTTTGCCGTATATACTGACAGTCCGGTATTTGCTATCGTATTGATGACGATCGCAGTTGCTGCTGAATCGGCTGCAAGCACCATGCTTTTGGTTGCGACGGCTGAAGTTGCTCCGAAGAAGGCATCCGGAGCTGTAATCGGATTTGTGAATACAGCGGGAGGGCTGGCAGGCATTGTGGCTCCAGTTATTACTGGGTTTCTATTATCCATCACAGGAAATTTCCAACAGGCTTTTCTGGTAAGCAGTATATTTATTATTATTGCAGCCCTAACCATGTGGAAAGGTGTTGGTAAGATTGAACAAATTGAGCTGGGGAAGAAAGAGATTATTGTTGGAACTAACGTAAGTTAATTTTGATCCAGAAGGATAAAACCACTACTAAGACAATAATGAATGGAGGAATTATCATGAAGAATGATTTAAAAGCAAGATTGAAAAATGGTGAACATGTATTAGGAACCATGGTAAATCTCGTTGAAAATCCTGAGATTGCCAAAATTATTAAGGTCTGCGGGTTTGATTATTTTATTATTGACTGCGAACATGGATGTTTTGACTATGGGGCAGTAGCTGGTATCCTGGCTATGGCTCGTGAGATTGGTATTTGTGGAATGGTGAGAATTCCTGAAGTTAAAAGAGAGGTCATACTAAAATATATGGAGATGGGAGCTGGCGGTCTCATGCTGCCAAATGCAGAAAGCGTAGAACAAGCAGAAGAATTGATGGAGCACTCCAAGTATCATCCATTAGGCAATCGAGGCGTATCCCTGCTAAGGCCAGCAACAGGATTTGAAAAGATTGATAATGCCGCTGCTTATATGCAGAAAACCAACCAGGAAACTGTATTAATCGTGCAGGTTGAATCGCCGAAAGCAGTGCAAAATATTGATGAAATTCTGGCTGTAGAAGGAATTGATGCTGCGTTTATTGGGCCCAATGATTTGACACAAAGTATGGGGATCTTAGGTCAGTATGAACATCCCGATTATATAGCTGCCGTAGATCATGTAATTGCAATGGCTAAGAAAAATCAAAAATTTTCAGGTATTCAGACTATGTCGGCTCCGGGGCTGGAACCATGGATTGCAAAAGGGATGACCTTGAACTTGTGGGGAAGTGAAGTCGTTATTATGATGAACGCTGCCAAAGAAGGCGTAGCAAAATTCAAATAAAAAAATAAGAGGTATATAGATATGAAAATAGGATTTATTGGTCTTGGTATTATGGGTAAGCCCATGTGCAAAAACTTGTTGAAAGCTGGGTATGAGCTGGTAGTATGTGACGTGTTTCAAGCTGCTGTGGATGAAATCGTTGCGGCTGGGGCAAAGGCTGCAGCAACTCCTAAGGAAATTGCTGCTCAGGTAGACATTGTGATTACAATGCTCCCGAATTCTCCTCAAGTGAAACAAGTGGTTCTGGGAGTAAATGGTGTCATTGAGGGGGCGAAACCTGGATTGATCCTAATTGATATGAGTTCCATTGCACCTTTGATGAGCCGGGAAGTCGCCAGTAAACTGGCCGAGTCTGGTGTTGAGATGTTAGATGCTCCTGTAAGTGGCGGTGAGCCGAAAGCGATTGATGGCACTATGTCAGTCATGGTGGGCGGCAAGAAGGAAATATTTGAGAAGTGCCTTCCAGTAATGAAATCTATGGCGGGGGCCGTTGTATTAACTGGTGATATTGGAGCTGGGAATGTAACGAAATTAGCGAATCAGGTTATCGTTGCATTAAATATTGCCGCTATGTCCGAGGCATTGGTTTTGGCTGCAAAAGCAGGTGTAGAACCAGAATTGGTGTACCAAGCAATTCGCGGCGGTCTTGCTGGCAGTACAGTGCTGGATGCAAAAGCACCTTTGGTAATGGATCGGAAGTTTGACCCTGGCTTCCGCATTAATTTGCATATCAAGGATTTAACGAATGTGTTAGAAACGTCTCATGAGCTTGGTGTATCACTGCCATTAACAGCAGCTGTAATGGAAATGATGCAAGCTCTTAAAGCAGATGACCTAGGTGATGCTGATCACGGCAGTTTAATAAAGTACTACGAAAAAATGGCTAAAATTAAAGTAAAAAGATAAAATCAGTGAATGTTGTAATTTGGTAAGATGTTGATTATAGAAAAGATCTCTTGTCTTTGGATAAGAGATCTTTTCTATTTATATGTGATATCCCAGATTGTATATAAAATAAAGTTGAGATCAAAATATTCAGAATAATATTGACATGTTGAAATATTGTGATAAAATAAAAATCGAACTACTGATGTTTGATATATCAGATATCAAATTATGATTTAAACTGATTAAAAATGTATCTACCTATCATCCTTTTCCTGCCTGCTGCTAGATCTGGTTGTTTTCTGAAAGGACATTGTGGGTAATTAGGAGGTGAATTTGCATCAAGTTCAAATTATCATGTTACATAATAAAAAAGGTAATGGATTAATCAAGGTAAGAGTATGAAAAACAAGGAGGAGCAAGTATGTCACAATCCTTAGAAACAACTGAAAAAGTTATGGCATCCATAGAAAAAAGAACAAATTATCGCTGGGTGGTAATGGCATTAATTTTTATTATATGGGCTATTGCCTGCGCTGATCGTGCGAACTTAGGGATCGCTTTGCCATTTATGAAGAAAGAATATAATATTTCCAATACGGAAGCCGGAGCTATTATTAGTTTATTTTCCTTTGCTTATGGTGTCGTTCAAATTCCCATGGGACTTATTTATAAAAGGTTAAGTAATAAGATAACGGGAAGACTTTTTCCCATGTTCATGATATTTACTTCCCTATTTACGGGCTTGATGGGAACAACTTCTTCTGTATTTTTGTTGAAGCTTTTCCGTGTAGGTTTAGGCGTTTCAGAAGGACCTCTGGGAATCGGCTGCACCAATATTATTAATCGTTGGTTTCCCGCTAAAGAAAAGGGGACTGCTACAGGACTTTGGATTGCAGCATCCAAGCTAGGCCCGCTAATTGTGCCGCCATTGTGTGTGGTTATTATTGAATTGTGGGGCTGGAGGGAAATATTCTACGTATTTGCAATTCCAGGAATCTTATTCTCCGTTCTCTGGATGATCCTAGTGACAAACTCACCAGAAGATAATAAATTCTGCTCTGGGGCTGAATGCAATTATATTCGTAGTGAAGAAGGTTCTATGTTTAAGCAGGAAGAGGTCAAGACGGCTAAGAGATCTTATAATTTAGGGTGGCTGGATACACTAAATCGGACTAAAAAGGTTGTGGAGCTAGAAACCATTCGCCAGGTTTTCTTTTCCTGGAATGTTCTTGGGGTTGCTATTGGCTATGGTTGTATGATTGGAATTAGCAATATATTTATGTCATGGATACCCACTTACCTGATGACTGTAAAGGGATTTGCATCTATTAAAATGGGTTTTTTGGCATCAGCTCCCTTTATGGGGTCTGTATTAGGAAATCTATTAGGTGGCTTTATTTCAGATCGTCTCCTTGATAAACGACGCAAACCAATGATGATGCTTGGTGCCTTTGGGACAATTATGATGATGATTGCTTTAATCTATGCTCCTAATAATGCATTCTATTTAGGTTTTACCTTACTCATGGCTGGTTTGATGGTCGGTATCGGTTTTGCAGGGTATTCGGTTTACCCTATGGGGCTGGCAAGTAAGGCAACCTATCCAGTTGCTTTTGGTATTGTAAATAGTGTTGGACAAATAGGTGGCGCATGTGCTCCTTTATTTGTTGGAATGCTGTTAGATGCTTATAGCTGGAATAGTGTCTTTCTTTATATGGCTGGTAGCGGCGTTTTATGTTTGACTGCTCTTGCCACCATAGATGAGCCTCGGGTAGAGGCAGAAAAGGCTGCATAAAAATCATCGTAAAGACAAGTAAATGAGGTGATATCTATGAATTTCATAGATATCACCTCATTTACAACTAATAACATCACACCTTCTGAAATCAGACTTTTTATTTATTAAGATATACTATTTACTTCATTATATATAGCTCCTAATTGGATCTATTGAAATTTTATGATAAAATAGATTGATGATATATAAAATATCAATAGATTATAGGAAGGATGACACTCATATATGGAATTTGCGATGGATATTTCTTCTAAGACGCGGTCAGTCAGGGATGTTGTATATGAAAAGCTAAAAGAAGCAATTATAGTAGGGGAATACAAGCCAGGATTTCATTTGAATGAAAGGCAGCTTGCAGAGCAATTTATGATAAGTACAACACCTTTGAAAGAAGCAATGCGGCGTTTAGAGCAAGAAGGGCTCATTATAACTCGTCCTAGAGTCGGTTCCTTTGTCTCGGACGATGTCATGGTTTCTATTGAAGAAATAAATTTAATACGTTCTGCAGTAGAGGGAATTGCCGCTCGATTGGCGGCTACAAAAATAAATGATGATGAGATAAGCCAGTTAGAGGAAACCTTAAAGGAAATGGAGCGTTATACCAAAGAGAGAAATCCGGAAAAGACTCTAGAAATGAATGCTTATTTTCATAAGCTTATTGCGATTCTTGCAAAAAACAACTATGTATATAAGCAAATAGAAGCAATTCGTTCCTTTGATTTAGGCCCTAAAAATAAGATATTATCAAATCCAGAAGAGTTAGATCGAGCCCTTAGAGAGCATCAGCTCATTTTTAAAATGATTTCCATGAGAGATCCTGATGGTGCGGAAAATGCAGTACGATCACATATTCACCGCAGCACCACATTTATATTAAATACAAAAAAATAGCATGTATAAATTCTTATCATAATATTCTCGTAAACCTTGTATGTTAAGTCAGTTGTACTTACATTGCAAGGTTTATTATTGTTTTAGAGCAGGTGCTATAACCTCTATTATTAAAATTACCTGATACAGCAAATATTGCGAATAATATTGACATGTTGAAATATTATGATAAAATAAAAAATGTGAAACTGATATATCAGATATCAGAAGTGAAGGCATCTAATTTTACTAATAATCAATCCGATACAGATTGTTAAAAAGATGCCAGTACATTGGGAAGTATCTCAGTTTTGTATACAAAAGTTAAAGGAGCAATTATGATGAAAAACAACTTAAAAGCGCGTTTGAAAAGTGGGAAAAGTGTTCTGGGGACTATGATTACAGTTTTTGATAGCCCAGAAATTGCTAAGATCTTAAAAGTATGTGGATTTGATTATTTTGTTATTGACTGTGAGCATGGCCCCTATGATTATAGTGCAGCAGCAAATATATTAGCAATTGCTAGGGAAGCGGGAATTCCCGGAATTGTTCGTATACCAGAGATCAAACGTGAAGTAGTACTGAAATATATGGAAATGGGAGCAGCTGGTCTTTTGCTGCCCAATACAGAAACGGCTGAACAAGCACAATTATTGGTGCAGCATGCTAAATACGCTCCATTGGGAAATCGAGGAGTATCACTGCTGAGGGCACATACTGGATTCGAAAAGATAGAAAATGCGGTCAAATACATGGAGAATGTGAATGAAGAGACGGTACTTATGGTACAAATTGAATCATTGAAGGGCGTTGAGAATGTTGGAAAAATGCTGGATGTTGAAGGTATTGATGCAGCATTTATGGGACCTAATGATTTATCTCAAAGCATGGGGATACTTGGTCAGTTTGACAATCCAGATTTCATTGCAGCCATTGATCAGGTGATTTTAGCTGCAAAAGAAAGAGGAAAATACTCGGGAACCCATTTAACATCTTCTGATGCCCTAAAACCATGGATGGCAAAAGGCATGACGATCAACTTATGGGCAAATGATGTAGTTCTCATGATGGCTGGAGCAAAAAGCGGTCTGGAAAAACTGAAAAAGTAAGAGGATGAATATGATAAATAAGTGTATTACAGAAAAAGCTATTATTTTAGATAAATATCCTAATTTAAAGATCGGATTTACGACTGCAAATTTTGCAAAGGCTCTCCCTCCAACCAGAGCGAATGTGAAAAAAATAATTAATTTTGCCAGTGAGCAAGGATTTGCTTTTATTGAAATAAGAGATCCAAATGCTGCATTGACCTTGGAGGAATGCAAGGAATTGGCTGATTGGGCCCGCCAAAAATGCATTGAGGTAATTTATGCTGTTAATGTCGGAGGAATGGATTCGAAATATCTTGAGACTTTCGCTCGCGCTGTTGCAAACACCCTTGTCTTTGAAGGACCTAAGATGATTAGAACGGGAGCAAATGGTCCTGAGATGGCAAATGACGCGAAAAAACAATATTGGACGGCTGAAGATTTTTCAAAACTCAAAAAGAATATAAATAAAGCGGCAAACATGGCAAAAATGTTTGGTATAAGCCTTTCAGTGGAAAATGCCCGGGAAGGCTTGCAGGGGGATGGGATACAAACCTTTGGTACGGGAGACTTATTTGGAAGAAATGGTGTAAATGAAAATGTCGGCTGGCAATTGGATACTGCAAATTTCTTTTCTGTATCAAGGATTGTGAGTGAACCAAATACAGTGAAAGCATTTTTTGAAAAACATAGTGAAAGAATTGATTATACCCATTTAAAAAGCGCTAAGGGCGGACAATCCCACCCTATACTTGGTGAAAATGAGCTGCCTTTAGATTTTTACCTAGAGGTTCTGTCTAAAAAAAATAAAGTATACGTAGCGATAGAACTGTCTCCGGCGGAAGAGCTAGATACTATCTATGAGAATCATAATAGTAGCATTGCTTATCTAAGAGAGAAGTATTAAAAAATCAAGTTGAATTTCTTGTTTAATAGCTTACGATGTTGGAAGATGCTACTGATTAATAAAATGTGGCTGATGTTATTAATAGTTTAGGAGGAGCAAGCATGTCACAATCTGCAGAATTGAATGAACCAACTTATGCATCCAAGAAAAAGAGGACCAATTATCGCTGGGTGGTAATGGCACTTATTTTTGTAATATGGGCTATCGCCTGTGCCGATCGTGCTAATTTGGGTATCGCTTTGCCTTACATGAAGAAAGAGTATGGGATTACGAATACAGAAGCTGGCGCTATTATCAGTTTATTTTCCTTTGCTTACGGTGTGGTACAGATTCCGATCGGGCTTGTTTATAAAAGATTGAGCAACAAGGTGACAGGAAGATTATTTCCAATATTCATGATACTGACCTCTGTTTTTACCGGTTTAATGGGAACGACTTCGTCTGTGCTGCTGTTAAAGACTTTTCGTGTTGGCTTAGGTCTTTCAGAAGGACCGCTGGGGATTGGCTGCACCAATATAATTAATCGCTGGTTTCCTGCTAAAGAAAAAGGGACGGCTACAGGGCTTTGGATTGCAGCTTCGAAGCTGGGGCCTTTAATTGTACCGCCGCTATGTGTTGTTATTATTGAATTGTGGGGCTGGCGAGAAATTTTTTACATTTTTGCTGTTCCAGGAATATTATTTTCGATCTTATGGATGATTTTGGTGACTAATTCGCCAGAGGATAATAAATTTTGTTCCGGCGCTGAATGTCATTATATTCGAAGTGAAGAAGGGCCAATCATTAAAGAAGAAAGTGCAGCGAAAGATCGCAAACAATATGATTTTGGCTGGTTAGATACGTTAAATCGAACAAAAAAGGTTGTACGATTAGAGACTCTTCGTCAGGTATTTCTTTCGTGGAATGTGATTGGAACGGCTGTTGGTTATGGCTGTATTATTGGCGTAAGTAACATCTTCATGTCTTGGATACCTACGTATCTTATGACGGTAAAGGGGTTTACATCGGTCAAAATGGGATTCTTAGCATCAGCGCCATTTTTAGGTTCTGTCCTGGGTAATTTACTGGGAGGATTTATTTCAGATCGGGTGCTGGGGAAACGACGCAAGCCGATGATGATGCTTGGGGCCTTTGGGACAATCGTGATGATGATTGCTTTAATTTATGCACCTAATAATGCTTTATACTTAGGTTTAACACTGCTGTTGGCTGGTCTGATGGTTGGTATCGGCTTTGCTGGGTATTCTGTTTATCCTATGGGGTTGGCTAGTAAATCAACCTATCCTGTTGCTTTCGGTATAGTAAATACTGTGGGACAAATTGGAGGGGCATGCGCGCCATTAATTGTTGGAATGTTGTTAGATGCCTATAGTTGGAATAGTGTGTTTCTCTACATGGCGGGAAGCGGCATATTATGTCTTGTGGCTCTTGCCACCATAGATGAACCTATTATTGAGCCATCCAGTGCTCAGCAATAAAAAAAGGAGGTACAAGTATATGGATATTAGTTTTATAAAAGGGGTTATACCGCCAGTGGTAACTCCAGTGAATGAGAACGATCAGGTAGATGAAGTGGTTTATCGACGAATTATCGAACACGTCATATTAGGAGGCGTACATGGAATTTTTGCACTAGGCAGTAATGGTGAATTCTATGGTCTTGACTATAATGAACAAAAACGCGTCATTGAAATTGCAGTGGATCAGGTAAAAGGACGCGTTCCAGTTTATGCAGGAATTGGGGCGATTACAACCAAAGAATCGGTTAGGCTTGCTAAAATGGCAGAAGAATCAGGAACGCAGGCAATTACGGTTTTACCTCCCATGTTTATTAGTCCAAATGAAGAGGAACTGTATCAGCATTTCGTGACGATTGCAGAGTCAACATCCCTGCCAATACTCATTTATAATAATCCTGACCGTTTAAAGGTAAATATCTCAGCGAACCTTGTTGAGCGATTAGCAGATATTCCTAATATCGTTGGAGCCAAAGACAGTAGTGGTGACTTAACCTTGACTTCCGAATATATCCGCAGAACACGAGATAAAGGTTTTAAAGTAATGGCTGGCAGAGACACTATGATACTTGGCACTTTAGTTTATGGTGGTGTAGGATGTGTAGCTGCTACTGCCAATATTGCTCCAAAGTTAGTGGTGCAAATCTACGATACATTTATGGCTGGTGATATACAAGGATCACTGGAAGCTCAATATAAGCTTGCTCCACTGCGAGTAGCTATGGGACTTGGCAGCTGGCCAGTAGTAACCAAAGATGCCATGAACCTTATAGGTTTTCAGGCTGGTGATCCAATTAAACCCAATACCAGCTGCTCTGAGGCCAATATGGCTAAGCTGAAAGATATCCTGGCAAATATGGGATTACTCAAATGAAAATGGGAGGTATATACAAATGATTGAATCTATGA
>DJJR01000073.1:0-26012 GCA_002434245.1 Pelosinus fermentans
ATCATCTTTTTAACCTTTATAGTCTTTTTAGTTTCCGCAATTACAGTTTTATTAAAAATAGGTTCCTAATTCTTTTAGAGAATCAAATTGCAGCGTTGGCTGGATCTTTGAGCTTTGTAAATCATTTACTTTTGTTTCTCCCGATAAAACCAGAATCGTCACCAAGTCATTCCCATTGCCAAGTGCAATGTCCGTATATAATCGGTCGCCAACCACAGCAATTTCCTCTTCTTTGAAACCTGTATTTTTCAAAATATACTGCAAGGTATGGGCTGTCGGCTTACCAAAGTATTCTGGTGAAACTCCGGTAGAAGCTGTAATCATGGCGCAGATGGACCCGCAATCTGGAATAAAGCCATCCTCTGTTGGACAATTAAAATCAGGATGAACACCTAAGAAAACCGCCCCTTCGCGAATAAACTTACATGCCTTGGATACCTTCTCATAAGCTAAGGTTGTATCAAACCCTACAACTACCACATCCGGATCTTCTTCTACTAAATGAATCTTGGATTCTTGAAAGTCACTTTTTAAATATTCGTTGCCTAATAGAAAAACTTTTTTCCCTGGCATTGCTTCCTGCAGATGACGGATAATGACTTGGTTTGAAATTAGCATCGCATTCTCTTTTACATCATAGCCCATATGATGAATTTTATTGATGTAAAACTTTGCATTTTTCGAAGAATTATTAGTAAAAAATTTAAAATCGATCTTATTTTTTTCTAGTCTCTCTAAAAACTCAATAGCACCATCTAATAAATTCCCGCCTAAATATACCGTCCCGTCTAAATCCAGAATGAAACATTTTACTTTATTTAAAACATCCTGTGTTTTTCTCTTCATTGCCTTACCATTCATTTATACTTCTTCCTTCTTTAAGTAATCATGAACCTCATGAGCAAATTCTTCTAAAAGTCCAAGGTCAGATAATAAGTTAAGGATGGTATATCTTGTCCGAACTTCTTTCGCCATCAGAATTCCATTGATGACATAATGTTCATCAATGCCGACTTCCCTGGGACGGCTCGCTCCTCCAGCATGTTTAAGAATGGCTGTAATCTCTCTTGCCGAAGGTATACCCTTAACGATATCGATAATTTCATCCATATGTTTTCGGATGGTATGAATCCTTGCCATTCTTTTAGCAATAGAGTTTCGTTGTTCTCTTTCATTGATATGAATAATTTCCTGAGCAGCTTTTTGATAGAGACTTTCAACACTTTTTTTCCATTGCTCCTGATCAAATGAATTGGCTTTATTAACAGCCTCGTCAAAATCAATCGATGCTTGGGCTAATAGTTCACTTAACTTTGCCGTAATTACGGCAGCAATCCCGACCTTTGTGCCATGGAGTACAGCCTTCTTCTGTTCAAATAAAAACATCATTTCCCAATAATGGGCCAAATGATGCTCTGAACCGGAAGCAGGTCTGGAATTGCCGACAAAGCTCATGGCAATCCCCGTCACTACCAGGGCTTCCATCAAGTTTTTAATGGCACCTTCGTCTCTGTTTTTTATTCCTTCTACATTATTGATACATTTTGTCATGGATTCCGTAACCATTTTTACAACTACATCACAATAATATTCATCATTAATCACTTTACCCAATTTCCAATCGGTTAAAGCTGAATATTTTCCAACAATATCTCCGAAACCGGCAATAATCATATTCATGGGCGCCTGTTTTAATATAGTAAGATCTCCAATAATTGCTTTAGGGCAGACACATTCAAAAGAAGTTTTAAGATTATCGACAATTAAGGCGGCCCCAGTGGAGGCAAAGCCATCCATAGAAGGAGCCGTTGCCACAATAATGGTAGGTATGCTGATTTTGTGGCTGACAAACTTAGCTAAATCATTTAACGTACCTGTGCCTACGGTAACAATTACATCTGTATCCTTATCCACTTGAATTAATAATGTGCCTACGGCTGCTTCGTCAGGGACAAGTTCTTCTTCTCCTTGAAATACAAATTTCTTGTATGCAAAGTTTGCTTGCCTTAAGGCGGCCTCTACCTGCTTCCCAGCGACTTGATCTGTGTGAAGATCGGCGATGACTAATGCTTTTTTATATTGAAATTCGATTAAGCATTCAGGCAGTTTATCAATCCCATTCTTTTCGATTAGGATACGATCAATCGCAACGCGATGAGCTTCTTTGCATTCGCAATGTATTTCATTTCCTAAGAAATCTTCTATTTCTAAGTGTTCAATCGTATCTAGTGTTATATTCATCTTTGCCGCTCCTTTATCACCAAATTTCTTGTTAAAACATATGAAAAGGAACCACAGAGGCACTGACAACACTGGGAGGAAGATAGATAGGTTTAAAAATCTCTGCGCACTCTGTGTCCTCTGTGTTCAAGTTCCCTTAAATTTATAAACTCTGGCTACAAGAAAAACTATCGCTCTTAAAATATACCTAAAATTCCTGTAACAGCACCTAAGGCTATTAAGATACCCATTAGCTTAATAGGAGAAACACCCTTTTTAACCATAGAAAGAACAATTAAGGTTAATGCCAGCGGGATCAATCCTGGCATGAGTTTATCCAGTAAATCGGCCTGTAAGTTAAATTTCACTTGACCTACATCAAAACTAATTAAGGTTTGTAGGGGAATAAACCGTCCTACCAGCCCTCCCATGACAAGAGTTCCTAAAATCGATGCACCTTCAATTACCTTATTAATCATACCGCCTTCTAAAATTTGCTCCACTGCCTTCTTGCCATAGGTATAGCCATTCATCCACATGGTAAGTTGAATGGTTGTCATAATAGTAAATTGAGCAATTAAAAAAATGATGGGACCTGCAAGATTTTGATTATTGGTAATACCAATGCAGATCGCAAGCATAATGGGAGTAATAATCCCTTGGGTTAATGTATCCCCAATACCTGCCAAAGGTCCCATTAAACCAGTTTTAATCCCATTGAAAGCTCCATCAGTAATAGGCTTGCCATTGGCTTTTTCTTCTTCCATGGCAATGGTAATTCCATGAATCACAGCGCCGCATATCGGCTCTGTATTGAAAAAGGATAAATGCCGCTGTACTGCTGCCTTGGCATCTTCTTTATCAGGATATAGTTTTTCGATAACAGGCAGCATGGAATGGGCAAATGCAGTAGCTTGCATTCTTTCATAGTTATAATTAGATTGGGCGAACATATACCATCGAAACCAAGATTTAAGCACATCATTCTTCGTTAATGTCTTTGCAGTTTGCATGCTTACTTACCTCCTTCATATTTATACGTTGACATCTTTTTTACCGGAATAGCGCAGGGAAGTTACTGTCAGTGCTAATACAACACCCATGATGGCAATAATCAATATGTCCTGTTTGAAATATACAGATAAAATAACACCTAAGACAAAAAACGGCATGGTAAAGGAATTGCCAATTAATTTCAGATTCATTGCGATACCCAGAGCAGGCAGCATGGCACCGATTACCGTAAACACATGCAATACGCTAGGGCTCATCACTCGCAGCATTCCTGATACAGCATCCGGTCCATAGAATACTACCAAGGTGGCAGGAATAAAACTAACTAAGAATAGCAAAATCTGAGGGGGAAAGACATTGATAAAGGCTAACCGCCTTACGTTGCCTTTTTCAACTTCCTTATCCGCCCAATGAACAAAGAAGGAATTCACCGTCATTTTAGCAATCCAAAGCACCGTTGCAATGGTTCCTAATGGTACTGATATCGCCATGGCAGTGGCTACATCCAGGTTGGAAACTAAAGCAAGAGCCGTTCCAACGTATCCTGCAAAGGAAGGGTCACCCATTTGGGCCCCACCGGCTGAAATAAAGCCTAAGTATATAACATTGATGCCCGCACCAATTAATGCCCCTTCTAAGGGCTGACCTAAAATGATACCGGTAATAAATCCAGCTACCAACGGCCGATTAAAAGTAAAGAAACCAACATAGGTAAACCAGGGACTCCATGAAAGATAATAAAAAATACCGATTAACGCAGCCTGTAAAAAAGAGATGTCCATACTTTTTCCTCCTTTATTTTGCAAGCATCACATGCTTTGAAGATTAAATCATCGTTGCCATTGGCATTTTATTTGCATCAGGAACAATTTGTACAAAAACATCCACGCCAAGAGTCAATAATTCTTTAAATATCGCTTTTTCTTCTGCCGATATCGAGATGTTTCTGTAGAGCTGCTTTCTACCCTGTGTTGCTCCCATACCACCTAGATTTAAGTCGGCAATGTTAACTCCAGCCTTTATAAGACCAAGTACGGTTTTAGGTGTCTTAACTAAAATAATAACTTTTTCGCCAGTATCTTCTCCTGCCAGTGTTACAGCGGCATCCTCAGTATTAAAAATATCTACTTTAATAGAAGACGGTGCCGCCATCTTTAACACTTTTACCATAAAAGAATCTTCGGCTACCTCATCATCCACGACAATAATTCGATCTGCTTTGGTAATTTTTGTCCAGGCAGTAATCACCTGCCCATGTATTAATCGGTCATCAATTCGAGTCAGAACAATATGTAACATAACATCCACCTCTTCTTACTTATTCGTTTCATCAAATATTTCAATCTCTTTAAAAAGTTCCCTGATTCCCGTGATACCTGTCTGGATACATACATTCGTTAACTCATCTAACTCATAGGACTCTCTCATACTAAAAGCCTCAATGATCATTGGTAAACTAAAACCGGCGATACACCTAAACTTACTGGTAATGGTGCTGCTCGCTTTGGCGGTATTATTATAAGGACTCGCGCCAAATAAATCAGCAAATACCAGCACCCCCATTCCTGTATCTAATGCTTGGATGGCTGCATTGACCTTCTCGCAAAACGCTTCAATGCTATCTCCGCGATAACATCCCAGCGCCAATGCTTTTTCCTGCTTCCCCAAAATTAATTGAGCAGTTTGTAAAGCTGCTTCGCCAAAATTTTCATGGGTTACTACTAAAATTCCAATCATTAAAATCCTCCTTTCTTTGTACTACGTATTAATGCAACTCCCATGCCAACTATGTGTCTCATTACCTGTCAGTCAGATAACAAACAGCCTCCGTCTATGGAAATAAGGGTTCATTTGCGGCAATAAAATAATTTTAATTTTTGGATATCTTCCCTATTTAGAATGTGTCTTAAAATGTGTCTTATTTATCTTCTATGAGATGTGTCTCAGAATTCAAGACACATAAGAAAAATGTGATAGTGAAGCAATCTCTTAACAAGGAGGGGATTGCTTCGCTAATGCTCGCAACGGTCATGAAATAAATCACAGGAGTGTCAGAAAAGACATCCGAGTTTTTTTGATAATGACAAACAGAGCAAATAGAACGATTAACCGCAGAGACGCAGAGGACGCTGAGGGGATTTTTAACCCTATCTATCTTTTCTCTGTGTTCTCTGCGTCTCTGCGGTTCGATTATTTTTTTCCACGCATTTTCTATACCCTTTTTAAGGGGCTTTTCTTGATAATGACAGGTAATGAATAATCCTTATGAATGAAAAGAAGCTCAAGAGTTTACATTACATTTCTCTTAAGCTTCTTTACTGTATTCTTCTAATTCGATAGGATATTGAAATGTGCATCCATCATTTCAACGACATAGGCCAATTCAGTATTGGGAATTTCAATGCCAAATGCCTCTTCTACGATAATGAATGCATTTTTAATGGTCTTGAAAAGAGATTCCTTAGACTCCTTAATATGAGAGAAATTCGTATAAGGCAAGGGTTCATTCCTTATGATTCTTTCAATCATGCAAGAACAATGAAATAAGAATTTGATCCTGATGCTTTCATCAATAGTTCCATCACAGGTATCTGCGACTTTTTCTAATACTTCATTGAGCAATCTTGATGCTTTTTTTACATTTAAGAATGTGAGAATTTCTTCTAACATAGCAATAGCACGTTCTTGATAGATAATGGGTGAGTAACCAAATTCAACTGGCGAGTTCTCCACTTTTATTCTTCCGCCAATTAACGGACTCATTCCATTTACACTTTCCACAAGCATATCAAGGCTGATATTGGGTAACATCGCTTTTCTCGCTGCTTCAATTACCATAGGGGTACTCACCATTTTAACGACTCTTGTGGGTATACCTGTTCGTTCTGAAATGATTTCGGAAAAGGTGGTAAGAGAGCCCATATCCACTAAGAGCAGCACGCCTCGTCCCTTATTGATTTTTTTCACCCTTTCAATTGCCTTGTCCAAAATTACTTCTACCTTCTCCTCCAAAGGCATGTCTATGGCATGAATACATTCATAACCTAGTAGGGTTTGGGCTACTTGAACCATATTGGTAGCTGTGGCATACCCATGAGTGATAACCAAAACCTCAATATTTTCCTCACTCTTTTTTACATGCAGAGAGTATAGCAGCATAGCGGTAAAAGCGACTTCATCGTCAGGGATATGGATTCCCAATTTCTCTTCCAGCTTATTTTTAATCTTTTCGGCAACAGCAAATTCCTGCTGATGCTCTTCATATATTTTTTTGATATTGGGATGGATGGAGATCTGCCCTAAGCGCAGCCTTTCCACAAGAGTTTCCATATGCAGAGCTAGACTATATATTACTTTACTATCAAATGATAACCCTATAGCGTCTTTTGATTCTGCCAAGGATTCTTCAATGATTTTGACAATCTCCGGAGTAACGATTTTTGCCAGAACTTCTTTTTCTAACAACAGATTATGATCTTGGGTTATAGAAAAAGAATCGTGAAAGCGATTTTGAATCTGCTGATTCATGCGTTCTCTAATTTCATTAAGAGAAAGACCCTTTTCTAAAAATTTCTGCGCACTTCTAAGGATTACATCATAAAAATCCTCTTCGGTTTTATAATCGTCATACAAGAGCACGTTTTTTAGACTTGCATGTAAGTCTTCCTTTGCACCGTTAAATGTGATGGATTCGAAATCGTTTAAATTAAAGACCTTTGCTATTTCCTGCCTTTTATTATCAATGGTGAAAAATCCTTCTTTTAAGCGCTGTGAGAGCTGTGATAGTTTTATATGAACATCACTTTGCTGCTCAGTCACATATTCTACAAATGCATTGGCACACATAAGCTGGATATCGTTTTTTAATTGTCCTATATTGCCTGGACATTTGTAGATCAACAATACTTTTAAAACCTCTTTTGATACGGTTACAGGTATTTTAATCTTGACAGACTCTTCTCTAAAAAACTGACAGATAAGAGTCATTCGTCCTTTCAATGACCGCTCTGCTAAACTAGGAAGCATAATAATTACCGGAATTCTTCTTAGCAGGGTCCCAAGGATCACTTCCTTAGGATCTTCAGTCGTAGCGGCAATGATCAGTATGTCAGCCTTACGGGTATTTTCCGATTCCCCTAAGCGACGATAACTGCCCCTATCCATCAAGGAAAACAGCATTTCCTGTCCTTCTGGCGGCAGACGATGAACTTCATCTAAAAATAAAATTCCTCCATTTGCTTGATCCACTAATCCTTTTTTCTCAATATCTGCGCCCGTAAAAGCGCCTTTTACATTGCCAAAAAGATGTGAAACTAACAGCTGGAGATTTTCCGCATAATCAGCACAATTAAATATGACATAAGGGGCATTGGCAGAAAATCGTCCTATCTCAATTGCATAACGATACATAATTTCCGCAAAAGTTGTTTTTCCGATTCCTGTAGGACCGATTAATAACGTATGTAATCCTTTCGGTGGATATAGAATTGCTGCACGCGCCTGCTTTACCTGATTCTTTAAATCATCTTTAGAACCCACTATATTAGCAAAAATATCATCTTTCGGTTTTGCATGATTCTCTATTAAATGATGTAATTCATTTTTATTACAAGAAAATACTTCTTCTTTTTCATTACAAAGCAGCGATGTTTTAATTATTAGCTTTCTAAAATCAGTATCCTTTTTAATAATTGGATCTTTTATCATGATCTGTGCATTTGTTTCCAGCCATATACGATCCAGATAACGCACAGGTTTACCTAAGATTTTAATAACCTTTCCCTCAGCCACAAGATTATTTAATTCCGTGCTGACATTATTCCTGGTAATGTTAAGCTTCTCTGATAAAAGGGTTGTTTCAAATCCGATTTTTTCTAGTACTTTATTGCCAAAATCACTCTCCTGGGTGAGCATTTTTAATTGTAGATAGACTTTCTCTTTTCTATGTACTTTATGTTCCAGACCATAAAATGTATCATCCTTTGACAATAGATCCCCCCCTTGTCCCCATCATCTACAGTACTATAAACGCATTAAAAATTATCTAAAAAAACAGATAATTCACATTCCCTGTATTCCACACATTTTCTCAAATCCCCTCTGTCCGGATTAAATCAATTATTTCACACTTGAGAAAATAATAGCTTTCACAAAAGGGACTGTCTTTCATTCTTTTGCATTTTGAGGCAGCCTCTGTAATCCAACCTCTTTCATTTTAAAATAAACCTTGACATCAAATTCCAGCAAAGTTTATAATTTGACTTAAATCAATTAATGAGGTGATGGCCATAGCACGTCCTCCACAAGATCCCCAAATACGAATAGCCGAGATCCTGGATGCTGCCGAACCGCTGTTTTATGCCAATGGCTATCATGAAACAGCAATCAGTGACATCGTGAAAAAAATGGGAGTTGCTCAAGGAACACTTTATTACTACTTTAAATCGAAGGAGGAAATATTAGAAGCACTGATTAATCGCCACATGTCCACATTCACATCGGCATTCGAGCCGATCATTGATTCCCACAGCATTGCTCCTCCTCAAAAAATCGAATCTGTAATACAGGCGATCTTCTGTACCATTCAATACAAAGACGGTCTATTGCTTGATTTCTTATATGATGATCGGACTTTGCATCTCGTAGATAAATTATCCCGTCAAGGTAAACAATTAGTGGCACCTTTTCTGCTAAAAATCATCGAGGAAGGCAAGCATCAAAACTATTTTCATGTTTCCCATCCCAAAGCAGCAATGAATTTGATTTTGTCCATCCTTGATTGCTTAATTGATGCAATTTATGAAAAATCACCTGTCGATCTGTTGACCTGCCAGTTTAAGCTTGCAGAAGATCTCATGGCAAAAGCATTAGGGATGCAAGAAGGCAAAATACACATCGTTAATCAATAATTCAAAGCACTAAAAAAACGCCATTCCGTCAATAACTGGATGGATGGTTTTTTTAGCTAATTAATTGACTTTAATCAACTAATTAGCTTTAATAGCTACTATCAACTACGTGCACATTCATTAAGCAGCTGTGCTGTTATTGACAAGCATCATTAACCTATAACTAAGGAGGTATCGCAGATGTGTAATACAATCATTCATGGAATACCCGTGGAATCAGATCCTTCCTTATCAATGGAAGAAATCAACAAGCTGGTTTGCGAGGTCATTCAATCCTGGACCTGGGAAGGCAGAAAACTGGGAAAAGTTGAGATTAAACGTGATGGGCAATGGATGCAGGTCCATTCTTATGAACAACCTTTTATCCAACTTGTCCCCCTGAGAGCAACATTACAGGAGTAATCATGCAACCATCTCATTGATTTAGAAAAGTTCAATAGTAAAAAATAGAATCTTTTTGCGAATGATCAAGAGCTAAGAAAATAAACCTGCTAACAGAACCTTAGCAGCTCGGGAGGTCAATCAAATATGAACCATAAAATTTTATTATCCCTCATCTTGCTTTTGTGTCTTTTGGTCAGCACAACAACAGCTTTCGCTGCCAAGCCTATCATCAACGCTGATAACACCTACTACGATGTAAATACCGGACTTTATATGCTACAAGGCAATGTGTACATTGAAGTTGCTAACCGCATTATAACGGCGGGTCAGGCAAAAGTCAGTCTCAGTTCACTGGAAGTCTGGGGCTCAGGCGGCATAACCCTTACACAAGATAATATTTATCTTACGGCCGGCAGCGTTTACGTATATGGCAGTCAGAAGAAGGCTATGCTTGAAGGCGGCGTGACATTTAAGCAGCCTAACTTAACGATAACTTCTGATACTGCAAACTTTAACTGGCGTACTAAACTAGGGATATTCAACGGGCACGTACAGATTACCCAAGATAATAACACTTGGTCAGCAGACTCTGCAACCTATAATATCGAGACCAATACGCTGCAATAGGCTCATCAGTCCGTTTTAACCTGAAGCGAAATGTAGATGCGCATGCAAACGAGTTATCCGTGTGCATGAAGCATTAAAGGATGAGTACCAGAAAATACTACCAGACTATGTTATAGCTGATACACAGGCAACCCCAAATGCATGGCGGGAAGTGCTGTCGCCTCCGGCTGTCGATGGGCCATTATCTCTGAGGTAAGCGCTTTTCGTGTAAAACAAGAAAGACGCACTTATTACACAACAGTAACCCAGGCTATGTATGGTGTCACCACCGACACTGTCGCTGACAGAGCATCCTCAACATCTATCATACTCTCCCAAAGAAATTAAAACACAAAATCCCTTACTCACCAATAGTAACAATAACATGCTGATATCGTGTCATAGGTGGTACACCATTATCAGTTACTTCAAGAATCAGATGAATCGTATCACCGATTTTTGCATCTTGTGGAATTTTAATGTCGATCTCTTTGCGACCAGCATGTTTCAATTCTAATACGCCTTGATATGTACCAGCTTCTTGATATTGCCACCATTTATAGTTGAGTTTATCACCATCTGGATCAGTTGCTGTACCTGATAATTTTATTTTTTGTCCAGCTTTTGCTGTAATATCTAGCTTATCTTTCACTGAAACTTTTGGTGCGTGATTTGCTTTGTCGTAGTCTTCTGTCATCCAAAGCACTCTTGCGGCAAAATCATTTTGGATGGCATTTACCCAGCGTGTCTGCGGGTAGCTTTTATCAAATTGCTTTGTATGTGGATTGTAATCGGCAACATTTTCGCCATCTTCCCAACGATTTTTATTTGTTGGCGATTTAATCAAACGCCCTGACCAGCCACCGCTGGCTGGATTTTCTAAAGAACGCATGCCTACATCAATAAGGTGCAGATATGCTGGTGTATCGCCTTCGGAGATAAAGTCATATTGACCACGACCACTTTTTTTCATATAATCAATATCGCCGTATTTATCATCAGAATCCTCAGTAATCGCATGACCATCGCCCCATACCATATATTCATCCATCAATGGACCATGACCATATTTGATATTTTTCGCCATCCATTTTCCTTGTAGATATGGTTTCAACTCTTCAGGTACTGTTTTAGGCCAATCGTAGGCAAAGCACCAAAATTGTGCAGAGTTATAAAGTACTTTAATATCTGGCCAAGTCTTCGCAATATATTTTTGGTAAGTTGCATCTTGGTCTAGAATTGCATAAATAACAGCCTTTTTCGCTACTTTTGCATAGATTGCATCCCACTCTGGTGTATTGTTATATTCATCTTCGATGGCTTTTAATGCACGAGCAATCGTATTCGTCCCGCCCCACACCTGCAAATATACTGGTTCTGTTCCTGCATCGAGCAATATGTTTTTGATGTGGTCAGAACCTTCTGTATCCTTTTCCATTTCTCCTTCAAAATCAATATTGCCGACTTTGACTTTTGCTAATAAAGCTTCTGGCGCAGGGTAATTTTTATCATGTTTTAAAAGATTTTGGTAGACTTCTCCATACTTACCAATAAAGTTTTGAATCCACTCTGCACCGCACCAGCGAAGGTCTGTTTTTTCACCATACCAATCACGTGTTAATGGCATTTCAGAAATGAACTTCGTTCCCTTACCATCGCCTTTATAATGCCATTGTGAACTGCTATAAATAATACCATCTACATTCATTTCATTGGTATACAATAGAAAACGTAAAAACGAATCCATATCATCAATTTCACCATCTGTTGTCACGATAGTTCTTGCTTTGTGCTGTTGTGTTTGTACAATATCACTCGCAACTGCTTGTGCGCTGTAAGTCATCGTCATCCCCACTGTTATTGCTAAAAGCACTGCTTTTTTTAATCTATTTAATTTCATTATAATCAATCCTCATCGCAGCAAAGCTTTCCTATATTTATTTACCTCGTTTTCATGGCTAAATCGTCATTATATTATTTATGCTGTGCTGCAAGCCATTCCATAAGCGTAACCTGGCGACCGTCAATCATACTTATACATTCATTGTTGTAAACGCTTTGTTGGCTGAGATAGGAATCGTCGGGTCATTGCCGCCTTCACCCATGCCATGAAGCCAGATAATCAACGGGTTCTTTTTATTATCCTTTGCCGGTTCAAAACTTGCATACTTCATCGTGATATCATCATTAGTTTCTTCACTGAACGTAAAATCGTCAACGATTGGGCTGATATTACCAAGCAAATTAGTCACTACCAAATCATCGATTGTGCCTTTTTGCGCTGCAATTGTTTTTATCTGCGTAATCATATAATCGCACTGCACCCAGTCATTATGCATTGTTTTAATATTGAAATTAAGCGGCGAGCCGAGCGTGAGCGTCGGACCTACCTTCATTTCGATAACGGCATAGCGACCGTATTTTACTCTGTTACCGTCTTTATCGGCGATATAGGCATTTGTAATTTCACGATAGCCTTCTGTATCGCCTAAAATCTTCATGTCGCCCACCGATGACGAAAGCTTGGTATACATATCTTTGGCCTGAGCATTGGCAACTACTGTCGGAATTCTCCGCTTTACATAAACCTTGAATGTATCCTGATCAACTGCACTTGCCGCAATATTTTCCCCAAGGTCTACGATAACTCTTGGAATCGCAGCGCCCCAATCATGGACTTCTGTAACAGTACGATAAGTCGGTACTGCAAAACTCGCTGAAGCACCGACCGTAAAACCAACGCTCAGCAATGCCACCGCTATGGGACTTAAATATCTCCATGGTGTTTTCCTCATATTATTTCTCTCCTTTATTATCATACTAGCGGGAACAATAGTATTATGCTCATTTTATCGGTATACAATAAAACCCACAAAAATGAATCCATATCATTATTTTTAATAACAATTGTAATAATCATCCCAGATCTCTGTAAAACCTGAATCATTGGTCCGAACAAGTACAAAAATGTAAATAAAATGACCCTGCCATCACTGAATAAAATGCTGCCGGGGTCATTTTTTAACACCTTGTTATGATCGTTTGTGATAAAAAGATCTGATTACGATGAAGATTTGATGCAAAAAATGAATTTTTTATGTATTTCTATTTATATTCATCCAATTTTTCTTCTATAACATCAATGAAGTAGTTTAATTTATCATCTTCAGCCATCTTTTGCATTTCTGGATGAGGACCTAAAGCCATAAACAGCTCCTGCTGCTTATCATAATGCCCCCAAAAAGGCAATTTTTTTCCATTAGGATTTCCTGTTTTGACAAAATTTACCCAATAAGATGACATAACGTCAGATAGTTCTTGATCTACATTTTCCCACGGCCGCTCAGTAGATTTTAATGTCTGGAATATATATTCTATCTCTGACGAATGAAAAGCGCCATAATATGCACTGTTACGACCTGGTAGTTTACGATTAAAACAATATAAATAAGTCTTCTTATAATTTTTTTCATTCAAACGTGCAAGATAATACGCTGCTGCTGCATAGCTGTCCGTAGTACTATCAATTTTAGCCTGCAACGATTGCTCATCCGTCTCGCATGGATATAATTCAAAAAATCGATTGGCTTTATTTCCATAACGATATTCTCCTTCTTTTTTAAAATCATTAAGAGAAAAATGATCGGGCACCAAGCTTGTCGCTTCATTAGCATTAAATCCAATCAACAAAGGTATCGTATCCTTATTTCCTTCTGCAAAATGCTGAATCATCTCATTCGAAATAATTTTTCCATCTACAATAGGCGCGAATCCCATTTTTAAGTAGTCTGCCATATTACCAAGGAGATCTTCAGCAGGCATTCGTCTTAATTCTTCAATTGACTTCACACCATGCATGCTCGCATATTGTACACCACTTTGTTCTGAAACCGACAACTCTTTAGGAAATCGATAATTTGCCCCCATACCACCACTTTCGAGAATAGCCTTATTGAACAAACCCTTAGCTAAATCAGACAACATTAAATACTGAATATTAAAACTGCCTGCTGATTGCCCTGCCAAAGTAACATTATCAGGATCTCCTCCAAATGCTTCAATATTATTTTGCACCCATTTCAATGCACAAATTTGATCAAGCAATGCATAATTTCCAGATGTATTAGAATCTGCCTCCCTACTTAACTCTGAATGAGCAAGATAGCCAAAAACACCTAAACGGTAATTTATTGTAACAACAACTATTCCTTTTTTCGCCAATTCAGATCCATTAAAAGATGGTAAAGAACCTTGACCTTGAACAAACCCGCCTCCGTGTATCCAGACCATGACAGGGCGTTTCTCATCTGAAGTTTCAGCTGGGGTCCAGACATTTAAATACAGGCAATCTTCGCTCTGCTTTTCTTCTTCTGGATAATATTCCAATTGATAAAAACTGCCTTTCGGTGGCGGAAATTGTGGACAAATGGGACCAAATTCATCTGCTTTCCTAACACCCTTCCAAGGTGCTGGCGCCTGGGGTGGACGCCAACGCAAATACCCTACTGGAGGTGCTGCATATGGTATACCTTTAAACACGGTAGCTTTTGAATCTGGTTCAGTTACTCCCGATAAAAATCCACTTTCTATTTTTACTACTTTAGAAAAATGGCTATTTTCCGCCTCTACATAATGCATAGAATATCCATAATACAGTAAGCCAACTACTAGAATAAACATCGTTTTTATCGTAATTTTACTTGTACCTATTCTCACTAGCATTCCATCGCCTCCTCAGATAAAAGAAAAACTATTTTTCCTTCTCTGTCGCTAAGGGTATTTCAATAAATGATGCATGCTTTCCGCCTATATAAATTGTTTGTTTTGCAGGCTTAACCTTTTCCTGTTCCTGTTCAGCCCACGGACCAGCAATATTAGCATGAACTGCATATGTAGGAAAATTGGATGATGAAATATCTATTCTAATTTTGGATCCTTTTTTTACTTTCCATGTTATTGGCCACAATTCGAGATTCACATCCACTATCGAACCCGGTTTATAGTCTTGTGGATTTTTTGCTCCATTCCTATAAGCTAGACTAGTGATACCATCTCTAATATTATATGCTTTCCCATCTGGCATCACTTCCATGATTTTTGCTGTAAAGGCAGTATCTTCAGCATCTGAACTTACTCCTAATTTCACCTTTATTTTCCCAGCAATCATCATATCTTCAGTCAATGTATCGGAGATAAAAGTAACTATATCTTTCCGTATTCCTGGTGGATCTTGCTGAACCGGACCAGGTTGTGGTACATTTCCTCCTGGGTTCAACCAGGCAAGTAGATCCGCTCCGCCTTTAGTGGACACTGGATCTGTAGGATCATATACATAGGATATCGTCTTTGATTCCGCTTTTCTGCCCACAGACAGTTTTCCATATTCAGCAGTGTTATTGTCAGCAGTATTAAAATACATACGTGAAAGTTTTGATTTTGGAGGCCAAGTTTTTAAATTCTGCCAAGTTCCATCTTGGACAACATAAGTATTCACTGCACCAAGTTCTTTGTTAAATGCCAGTCCTTTCAATTTATAATCAAACCATTCGACCGCATCTTTCATAATCGACCATTGACCATTTGGAAATTGCAAATCGCTTTTTGGCGGTGCAAGCATATGCGTCCAAGGTCCAATAATAAAGGAACTTTGCTGTTTAACTTTAGGAGATAAATTTTCATATCCTTCTACAGTTCCAGCTAAATGATGATCAAACCATCCATCAACTAAGCGAACCGGTATATTAATTTTCGAAGGATTTGTTAAAAGGGTTTCCCAATTTCCTTTTTTCCAATAATCCGATTCACCACTAACATTAGTAAGCATATCTCTATACCATTGCATTTTTTCCCCAAAAACCATATCATCCATCTCCATGTGAGGACGAATATTCAAGGCTTTTTGATATAAATCCTTTAACGAATCGGTTGTCTTTATTCCCGAAGTAGTAACCGCCCATGAAGTATAAATATCATGTCTAAACATACCATCTTGATACATTTGTTTGTACCGATTAGTTCCAAACATGCTCAAATATAATGTTTTTACTTCCTTAGGAAGTTCATCTGCAATGATCCATTGCACATAAGCACCATAGGAATGTCCAAACATGCCAATATTCCCATTGCTCCAGGTTTGCTTAGCAACCCAATTTGCATTATCCACACCATCATTGCGCTCGTTTAAAAAGGGCTGCCATATTCCGTCTGAATTTCCGGTACCTCGACAATCTTGTTGCACAACTACATACCCATACCGCACAAGAATCTTGCTCATTGCCGTTGAAGAACCATTTTGGTAAGGATCTCTTGTAATAATTACCGGCCACGGACCCTCCCCTTGAGGACGAAAGACTCTTGTATAAAGCTTAGCCCCATCCCGCATTTCGACCATGTATTCTTTGACTTCGCTTTCTTGATTACGCTGCTCTGGCATGCCTTTCATAAACAGGTCAAAAAAGAATTGAGTTCGTTTTATTGTTTCCGGGCTATCCGCTTTGATTTCGGCAGATACCGTTGCGGTAAAACCAACGTTCATAAGTACTATTAGTACAATTACAATATTTTTCCACGACATAATAATCATAACCTTTCTTTAGTTTATAAATGCTTTACTGCCAGTACTCTTTTTTTAGCTAAATTAATCTTAAATTCCATTTTTGAAACCAATCGAAAAATACAATACGATTGTGTATAGTAGTATACTAAAAAAAGAAATACCCCGTTACTGAATAGGCACTAGTCTTACCACCATAATGTATTGTTTTATTATTCGGCTGCGCCTTAAATACAAGTGCGGTACTCTTTCTAGGAACATAGTTGTATGCTAGTGCAAGGCCTTTGAATCCTGATAGAACTTTATTTCCATTTACATTAATTAACAACTCAGAGTAATCGCCGTTTGGCTGGTAAGTAGAACTTATGCCTGCATAGTGGTATGATGCTTTAAATGATTGAGAATGAACTATTGCTGGATTAACCTTACCATATTCTAAACTAACATTATATCCTGTATTTTCAAAATCGGCCGTTGACTTAGAATAAGCAGCCGATAATAATAAATTCGGTGCAATATTCCCATGAGCTGCCAATTCATAAATAGAGCGATTATCATCTGTTACATTGTAAGGATCCTTCCTGCCACTAAAGCTAAGATTGTGATAACCGACACCGACAAAAGTTTTTCCAACTGTCGTACTTGCAGTTAAAACGGTATGCTCATCAATACTGCTATAGGAACCCGGTGATGGCGAAAAATAAGATGTTATGGGTACATATTCCTTGCCGAAACGTCCGACAACATCAACCTTGCCTATGCGATACTCACCTGAAACCCCTTTAATGGTAGCATCAGTCACCCACAAATCAAGATTGTGATCTGCTTGAGTACCAAATCTCCATTTGCCACCAAACATTTTACCTCCCACATTAGAACGATTTAGGGAGGTTGTACCGTCAGCCCCAGACTCAGCCCTTAAATCACTTACGTTTTGTAATCGAAATTCATAATCAAGATCATCAATGTTGCCAGTAAACACGATCCGCGCACGCGAGTAAAATAAATTATCCACACGAGACTTCTGCTTAACTCCATTGACCTCAGAACTCATATCTTGATAAACAACTTTGTACTCGCCACTAATTTTTGACTGTTCTAGTCTTTTCTCTACTTTTCTAAGGCGAACACCTTGATTTTCCAAATCATCGGCAAATTCCACTTTCAATTTATTAATTGCAGCTTTTTCCTCCGTATCGGCTTTATCATATTTCGTCATAGCTTTCGCAATAATAGTAGCCATTTCATAACGGGTAAGTACTTTATCACCCTTAAAAGTATTATCTTGGTATCCTTCAATTATTCCTGCTTTTGTCAACTTATCGACTACACCATAAGCCCAATGGTCTCTGGGAACATCGACATACGGATTATCAGAATATGCAAATACCGAACTAGCGCTGCCTAGTGTAAATGCTATAGCCAAAATACCAATCATTTTATGTTTCATTTTGTGTTTCATACACTTCTCCCCCATAAACATGTTTTTTAACGAATTAATAAAGTTTTTCAAATAGTAAATAGTAAATATTTTCATTTGTCCAATTTAACTACTATCTATTACTATACAAAGAATCGGTAAAAAGGGCGCCACTTTTTGCCAAATTCCCGTAAGCAACACAAGCTAGTATCGCATAATAAATACAATAAATTGATGTTATAACTCATTCTAATTAATAAGTTTTCTTACTTTTGTTTTTGTTGAAAAAGCCAGTCACGCATTTCTGCATCTTGATAGGCAAGTACCCAAGAAAAATGCTCTACAGGCTTAATAAAAGTACCTGCTGGATATTCCGTATAACGCGGTTTACCACCGGCTAATTTTATAGCCTGTATCATATTCCTAGTATAATTTACGCAAATAATTGGATCGTTTGCCGCATGAAATGCCCAAATTGGTTTTGTCTTAAACCTAGAAGCAAATGCAGGGTCACCGCCACCACAAATGGGAACCATTGCAGCAAATAAATCAGGATATTCCTTATTCAATGTCCATACACCAAACCCGCCTTGTGATACTCCTGTTGAATAAATACGTTTTTTATCGACATTGTATTGATCCATAACCGTATTCAATATCTTTACGGCCATTTTTAAATCTTTGGAAATTTCAAAAACTTTTTTCAAATTCATGTTATTCTGAAAATTTCTCGTTATCGCAAATCCACCGTCATAATCAAGCCGTGCCTGTGGAGCTAGTACAAAACAGGGATGTTTATCCTGTTCCTCGGGTTTAGCCCATATCGTGGCTCCTTGATTAGCAGTAAGCTGCGCTTCATTATCCATCCCCCGCTCTCCGCCTCCATGAAGGAATAGTACGAGGGGGTATGACTTTTTCGAATCATAATTATCTGGCACATAAAGACGATATGGCATATGCTGCCCTGTTAACGGGTCAACATAGTCCAATTTTAAAAACTTACTGGTCACCGAACGAATATCTTCACGATTAATTTTTATTATGTAGGTTTTAGCTCTTCCATCTTTAGCAGCTGCCGTAATGACCACATTGTTCTCCCCTACGATAAGCGGCACATTATAATCGGCAGCATATCCTACTTTAGCGTCATTAATCGTCACAGCAGTCGAAGGTACCGTAGGCAGTGCCCGAACTACAACATTGCCAATATCACTAGATACTTTAGTCGTGTAAGTTGTTTGTTCCGGAGAAAAATCGGGCTGCAACGTTAGACCACCTGTGGCAGTCAGAGTAATATTCCAAATTTCCTTATCATTGTCATCTTCAGCAAAAACCACATTTCCCAGCATAATCATAATGAATAATATCAGTAAAGTTAAAAAATTCCGTATTGCTATCAAACTTTTCTCTCCTCTCTTTTTCCTTCTTTTTTACTCATCATTTCGAAAATCATAGCTTAAACTAGCCCTTTATCTACATCCCACCTTTCAAAAAACAAAAAACCTAAGCATCTTGCAATAAATGACAAAGTCACTTACCGCAAGATCTTAGGTTTTGCCTGTTTACCAGTAACAATCCTATATATATTCTTTTTTGATAAAATTATTTTAAGACTACCATCAGTTATGTGAATTGTCAATATTTTTCTAGTTAAAATTATACTACTTTTAATTATTGCACTAAACAATAATTGTAATTAAATTTTCTCCATAAGAAACATTTGTTTTATCTGTCCAAATCACATCAAGATAATGTTGGTGATTTGAAATAAGAATCGGCGTCATCATTGAATAACCTGCCGCTGCGATTTTATCTTGTTCAAATTCAATCAAGAGTTGACCTTTTGTGACTTTTTGACCTTGCTCTACTTTGGTCGTGAAATGTTTTCCATTGAGTTTTACAGTATCGATACCAATATGAATGAGAATTTCTGCACCATTGTCGGTAATCATACCGAGCGCATGGCCAGTCGAGAAGAGTGCGACAATCGTGCCGTTTGCTGGCGAGACAACTTTACCTTCACTTGGTAAGATGGCAATGCCTTTGCCGAGTACACCAGAAGCAAACGCTTCATCTGGCACTTCCTCAAGTGCTTTTACTTCACCTTGCATAGGACTTGCAATGATTTCTTTGTCTATAATTTTATTACCGTATTTTTTTACAGCCGAAATCTTTTCTTCTTCCTTTTCATCATGGTAAAACGGAAGAGCTAAACCTAAACCGATAAGGAAAGATACTAAAGAAGCAATCATTCCATATTTCATGCCGCTGATATCATGTGATACCGGATCAATAAAACATGGATAAGCAAAAATACCTAAGCCACCGAACATATACAGTTTCATACCAAAGAAAGCAATCAATCCGCCACCGATTGCTCCACCGATACAACTGATGACAAACATTTTTTTTCTTGGCAGAGTGACCCCATAAATTGCTGGTTCGGTAACACCAAAAATTCCCGAAATAAATGCAGGAGCGCAAAGTGATCTGAGTTTCTTATTTTTTGTCTTCAACAGAATGGCCAAAACGACTCCGGTTTGCGCAAAAGATGCTCCAAAATAAGTAACAACCACAGGATCAAACCCTTGCACAGAAACATTATTCAACATAATTGGTATAAGACCCCAATGCATACCAAAAATGACAAAGACCTGCCAAAATGCACCAATAAACAAACCTGCTAGAACCGGACTCAACTGGAAAATACTATTTGCTGCGGAACCTACCAATTGCCCCGCCCATGTCGATACAGGACCGATGATCATAAAAGTCAGTGGAACAACAATAAGTAACGTAAAAAATGGAGCCATGAACCCCTTAACCATAGAAGGAATAGTTTTCAATAATAGACGTTCTACCTTAGCACCAAAATATACTGCAGCAATAATTGGAATAACGCTTGATGCGTAATTCATTAAAATTACAGGAATCTCTAAAAACTCCATCTGTACCGGAGAAGAAAATATCGTCCCAGTAAACAAGTGATAAAGTGGTTCTCCTTTGATGATCGTACTGAGTGATGGATACACCAACGCAGCGCCAACAGCCATACCACTGAATTCGTTCATTTTAAATTTCCGTGCTGCTGTAAAACCTAGAAAGATTGGCAAGAAGTAGAAGAACCCATCCCCTATTGTCTGCACAATTTGATATGTCCCTTCATTTGCATCAATCCAATCAAGCGCAACAAACATTGCATTGAATCCTTTAATCATCCCACTGGCAGCCAGCATCCCTAAAACAGGCGTAAAAATACCAGATACAATATCAATGAAGCGATCGATCACGTTCATTTTTTGCTCCGGCTCAGCACTTTCAGCCTCACTGCTCACACCGGAAATTCCCTGTGATTTTACGATTTCACCATAAACATCACTCACTTCGTTTCCAATAACGACCTGATATTGCCCTCCACTCTGCACAACCGTAACAACACCGTCCATATCTTTCAATATATCTGTTGCTGCTTTCTTTTCATCATGCAATTTGAAGCGCAATCTCGTATAGCAGTGCGCTAACGATATTACATTGCCCTTTCCGCCAACATTTTCAATGATGGCTTTTGCCAATTCTTCATACTTTCTCATCCATAATTCCTCCAAAATTTTAAATAGAACTTTGAAGGTTTGGCCAACTTAATGTCACCATCCACAAAACGATTTTGTACCCTTCTTTTAGGTTTTTGCAGCACTAAATATGAATTTAGGACTTAGTGAGCTTATTTTCTCTTGTTACCTTAGCGATATGAATCATCAGATAGAATTTTTCATCCGCACTGACTTGGTATTTGTACTTCATCTGAATAAAGGCATCAATTTTCTGCACACAATGGTATGCTGCCGCGTATTTTTTTCGGACAAATTTTTCCATTTCTTCATCAACCTCAACAGCTGCTTCTCTTTCTGTAAACATACGATTCGCAAAAAATTTCAAATGTGTAATAAAACGATAGTATTGTAAGGATTCTATATCAAACTCCACTGCGAATGTATGACGAATAATATTGGTAATTTCCTGTATCAGCTTCGTGATATAGTTAGCGATTGGCTTATCCCCATCAATCTGTGCATCAACGATATGCAATGCAATAAAACCAGCTTCATCAATTGGTAATTCTAGTCCAAATTTCTGATTCAGCATCACTAATGCCGTTTCACCAATCGCATATTCATCCCGATAAAAGCGTTTAATTTCCCAATTCATCATATTCTTGATACCAACACCTTCTCTAAAACGTGTAATTGCCATATGCAAGTGATCGGTAAGGGATATATAGACACAATCGTTGAGTTTTTTTTGCAATCTTTGCTCTGCCATCTCAATAATTTCACTAGATATCTCCATGTATTCCATTGAAAGATTCTGCACAAGCTGTTCAAAACGATGAAAAACCTCTTGATTAGAAAGCGTATATACTTTATCGACTTCCGCTCTTGGCACATTGTCACCACAACGCTTTTTAAACGCAATGCCGCGCCCCATCGCGACAATTTCCTGTGCTTGTTCATTCTCAGTAATAATGACGTTATTGTTGAGTATCTTTTTTATTATCATGGCAGCCATCCCCTTCCCGCACACAAACATTTCATTTTAGACACAAAAATACCGAAAAACAGACAATTACTCCATCCTTGTCCTTTTCGGCTCTATCACTTCTATTATTTATTCATCTTAATCCCCTCCAAAATTTATTCAATAAATTTGAAGGTTTGGCCAACTTAATGTCACCATCCAATATTCCGTTCTTATTCATTGCGTTCATCATAGCACAATTCTATATATTCGGTCAATTGATATTTACGTGAAGCACTTTTACTTATCTAATAAAAGATGCTGAGAAACTACATATCATCTCAACATCTTTTAACATCACTTTTATTTTAGCTCTCCGCCATTGCTTGCAATCACTTTTTTATACCAGTAGAACGAATTCTTTCTACTTCTACTCATATCACCATTGCCTTCATTGTCTTTATTGACATAGATAAATCCGTAGCGTTTTTTCATTTCACCTGTTGATGCACTGATTAGATCAATACATCCCCAAGGTGTATATCCCATCAGATCAACACCATCAATATTGACGGCCTTCACCATTTCTTCAATATGTGAACGCAAATAATCTATGCGATAGGAATCATTAATACTGCCATCCGCTTCTAGTGTATCCACAGCACCTAAGCCATTTTCTACAACGAAGAGGGGTATCTGATAGCGATCATACAACGCATTCAATGAGATACGTAAGCCAACGGGGTCAATCTGCCAGCCCCATTCACTTGCTGTAAGATATGAATTGGCAATGCCTGCAATCATATTTCCTTTTGCAGCTTCTTTCTTTTCCGGTTCAGCACTTGCAACAGATGACATGTAGTAAGAGAAACCAATATAATCTACAGTACCTTCACGCAATATCTCTTCATCTTCTGGTTCCATCACAATATTTATATTCTGGGCTGCAAAATATCTTTTCGCCTTTCTTGAATAATAACCCCGGACTTGCACATCCGAAAAAATATAGTGTATATCCATAATACCCATAGCCTCAATCGAATCTACTGGATTACATGTTTCTGGATACGTATATGGATATAGAATCATCATACCAATTTTAAAAGCCGGATTAATTTCATGACCTAATTTTACAGCTTTTGCACTCGCAACAAATTGATGATGCGCCGCTTGCATGCAAACTTTCGAATCTACTTTGCCAGCTTCCATATGAATGCCTGCCGCAATTGACGGCATAATCATAACGGCATTGATTTCGTTAAACGTCATCCAGTATTTTACCTTATTTTTATATCTCTTAAAAATTACTTTGCAATAATTCTCAAAGAATCCAATCATTTTTCTATTTTCCCAGGTACCGTATTTTTTTACTAAACCATAGGGTGTTTCATAGTGAGAAATCGTTACCACCGGCTCAATGCCATATTTTAGACATTCATCGAATAAATCATCATAGAATTTTAGCCCTGCCTCATTTGGCTCTGATTCATCACCAATTGGGAAAATCCGCGTCCAGTTGATGCTGGTTCTAAAACATTTAAAGCCCATTTCAGCAAACAGCTTCACGTCTTCTTTATAATGGTGATAAAAATCAATTGCTTCATGGCTTGGATAATACTTGCCCTCTTCTACACCATGCGTATATTCTCTCTTCACATGGAGCGAACCACCTGTCATGCAATCAGCAGTACTTGCACCTTTGCCATCGATATTCCATCCACCTTCACATTGATTGGCAGCTACTGCACCACCCCATAAAAAACCTTCTGGCATTTTGTAACTCATCATCATTTACCTCCTAAAATTGATTTAGTTGTATTAAATAAAAAAACCTAAACCAACTGCAAATAGATCACTCCATTCACATTTGATTTAGGTTTTGCCTGTCACCAGTAACAATCCTAATTTAAATTCTATTATAACTAAGGTTATTGTAGCAACACTCTTTCATTTCGTCAATAGCAAAAATATGTTTAACTTATGATAATATCATTATGTGGACGATCGCGCTGCCCATAACAGCTGGATTGCCTTTGTAAGGACTGCTGTGCAGCATCATCCTTTGAGAACTACATCTAGTTGCTTCTTCTTCCTAAAAACTGTAATATTTTTGTCACATTTATCAAGTATAATGAAAGTTGCTTTAGAGTAATTGGAAGATTGATGGGAGGTTTAATTGTGAAGAAATCAGTTCAAGATTTTCAAGTACGTGAGCTACAAATTCCACAAAGCAAAATAATGAATTTTAAAATACAGGAAGATAATTGTCAAAAAAATTTTGTATTGCAAAAAATACATTCTTTTTTTGTAAAAATAGATGCTTTAAATATTGAGTATATTTCTCGCAGATGGTAAGTAATAAATTCCAATAGAGACAGATTCGCCTCCATATCTACCTTCAATACAGGAATAAGAGCATGTAAAGTCGAAAAATACAAATAGAGAGTTTTAGCAGGGAAAATCAAAAACAATGAAGGTGTAGTTATGAATGGAGCAATCATATTTTTGTGTCTAATCTGGGGAATGAATTGGATAGTAATGAAAGAAGCAATTCAAGTGTTTCCACCAGTGCTATTTACGGCTTATCGTTTTGTTCTAGGGTCTATCGTATTGCTTAGTATCGCCTATTTCAAAAAAATACCGATTCCACGGCGTAAGGACTGGAAGTGGATTATTCTAGGGGGCATTTTACAAACAGCTTTTTTTAATAGTGCCATTCAAATTGGCATGCAGTTTTTAAGTGCCGGACTTTCTTCAGTCTTATCCTATAGTATGCCTTTCTGGATGGCAATCATGGCCCATTTTTTACTAGGTGAGAGATTGACCCCGAGAAAAATGGCCGGTGTCGCTATGGGCATACTTGGACTGGTTGCATTGTTAAATGTAAGTAACGGCGGTACCTGGTGGGCTATTTCATTAACACTTGCAGGTGCCGTTGCTTGGGCATTCTCAGGTATTCTTGTTAAATTAAAATTACAGCACTGTGATACCTTACAATATACAACATGGCAGATGATAGCAGGGGCTATCCTATTATCAATTTATTCGGCTTTGTTTGAGCATGGCACCGTACAGTGGGGTTTCAATGCAGTAGGGTATTTACTATATAATGGCGTACTCGCCTCTGCATTGGCATTTTTTCTCTGGACCCATATTTTATCAAATACTGAGGCTGGGAAGGCATCTATCTCATTACTGGCTATTCCAATTATCGGGGTATTGGCAGGAGTGATTTTTCTTCATGAACCACTCTATTGGAATACGATTATGGGGATAGCATTAATTCTAGGTGGTATTTGGCTTGTCAATTGGCGCAGGAAACCTCTTGAATCAAAGGGAGCCTGAACAATGTTCCTGCCCCTTTACCCACAATAAAGAGAAGATACGCATA
>DJJR01000073.1:26185-33328 GCA_002434245.1 Pelosinus fermentans
TATGCGTATCTTCTCTTTATTAGCTATCTACATTATAAGCATTATGCCATCAGATGTGCGGCACTACTCAGCAAGGGTTGATCCAAACCTTTCACTCACGATTTGAATAAGTAGCTGTGCAGCTTTAGAAATATATGCATTTTTCTGAACGGCTACACACATTGTCCAATAGGGCTCATATTTTTCACTGATATAGTAATAGGCAGGTTGATAGATACCGGGGAAAATTTGCAAGTATTGCAGCGGAACAAAGGTTACTCCAATCCCTTCACAAGAAAGCCTTCTTGCCGTTTCATAGCTTTTGGTAGTCAGTATAATAATTGGATTGATATTGGCTTTTTGTAAAATAACATCCGAAACGTGCCTAATTTTTTGTTCTTTGTTCAACAAAATGAATGGCTCATTAGCAAACAAAGCAAGATCTATTTGGGGGTATTCCAAATCGTTGCTATGTACGGCATATTGACGCAAAGGGTGATCCTTAGCAGTTACTAAAAGAATTGGTTCTTTAAATAGAGGATAAATATCTACATTTTTACTATGAGAATGCTTACAGAATGGAAACGTATGCATAATCGCAAAGTCAATTTCTCCTGAAGCTAAAGCCTTGTCCAGCTCCGTAGAATTTCGCTCCACAATATTTACCTCTATATTGGGACATCGCTCTTTAAATTTCGGCAAAATAATCGGCAGCACATAGGTTGCCAGATAAAGAGTAATGCCTAGCACAATTCTTCCCTTTTTCAAATTATTGATATCACTGACTTCAATTTCAAAATCATTATATATTTTCATGATATCAACAGCAACTTGATAATACCGCTCGCCGGCAAACGTGGGAATCAGGCCCGTATTTGTCCGCTTAAATAATTTAGTGCCAAGCTGCATTTCAATTTTCTGAATACAGCTGCTAAGGGAAGGCTGAGTAAGGAATAGTTTTTTTGCAGCCTTGGAGATGCTGCGCTCCTCCATAATTATCTTAACATATAATAATTCACGTTCTGTCACAGCCATTCATCTTCCTTTTCTGTTTGTCAGCCCAGCCACAAGGCTTTACACTGCCATCATTCGTCCCTGCATGAATGATCAGTCGGAATTTCATCTTTCAAATATATATTTGTTTTATTCTGATATAGAGAAAAACTATATCGGATATAAAATAATAAGTATTTGATTATACCTTATCTCTATTATACAATGACAACATAAAAAAATGGTAATTTTTTCACATAATATGCAATAAAATCCAACCATACTGTCATATTTTTGCAGCCTAATATGCCTTATAGCTAGCATAGCGCTAAGTATCATTTATCTTTATCATTTGTAGATGCTATTAAGAGGAGACAATTTAAAATGGATTGGCAAACCTGCTGAAAGGCAGGGACGCAAAGCTATGGGTCTACGGTCGTTACGCGATTAAGATTGCCAGGCCGCCATGCTTATTTACGCATGCAGACGGCAGGGAAATTCCTGACCGTCTTTTTTATTGTTTAAAGATTAATAATGAGGAGGTATGAAAAATTAATATGCCCTTTGATCAAGTCAGCTTAAGAAGCGTAAAAGGAGAGAGAAAAAAATGCAATTTATTGAGAACATGAAAGTCCAATTTAAATTAATAATACTAGTCTTGATCGGCTTTTTATGTATGGGGGTTATCGGATATACAGGTTATCATTATCTTAGGCAGTCAGATGCTAATATGAATTTGATGTATACAGATCGATTGATTCCAGTTAAATTGGTAAATGAAAGTGCTACAAATGTCAGAGGATCAATCGCAGCAACAATCGAACTGATGGTTACAACTGATGAGAAGAAGAATCAAAAGTTAAAAAGCAATATCGATAATCGATCAAACTTAATTAGGAACGCACTTGCAGATATTGAAAAAATTCCTACAGACCCGCAAGGCAAGGAATTATTGAATAAAGTACAAAGCGCTCTGGAAAAGCAGATTTTGGCGAGAAATCAAGTTATTAAGTTGACACAGGAAAAGAAAAATGTAGAGGCTTATGCGGCATATGTTAACGAAGTAGAACCATTGACAAATGACCTTACTGGCAGCTTGCGAAATCTTATGGATTACTACACCGCATTATCAGAGCAAATGAATGCAACCAATCATGAATCCGTTGTGAAAGCAACGCAGATTATGATTAGCATCATTCTAATGTCATCTTTACTACTAGGATTATTAGGCTGGTATATTACCAAGATCATAACAAATCCCTTACATACGATGGTATTATTTTGCAATCAATTATCTGCTGGTGATTTTAGTGATAAGCCTCGTGCATTTGCCAGCAAAGATGAATTTGGACAATTGGCAGATGCCTTGGCAAATACACGTGCCAGTATCCGTACATTAATGCAGCATGTCAATGACTCAGCTGAGCAGGTTGCAGCCTCTTCCGAGGAACTGACTGCCAGCGCTGACCAATCATCTCAGGCTGCTAACCAGGTTGCCGAAGCCATTACCGATGTAGCCAATGGAATGGACGAACAGTTACGTGTTGCCAATGGCACCTCGGAAATTGTCATACATATGTCAGCTAGTATCCAGCAAGTCTCAAATAATACAAATCAGGTAGCTGAACAATCATCTTTGGCAGCAGAAAAAGCCAACGAAGGTAACAAGTCCGTTGATAAGGCAGTAAATCAAATGGCTTCTATCGAGCAGACGGTCATTTCCTCTGCACAAGTAGTTGCCAAATTGGGAGAGCGTTCCAAAGAAATTGGACAGATTGTTGATACCATTTCCAGTATTGCAGGACAAACGAATTTACTGGCTCTAAACGCTGCCATAGAAGCTGCACGTGCAGGAGAGCAAGGACGCGGCTTTGCTGTAGTTGCAGAAGAAGTCCGTAAACTTGCGGAACAATCACAAGATGCAGCAAAACAAATTGCCTCTTTAATTGGAGAAATACAAGGAGATACCGACAAAGCTGTAGATGCCATGAATGCTGGAACCAGAGAAGTTAAAGTGGGAGCTGAAGTAGTGAACGCCTCTGGAAAAGCCTTTCAGGAAATTGCTGATTTAATATATAAAGTCTCGAATCAAATAAAAGAAATATCTGCTGAGATAGAACAAGTGTCTGTCGGAAGCCAACGAATTGTTGAATCAGTAAAACAGATCGATACCCTCAGCAGAAAAGCATCGGTTGAAGCCCAGACAGTATCGGCTGCGACCCAGGAACAATCAGCATCAATGCAGGAAATAGCCTCATCCAGTCAAGCGTTAGCTAATTTGGCAATGACTTTACGCCAAGCAGTCGGTAAGTTTCACATTTGACCTCCTCTACATGCCAGCCTCTCCTTCTGGCTTTTGCGATTGAGAATTTCAAACACTTTGTAATAATCCACCTCATTGACTCTCAATGAGGTGGATTATGTACGCTTTACCTGGCATATCAAGGGACTGTTACTAGATTAACCCCCTATTCTTCAAAAACTCTTCTATCTGGAAAAACTTTTAAAAGGCACATGTTCTGCAGCCTTTGCCTGTAACAGCGTAATTAATTTGCCTTTTGCAAAAGCAATATCAGCTAGCAGTGCTGCATTTACATCCGGTCTGCTATTACCGGCGTAATATACTTTTTTATACTTTTGTTTTAAGCTCTGTACTACCTTTGCTTTATCTACACCATGTCTTCGTGAGTAAAAAGGATGGTATATATCTGGAGGCAGTAATGTAATGCCTTTGTTTTCATATTTTCCTTCATTCGAGATAATTTGTATCTCCTGTATCCCCCTAAAAGCGAGTAAACGTTCTATATAATATCTGGATCCTGCACTCAAAATCAGGAAATCGCCATCAGCCGATTTTATGTGTTCAATAAATGCAGGAATATACTCATCTAGTTTTATAACCAACAATGTATCCTCCTAACATGCCGCCTAGGAAACCAGCACCAATTGCATTTGCGATTAAGCCCATCATTAAACCCGGAGCAATACCTGGACGATCAGCAATGGAATAACTAATAGCACCTGCTATTACCGGAACAATTAAACCCATACCAAATACACCAAGAGAAACCAGCGCATCAGCAATTGAATATACTTCTTTGTAATTTTGTATGACTGATCCTCCTGAGAGATTTCCAATGGCAATAAGGAGACCCGCTGTTACAACTAGAGGCAGCATATAAGAGATACCCGTCATTGCATGTTTTTTAAGTTGTAATTTTTTGAGCATACTATCTCTCCTCTAAATTTCCATATTTAATTATAGTCCTAAGTCAGCCTGAATCTTTTTTATGATTGATTTTGGCGATTTAATCGCAATGTTGGTTGGAATATTGAGAATTTTTTTGCCTGCGAATCTTTCTTTACCACCAACGTTGATATCGGCTGCTACGATTACGATATCTGCATTTTTAATATCAATCTCCGTTAATTCATCCTCCGTCCCGATTGTCCCCTGGGTTTCAATGTGAATTTCATGCCCTAACTCTTTAGCCGCTTTCGTTAGTTTTTCTTTTGCAATATACGTATGAGCAATTCCTGAAGTACAAGCTGCAATTCCTACAATCTTCATAACATCCCTCCTCTCTTTTTAAAATTATCTGTCTGAAAATATAGCTAAAATTTCTTCAGGTGATTTAGCCTTTAGTAACTTGGCACAAACATCATCATCTCCTAAATTACTAGCTACTTTTGCTAATATTTTTATATGAGTGCTATTCTTATCTTCATCTGTAACCGCAAATAAAATAATAAAACGAACCGGCTTTTCATCCAAACTTTTCCAATCAATATCAGCTTTCGTTCTCCCAATAGCCAGTGATGTTTTGTTAACAAATTTTGATTTTCCATGGGGTATAGCGATACCGTTACCAATTCCAGTTGTTCCTAGTGATTCCCGGTAAAATACATCTTTTAGAAAGTTTTCCCGATTTGATATCGCATTTACATGAAGCAATAAGTCCGTTAACTCTTCCACAGCTTCTTCTCTTGTAGCAGCCTCCATATCCAATTTGATTGTTTCACTTCTTATTACTTTTGATAAATCCATAATTCTACCCCATTCCCTTCATTTTTTCATAAAAAAGCGCTGTACATCGATAGCACGAGTGCATTCCAGCAGATAATTCATCGCATTTTTTGCTTCGTATAAATGATAGATCTCCATGACTATATTTTTTGCGTGCTCATAATCAGAATTGAGAATAAAAATTTTTATGCGACTGCTGTCTTCCGTATTGTTCAAGATTTGAATTGCAAGACGCTTACTATTGGAATTTCCAGCCAGGAATATCTGTATTTTTTTGCCGAAATCAACTTCATAAAACACTAATTTTTGTGCATTATTCTTTTCTAAATCATTAATAATGACTACATCTTCTGCGTTCATGTAAATATCAGCAGCAGAATTTAATTTTTCAAGATTTTCTAGTTGCAAATCTTGCTTTGTATTTTCAAATGAATCTTCAATCAAGATGTTCTTAATATTTTTTATTTTTAATGTCTTTTTCATTTAATAATGCTGAAACAAGCATGTATGGTTTTTCTTTAATGGCTAAATGAACCGTGGAAATAATAAAGTCGATATCATCGAGATTGATCGTATTTAATTTATGTTCTGATATCACATCCCCAATCTGCCATTGAGGAAATGCCCTTCTCAACCGGGTTGTCAATAATTGTGAAGTACCATAGCCGCTATGGCAAACTACAATTACTTTCTTATAACTGATTTCTCTTTCAATTGCTGCTTGAAAATAAGTTACTAAGTATCCAATTTCATCAATACTGATCGTATTTAAATTGTATTTTAAGGTAATCAAATGCACCACGATCTGGCATATGCTTAACATTTCAGTAAACCGTTCCTCAATTTCTTTTAATAATGGATTTTTTATTTGAATGTTATATTTAAGACGATTCAGCATTGGTCTAATATGCAGTATTAATCCATCATGCAGCAAGGGATCTTTGGTCAAATCAAAGGTTAAAATATCAGAGATCATTTTGACCAGAGAAGCCGTTATATCAATGTAATTCACTTCCAGATCTTTTTTAATGACTAATGAACTTCCCAGCAGCCGTTGTCCAACGCCGCATGAAACCAGGTATTGATAAATATAATAAATTTCTGAGTCATTAATCTTAATTTTACATTTTCCATAAATTTTCAGTGCTAACTTCGCCGCACTTTCAGATATTGCATCGTCAGCAGACAGGAACATGAAGCTGCTATTATTTTGCCCTTGGATTTGGTTGCCTTCACTTACTCTTTTTATACAGATAAGAATATGGGTTAATAAATTAATAAAATATGGATCACCAATTGTGTATTCCAATGTTTTTTCTAAATCAATCAAGATTTTTTCAATATATAAGACTAAATCAAGATCAAAGATCTTAGATAATCCCTTTATTGTCTGTGAATCAAGCCTGGAGAGGCACTCTACGTCAAGACTATCACTAGTATCGTTTAGCAATTCATTGGTAATGGAGGCAATTGCTTTTCTTATATTTACTTCTGATCCATTAATCTTTGTGCCTTCCACACTTCTGTCGAGTGTAATATCATAACTTTGCAGCCAATCCTCTATAAACTTTAAATCATTCGCAATGGAGGCTTTGCTAACATAATATGCATCTGCTAATTTTTGAATGGATGTATTTTGATTGGATTGCGTGAGCAGCAATTTCAAAGTTTCTATTCTGCGATTTTTGATTGACAATGGATCGACAGCCTCTAAATTCGCATTGATATCATTTAGTAAATCGATTTTTTGATGAGTAGCAATCTTTATTTGTATACCACTCCCTGTCTTTCTAGTAATCTCAATATTTTTATTTTTCAAATAATTTTCAATAAAATTTATATCTTTGGATAGTGTTTTATCAGATACTTTAAGAATTCCAGAATAATATTTAATTGGTTTAAAATCTTTTTCTGCAATAAGTAGTCTGATTAATTCTTTTTGTCGTAAATTGAATATAAACACTTATTCTTCCTCCTTATTACTATCTGCACTACTTATCTCGTGTTAATAGTAACATACGTATTATTTCTTTAAAATACTAAATGCCTTCCGTTATGATACAGAAGGTTTAATACCTAACTACGTAATTTTAGCGGCAGGAGGACCAAGCCGCCGTTGCTCATAAACTCTAACGCCCCTGCAC
>DJJR01000073.1:33538-49152 GCA_002434245.1 Pelosinus fermentans
GTGCAGGGGCGTTAGAGTTTACTTCAAATGAGGCAGTTGCCCCCTTCTACATCCAGTCCAAAATGAAATTCATTTTGAAAATTTTATTAATAATTATAGCTTGCCTTTACCCAGATTGTACGACCAGGTTCGTTTATTCTAAATGAAGAAGCAATCCCCAGCGCAGGAATTGCTGCCCCTGACCGGCTAATAAATTCAGAGTAATTTTTATCAAAGATATTATCAATGCCAGCCGCGATAATAACCTGCTTGGTCGCCTTATAGGCCAGGTTGGCTGAAAGGATACCAAAGCCACTGCTTGCACCCAGATCATAGCCGATTTCACTGCCGCTGTTTAAATCGTAACGGGTTTGTGCCTGAACGCCTCGCCACAGCAAGCCCGCTTCTAGCTTCTCATGGTTGTATTTGAGTCCCAGTGTTCCTTCCAAGGGGGGAATTTGGGCTAATGGTTTATCATCCGCATCATTATTGCCCCGTACATACGCAAGTGAAGCTGTTGCCGTCCAATGCTTATTCAGCGAGTAGATCAGATCGACTTCACCGCCGTAGAGTGATGCATCAATATTTTCTGCTGTCTTTGTCGCTGAGCTATTTGCATTTTTAAATAAGATAAAGTCATCTATATTTGCATAAAACAAAGACAAACTGGTATTAAGTTTTCCTGAACGATAAATAAGTCCGGTATCAAGTTGAGTGCTCTTTTCCGGTTTCAAGTAAAAGTTGGTGCTCCGTTCCCAGTAATCAGCTGGTCTTTGGGCATGTCCAATACCGATATACGAGGTAACCGGTGCCTTCGCATGATCATGTTCATAACGCAGGAAGGCACCGTATGTCCGGTTATGATCTTCCGCCTCTGTTTTTGCATTCTTTACATCAAGGCTGTCGGTCCTGAGTCCAGCCAGCAAACGGCTATTCGTGTCCAACTGGCGTTTTGCTTCGCCAAACAGACCATAATTCGTAAGTGTCAAATCCCGGCTCCAGCTTGAATACCCCATCCCCATATTGCTTCGTCCATTATGTTTATTTTTTTGATAATCAATTCCAACGGTTCCCGTAGTCGATTTTCCTAAAATTAAATCTGCTGCTAAACGTCCGCCATTTGCAGTCCGGTCAACTTCCATAGCCATATCCATCATGGATGAGTTAGGCCGTAATGAGTAGTTGTCCATCACATGATCCACATAATTATGAAATGCTTTGAATTCTATATTACTAATCACCGGTGATACATTTTTCTTACTAAACTTAAAAGTATAATCATTACGGTCAAATTTCGGACCATCCATTGATCTTCCGCCGTAAGCCGCTTCAGCATTACTGGTATCTGCAGTAAATTCATACAGTGTATCCGCATCAGGTGTCCAGCCAAAAATACCAGTCAGACTTTGCCTCGTATAAAAAGAATGAACTTTATTGCCATTACCGTCTTCATAGTCATTCGAATTTGACCTAGTTTTTATAATCCGTACATAACCTTTTGTATCACCCGCGGTAACGTCCAATAATTCATCATCACGACCAGCACTGCCGACAAGTACACTGCTGTTAACCCTGACTCCCGGCTGGTCAAATCGTTTTGTCTCCCGTTCAAATAAGACCGTTCCAGCTACATTACCGCCACCGTATTTAACAGTCTCCGGTCCTTTCAGAACCGAAATTTTACTATACGCTTCAGGAAAAACATAAGAAGTGGTCGGATCCATCCGGCCAGGGCATGCCCCAAACTGATATGTGCCATCTAATAGAACATTGAGGCGCGTTCCTCCCAATCCTCGAAAAACCGGATCGCTGCCTGTGCCGCCCTGTCGGGCCACCGAAAAACCTGGAATACTTTTCAGATATCCACCGCCGTCAGCGGCTGGAACTGGCTGCCTTGGTGACTTAGGATCAGTCTCCACAACCAATGGCTCACTAACCGCCGGTGCGGTAACAACGATCTCATCCAATGTAAATGTTGTTTTTTCCTCCTCTGCCGCTAACGCTGACTGCGTATTCGCTGAGAGCAGCAACAGTGAAGAAATCACAAAGGTCCGTACTTTTTTCATCAAATCATCATCCTTTATTCTGTTATAAGAGCGCTAAACCATAACTGATCATTTTTTCTGAAGATGAATACCTCCCCTCATTTTTTCTTCCCTAAAATAAGAATATTGCGACCTGAAAAAAATAAAGACCAGAAATGTCCATAGGAACAATCCTGGCCTTCAGTTCTTTACCAATCAGCCAATATTAACTTCCCTTTTAATAATACTCCTTTACCTTGGGATACAATACTATCTTAAAGTGCTATCATCTTATCCATAAATACCATAAACAATCAATTATTATTTGCCCTTAATCAACTTACGGTTTACGATCAGCCCTTTTACACTACCACTAGTTGCAAAAATATAAGCAGAACTTTTAAAAAACCTCAATAGTACTTTTGGATAGTAAACATTACAAAAATATAGTTGATTTTTTTATTATCCCCTATAAACAGACAGAATTTTCTTGACAATTCCTAGTAAGAAGTGATAAAAGTAATAGATGGTACAGCTTGTCTTACTAAAAATTGAATATCGTTACGTCAGGTGCCCGCAAGGGCTTAATAGGGAAGACCGGTGTAATGCCGGCGCGGTCCCGCCACTGTAACGGGGAGTGAATCCGCAAAGATGTCACTGGAGCGCAAGCTTTGGGAAGACGCGGATGAGCAAAGATCCGAAAGCCAGAAGAACTGCCTGATTGTTAGTCACCGTTGTACTCACGAGCGATGAGGAGGGGATTTAGAGAGAACAATCTTTTTTTGGCTGTTGCAAAGGTCAAAATCGAATATGAACGAACTCTTTTATGCGTTATTGCCCCTTTCTGAATTTCAGAGAGGGGCTAATTCATGTGTATTAAAATCTAAGGAGGAAATCTTTGAGTGAGAAAGAAAGCAAAACTAATAAATTCCAATAAAGAAGTTTTAATAACAATGCTGCTTACTAGTTCGGTGCTGCTGGGCGGAGGCAATTCCCTTGCTGCCGAAGAAGAAACATCGACTCCTACTTTCACTTTGGATCAAATGATTGTAACCGCTACTAGAACAATGAAAGATGTGAAAGAAGTTCCAGCCAGTGTTGATGTGATTACCGCAGAGGAAATCGCTGCCAGAAATGTGACATCTGTTACAGAAGCATTGCAAATGAAAACAGGTGTCTACATGAGTCCAATCGCACAGGGTGGAATCAATATAAGAGGTTTTGGCAGCACTGATATCTTGGTGCTCTTAGATGGACAGCCGATGAATTCTGGTTGGAATGGAGTTATGAACTGGGAGATGATCCCTGTAGAGCGTATTGCCCGTATTGAAATTGCGCGGGGAGCAGCATCATCTTTGTATGGAGGACGCGCGGTTGGCGCAGTTGTAAATATTACTACAAAAGATAGTGAAAAAGATAGCAGTATTGATGCTGTTGTTTCCTATGGAAGCAATAATACATGGAAAAAAAGCATGTATTTTGATCAAAAATTAAATGACAAACTATCTGTTGGAGCAGGATATGAAAAAAGGTCCTCAGACGGCTATCGCGGTTATTATCGAACCGCTAACGGCAGCGCAAGTACAACGGTAAACCCAAGTACGATCAAAAATGTAAATTTACCTAAAATGTCTGATGGGTCATACCTTATTGGCGGTCGTGGTGAAAAAGAATAGGAAAATGAAAACCAGTCTTTTCATTTAAAATATAAATTTGATGAGAATAAATCGTTGAAATATACGTATATGAAAAGTAAAAATGACTATTCTTACAAAAATCCTTTCAGCTATGCCTATGATGCAAATGGCAATCCAATTTTTAATGGAACTGTAAAGACTCAAGATGGTAGCTATGTGAAGTTAACTGCAGGCAATTTTTTGGGATACGTAGGAAAAAGGGAAACTGATTTGCACACATTAAATTATCAAGATGATGATCATAAAGTGCAGTTAAACATTGGATTTAGTGATACGAAAAAAGATGGATTCAGTAGTGCGTCTTCTTCGGTAACAAATATTAATTGGGAAGGTAAAGGAACAAACTCTTTTTATCCAAGCAAAACCTATAATATTGATTTTCAAAAGGCATGGGAAAATATTGGGAAGCATGCAATTGTTGCTGGCTTTAATGGAAAAGAAGAGTCTTTTGATCAAACAAGATATAATCTAACTAACTGGAAAGATCATAATTCAGTGACCAGCTTTTATGAGAAACATGGAGGAAAAGCTAAAAATCTTGCTTTATTTGTCCAGGATGAATATAAGATTTCTGATCCTGTAACCATGTATTTAGGAGTCCGTTATGACCATTATAAAAAGTATAACGGTTATTCTCATTACTATGATGCCGGTGAAGTATTGAACCCATCAACAAGTAAAAACCACGATAATGGCAGCTATGATGAATTGAGTCCAAAAATTTCTTTTGAATATAAAGCGAATAAAACTACTAGCTATTATACTTCCTATGGACATTCTTTTAATCCACCACTCCTTTATCAAGTATATCGGTACGGAGGGGGAGGAATGGGTGATGTCATAGCAAATCCTGATTTAGACCCTGAAACCTCTGATACCTTTGAAATTGGTATGAAAAAATCATTAAATGAAAAAACCAATTTGGGGATTTCTTTATATCATGTAAAGACTGATGATAAAGTTGCCTATATATCTCATTATCTGCCAGGAACATCCACTGTAGATTTTAAAAGATATGAAAATGCAGGCACTGAAAAACGCAGAGGTGTAGAATTCGATTTCACTCATAAATTTAATACAAATTGGAATGGCTATATTAATTACGCATGGCAAAATGGTAAAATCACAAATGCCAGCGGCAAGGAAAACAACGACTTTGATATACCAAAGCATTTGTTACATACCGGAATTGAGTATAACAAAGACAAATTCAATGCTATTTTAGACGCACAATATGTCAGCGAACGGCAAGCTCCTGATACAAATACGGGAGAATACGGCGCAGAGGATGCCTTCTTCGTGATGAATACTTACTTTAATTATAAAGTAACGCCCAATACGACATTACAATTTAGTATCCAAAACCTTTTTGATAAGGAATTTTATGCTAGTGAGGCAACCTCTGGAAGAACGTATAGCGTAAGTGTGCGTTATCAATTTTAATAACCTGTAGTTAGTACTTGAGTTACGGTAAGATAGATATCAAATCGGTGTCTATCTTATCTCATTTCTATATTTTGAAAGGAACATTATGAGTGCTGTTCATTATCAATATCAAAGAATCTTTGGCTATATATTAGGTTTTATTTTCTTTTTTGCTCCTTTTGCTTTGTTTCAACGAGCAATTTTGTATTTGCTTGGGCAAAATTATGATCCGACGATTCATAGCTTATGCTTTCGTATTCCGATTGAACACATTTTAAATGGACATTTTTTACGATGGGAACAGTGGCTGTAATCGGGACGATAGTATTACTGATTATTGCTTTTTTGGTTGGCCCTCGCTTTTGCGGAAAGCTTTGCCCTGCTGGTGCAGTACCTGAATATTTGAGTAAAATGATACCGGCAAGATTTAAGATTAATTGGAATGACTATGTGCCGGTAGTTCCATGGGCGCTATGGATTTCTGGCAGGATTCTTGATATCGCCTCTATTAGGGGGATACCTTGCTTGCTCTTATTGCAATCATTATGTTTTTGACTTACTGGTTAATTTTGTATTTAAAGGTTACGCAGTTGCCTTTTCTTCCAGTTTGCTATTAACCTTAATTTTATGGTTATTCCTATTTGGCATTTTCACTCAAGGGGGAAGAGGATTTTGTAATTTCTTTTGTCCTGTTGGAGCACTTCAAAACTTGGTTTATTATTGGGGTAGTAAACTTTCTTTTACATGGAGATTATTAGAGTTTTGGAATGATAGTCAACTACTTCATTCAATTCATTTTCAGTTTATCAATTCCAACTACCCTAAATAATCATGATCATACCGTAAATAATAGCCCGAGAAATAGCGGTTTTACCGGCCAAAAGCAAATGTAAATTCTCATGTTTTTCAAAGATCCACTTGACAGCTACAAAAGGAAGAGTATAATGATAGATAATTAACAAAAGTCAGTGCAATCTCGATTGTTTTTAATATTATTGTAAATGTGATGAGGGAGAATGTTGCAATCCCATGATCGTTTCAGAGAGCCGGTGGTTGGTGTGAACCGGTAACGGGGGGAATGTAAAAATCACTCCTGAACAGCAAAGCTGAAATGTAAAAGTAAGCTGCGCCGGTTTCAGCTCCTTAATGGAGTGCAACCGTTATCTTGCTAGGGTTGTTAGACCTGATGAGAGGTAGACCAATTGGTCTATGAAAAAGGGTGGTATCGCGAGAAATTTCTCTTGCCCCTTTGAGTCAATTAAGACTCGAAGGGCAAGAGTTTTTTTATTGCAGGATTTAGCTTATTATTTCAAACAAAAATCAATTAGGAGGTTTATTACATGGTTACGTTTTTAGAAAAGTTAGCATCACTGGTTTGCAAATATATGACTGTTTGGGTGCTAGTTGCCTCAACCATTGCTTTTGTTAACCCTGCTCCTTTTAAATTTGTCGGTCCGTATATTTCCTATCTATTAGGTGTGATTATGCTGGGGATGGGACTCACCATGTCCTTGAAAGATTTTCGTCTGGTATTGACTAGGCCCAAGGACGTTTTTTATGGCGTAAGTTTTCGTTATTTGATTATGCCGCTAGCAGGTTTTGGGGTAGCAAAATTATTGGGGTTACCGCCAGCCTTGGCTGCAGGAATGGTACTATTAGGTGCTGCTCCCAGCGGCACGGGATCAAATGTTATGACTTACATTGCCAAAGGTGACACAGCTCTTTCTATCACCGTTTCTAGTGTGAATACCATTTTAGCCCCCGTTTTGACGCCATATATTTTTCTGTTATTGGCTGGTTCAATGATTCCTATCGATGTTACCGTACTCCTTGTTGACATTGTCAAGATTGTATTGATTCCTGTCGCTGCTGGTGTTGCCCTTCATATGGCGGCTCCTAAACTGGTGGAAAAGATTATTAAGATTGTTCCTGCTGTATCAGTGGTATTTATTATTACGATTTTGTCTTCCGTTGTCGCACTGAATGCTGCAAAAATGGCAACAGTCGCACTGGTACTATGCCTTGCAGTAATACTGCAAAATGTCTTGGGATTAACCCTTGGCTATTATTCTTCAAAGTCCGTGGGAATGTCTCCCAAGAAATCACGGGCAATTACATTCGAAATTGGAATGGAAAATTCAGGTCTTGCCGTTGCTCTTGCTTTAGCACATCTTGATCCAATGGCAGCTTTACCTGCCGCTGTTGGTGCGGTTTGGCAATATATTAGCGGCAGCGTACTAGCCAGTTATTGGTCAAATCGGCCACCAGAAGAAGAAAAAGATATCGCCAAGGAAGTTGTGCTGGTAGAATAAAGAAGATTATTCTAAATGATAGGAAGGATATATCATGGAAAAGAAAATTGCATTAAAGTATGGTAATGAAGAAATGACATTGTCTATTGCAGAAGAAAATATTCTGCAAGTCATTGAAAGTAATCCAATAGTTTTTGATAAATCAGAAATTGAAATCATACAAACAGCACTGGAAAATCCCATTGGCAGTGAGCGGCTTGCCAATCTAGTACGAGAAGGAGAACGGGTTTGCATTGTTATCCCCGATATTACCCGAGCCTGGCAGAAAACGGACTTATATTTGCCATTAGTGGTTGAGGAACTAAATCGGGGTGGAATAAGGGATGAAGATATTCTTTTTATCTGCGCACTGGGGACTCACCGCCCACAAACAGCAGAAGAGCATAGACTATTGCTTGGACCAAAATTGGCTGATCGGTTTCAGGTCATTGATCACGATTGCATGGACCAGGAGAATCTGATTGATTGTGGTACGACTTCTTTTGGCACACCTGTGCGGCTCAACAAGCAGGCAATGGAATGTGATCACCTTGTTTTGACTGGCGGTATTGTTTATCATTTCCTGGCTGGGTGGTCCGGTGGCAAGAAATATGTACTGCCTGGTATTTCCTCCTATGAAACCGTTATGAAAAATCATGCCTTGTCACTTAATCCAACCAGAGGGTTAGGACCTCACCCGGATGTACGTTCCGGCAACGATGATACCAACCTGATTCATTTGGATATGCTGGAAGCAGCCAGCCTTGCAAAACCGTCATTTCTTTTCAATGTCGTAACTGCAGAAGGAAGAATCGCAGGCGCTGTAGCAGGACATTTCAAGGATGCCCATGACAAAGGGCGGAAGCTGGTAGATGCTATTGATGGTGTAACGATTCAGGAAAAAGCAGACTTAGTTATTGCTTCGGCAGGCGGCAGTCCGAAAGACGTCAATCTCTATCAATCCATTAAAACACTGATTAATGCACGCGAGGCGACAAAACCGGGCGGAACGATGATTATTCTGACTGAAAGCCCTGAAGGACTTGGCGGTAATGCAGACGTACAGGAAATGATTTTAGCCTATGACACTGTTTTGGAGCGGGAAGATGCTTTAAGAGCTGATTATAGCATTTCAAAATATATTGGCTACTATTTTTGCGAGTCAGCAGAAAAATTTGATCTGCTATTAGTTTCGTCCTTAGATTCTGATCTTTTGAAGAAAGCGAACATTACGATTGTTAAAACCCTAAACGAAGCGCTAGAGTTAGTTTATGCAAAACGCGGACAAAACTTGAAAACCCATATCATGCCTCATGGAGCAAACACGTTACCCAGACTTGCCTAAGTAAAAGATTTGGCTGATATAAAACTACAAAAAAGTCGTCTACCATATAAAAGGTAGACGACTTTTTTGTGGATAAACCTGTTAATAACCTGTGAATGGTTGTTGATAACTTTCATTGCGTTCCTCCCGCATTATAAACAGTCCCTTTAGAGTTTTATGAGATTATAAGAAAAAAAGCCATGCATAGGATGTTTCTTCCTAAACACAGCTTCAAGACATATTGTTATACATCAATATATTCATTTAATCATGGAATCCTGTTTTTTGCATGATTTCGCCCTGTCTTTTTAATTCTTCAATAATGAATGCACCGATTTTCTTTAACATTGTCATGATTATTCACTCCTTTAATTCTTACCATTTATTGTTCTTGATGTAAATATATATTAATCAATAATCATTGTCAATTAAAAAGTTTATTCTATTAAAAAACGCAATTGTGTAAATTATAAATATTAAATATTGCTGGAATTGTTTGTAAATACTAAAATCGTCTCACCCAAGGGCAAGACGATTAAATTTCTTCTTCCATCCCTTTAAAACACAATTGGAAAATCTTTCTTTAGTCGCTTTACTTTTAATTCATCTACAGCAGTATATTTTTCTTCCGCTACTTCTCGAATCTTTTCCTCAATCACCAATTGAAAAAGAGCAGATTCTACATCTTCATGGTCACTTCCCAATACTGAGTTTATTTCTTTCGCTGTCATTTCTCCGTAATCATATAATAAACATAGGATATCAGCTTGTAGAAATTCTAGATACTCCATAAAATCTCTCCTGCTCAAATATTTATGATTTAGTATATCCCAATTCATCTATCAATAAATATCACTTATAATATGGAATGAGAAACGTCTCAAAATGTATCTGAAATCTAACAACTCCTTAAGCAATTAGGCCTAAGGAGTTATTATTTTTACGTGTTCTTCCTTTACGAGATTATAATGGGACCAATTGAAGTTATTTCATTAATATTGATTGCAACCAATTCTCCCACAACATACGGTCCAACAGCAATAGTTAATTGAATAAACAGAAATTGCAGACCAGGCTCATTAGAATCATTACAATGACGTACTTCTAAAAGGGTTCCTACGTATACTACACCTGAGTTCGTAATAACCGACACGATGGCCCCCAAAGGAAATGTAAATGAATTGATATTAGACATTTATTTCTTCTCCTTTTTTTCTAGCTGAATATAACTATCCGCATGTTATTTTATGTATGATCACCATTAAAGGTTACATAGCGTGTTAATCTTATTCTCAGAAAATAAAAAACCACTGGTATGACCCTCAATTACACGATTCCGTCCATAATAAAGCATAAGAAAAATTGCATAAAAAATAACCAGAACTGAAAACTCCTGGTCATAACAACATATAAGTATGAAAAATAACACCTTCATCTCATTTAGAATTATACTCCTGCGATAGAAGCAATACCCAGCAGGCTTATAATAATGCCTGCTATTTTATTAATCTGAACGATGACATGGGGCGTTACTCTGCTGCGGAAAAGACATACTATACTGGTAAGAGCGCCCCACCAAAGTGCTGAACCAATAAAGACTCCCACAGCGGCTAATAATGTAGTCGACAGATCTGTTACAAGTGCGGAAATACCAAAGGATGAAAAAACCGCAATAAAGGTAAATATGGTAACAGGATTAGTTAATGTCAAAAGAAATACTCCTGCACAAAGCTTATGAAGACTATGCTTTGAATTTTTGTTGTCAGATGTACTCTTCGGTTGGGCACGAAAGGTTGCAATACCAAGCAAAAAAATGAATACTCCGCCTCCCCAGCGAAAGACAGCATCATATTGAGAAATAAAAGTAGTAAGTATACTTAATCCCGCTGCTGCCGCCGCGCCATATAAGGCATCAGCCAACGCTGCTCCCATCCCTGCCATAAGACCAGACATGCGTCCTTCACTCAAGGTATATCGCATACAAATTAGATTGACAGGTCCGATGGGAGCAGCAAGAAGAAACCCACTAGCAATACATTTAATCAGAAGAATATCCATAAAGCAGTCTCCTATAAAAGAATCTAGTAACAGTGTGTCCGCAGAAATCCTAACTGATATACTTTGCCTTTTATTATGCATAAGGGCTATTTGTTCGGACATAATGAAAAAGAATTATAAAATAAGCTACTGACAAGGTTATAGGAGAAGAATTATGATTGCAGAAGTGATCGATAGAACGCTGCGGCGCTTTGAAGAGCGTAATTGTCAGCCGGTGGTTGTCAAAAAAGCTGGCACTGTTTTTCATGGCATGATGGAATATGGAATGAAGCCGGAATTAATTACTGCCGTTCAAGAACGGCGGCTCCGCAACACGATACACTATGTATATGCACACTCCCCCTTTTATCAGCGAATGTTTGACAAATGCACCATACGACCGGACGATATACGAACAGCCGCTGATTTGCATCGGCTTGACTTTACCACCGCCAGCGATATCCGACAATGGCAGGATTTTTTCTGTCTTCCTGAAGAAAAATTTTCGGCTGTTTTTACGACTTCGGGTACAACAGGTGAGCCCAAAAGAATGTATTATACCTATCGAGAAATACAGATGCTATCCAATCTGTATGGCGCAGCACTTCGTATTGCCCATACAGGAAGACTGGTTGCCCTAATTGCTTTGCCCATTGGACATGGACTGTGGATCGGCGGTTCTAGTGTGCAGCGTGCTGTAGAACGTGCAGGTGGTTTGCCACTAAACGTTGGTGCTGACAATCCACTAGAAACAATTCGCTGGATGAATCGCTTTTCACCAAACGTGATTTTCTCCTCCCCTTCCTATATGACTGCCCTAACCCGTGAGGCACAGAAATTAGGCTATCACTCTCCTATTGATAAAATCATATCGGTTGGTGAAATATTGACGTTAGCACATAAAGAGTTATTTACTGGATATTGGGGTGCAGCGGTCTTTGACAGCTATGGCTCAACAGAAATTGGCGGTGCTCAAACGATTTCCCTTCCAGAATGCAGTGCCTTCCATCTCAATGATCTGCATCTTATCACAGAAATCATTGATCCGGTTACTGGTAAGCCAGCTGATGAGGGTGAACTGGTGTTTACTACTATTCGCAGAGAAGGAATGCCTTTACTTCGCTATCGGTCAGGAGACAGAGCACGCTGGACAAAATGCAGCTGCTGGCTGCCGCTGCGATCAATTAAAATTAAAGGACGTACTGATGATATGATTATCGTCGGCGATATGAATCTTTATGGCCGAGTAATAGCAGATGCTGTAAGTACTGTTTCCGCTACTACGGGACGGGTATTATTAACAGTAGCCAAAGAAGGGTTTGTCGACAAATTGACGATTACAATAGAAGGAACTCCGGAAAAAGGGTTAGTGCAAGAAGCGTTACTAACAGCCTATCCAGAACTGACATTGAACACAAGAAATGGTAATTTAGTTTTACTCATTGAAACGACGGTTGATCTTGGCTCTCAGATTAAAGATGTAAGAATCATTGACCTACGCTGATCTTTTTTTCATAACAAAAACAATTACAAAAACTAATCCCAAAGCCAATAATAAGACAGCTGTAAATTCCACAGTTCACCCCGTGGTATTATCTTTCCGTCATTAAACAGAAGAGGTGCAATAAACAGCACAAAGAACAATTCTGGGTTCAATAGAACATGTATACCTGACGGGAGAAAGGCCAACAGAACACCCAATACTTACTACATTTATAAATGTCGATTTATTAGCATTGCCTCTTTTTTAATGTCATATCCCTTTTAGGTCTATAATGGCACTTTGTATAATTATTTTACTTTCACATTTTTTAACTCTTCGCAAAAAGCAGGTCTGCGCATGTATTCGAAAGTCAAGTGCTTAACCAAATCAGCCGCAATACGATTGCCGCCGATTTTTACTAATAATCGTAAACGTGAACAGATATTTTTGTAATGAGATCGATTTGAACTACGAGCTGCGTCCTGGAGGATCTCTTCTTTAAAGAGCTCATAAACCTGCTCCGGGTATTTTGTTAGTAACGGACGGTAGAACTCCACAATACGATGAGGATTCTTTTGAACATATTCTAAAAGCTTTTCCCATTCCTGCTCTTCAATAATAGCAGAAGTATAATTATTGCCCATATATCTGGATTGTTTTGCAAGCTCTACCAAAATACCAGGATAAATTTGCGCCCACTCAGCCGAATCATACATAGCCTTTAAATTCTGATAGCAGGTAAAATCACCGGATAATGCCAACTCACGGCCTACCTCCCGCATCTTATCCAATTGATTAGTTAGTCTATACACCTTAACGCGAAGCTCTTTCCACTTTTTTATCAGCCCTGGCAATTTATGATCGTTCTCTTCACCTTCCAATGCTAACATCTCTGCCTTAGTATAATCTTGTACTGCCAGTGCCTCTTGTATCGCTAGTTCTCGAAAGCGGGAAAAATTTCGATGTTCATAAAGAAAATCCACAGCAGCTTTTTTACCATCAAATTTATCAATCAGTTCATATTGCAAAAGGGCAATCGCCTCAAACTCATATTCCTGAGAAAAAGCGTCCTGATCCTTTTCTTCCATCTGTAAAGAAAGTTTCCTCAAGTATTGTTCAAATTGCTCTCGCTGCCTAGGACTTTGGATCACCGCGATGCAAAAATGCAGCAAGTCCATTCTCCATTCCGTCCAGTCATCATAACGTCTTTGATCTGCTTCGTGAAGAATTTTGAGAAAGCACTTTTCCGCCTTCGGTCCCGGGGGAACCGTGTCAGTAATCTGGACTAATACATCCTGTACTTCATAGATAACGGTGCTCACATCTCCTGCTGAATCATCTGCAGACTGCAGCATATCAGTCATTTCACACATCACACATAATGCCAAATCCACAGCAAGTTCATATTCTTGTTCATCGCAAGCCCTCCGTGCCCGCGCTACCACTTTGTAAGCTCCTTCAACAGCACGCTGACAATTACGGTAACTAATAAAACCATCATCTTCTTCTGCTTGTTCAATATAGCGCCGCATTAAGCGAATCCACTTTTCTTTTTCGCCACTTCCAGAGCTAAACTCTGCTTTGATTTCATCGGCAATGGTCAAATCATTTTCCGCTATGTTCAGAAGTAAATTAATGAGTTTTTCCTTGGGTTGGCAAGATAGGACGCTTTTAAGCTGTTCCCGAAGGCTTGTCTTCACTGGTAAAACAGTTCCTGCTTTTTTCTCAGAGCTTACCTTTTTAGCAGCCACAGTATGCGCTTCTCCTTTGCGCAATGCTAAAAGCGCAGCTACCATATGCTTGCAGTACGGTCCGCCAGTATAAGGGCAGTTGCACCCTGCTTCTACTATTGTTTCTTGCTCATCCAGCTGTACGACAACCAAATAATCGTCACTGCCGGTGACAGTGATCACATATCGATGATCCTGCTGCTTATCAATAACCCCAATTCTTTCCTCTTTATAATACTGCCGCCCACGCTCCATAATAACGTCATCCACATATTGCTCAAAATCATTTAATTTCATCAAAGCACCTCTGCTCTCAATTATTCCTATATAAAGCTGTCCTCATTTTAATCTCATCGGCAATTTCCTCAGGCAGTTCCTCATAGGCAATAATATTGTTATACAACGCATAAGGTAGAATCAGCTCCGGTGATACCATTGTGTACCGTTTATAAAGCTCTCTCGCTGCACCATTATGAAACTGATGGATTGCCTCTTCCAAGTCCCAAATATCCAGTTCATTTTCCTGCCATAGTGTAAATTTCCCTGCTAAACTCTCCAACTCTTTGCTCAGCTCCCGCTCATAAGCTTGATTGGACAATTCTCTCATTTTCTTAGAAATTGCTTTTGTATATCGCAAAAAGATCACTCCCATTTGAATGTAATACTTGGCAAATTTCTGCGAGTTATTTGGTATATATTGCTTTTTATTTGCTATTAAAACACATTTTCCTGCAAAAAGTAAATCCATTTTGCAAAAACTAAAGAAGATACCCCTAATCGAGTTAACTCAGGGGTATCTTCACTTTATTGAGTATTGTAGTTATAATTTTATCAACACAGGGGTATACACATGAGAATCAAGTTTATATCTTTTTAACAAATTCAGATTTCAATTTCATAGCTCCAAAACCTTCAATCTGACAATCAATATTATGATCGCCATCCACCAAACGTATATTTTTTACTTTTGTACCTATTTTTAGTGCCGATGAGCTTCCTTTTACCTTAAGATCCTTAATAATTGATACAGAATCACCATCGTTTAAGGTATTCCCGTTTGCATCTTTGACAATCTTTTTTTCTTCACTGTTTTCACCTTCTAAAGTCCACTCATGACTGCATTCTGGACAGATCAGAAGACTTCCATCTTCATAAGTATACTCTGAATTACATTTTGGGCAATTTGGCAAATCCATCATAATTTCATTTCTCCATTCATTATTGCTTATATATTAATATAAGAATATTTTTAATTACTTTAATTTTTCTTTTCATTAAAAATACAATTACGAGTTTGTAAATTTATGAAAACGCAGCAATCTTCTTATACGCAAATATACTATCATAGTTTTCTGGGATTGACAAACCGTCCTACAAATTCGTTCTAACATAGTGAGTGTTAGCGAAGCGATCTCTCTTTGCAGACAGGAAGATTGCTTCGCTGGCGCTCGCAACGGCTATGAAATAAATCACAGGAGTGTCAGAAAAGACATTCGATGCTTTTTTTAAGGGGCTTTTTTGATAATGACGAACAGAGCAAATCGAACGATTTAACCGCAGAGACGCAGAGGACGCTGAGGAGATTTTTAACCCTATCTATCTGTTCTCTGTGTTCTCTGCGTCT
>DJJR01000073.1:49339-63991 GCA_002434245.1 Pelosinus fermentans
GCGTCTCTGCGGTTCGATTATTTTTTCCCACGCATTTTCTATCCCCTTTTTAAAGGGCTTTTCTTGATAATGACAGATAAATATAATTATCGAAAAACAGTTGAAACACTAAGACGAAAATCTATTTGTTAAATCTTCTTCTATACCCGCATTTTCTGCACAGTTCTTCCACCACATGAGTATTGCAAAAACCAAGCCTTATATTTTCTGCTCTTTTTGCGTGTACAATATCAGAAAATTGTTTTTCATGAATATTACCTAAGTTAATGATCCCTTCCCCATCAAGACAGCAGGGTACTACTGTGCCATCGACTAAAATAGCAACTTGCTTTCTTAAACCAAAGCAAGATCCTGGTGTGAAGTCCTCTTCCTCGTTTAAATCAGGCCATTTAAACTCATAATCCTGATTGAGATATACTCGATCTCTTAATTTTAACGCTTTTGCTTCAGACAAATTTCCCTGTATTTTATAAGGCAGTTTAAAATTCTCTTCAATTTTATAAAGGATCTCTACATTTCTTTTTCTTTGATCCGCTGTCAGTAGTGCTTCATCTAAGTTCCATAATCGTAAGGATATAATGATGTTTGACTCTGCTGCTGCCTTGTTAGAAAAATTTAAAATATTATCAATATACTCATCCTTCAATATGCCCTTCTGATTTCCATCAAAACTATGAAGTGAAAAATTGATTTGCCTCACTGCCGGTTTTTCAATTAACGTCTCTGCTGCGGCAGCGATCAAAGTACCGTTTGTTGTAATGTTTACTTTAAACCCCTTTTCGTGACTTAAATCCAGAAGACGACCTAATTTAGGATGCAATAAAGGCTCCCCCATTACATGTAAGTAGATATAATCTGCAAAAGGTTTAATTTGATCCAGAATTTCTGTAAATGCAGCTTCTGACATGCATTCAGGTTTTCTTTTGGTTTCAGGACAAAAATCACATGTTAGGTTACAAATATTTGTTATTTCTACATATATTTTTTTATATTTTTTCATAAGTCGTAAGCTCCAATTCTTTCTCAATGCAATCCAAGTAAATCACAAACGCTGTTAGATTATGACTAGTGTAACCCATTCACTATACTATAGTAAAGCTGAGTCTGCCATTTGATTTCTCCTGCAGCCTGTGGTACAGCACGCCGATTAGCCTGACGCATACTGTGTCAGGCTAATCGGCGTGCTGCTGCATCTAACTATTGATTTGACTGCATTTAGAAGATTTCAGGCTATTTGAGCGATTAATCCGTTATCATATAAGGATAATTTACTACGGTGCGGGAAACCAGCGTCTCCTTAATTGCACGCTGGCTCATCCAGCGATATAGGTTAATGGCACTGCCTGCTTTATCATTGGTTCCTGACCCGCGGCTGCCGCCGAATGGCTGCTGTCCAACCACTGCGCCCGTCGGTTTGTCATTGATATAAAAGTTGCCAGCTGCATGATTCAATGCCTTTGCCATCTTGATAATTGCTGCTCTGTCCTGTGCAAATACAGCCCCCGTTAATCCATACGGCGTTGCAGTATCGCATTCTTTTAAGGCTTCGTCCAGTTTATCATTGGGATATACATAAATGGTTATAATCGGGCCAAATATTTCTTCTACCATGGTCTTAAACGCAGGCGTCTTTGCCACTATCACAGTAGGCTCTACAAAATATCCCACACGATCATCGCTTCCGCCGCCAATAATGATTTCGGCATCTTTAGATTCCTTTGCATAGCTCAGGTAGCTTTGACAATTCTTAAATGATTTTTGGTCAATTACAGCATTCATCAGGTTGGTAAAATCAGAAACATCACCCATCTTAATCTTCCCAATTTCCTCTTCAAGACGTCCTTTTAATTTACTCCAAAGACTTTCGGGAATATAAGCACGAGATGCTGCTGAGCATTTTTGCCCTTGGTATTCAAAAGCTCCTAAAACGATGGCGCATGTAAGAGCTTCAACATCTGCAGATTCATGAGCAAAGATAAAATCCTTTCCTCCTGTCTCACCTACAAGACGAGGGTACGTAACATATTGATTAAGGTTTTCACCGACTTGCTTCCAAATCCCGTTAAATACATTTGTAGAACCCGTAAAGTGGACACCCGCCATCTTTGGATGACTAATAACGACGTTGCCAAAGTCACCCCCTCTAGATGGTACAAAGTTGATAACACCTGCAGGTAAACCCGCTTCCATAAGAATTTGCATAATGTAATAGTTAGATAACACCGCCGTAGAGGATGGCTTCCACAAGACCGTATTGCCAACCATAGCTGGAGCTGTAGAAAGATTTCCACCGATAGAGGTGAAGTTGAAAGGAGTGATTGCTGCCACAAAGCCATCCAATGCACGATATTCTACACGATTCCATACTCCATCTGTACTGTTAGGCTGTTGTTTATAAATTTCCTGTACATAGTAGGGATTAAAGCGAAGAAAATCGGCCAATTCGCAGATAATATCAATTTCTGACTGATAAGCATTTTTACTTTGTACAAGCATGCAAGAGGCTGTTATCTTCGCTCTATATTTTCCTGTCAATAAATCCGCTGCTTTTAAGAAAATCGTAGCGCGATGCTCCCAAGGCATGTTCTCCCATTCTTCTTTTGCTGCCTCAGCGGCTTCAACTGCCATGAGCAACTCTTTTTCACCTGCAATACAATATTCACCAATCTCTTTTTTGTGGTCATGAGGGCAAATCATTTTTTCTTTATGTTCGGAACGAACTTCTTTTCCACCAATAATCATAGGTATTTCAATCGGATTTGCTAATTGTCTTTGGAGCTCCATCTGTAAAGCTTCCCGTTCAGGAGATCCCGGCATATAAGCTTTTACAGGCTCATTTTTGGGGAGGGGAATCTGGAAATAAGCATTATTCATTTTAATATTCCTCCTTGGCTATTTTAATCATTAAGTTTTGCTCTTAGTTATTTATCTAAATCTTACTTCAAAAATAGCGCTAGGTATATTCAGAATATCTTATAGATTGCATTAGTATTTTCAATACTTACCACTATGATGATCTCTCTTGTATCATGCCAATCATTTCTTTAATCAAATCCCTTGCTAATAATGCATTCATTAGGTGATCTTGAGCATGCACTACTAACAAGTTCATTTCTTGCTTTTCACCTTTTGCTTCCGTTTGCAATAGATTCGTTTGCAAGGTGTGCGCTTTTTGTAATTCTTTAGTTGACTCCTTGAGACATTCAAAAGCCTCTTTATGTTTTCCGATTCGCGCAAAGCCTAGGGCCTCGAAACAGTAGCTGCGTGCATTTCCTGCATGTAAGATAAGAGTGAAAGCAATTTGTTCCATTTCCACGCCGCACCTCCCATATTTGGTTATACCGAGAATCTAATTAGAATATCATCTTGGTTTACTCAGAAAAATTAACCTCATTATCCTTATTTCGCGGTATTTCCCTATGTACTTTATACCAAGCTGCGTACATGGTCGGCAATACTAACAGCGTTAATATGGTAGCAACAAATAATCCCGCAGCAATCGCCACTGCCATTGGTCCCCAAAATACGCTGGAGAATAGGGGAATCATTGCTAAGATTGCCGCAGCTGCCGTTAATAAGATAGGACGGCAGCGAATGACTGTCGCATCAATAACTGCATCCCACAGGGATTCTCCATTTGAAACCAGTTGCTCAATTTGGTCTATCAAGATTACTGAATTACGCATAATAATCCCGGATAAGGACAAAATCCCCAACTGGACAACAAAACCAATTGGATGTCCCGTAAGTAAAAGCCCCATAACTACACCAATGATGCCAAGAGGTGCTGTTAATAATGTCAGTATCATTTTGGGTATATTCTGCAGTTGAATCATTAAGAGGATCATGATTGCTCCCAACATCATAGGTACAGGCTCAGTAATGAATTTAGCAGCTTTTACACTATCCTCTAACGCTCCGTCTACTTCAATGGTATAACCAAAAGGTAAATCATCACGTAACTCTTTAAGAGTATCATAAACATCTTGTGTAACGTTATTTCCCATAAATCCTGGGTTTACTTCTGCCTGCACGATAACCATAGACTTCAAGCCTCGTCTCCACAGAATTCCATCTTCTGCATCATAACTTATTTTTGCTATTTGGTCCACTGGGACATATTTTCCGTTACCGATATGAACATTTAAGTCTTTAATACGAGAAATGTCATTTCTATCTTGTAGGGCACCTCTAACTACCATACTGATGGTTCTATCCTCTACACGAAAATCCGCAATGGATGCACCGGATAATTGTGTTTGCAGCGAAGACGCTAATGACTGTGTATCCACTCCGAGTTTTCTTGCTTTATCCTGATCAATTTCAAAGTGTATCACTTTACTTTTTTCATCCCAGTTAAAGTTTATATTCTTTACACCTGGATGAGCTGCCATGGTATCTCGCATTTTCTGAGCGATTACTCTGACTTTCTCAGGATCATAGCCTCGAACTCGTATCATAACAGGATAGTCTGCCGAAGGACCGTTGGCAATTACTTTCGTATGCCCCCGTACGCTACTAATCTTTTCATTTAACATAGTATTGACTTTCTGGGATAATAGATCACGAGTCTTAGCATCTTTGGCAACAATAATAAACTCCGCAAAATTGGTTTTATTAAAAGTAGGTTCAAAGCTTAAGACAAAGCGAGGAGCGCCTTCCCCTACGTGATATGTATAATAATCAATGGCAGGATCACCGTCTATCTCTTTGGCAAATTCTTCAGCAACTTCTTCCATAGCTTTCAATGAGGCTCCTTCCTGCAGCTTCAGTTGAACAATTAGCTCTGGCCTGGTAGATGCGGGAAAGAACTCCTGTTTAATCAGACTCATTGCGAATACAGCACCAAGAAAGCACGCTACGGTTCCTAATATAACTGGTTTCTTATGATCTAAACACCATATTAGAATTCCTTTAAAGTGTCGATAAAATTTAGTATCATAAATATCGTGTTCCTTTCCTTCGGCACCGGCTGCTTTTACCTTTATGAACAGATATCCCAATAAAGGTGTTACTGTGCCGGCTGCAACCCAAGATAACAATAATGCCAATGCTACAACTGTGAAAATACTGCCGCAATATTCAGCAGCACTTCCTTTTGCAAAACCAACAGGAACAAAACCGGCACAAGTAACCAAGGCACCTGTTAATCGCGGATAGGCTGTTGCAGTATAAGCATAGCAAGCAGCATTAAATCGTGTCCAGCCTTGCTCTAATTTTACAGACATCGTTTCAATTGTGATGATGGCATCATCAACTAAAAGCCCCAGTGCAATAATGAGAGCACCCAGGGAAATTTTCTGCAGATCAATCCCCATGAAATTCATAAAAGTAAACACGGCTGCAATCACTAATGGAATACAAAGAGCCACGATGATACCTGAACGCATCCCTAAGCTAAGAAAGCTCACAATCAAAACAATAATAACTGCTTCTGCTAAGGATTCTACAAATTCATCAATGGATGTTTCTACAACCTTCGGCTGATTCACAGTCTGATTCAGTTCTAATCCCACTGGCAGCTCTTTTTTGATTTGTTCAATGGCATTTTCTAAATTCTTGCCTAGAGTCAGTATATTTCCGCCTGGCTCCATTGCCAAAGAAATTCCAATAGCAGGCTGTCCGTTATAAAACATTTTAGGATCAGTAGGTTCTGCATAGCTGCGGCTGATTTTGGCTATATCCCCTAAACGAAATGTATTTCCATTGGCTTTAATTGGTACATTACGGATGGACTCTACATCTTCAAACATTCCTGTAACACGTAAATAAACATTATCAGAAGCTGTTTCAAACATTCCTGAAGCAGTCATGGCATTTTGTGCTTGCAGAGTAGAAGCAATAGTACTTGGATCAATTCCCAGTTGAGACAGCTTGTTATTTTCTATCTCAATATATATCTTTTCGGTTTGCACTCCAAGGAGTACAACCTTTTTTACGCTAGGAACATCGAGGAGCAGGCGGCGAATCTTTTCTGCCTTTTCCCGCATTTCCTCATAGGTGTATCCATCACCTGTAAGTGTATAGACGACACCATATACTTCATCAAATCGATCATTAAAATTGGGAGCCAAAGCCCCTTCAGGGAGGGTACTTTTCATATCATTTATCATATTACGAGCTTCCAGCCATGTAGACCGGACATCTTTCTTGAGAACGGTATCTTTTAAATATACGTAAGTAATGGTTTGTCCCGGAGTAGAATAACTTTTCACATAGTCAAGACCAGGTAAATCCTGCAATTTTTTTTCAATTTTATCAGTGACCTGTTCTTCCATCTGACGAGCAGTGGCTCCAGGCCAGGAAACTTGAACAATCATTTGTTTTATTGTAAAATCAGGATCTTCCATACGTCCCAGGTTATTATAGGAGACGACTCCCATAATAAAGAATAATACAATAAAAAAATAGATAAATTGCTTATGATTTAAAGACCATTCAGTAAGATTAAAATTCTTCATAACGTATCACCGCTACTACGAACCTTTTGCCCTTCTTTTAATTTATGCACTCCTGCTGTAACAATCACATCTCCATTTTGGAGTCCTTCCAGTACTTGAACCTTTCCATCGCCAAAGGCACCTATTTTAACGGAACGAAGCGTTACACTCTCATTATTTATGACCCAAACTCCAGGAGTGTCATTATTTTGATAAATCGAGGCTAGGGGAATATAGGCTGCGACTTGCTGATTCCCTCCATTAGCTGCTGTTACCGTAGACGTCATCCCCAACTTTACTTCTTGGGGAGGATCCAGTAAACTTACCCGGACTTTATAGGTACGAGATATGGCATCAGCCATAGGAGAAATTTCTCTAACAGCAGCATCGACATTAACGGCAGGCAATGCCCAAAAAGTAACTTTAAGCTGTCCCAACTTGCGAAATTCATCAATACGATTCTCAGGAACACTAATTTCAACTTCCCGCTCTCCATCTTGTACGATAGTAATTACAGATTGTCCTGCTGCAACTACTTGCCCCGCTTCTGCTGTTATACTAGATATAACGCCTGCTTTATCAGCATATAAAACACTATAGTCTAACTGATTAGACCCTTGAGCATATTGTGCAGAAGCCTGACGAAGGCTTGCGACAGCCACATCATAGGCATTTTCGTATTGATCAAGTTGCGCTGCACTAATCGCTCCCCCTTCATATAACTTTTGGTAGCGCTTTAGATTACTTTCCGCCAACTTTACTTGAGACTCAGCGGAATATACTTGCGCTGCATCACTATTAACCGTCTGCCTAACATCTTTGGCGTCTATTTCCATGAGTACATCACCAGCATTTACAACACTGCCTAGCTGCACATGCCGTTTGACTATTTTTCCGCCAACCTGAAAAGCCAGCTGACTTTCAAAGCGCCCCTTAACTTCACCGGAATAAATATAATTTTGAGCTGCAGCCGCATTCTCGACAACTGCAGTACGAACCAACGCAACCTCTTCAACAACTGCAGCAGATTTAGAATGTCCTTTGATGATAATCCCTGCGACTACAGCTATCAAAAGAATACCTGCAGCCAGACCATAATATGCTTTTTTCTTACTTAACTTCTGCATCTTTCCACTCCTTTATAGTAAGTACAACTACTATTTAACATTGTTTTTAAATTAAACATTTATTTAATAAACTCTAAAAAAAAGAATTTATTACAAGACATTTTTATGTAGGATTGTTCAAAACACCTCTAAGAAACATTTCGATGGCTTCTGCCATGTAGTATTCAGCCTTATCTTTTCTGGGCTCCAAAAATTCATCGGCAAGATGATTACTGATAAAATAAAAGTGTAAAAGGCTTCCTAAAAGTAGGTTAGCACAGTCAGGTTTTACATCTGACCGGATTTTCCCATTACTTATTCCTTCTTGGATACATTCCGTTAAAAAATCATGATGACGCAAAATCCCCGGCTTTACAATACTTTCATAACAGTTCGTAGCATTTATAATTTCCCCATAAAGCAGACGATGAATATATGGATGCGATTTATGTACTTTTATAAATCTTTGTGAAAAATGCCTTATCTTTTCGATGGGGCAATTTTCTTCATTGCGAATTAAAACAATTATATTGTCTACTAATTCAAACTGAGCTTCCAGTATCGCAGCATAAAGCTTCTCTTTTCCACCAAAATAATATGAAATCAGAGCAATATTTACCTCGGCAGCTTCTGCAAGTTCTTTTACAGATACTGCCGCAAATCCTTTTTGTGCGAACAAAGGAGCTGCTGCAGTCATTATTTTATGAACTGCCGGCTTATCTGTCATTATTTCCTTCTTCATTTTTCCTCCCATATTCTTTCAACTTTAATCCATAATTAAATGATCATTTAATATGGATTATACTTCCTCTTCATAGATTTGTCTAGTGAGTTTTGAGTATTGTTATTAAATGCAGGAAATTTATAGTTATTTATGGAAGATAGCGTTCTAAGATACTAAATTTTATACGGGGTGTAGCAGATGAGTAGTATTAAACCTCAAAAAGCACATAAAATTATCGATCAAAAAATCGAGTTCTTAGTACCGGGCATGGAGTTAGCGCGGGATGCCTGCACAAGTGACGGGAAAATATTAGCAAGTGAAAGTACGATTATCAGTAAAGCTTTAATCAAAAATCTACAAAACTGGGACATTGACAAAGTATCGATCATTGCTGAAATAACAGCAAATCCCATAACCGATCCTAATATTCAAAAATTCATGAACAGCTATAATCAATCTGTAACAACTGTTCAAAAAACTTTTGAAGACATTCGTCAAACCCAGGAAGTTCCCATTGAAACATTTACCAATACTGCCGATGATATCGTTGAAAATATCTCTGCCACAGGCAATGCAATTGACCAATTATATAATTTACCCCAATGTGACGATTACACTTTCCGTCATAGTGTTAATGTAAGTGCAATTGCAGCCCTTATCGCCACATGGCTCAAGTTTCCTCCTGAGAGTGTCAGTGCTATTGCTTTAGCTGGACTTCTGCATGATGTAGGAAAATCGCAGCTGCCAACAGAGATATTAAATAAATCCCATCGTCTTGCTCCTGATGACTATGAATTATATAAAACTCATACTACCCTTGGATATGATCTAGTAAGCAAGATACCAAATATAGCACAAAGCGTACTTTCTGGTATATTAGATCATCATGAAAGAGAAGATGGCAATGGCTATCCCAATGAACTAACTTCAGAAGATATTCATCCTTATGCTAAGATTATAGCGGTTGCTGATTTATTTGATGAATCCCTGACAATTAATTGCGACACCCCTGGTGCATTAAGTCCTTACTCCAGTTTGGATAAATTGCGCCAGGATATTTACTCCATTGATGCCAAAACATGTATTACTTTTACTGAAAATATGATGAACTTTCTCTCTGGTAATCTAGTTGCTCTCACAAATGGTGAACAGGCACGAGTCGTTTTCGTGAATAAAGATAAGCCATCCAACTCGATTGTGCAGAAATCTGATGGTAATGTCCTTGATTTATCTGAGACCGCTGATCTTTGCATTCATTACATTATCAGGTAGTAAGATTTCATACACCATGAAAAGCCATAAGCCGATTAGCCTAACGCATAATTATACGTTGGACTAATCGGCTTTGTTGACGTACTTGTGTCCTCTTTTACCAGAGTCCGAGCACCTTCCACCATACACCGCCGATTCCAAGCCAGATAATTACATTAATGTAGTAAGTATAAACCCGAGCCGCCACCAGTCAGCCTGTGTTACATATCCAGCTCCGAAAAGAATCGGACCTGCCGCACCACTGTAATGTGTCAACGGTATCATCACTATGGAACCCATAACTTTTAATTCCTCAATCGCTATTCTTTTTGCATCTGGCATTGCCGTAATTTCCGGGGGGATACAATTTATAGAAAATATATGGAATTAATTGGAACCACTCCGGGAACAATCGCTGCCAAAGCCCATGAAGCCCAGGTAAGCTGTACACCAATTGTGTAAGAAGCAAGTTCGACAGCAAGTGGAAATCAGTGTTAAATAATATTTCATCTGATACTGCTCTGTTCGCTCCTTATAGTAACCGTTTAGATATTGACCAGCTTGCCAACCAGCCAATCGAAAACTTCTTAGAAATGATTATGGATTCAAATCGCATTCTGTATTTAATTGCTAAAAAGCTTGCAAGTCTATAAATAAGCTTAAGCTCCTATTGATCTGTAAGCCCGATGTTAAGAAATAGCATTCTACAGCCCATTCGAGGCTGTAGAATGCTATTTCTACATTTTAGAATTCCTTTATTTGATTGCTGCTACTTAAGCAGTATTTATACTGAACAAGTTTCTTTTTTCTTTTTCTTCCAATGCAATTTAGCCACAGTCCATTCCACAACCACAAATAATACCGGGATGAGGAAGATGCCAAAAGCCGTAGCGATCGTCATACCACCAACAACTGCAGTTCCCATCGCTTTTCTCGCGCCGGCACCGGCACCGCTTGCCATCATCAGCGGCAGGCACCCGATAATAAAGGCAAAAGACGTCATCAGGATCGGCCGGAGACGCAATGCTGCAGCTTCAATAGCCGCTTTAACCGGGTCCATCCCCTTATCCACCCTGACTTTAGCAAATTCAACGATCAAAATCGCATTCTTAGCGGCTAAACCGATTAGCATAATCACTCCGATCTGCATATAGACGCTGTTTTGCAGATTCATAGCATATTGAGACAATAATGCCCCGAAAATGCCGGTTGGCACAGAAAGCATGACAGCATACGGAACGCTCCAGCTCTCATACAGCGCTGCCAGGCATAAAAAGACAAATACCAATGCTAATGCCAAAATCTGCATGGTTGTGCTGCCTGCCTTCTTTTCCTCCCGGCTTTGTCCTGACCACTCCACACTAAAACCGGAAGGCAGCTTTTCTTTAGCCAGTTTCTCCATGACAGCAAGGGCTTGCCCTGAACTATAATTTTCTCCCACAGAACCATTGATCTGAATGCTGCGGGCAGCATTGAAACGGGAAATAATGGACGGTCCTGTAGTTAGCTTCGGTTTTATCAAGGTATCTAACGGAATCATAGAGCCATTCGAGGATCGGACATAAATAAAGCGCGTCATGTCAGCTTCATTGCGGAACATTGTATCGGCCTGCATAACCACTTTATAGGTACGGTTAAATTGGTTGAAATCATTCACCTGAGTACCGCCAAAATTGACCTGCAGCGCCGTAAATACATCATTTAACGCAATTCCCAAATTTTTTATCTTTTCCCGGTCAACTTCAAATTCATAGCCGGGAGAATCACTTTTATAGGTAGAGTATACGGCACTCACTTCCGGAAGCTGATTGGCTGCAAGCACAAATTCTTTTGTAATCGCATCCAATTCTTCCTTGCTGTGACCGGTCATATCCTGCAATACCATAGTAAAGCCGCCGACCATTCCCAGACCTGGCAAAGAAGGCATGTTAAATGCCATAATGGAAGCTTCCGGGAACAGGTCGCCTTTGCTCTGAACCTGGCCGATGATGGAATCAATCTGGGTCCCAGAGTCTTTTCGGCTACTCCAAGGTTCGAGCCCAACAAACAGGACCGCCGTGTTGGCTTTAGCAGCATTTGACAAAATATCAAAACCCGCAATCGCAATCACCTGCTCAACACCTGCTTGTTCTCTGATTTCTTTGGCCACCTGATCGGTTATGACCTGCGTCCTATTCATACTCGCACCTTCCGGCAGATTGACAGCTACCGCAAAAAATCCCTGATCTTCATCCGGTACAAACGTCGTCGGAACAACTTTATATAAGTACACTGTCCCCACTACAATGATCAGCAAGAAGATACAACAATATTTCGCTTTAGAGATTAATGATTTCACCGTTTCACTATACGCACTGGTAGTTCGGTCAAACCAGTTATTAAATTTAGCAAAAAATCTGCCCAGAGCACTGTCCTTTGACTGTTCTTCATGGGGTTTTAACAACATCGCACACAGTGCCGGAGTCAGCGACAAAGCAACTAGAGCAGATAAAGCCATAGAAACAGCAATCGTCAAGGCGAACTGGCGATAGAGAACACCCACCATACCACCGATGAAAGCAACCGGAACAAATACTGCAGCCAATACAAAAGCAATGGCAATAACGGGTCCCGCCACTTCGTCCATTGCTCGTTTCGTGGCCTCCACTGGTGTCAGTTTATTATAGCGGATGTGATGCTCCACTGCTTCAATAACGACAATGGCATCGTCGACAACCAATCCAATGGCCAATACCATAGCGAACAGTGTCAGGGTGTTAATCGAAAATCCAAGAAGCACGAAAGCACCAAAGGTACCAATTAATGATACGGGAACGGCCAGCATCGGAATCAGCGTTGCCCGCCAGCTTTGCAGAAAAAGAAATACGATGATCATAACGAGAACCATTGCTTCACAAAAGGTTTTAACAACCTCTTGCATAGATTCAGCAATAAAATTTGTATTATCAAAGACGGATCGATATTTCACATCCGGCGGAAAGTTTTCTTTCATTATTGCCACAGCATTTTTTACTCCTGCGATGGTATTCATTGCATTGGCGTCGCTTGTAAGCTGAATACCCACCGCAACTGCATTGGCCCCATCTTGTTTTGAGGAATAATTCAAGTCTTTCCCGGCATTCTCGACTCGCGCAATATCTTTCAGATAAACAAAAGAGCCATTCGGCTGAGCCTTCACGATAATATTTTCAAAATCAGCGATACTTGTTAAACGCCCTTGCACTTTCGCGGTATATTGAAACTCCTGCTTTTTGGGTACAGGCATGGCACCAATTGTACCGGCTGGCGCCTGAACATTTTGTTCCTTAATGACCTCAATCACGTCGGCAACGGTTAACTCAAGTTCCGCCATGCGATCCGGATTAATCCAGATACGTCGGGAAAAATCCGCCCCCAGAATCATCACATCGCCGACACCATTGACCCGCTTAATAGCATCTTTTAAGTAGACATTGAAATAATTAGTTAAAAATACACTGTCGTAGGTGCCCTTAGGCGAATAGAAGCTCAGCATCATAGCCATGTCAGAAGATGCTTTTCTGGTGGTAATGCCAGCCGCGGTAACTTCTGCCGGTAAATTGGCATTGGCCTGGGCGACACTGTTCTGTACCTTAACGGCAGCAATGTCTCCATCGACGCCCAGATCAAAGACAACTTCCAGACTATAGGCACCCGAATCATCGGAATTTGAACTCATATAGTTCATGCCCTGGACACCGTTAACCTGCTCCTCCAGCACCTGGGCTACCGTCTGATTAACAACTTCAGCGTTCGCGCCAATATAGGATGCCGACACTGATACTGTGGGCGGCTGAATTTGCGGGTACTGAGCGATGGGAAGATTCAGTCCGGCAATCATTCCCACTGCTACAATCATAATGGAAAGAACAATTGCAAAAATTGGACGCTCAATAAAAAATCTCGCCACGATTATGTACACCTCCTAGGAGTTAATTGATAGCTCCAACTCATCGGGAGTGACGATAGTCACATCAAGTGCCATCCCCTCCTGAACCTTGGTCAGCCCTTCTACAACAACTGTGTCATTTGCGGTTAATCCTTCTTTTACAAGGTAATAACTGCCCACCTTTTCCCCCAGAATTACCGACCGAGGCTCTGCTGTATTGTCGACATTAACAATTGTGACCAGAGATTTATCCAAAACCTGCTGCACAGCCCGCTGGGGAACCAGCAACGCATTTTTTTCTGGTATGCCAGGGATTTTAACTCTAGCAAACATGCCTGGGATTAATATCCCGTCAGGATTAGCGAAAGAGGCTTTTAACGTCAGTGTTCCACTATTATTAGCCAAGCCCCGGTCTGCCTGTGTGACTTTCCCCTTTATCGGATACACTGCACCATTGCTTAATGTAATCATGACATCTTCGCCCCAGCCGCTGTTGGCAATATGGTTCTGCGAAACCTGCCGCAAATTAAGATATTCATTTTCACTCATATTAAATTGCACAAATACCGAGTCCAGAGCACCCATCGTGACTAACGTGGTACTCCCTGCCTGTACATAGGTTCCCACGCCGACATCATTTACATCAATGCGTCCGTCGATTGGTGAAACAACCAAGGTACTGTTTACATCATCCTGCGCCTTTTTTACTAGTGCACGGTAAGAGGCCACTAAAGCCTCATTCTGGCGTTCGGTCGCTTTCTGAGTAGTCAGACGCTGTTCCGGAATAGCTGCCGCATTCAGCAGATTTTGATATCGCTCCGTATCAATCCGTGAGTTTTCCCAATTGGCCTCGGCTTGTACCAGCTGCGCTTGGGCAGAAAGCAATGTACTTTCATATTGAATGCTGTCGATGCGAAACAAGGGTTGCCCTTTTTTGACCACATCACCGCCGGAAACCAATTTTTCTACAATACTGCCTGATACACGTGCCTGAATTTTTACTTCATTTTTTCCCTGTATCTGTCCGGCATATTCATTGGCTCTCGTTACGTCCTGCTGGATAACCTTTATTGCTTTAACCGGTACTGCTTTTTCCTGCATCATTGTCTCCGTGCCGCCACATCCCGTAATGATCAAACCAATCATTATGGCACCCAATCCTACGCAGCAACTCTTTCTGACTTTTGCTGAAAACACAATTCTCCCTCCTCGTATAATATATTT